>JASHNW010000030.1 GCA_030041435.1 Acidobacteriaceae bacterium
CGGCCGGACTAACTCTTCCAACTCAGCCCACGGCACCACCTGATCCATCTCCTCCAGAAACTGCTCCCGCCGCGTCTTCTTCCCGTATCTCTCGAAACCCTTCTGCGCCGCCAGCGTCTGCTGTCTCACTCGTCCTGTTCCTCCACAACCCAGGTTAACCCCATCGCCTGTGGAGCGCAGAGTACTTCAGAGGTTCCTTAGAGAATCTGCATCGCTCTTCTCGTAGAAAGTACCTGAAACCTTAAACGGGGCCCGGATACTGACAGGGCTCCGGCTGCATTCGTGGATCATCCACTCGTCGAATTTGCCGTAAAAATTCTTTACCTTCCAAAGTGCTGACGGGTGAAGCGCCCCAAGCTTCCTGAAGTCTGTGATTCCTTTTCTAACTTTGTATGAGAACGGAATGGTCACATGCGTGGGCCGTGGGCCATTGCCGAGAACGAGCATATCAACAAGGTCCGAGTGCACCCGGCCGGAGGTTGTTTTTTTCTTTATTCGACTATAGAAGCCGTCCCCGGAAAAAATGATTGGGGTCTCAAACGGAAGCGTATCAGTGATGAGCACACGTTCATGATCACCCCGTTTAACCGGAACCCACTCCCCCCGTTTAGCCATCGAACCAGCACCTCTTCACTAGAGCTAGCGTCTTCACGCTGAAGGAGTAGTACTCCCTTCGCATGTGCCCCTTCAGGAAGCTTCTTTTAGAGAGTGTCCTTTGTTGGTAGGCGTTGAGCGCGACGCCCGCCCCGGCGCGTCGGCGAGGAGAAGAGAAAACGAGCTGGCGAAGTGCTCCATCTAGTACTCGAAGCGAGTTGCCAGGATGGTAAGTCAGGAAGGGATGATTGTGATAGACGCCTGCCAGTCGCTTACGATTTACCAGCGGATCAAAGAGCCTGTAATTCGAAGTGAGATAGCATATCCGCAGGTAGAGTTCGTCAAAGCGGCCGTCGGACGCGAAGGCGCGAAATGCTCTCGCCGTCCTTGTAAGGATGCGCTTTAGGGGCCGCTCGCTCAGGTTCACATCTACGACGCGTATCGATTCACGGCTCCGAACCCTTTCGTCTCGAATCCTGAACTCGTATCCGAGGTAGTCGAACCGACCGATCTCTGATGATTTGCCGTGGTCTATTTTGGGGACTTCAATGCGCTCCTGCTTCTTCGTACCAAATCTAGTACCCGCGGGCAGAGCCATCGATAGTTTCCGGCCGAACTCGAATGCGTCTTCGGACCCGTTAGTTACAACAACGATGTCATCCACAAAGCGCCCAAAATAGAAGACACCTGGCTGACTTTTCACATAGCGATCGAAAGGAGCCATCATGACTTCAGCTAGAGCGGCACTCATAGCCAGGCCTGTTGGGATTCCGGGCTTCCCAGCGGCCGAGTGCTGTCGAAGAACCGCAGTTAGGAGTTCGACTGTTCTTCGGCTCACAGCGCTGGCCGCCACCTGCGCTAACGACTCTTCAACCGACAGCGAGTCGAAGAACCTGTGTACGTCAAATCGGTAAAGGCGAAATTGAAGGTCCTGCCTGAGGCAAAGGAGAAGGACCTTAATCAGGCGGCTGCGCTCGCTCGGTCCCACTCTAGTAATGGTGCTGAGGTTGCTTGCAATCTTCCTCAGAACAAGGGTCTCGGGGTAGGAGAAAACCGTACAAATATCCCTCGACCCCTTGCGGATGTATTTGAGGCCGCACGCGCCGTTGAAGGCGTTCATGGCGCAGGTAACCGCGTCATCCACAAGTTGGTCCTTTGTGTCCTTAGTTAGGACCTGCCGGTATTTCCTGAAGTCCGACTGTCGTACCTCGGAGCCGAGGCCGCTCCTGTCGAATGCTTGCTGCCGTAGACCCAACCTTCACCTCTCACGAAGCTGCTGGGAAAACATAATACCGTGAACTTAAAAAAGAACCGATTGCCTGTTTGTTTCCCGCGATGTTATGAAATTCTCCGCATCAGTCCTCCAAAATGGGGCAGCGTTCCGGCAAGTGCCGTCTTAACCCTTTCCGGATCTATCACAAATAGATCTCAACGAGTACTGCTCAATATATTGGTTTCTGCGACAAGATGGACCCGCTCAGCCGGATCACTCGCAAGCTGTAGCAGTTCGGGGGAGAAACCGCCCAGCGCAAAAAGAATGTAACTGGGCTTGTTCCGCCATCGAGCCTCAGGTAGGCTGGCAACTTTGGCTTGTAATGCGCTGAGGTCACCCAACCGCATAACGCTATCCGCGCGCCACTTGCATTCACCAAAGAGGTAAGTGCCGTGATTGAGTTCCGCCATGAGATCGATTTCCGTACGACCGTCACGGCTCCAGTAGCGGGCCATCTGGCGAATGGTTAGGCCGAGCCGCTCCTTGGCGTGGCGTTGGAGCCACTGTCCGCAGATTTCCTCGAACACCGACCAGCCCATGTATTCGGCCAAGCGAGGCGCGACATGCGCGGCATACACGGCAGCAGGATCGGAGAACTGCAGGTCGCTCGCCAGCGGAGCGACGAAGCGATACCAGAAGGCCAGAAACGGATCGGCAACGCGGTACAGTGCGCGGCGGTCGGAGCGTTCGTCAAAGGGCAATTCACGTCGAATCCAACCCAGTTCCAGAAGGGTGCGTAAGGACTTTGAAAGCGCCCCGCGCCCTACGCCGATCAACTGTTGAATGCCATTGAATTTCGTTTCGCCACCAGCAATCGCGGCGAGAATTGCGTTGTAAGGAGCAGGATCGCGAATCTGTTCGCTGCCAAGGAGGAAGCGCACTTCATTTTCGAGAATGGCGCGCGGCTGCATCAGCAACGTGACGATCTCTTCGGCAGGTGGGCGCGACGGATCGACTAGAGCGTGATAACGCGGTGTTCCGCCAAAAACACCGTACATTAGCAGCTTTTCAACAACGCCATAGTGCGGGCTGTTTGCGTAGAAGCAGGCGACATCTTCGTACTGAAGCGGATCGAGATGAAAGATCCCAGCATTGAAGCGCCCGAAGAGCGGCGCGCTTTCCTCACCGAGCGCGGCCATGGCCGAGAGCTGCGAGCCGCAAAGAACCACGAAGAGAGGAGAGTGAGTTCCTTCGCGGTCCCACCACGCTTGCAGAATGGAGGGCAGCTCAGGAGTCTGCGCAATCAGATAGGGGAATTCATCAAGGATCAGGGCGAAGCGCCCGTCACCTTTTTTCCGGGCCTGCGCCTGCTGTGATGCATAGCGCAGAAGTGCATTCCAGGAGACTGCAATTTCCTCTGCCGTGACCCCTTCTGCGGGTAGCGCTGCAATCAACTGGCGCGCCAGGGTAAGCTGCTGTGTCGCTGCCGTAGACTGTTCGGCCAGATAGTAGCAATGCGGCTTTGCCGACTCATCGCCGGTTGCTCCCGCCGTGAAATAACGCTGGAGAAGGAAAGTTTTGCCCAATCGTCTGCGGCCATAAAGAAGCAACATTTGCCCGCCGTTTCCGTGGCGCTTCCACGCACGATCAAGCGCCGCCAGTTCGACGGTGCGGTCGTAAAACGGATCAGGCTTGATAGTTGAACCGGACATCGGGAGTCCTTGCCTAACGCCCTTATTATGGGTTGTCTGCTTTCAAGTTGTCAACTTATGAGTTGACAACTTGCAGAGGCGCACTTTCATTTTGCGCCTTGCCTTCTCCCCTTGGGTTGTTCGGGAATCCTTGCTGGAGCCTGAGGAACCACAGGCAGAACCGTTGGCTCTGCCGTTGTAGTTGGCCGCGTAACCGCAGGTTCATCGCGGCAGCCCTGTATCTCCATGCCGCCGAACAGCCCGATCAGCATACAAGCCCCGGCCACCATGGGAATCCATATTCGCAGCAGATCGCTCTTCCATTCATGCAGAAGCGCATCCATTGTTCTTGCCCGACTCTCGAGTGAATATTCAATCCGATTGTTGGCACGCTCCACTTGCGCGACTACACCGCCATGCGAATCCGAAAGCGCGCGCAGAGCGGTAGAGAGTTCCTTCTGTGCACTCGTCATGGCCGCATTCGTGGTCTGCAACGCGCTTACGGTGTCCTGTACACCCGAACGGAGAAAGTGCTGGCGCAGGCTTTCACCAAGCATCTTGGAAATTTGCTTCGGATCGAGACCAGCTTCAATCTCACTGGGCAAATCGGCGATCCGCGACTCCAGCTCGTGGACATAGCCCAGCATGTTCTGCTGGGCCCGCTCTGAGTGTTGCTGATGAGCCTCAAGCAACTCCTGCAATCGTTCCCGTTCGCCCGCAATATCCTTCGGGGTATGGCGCGTGAGCAGCGCCAGAATGCCCATCGCTTCGAGGATGCGCAGCATTTCATCGTCGGGGCTCAGTGTCCGGGTATGGGCGAGGACGCGATAGTATGCGGTCTGGAGTTCGTCCGGCACGAGCCGGGCGAGAGAGTCGAACATCGTCGGCTCTCCCGCTACATCGACTTCGACGTTCTGTGGGGATTGCGCGGCACTCATGGCAAGAACGCCTCCCTTGTGCGGTCGAATTCCGAAAACAGCCGCCGCCGATAGCTTTGTGCACGCATGATGAGCGATGCCCGCTTCAGTTCGTCAACCGCTGTTTTGCGGTCTGCCACCTGACCCAGTTGAATGCCATGCTGCCGGAGAGGGTTTTCAAGTTCGGCCAGGCGAAATTCCATCTGCAAAATGGCGGGAGTAAAGACTTGACGGAACTGGTTGGCCTGCTTCGTTGAACGCCAGTAGGTGAAATCTGCCAGCGCACTCGTGGCATTCTCGACGATGACATACTCCACCCGCTCCTGTAGACGATTCGCCCAAGCCAGAACACTCTCGACGCTGGCCGGGTCTGGCGTTACGATTCCAACCGCCGTAAATCGGACACCGGTCGCCGCGACATCCTCATACATGGAATCGAACCAGCCCGCAGCAACCTGGCCGGCACCAGCTCCCATGTCCGCAAGGATGATCGGAGTGCCGTTGTCGAGATGATCGACGAAGGCATCCAGACCCGCTGGGGTATGAACATCGACCTTGGTCACAGTCCCGTTGAAAAAGTGTTTCAGAGATCCACGCGCTTTATTTTCGGTATCGAGATCGAGGAGAGTGACTGGAATCTCGTTTGCCTGAAACCACTCGGCAAGAGCAACGACGACGCCGGTTTTGCCGACGCCGCCTTTACCGCCCATCGTGAAGACGACGCGCTTTGTGGATGCTGTCATTGCTCGCCTCCGTTGTCTGTCAGGGTCAACGGTTCGTTCTCGCGGAACACGAAGCGGGCAGGTTTCGCATTCGGTACGGTTGGCTTCGACCTCAGAACCGCCACTCGCTGGAGTGCCGGCGAGTCAGGCAACGCGGCTTCCAGAGGGGGCAATTCGAACTGAGTGCGCTTGCGATGCTTCGCACGAACTTTTACGAAGGAATGGAGCGTGCTCGGCGCAACGTACAATCCGAGCCTCTCCTGAAAGAGGCGAGCCAGGTCACGGTAGGTTTGCCCCCTGCGCCGCAATTCGCGGATCAGATCGCGGTGAGGTTCCAGTTTTGAGCGCGGCGGCTTCGGCGGCAGGCCGGCAAATCCAGCGATGATTTGGCTGCCTTCCTGAAGGGAGGAGGGTGGCTGAAGAATCATGTTCGATCCTCTGAGGCGACTGAAGAAGCCGCGCTCGGCAGACGGCTGAGCTGCACGTCATTGGGCGCTCATTGGGACGACCTGAAAATCGGACCCCAATCGTCCTAGGCGCATGGTTATTGGTCACACATCAACTTGACCGACACCACAACCACGCCGTTGAGCGATATCGTTGGGCACATCGTTGGGCAATCGCCAAACGAGTCCCCACACGGTCCCCAATAAGCTGTTCCAGCCGTTCCCAGGGGTATCTCAGGGTTTCCACTCGTGCCCTGTTGTCCGATACTTACCGAAATCTCAGGTCGCTCATAACCCAAAGGTCGGTGGTTCAAATCCACCCCCCGCAACCAACACTGGACCGCGAACGCCTATCAGGTCCCACTCCCCACAGGCCAAGTAGGAACTATCGCTTTGTGGAATCATCCTGATTGCGTCTAAGTGCTCTGTCAGCTTTGCTTTGGCCTGTTCCGGGGCCTTGCGA
>JASHNW010000002.1 GCA_030041435.1 Acidobacteriaceae bacterium
GTTCTTGTGGTACGCGTAGCCGGTTATGAGCGGCAGAGCCAACGTGGCTTCGCTGTAGACCATCTGCTCGAAGGTGGTATCGACTTTGCCCCAGGAACTGGCTTCTTTGAGTGTGCTCGATGAGAGCGCGCCGTCGCGAACGTCGGCCACCGTGATCTGGATCGCATACTTGTGCATCGGCGCGTCGGAGCCGAGGATGTCAGCCGCAACTACGATGTCCTGTGCGAAGTTCTTGGGCACGCCGCCGCCGATCATCAGCAGCCCGGTGGTCGGGTTCGCGATCTTGAGCTGCGTCAGCTCGTAAAAATCCTTCGCGGAATCGATGGAGACCTTCGGCTTGTCCTGGCGCTTGTGCTGGTGCGCCACCAGGCCGAAGCCCGCCGAGCAGTCGCTGAATGCGGGGCAGAAGATGGGCACATCCTTCTGATATGCGGCGAGCACGATCGAATCCACGCCGCCGTTTTGCGGGGTTCTGCCTTCCTTTTCGAGCCACGCGCCCATGGCGCGGATGAACTCGCGCGAGCTGTGCGGACGCGGCGGCAGCGAATCGGCCACCTTCTCCGTGGTCTCGTCGCAGTGGCGGAGCTCTTCCTCGTCGATCAGGGTGTCGTAGATGCGGTCGATCATGAGCTCGCGGAGCACGGCGTCCTGGGTGCCGGACTTGAACAGGTCGTCGGCGATGTAATGCTTGAAGCCGAGGGCCTCGAAGAAGTCCTGGTCGACGATGTTGGCGCCCGTCGATACGACTGCGTCCACCATGTTGTTGCGGATGAGATCGACAAAGATCTGCTTGAGGCCAGCCGAGATGAGGGAGCCGGCGAGGCACAGAATGATGCCGCACTCCTGGTCGCGCAGCATGCGCTCGTAAATCGACGCCGCCCGGGCCAGATCGCGCGAGCTGTAGGCCATGGACTGCATGGCATCGACCAGAGCGACGACGTCGTGCTCCTTGATGTCGATGTGGCGGACAGGGGTCGAGAGCAATTCCGGTTTCGAAGTCATAGCCCATCCAGAATAGCAAGCGGCACGGGCCTTTCGGGTTGTGGCGGTGTGAATTGCACCCTTCGGTTTTCATGCGGCGCAGCAAGGGGCAGGTGACCCGAAGCGGCGCGGTACCCAGGCCCCGGAAAAGGGAGAGCCTTGCCTGCGCAATACAGCGAGGAAAATCGATTTTCTGTTGCACTTCCGTTCGCGAGCGACTAGATTGGATCGGCAGCGCAGCCGCACGCGGAGCACTCCCGCTCCGCTGCCAACGCAGACACTCGTTCGCTTGTATGACCTTCACCCGCCGACTTCCGGTTCGCCCCGCATTTCTCCGATTGCCGCGCCGTCCCGCAGTACCGGTGAGCGGTCGGTCGCATTGGCATCGCCAACGAACGCCGCTCTCCGGCCAGGAATCCATCGCATGAAAACGAAGTCCTCCGCAAAAAAAGCTGTGCCGAACCGCGCTGCCACCCCCGCATACAAAAATCCCAGCCTTCCCTCCGCGCCTCGGGTCAAAGATCTGCTGGCGCGCATGACCCTCGAGGAGAAGGCCGCGCAGATGCTGTGCATCTGGCAGGAAAAGGCGCTGACCCTGGTCGACGAGAAGGGCGAATTCGACCTGGCCAAAGCGAGGAGGTCGCTGCGCGGGCCGTATGCACTGCAGCGCGGGCTGGGCCAGGTGGGGCGGCCCAGCGATGCCGGCGGCGGCCGCAATGCGCGGCAGATGGCGGAGCTGACCAACGCGATCCAGAAATTCTTTTTGGAGAATTCGCGGCTGGGGATCCCGGTGATTTTTCACGAGGAATGCCTGCATGGGCACGCTGCACCCGAAGGCACCAGCTTTCCGCAGCCCGTTGCGCTGGGCGCGACCTTCAATCCGGAGCTGGTGGAAAAGCTGTTCACGATGACGGCGCTCGAAGCGCGCAGCCGCGGGGCGCACCATGCGCTGACGCCGGTGGTGGACGTGGCGCGCGAGCCGCGGTGGGGGCGCGTGGAAGAAACCTACGGCGAGGATCCTTATCTGGTTTCGCGGCTGGGCATTGCCGCCGTGAAGGGCTTCCAGGGCGACGGCAGGTTCCGCGACAAGACGCGCCTGCTGGCCACGCTGAAGCACTTCGTCGGTCACGGGCAGCCGGAGAGCGGGATGAACTGCGCCCCGGCGAACGTGTCGCTGCGGGTGCTGCGGGAGACGTTCCTGTACACCTTCCGCGAAGCGCTGCGCGAGGCCGGCGCGGTGACGCTGATGGCCAGCTACAACGAGATCGATGGGGTTCCGTCGCACGCGAACAAGTGGCTGCTGCGCGATGTGCTGCGCAGGGAATGGGGTTTCAAGGGCTTTGTCGTCTCCGACTACTACGCCATCTGGGAGCTGGGCTATCGGCCGGACACGCACGGGCACTTCGTCGCGGCGGACAAAAAGGAGTCGTGCCGGCTGGCGGTGGAGGCCGGCGTCAACATCGAGCTGCCCGACCCGGACTGCTACAAGCATCTGGTGGAGCTGGTGAAGAAAGGGGTGCTCGAGGAAAAGCAGCTCGACGAGCTGGTGGCGCCGATGCTGTTCTGGAAATTTGAGCTGGGGCTGTTCGACGATCCGTACGTCGATCCGGAGCAGGCAGAGCAGGTGGTGCGGAAGCCGGAGCATCGGGCGCTGGCGCTGGAAGCCGCGCGCGAATCGATCACGCTGCTGAAGAACGACGGCGGCGTGGCGCCGCTCGACCTGAGCAAAATAAAAACCATCGCCGTGATCGGGCCGAATGCGAATCGCACGCTGCTGGGCGGCTACTCCGGCGTGCCGCAGCACGAAGTGACGGTGCTCGAAGGCGTCCAGGCGAAGGTTGGCAAGGCGGCGAAGGTCCTGTACAGCGAAGGCTGCAAGATCACCATCGGTGGCAACTGGAACCAGGACGCCGTGGTGCCGAGCGATCCCGAAGAGGACCGGCGGCAGATTAAAGAAGCGGTGCAGGTGGCGAAGAAGGCCGACGTGATCGTGCTGGCCATCGGCGGCAACGAGCAGACCTCGCGCGAGGCGTGGAACCTGCAGCACATGGGCGACCGGACGAGCCTCGATCTGATCGGGCGGCAGAACGAGCTGATTGATGCGATGGTGGCGCTGGGCAAGCCGGTGATCGCGTTCCTGTTCAACGGGCGGCCGCTGGCGGCGACGAATCTGTTTGCGAAGGTGCCGGTGGTGTACGAGTGCTTTTATCTGGGGCAGGAGACGGGGCACGCCGTCGCCGATGTGCTGTTTGGCGACTTCAACCCCGGCGGCAAGCTGCCCATTTCGTTCCCTCGCTCGGCGGGGCATTTGCCGGTCTTCTACAACTACAAGCCCTCGGCGCGGCGCGGGTATTTATTCGACGACGTGTCGCCGCTGTTTGCGTTTGGGTACGGGCTGAGCTACACGACGTTCTCCATTGCGAACGCGCGGCTGGGGAAAAAGAAGATCAAAAAGGACGGCTCGACGACTGTATCCGTCGATGTGACAAATACCGGCGAACGGGCTGGAACCGAGACCGTCCAGCTCTACATCCGCGACGTGGTGAGCTCAGTGACGCGTCCGGTGAAGGAGCTGAAGGGCTTTAAGAAAATCCACCTCGAGCCCCGCGCCACTGCCACCATCGACTTTGAAATCACGCCGGATTCGCTCGCCTTCTACGACGTCAACATGAAATACATTGTCGAGCCCGGCGACTTTGCCATCATGGTGGGCAGCTCGTCGCGGAACGAAGACCTGCTGCACCTGACGCTGACGGTAACGGAGTAAACGCGCCACCAGAACGAGGCCCGTATGATTCAGAAACTTTCGGCCGGCGAAAAGATCGGCTACGCGCTTGGCGACATGGCCGCCAACTTCATCTTTCAGGCGATGCTGGCGCTGCAGCTCAGCTATTACACGGACACGTTTGGGTTGTCGGCGGCGCAGGCGGGCACGCTGTTCCTCGTCGTCGGGCTGATCGCGGCCGCGTTCAATCCGGTGATGGGGGTAATCGCCGACCGCACCAACAGCAAGTGGGGCAAGTTCCGGCCGTGGCTGCTGTGGACTGCTGTCCCCTTCGGCATTATCGGGCTGCTCACCTTCACGACGCCCAGCCTGAGCATGACGGGCAAGCTGGTCTACGCGTGGACGACGTACCTGCTGCTGCGGCTCATCTACGCGGTCAACAACGTGCCGTACGCGTCGCTGACGGCGGTGCTCACCGGCGATCCGGACGAGCGGACGAGCATTGCCTCGTACCGGCAGGTGGCGGCGAACGCTGCGGGGTTTATCGTGCAGGCGCTGGCGATCCCGATGGTGCTGTATTTCGGGCGCGGAAGCAGCGCGCGCGGGTACCAGATAACGATGGGCCTGCTGTCGCTGCTCAGCGTGATCTTCTTCATCGTTGCGTTCCTGTGCACGAAGGAGCGCATCCAGCCCGATCCGCAGCAGCAGACCTCGCTGACGCGGGACCTGAGCGACCTGTTTCGCAACGGGCCGTGGGTGGTGCTGTTTCTGGTGACGACGTTTTACTTTGCGGCGATTGCGATGCGCGGCAGCGTGATGCTGCCCTATTTCAAATACCTGGCGGGCAATCAGGACCTGTTTAGCTGGTTCAACGGGTTTGGGCTGGCGGCGCTCATCCTCGGCGTGATGTGCTCGACGTGGCTTTCTGTGCGTCTGGGCAAGCGGCCGCTGTTCATTCTGAGCATGGCGCTCTCGGGCCTGTTCAATCTGGCCGTGCTGGTCCTTCCGCCGCATGCGACCGTGGCGATCATCACGTCGGAAGTGCTGCGCCAGTTCTGCTACGGAACTTCCGGCCCGCTGATCTGGGCCATGATGGGCGACGTGGCCGATTACGGCGAATGGAAGACCGGCCGCCGCGCCACCGGAACTGTAACCGCCGCGGTGGTATTTGCGCTGTGGGTGGGACTGGCGATCGGCGGCGCCATTGCCGGATGGCTGTTCTCTTATTACGGATACGTGTCGAATGCCGTCCAGACCGCCCGCGCTTTGAACGGCATCCGCCTGACGGCGGGCCTCTACTCGGGCTTGCTCTTCTTCGCCACCGCGGCATGCCTCTTTTTCTATCCGCTTTCCCGCAAGCTCAACCATTCGATCTCCGACGAGCTGGCGGGACGGCGCAAAGGCTTCGGCCCGCAATCCGCGTCGTGATGCGCGAGGAGGCATGCCCATGAGATTAGGAACAATGATCCTCGCTGCCCTCGCCGGGTGCCCCGTGTCTCTGGTGTTGGGACATGGGATGCTCGCTGCCAAAACCACCACTACCCTTAAGGACGCCTACCGCTCCGACTTTCCCACCGGCGCGGCTATCAACGCGGCCCAGATCACCGGCCAGGATACGAAGGGCGACGCTCTCATCGCGGAGCAATTCGATTCCATCTCACCGGAGAACGTGCTGAAGTGGGAAGTCATTCATCCGCAGCCGGGGCACTACGACTTCACGCTCGCCGACCAGTACGTCGCCTTCGGGCAGCAGCATCATATGTGGATTGTCGGGCATAACCTGGTCTGGCACAGCCAGGTTCCAGGGTGGGTCTTCCGCGACGGCAAGGGAAATTTGCTCACCCGCGACGCGCTCCTTGAGCGCATGCACGAACACATTGCCACCGTCGTCGGCCGCTACAAAGGCCGCATCCAGAGCTGGGACGTCGTCAACGAAGCCCTGAACGAAGATGGCACCCTGCGACAGTCCCTGTGGGAAAAAATCATCGGCCCGGACTACATCGCCAAAGCCTTCGAGTACGCGCACGAAGCCGATCCCGCGGCGCAGCTCACCTATAACGACTACAACCTCGAGAACCCCGCCAAACGCGATGGCGCGGTCGCGCTGGTTAAAAAGCTGCAGGCTGAAGGCGTGCCCATCAGCTGCGTCGGCATCCAGGACCACGACTCGCTCAGCTGGCCCACCCCGGAGCAGGAAGACGCGGCCATCTCGGCCTTCGCCGCCCTCGGCGTCAAAGTCGCCATCTCCGAACTCGACATCGATGTGCTGCCGGCGGCCATGAGCGGGCCCACCGCCGACGTCTCGCTCAACGTCGCCTCCAATCCAAAGCTCAACCCCTGGCCCAGCAGGCTGCCCGACTCCGTCCAGCAGCAGCTTGCCGACCGCTACGCTGCCCTCTTCCGCGTTTACGTGAAACACCGCGCCGACATCAGCCGCGTCACTTTCTGGGGCGTTACGGATGGAGATTCATGGAAAAACGACTGGCCGGTCCGCGGGCGCACGGACTACCCGCTCCTCTTCGACCGCAATGACCAGGCGAAGCCCGCCTTCTACGCCGTCATCAAGGCCGCGTCGGACGAGTAGGCATTCTGCGGAGCCGCCCGCGCTCCTGTTCCTGCGGGACGCATCCGCTACCCGCTAAACGCTCCCCGCTGCTTTTCACTCTTCCCGCAGCAGGGTCAGCGGGTCCACGCCAGGAGCCCGCTGCGCCGGAATGGGCAGCCCCGCATCCAGCTGCCGCATTCGGAGGCGAATCGCCCGCACTACCTGCTGCGGATCGCGATTCGACCGTATCACCAGGTCAAGCTTGAAAACGCGTGCCAGCCGATTCTGCTCCGGCCGCCGGCGCCAGCAAACGGGGTGTTTTGCGGCGCTTTTCTGCGTTTTTATGCTTGTGACGCAGGTCACATGCCTCCGGCAATTTTCCTGTGATGCACGGCACAGACGGTCGTTTTCTCGCGGGCCGACAATTCTCCGTTTTACAGATTGCGGAGACCGGCCGCGCTCCACGCTTCTCGCTCAGCCGCCGCCAGCCTGACCGCAACGCACGGTTCCCGCACGAATACAAAAGCGCCCCAGCGGCAGAACGGAGACTTTACCCATGAATGCGACCACCCTGAGTCTTCAGGAACAGGCCCGGACCTCCAAAGAGGCTCCCAGTCCATACGTCTTCTTCTTCGGCGCGGGAGTCGCCGAAGGCAATGGCAAAATGCGCGATATCCTTGGCGGCAAAGGCGCAGGTCTGGCGGAGATGACCAATGCCGGCCTGCCAGTGCCTCCCGGCTTCACCATCCAGACGGAGGCCTGCCGCGAATACATGCGCGGCGCGCTCTCGCCCGCAGTTACCGAGCAGATGGAGGTCGCGCTGGAGCGCCTCGAAAAGCTGCAGGGCCAGCGCCTCGGCGCGGGCGAGAATCCGCTGCTGGTCAGCGTCCGTTCCGGCGCGAAATTCTCCATGCCCGGCATGATGGACACCATTCTGAACCTCGGCCTGAACGACGCTTCGGTCGAAGCCCTTGCCAAAAAGACCAGCAACCCGCGCTTTGCCTACGATTCGTATCGGCGGCTGATACAAATGTTCGGCGACGTTGTCCTCGACATCCCCAAAGCCAGCTTCGAGCACGTTTTCGACGAGACCAAGAAGAAGTATGACGCGACCCAGGACACAGATCTGACGCCGGTGGCGCTGAAAGAAGTCATCGCCGGATACAAAAAGATCGTCCTGCGGCACACGGGCGCGGAGTTCCCCCAGGATCCCGACCGCCAGCTCACCATGGCCCGCGACGCGGTGTTCCGGAGCTGGAACAACGATCGTGCCCGCACCTACCGCCGCCTCAACAACATCGACGACTGGCTCGGCACGGCGGTCAACGTGCAGGCCATGGTCTTCGGCAACCTGAATGACTCCAGCGGCACGGGCGTCGGCTTTACCCGCAACCCGGCGAACGGCGAGCGCGAATTTTACGGTGAATTCCTCATGAACGCGCAGGGCGAAGACGTGGTGGCCGGCATCCGCACGCCCGTCCCCATCAGCGAGCTGCAAAAGCAGATGCCCCACGTTTACGGCGAGCTGCGCGACCTGACCTCGCGGCTTGAGAAGCACTACCGCGACATGCAGGACTTCGAGTTCACCATCCAGGATGGGCGGCTCTACATGCTGCAGACCCGCAACGCGAAGCGCACTGGCCTGGCCGCGGTCCGCATCGCCATCGATATGGTCCGCGAGCAGATCATCACCATCGACGAAGCAGTCCTGCGCGTCGAGCCCAACCAGATCTTCGACTTTCTGGTGCCGCGCCTCGACGACAAAGGCTCGATCGAAGTGCTGGCCACCGGCCTGCCCGCTTCGCCGGGCGCCGCTGTGGGACAAATCGTCTTTACCGCTGCCGATGCGGTGAAGTGCCACGAAAAAGGAACGTACAAATCCATCATCCTCGTCCGCAGCGAAACCTCGCCCGAGGACATCGCCGGCATGAACGTGGCCGCCGGCATCCTGACCTCGCGCGGCGGCATGACCTCCCACGCCGCTCTGGTCACCCGCGGCATGGGCAAGTGCTGCGTGGCCGGCGCAGGCGACGTGACCATTGACGAGAAGAAAAAGCAGATGCGGGTTAAGGGCAAAACCTTCGAGGAAGGCGACTGGATCTCTCTCGACGGCACCACCGGCCGCGTCATCGCGGGCAAGCTGAACACCATTCCCGTCAACCCCGATAACCCCGACCTGGTGCAGTTCATGGCGTGGGTCGACGAGCGACGCAGACTGCGCGTGCTCGCCAACGCGGATATCCCGCGCGACGCGAAGCAGGCTCAGCTGTTTGGCGCGGAAGGCATCGGCCTCTGCCGCACCGAGCACATGTTCTTCGCCGAAGATCGTCTGCCCCACATGCAGGCCATGATTCTGGCCAAGACCGAAGAGGAGCGCCGCGCCGCCCTGCATCAGCTTCTGCCCATGCAGCGCGCCGACTTCCAGGGTCTCTTCAAGGCCATGGGCTCGCTGCCGGTGGTCATCCGCCTGCTCGATCCGCCGCTCCACGAGTTTCTGCCCAAGCGGGAAGACCTGCTGCTGCAGATCCAGAAGCTCGAGCTCAGCACCCCGCGCTCGCCCAAACTGAAAGCCCTGCGCGCCATGCTGGAGCGTGTGGAAGAGCTGCACGAGCTCAATCCCATGCTTGCCCTGCGCGGCTGCCGGCTCGGCATCACTTATCCCGAGATCACCGAGATGCAGGCGCACGCCATCTTCGAGGCTGCCGCGACGGTGAGGAAGAACGGCACCGATCCGCATCTGGAAATCATGATCCCGCTCACGGCCGGTCCCGAGGAGTTTAAAGCTCAGGCGGCCATCATCCACGCGGTCGCCCACGACGTCTTTATCAAGAAAGGCCTGGTGGTCGAATACAAAGTCGGCACCATGATCGAGCTGCCGCGCGCCTGCCTGGTCGCCGACAAGATCGCCGCCGAGGCCGAGTTCTTCAGCTTCGGGACCAACGATCTCACGCAGACTACCTTCGGCATCTCGCGCGACGACGTCAACAAGTTCCTGCCGGCGTATCTGAAGCAGGGCATTTTTAAACAGGATCCCTTCGCCGTCCTCGACCAGGAAGGCGTCGGCACGCTGGTGAAGATGGCGACCAACAAAGGCCGCTCCGCCCGCCGCAACCTGGAGGTGGGCATCTGCGGCGAGCACGGCGGAGAACCCGAATCGGTGAAGTTCTGCCACCGCGCTGGTCTGGACTACGTCTCCTGCTCCCCGTTCCGTCTGCTCACCGCGCGTCTGGCTGCGGCGCAGGCTGCGATCGAAGAGCAGAAGGTCTTCAACCCCGACCTGCGCAGCGGCAACTCCAAATAGGGCAGGGAGGTCTCGGCAAAGGCCCTGGCGAACCTTCGCCGGGCTCGCCTTCTGCCGCATGTGACGTTTATCTGCAGTACTTGCTGTAAATCCTCCCGCCGCGCCGCCTGTACGGAGCGCGGCGGGTTTTCCACTTTCGGAACGGAGAACAACAGCAACTGCGAAGGGGTGTGCCATGAAGCGCACAATCATCCTGCTCGTCCTTCTCGTCGTCATCCTTTTCTTTGCCGTGGTCAATGTCGCCGGGGCGGCCCAGGCAGCCGCCCTGCCGCATCTGACCCGGCAGGTCCTTGCGGCCGAAACCACCGTCCAGGGGTACCCCTGCGCCCGCGGCTACGAGTGGACCTACCCTGACGGCCGGCTCGCCCAGTGCGCCGTGGCCCGCGACACCACCTTCGGCGAACTCGCTGTTCCCGCGGGCTCCATCATCGTCCTCCGCCCTGACGGCCGCCCCCACCACGTCTTCCTCGCCCACGACGCCTGGGTTGCCGGCTACCACGCCATGGGTGGCAGCTTCCTCGGTCCGGGGGAGGGATCGATCACCAGCCTCTACCCCAGCGGCCAACTCCGCTCCCTCTACCTCGTCGCGAACGCCGTCATCCAGGGCATACCCTGCCGCGGCGGCCAGTGGGGCATCTTCACCGACCCCATCAACGGCGGCAATTACGTCGAGTTCTACAGGAACGGCAATCTCCGCGCCTGCAAGCTCACGCAGAACTACCAGGGCCACCCCCGCGGGCAGCGCATCACGTTGTCCCCGTAGCCGCGTCTGCGCAACGCTGTCCTTTGAGGCCTCTTCCGATTCTTCCGTCCGTTGCCGGAACAGAAACTGGGGCAGACCAAGGATCGTTTTTAGGGGTATCCCCAAAAACGAGCGGTTTTCAGGCGAGTTCCTTCCCCATAAACACATTGTTCATGGCCTGAGAGTAGCAACCAGCCCGGCCCGCAACGAACCCGGACGCAGCGAGCGGCACGCAGTTTGCAGCGATCAGTGTGCGGCGGGAGGCACCACGGTTGCGCCTGGCTGCTGAATGGCCTGCGCCTCGAATTTTTTATAGTCGTTGTCGGTCACGTGGATGTTAGCCCGCTCGCCGATGACGCCAAAGGCGTGCGCGTTCACATAGATATCGGCGCTCGTGGGCAGCCACAGCGTGTTGTCGACCAGCTTCTGGTCGAAGACCAGGTTGCTGCCCCTGGCAATGGAAAACAGGCCGAACCCGACGTGCAGGTTGTCGTCGAGGCGGGCGACCATGCGGCGGACCTGGCGATCCCGCTCGTCGATCCAGACCGTCCCCGACATGCGGCGCGCGGCCTCTTCGGCCACGCCGTGGGCCCTGGCGTGCGGATCGCCGGTGTAGTCGAAGGCGATGGTGGGCCGGCCGTCGAGCATCTCGCGGCGCGGGCTGGAAACTTTCACCATGGCCAGGATGTGGCCGACGCTGATGACCACCTCGCCGTTGGGCGCCTGGCCGGGCGGCGTCTGCTGCGCTCTCTCGACGGCCTTCATCACCCGCTCCTGCTCCTTCTTCTCCTGGCCGGGATCGAGATCTTTGCCGTCCTTCTGAATCTGCCGGCGGACCTCGTGGGTGTTGACGTAGAAGATTTCATAGGTGTCGGACTCGGTCTTCTTCACACTGCCGTTCCTGTTCAGAGTCTGGGTCAGGTCGATCTCGCGCCAGGTGTAGTTCTCCTGGACGGCGTCCATCTGGCGCTGGTGTGCGCGGACCTGCTCGATCAATGTGGGTACGTCAGGGAGGGGCTCGGAACTGGGCGGGACGGCTGGGGTTTGCGCCGTCAGTGCGACCGGGGTCAGGCAGCAACCGAGGACGAGGCGCGCAAATCGGAGCGATATGCGGCGGGGAAGCAACACGAATCCACGTGAAGCGATCATAGCGTAAGCTGCTGACACCTCATGAGAGGGCGAAGGAGAACGACGGCATGATTCGACTGCTGGTGAAGTGGCTGCTGCATGCGCTGGCTCTGTTGATTACGGCAAAACTGGTGCCGGGGTTCCGGATCGGAAGTTTTACCTCGGCGCTGATCGCGGTGCTGGTGATTGGACTGCTCAACGTTACATTGGGCGCGCTGCTGAAGCTGTTGACGCTGCCGCTGGGCATATTGACGCTGGGGCTGTTCTTCCTGGTGATCAATGCGATCATTCTGGAACTGGCGGGAAGCATCACTCCGGGCTTCCGCGTGGAGACCTTCGGCGCGGCGCTGATTGGCGCCGTGGTGCTGGCGCTGCTGCAGATGCTGTTCCGCATGGTGCTCGATTGAGGCCGCATAGCGGGCCCGTTGCCGTCCGATACAATGAGCCTATGCCTCCCGACAGCGGATCGCGCCGCCGGCAAAAGTCGCCGCCCCCCGGCGAAACCGGCCAGGAAGCGCTGTATCTGCGCTCGCTGAGCGAGCGGCAGGTGCACGTACACGTGAAGTTGCGCGACGGCGAAACGGTTTCCGGCTGGATCGAGTACTTCGACGAAAAGATGATCCGGTTGACGCGCGAGGGCAAGCCGAACCTTTTTATTTATAAGAATCAGATCCGCACCATCACCGAGCACGGCCGCGAAGCGCGGCGGCGGCCGCGGCCAGAGGAGACTCCGGCCAACCCGGGCGAGGATGCAGTGTGAGCGCGGTATCTGCAAACGGGCGGGTACCCGCCCATCTGGAGTGGGCCGCAGCCGGGGCTGAAATTGCCCTCGAAGCCGGCACGCTGGTGCGCGGCTATTTCGAGCGCGGCGTGGCCACCGAGTACAAGGGCGATGTGGATCTGGTGACCGAGGCCGACCGCGCCTCGGAAAAGTTGATTGTGGAGCGGCTGAGCGCGGTCTTCCCGGCGCACGGCATTTTCGGAGAAGAGGGCTCGCGGCGCCGCCTGGACGCCGAATATCGCTGGTATGTCGATCCGCTCGACGGCACAACGAATTTTGCGCACGGATTTCCGGTTTTCTGCGTCTCGATGGGGCTGGAGCGCCGCCCGGTGGGGCTGGCTGCCGATGCGGATGGCGAGCTGATCGCCGGGGTGATTTACGATCCGACCCGCGACGAGCTGTTCCTCGCGCAAAAAGGGCAGGGCGCGTGGCTGAACGGGCGGTGGATTCATGTGTCGCGGACCGCGACGCTGGCGGAGGCGCTGCTGGCGACGGGTTTTCCCAGCCGCAAGCGCCACGCGAACCCGAATATCCACTTTTATCAGGAGTTCACGCTGCGTTCGCACGGGGTGCGGCGAGCCGGCTCCGCGGCGCTCGACCTGGCGTACACGGCCTGCGGGCGGCTCGACGGGTTCTGGGAGTTCAACCTGAATCCGTGGGACACGGCGGCGGGGTCGCTGCTGGTCACGGAGGCGGGCGGCTCGATGACGCGCTTCGACGGGACTCCGTTTCAGCTGAACAGCGCTGAGATTCTGGCCACGAACGGGTTGTTGCGCGAGGAGCTGATCGGTTTCTTCGCGGATATGTTCGCCGGCCGGGGGCTGCGTCCCATCCCGACGCCGGCGGAGTTTGCCGCGGCTCGGGCTGCGCGCCGGGGATAACACCCGTTCACGTTCCCAAAGTTATTTTTCCTGGGTGCTGCGCTTGTTTCGGCGCGGAATTCCCCTGCTAGAATGATCGGTTGCAAGAACAATCGGACTGAGGAAGCGGGGCAACGACGATGCCTGCGCCACGCCGTTTTTTATGCGGCGAGACGCGGCGGCTGGCGGCGCCTTCGTCCTGAGACTACGATTGAAGTAACGATATTTCGACTCCCGAAGAGGATCTCAATGGCATACGTGATTGCGGAACCCTGCATCGGCACCAAGGACACGGCCTGCGTCGATGCGTGTCCGGTGGATTGCATCCATCCGAAGAAAGACGAGGCAAAGCACGCCGAGTCGGACCAGCTGTTTATCGACCCGGTCGAGTGCATCGACTGCGGCGCGTGCGTGCCGGTGTGTCCCGTGTCGGCCATCTATGCCGCCGACGATCTGCCGGAAAAGTGGCAGGAATTCGCCCAAAAGAACGCCGGCTTTTTTGGCCGCTGAGTGAATTTCCAGTCCGCCTCGGACGCTCGGTGCCCGCCGGGCGTCTGCGTGTGTTTTGATCGCCTCTCCCATCTGCTGCCTGTCTGCCGCATCTCCTCGATTTTGCCGGTACAACCCCGCCCGGCCCATTGGCGTCTGAACACTATTGCCTGTATCTCCATTTGTCAGCAGCCCTGGAAAACTGACCTTTATGACTCTGACTGCGCCGAAAAGTCCAAACAGCAGACCGACGGGAGCGCCCACTCATGGAAGAATTGGCATGGAAAGGTTTGTCCTGATGAACGCGGGTCCCACGCCGCCCCGGCCAGCCAACCAGCATATGCGCCGCAACCCGCCGATTGCCGGCGAGGCAGAAGCGATCCAGAAGGCGTGCAGCGGCGATGCGCTCGCCTTTGAGACGCTCTACGCCATGCACAAACGGCGCGTCTATTCGCTGTGCCTGCGCATGCTGGGCAATGTGGCGGAAGCCGAGGACCTGACCCAGGAGGCCTTCCTGCAGCTGTACCGCAAGATAGGCACGTTCCGGGGAGATTCCGCATTTTCAACGTGGCTGCACCGCCTGGCAGTGAATGTGGTGCTGATGCACCTGCGCCGCAAGGGGCTGCCGCAGGTATCGCTGGAAGAGACTCTGGAGCCCTCGCAGGACGACGGGCCGCGCAAGGACATCGGAGCGCGCGATCTGACCCTGGCAGGGTCGATCGACCGGGTGACGCTGGAGCGCGCCATCGAGAATTTGCCCCCGGGATACCGGCTGGTGTTTGTGCTGCACGACGTGGAGGGATACGAGCATAATGAGATTGCGGAGATGCTCGACTGCTCCATCGGCAATAGCAAATCGCAGCTGCACAAGGCGCGCATGAAGCTGCGGGATCTGCTGCATACCGGGCAGCGGAAGGAGCAGATCGCGTGACTGTGCTGTACGCCATGGCGAAAACAATGACCTGTGCCGAATTTCAGGAGATAATGCCGGAGCTGTTCGAATCGCAAGCGGATCTGAATGCGCAGGATCATCTCAGGACCTGCGAGAACTGCGCCGCACTGGTGCGCGATCTGGAATACATCGCTTCCCAGGCGAAGCTGCTGCTGCCGATGCACGATCCCAGCCCCGCGGTATGGGAACACATCCAGCAGGCGATCGGGCGCACGCCGGGCGGAGCCGAGGAACGAAGCGCATCCCAGCCCGGCAGGAAATAAAAGACGTTCCCGCAGCCCCCGCTTCATATAATCAGAGAACGAATGAGCGGGCAGACGCCGTCTCGATCCATTTCGGGCATCATCCTCACCGGCTTCATGGGGGCGGGCAAGACCACCATCGGCGCGCTGCTGGCGGAGCGTCTGGGCTGGCAGTTCGTCGATTCCGACCGTGCCGTGGAAGAGCGGGCAGGAATGACGGTGGCCGAGATCTTCGAGCACCACGGCGAGCCGGCTTTTCGCGAGATGGAAGCTGCAGCGATTCGCGCAGCGATTGCCGGGGAGCGCGTGGTGCTGGCCCTGGGCGGGGGCGCCCTCGAGCGGCCGCAGACACGAGAGTTGCTGGCGTCCCTGGCCCGCTGGCGCACGGTTTTTCTTGAAGCCCCCCTGGAAACTCTAGTCAGCCGATGTGCCGGCCAGGCCAATGCGCCGGTGCGGCCCGTGCTGCGCGACCACCAGCGTCTGGCGGAGCGATGGAAAGCGCGGCTGCCGCTGTACGCTCAGGCGCATCTGACGGTTGCCACCGCCGACCGCACGCCCCAGGCGGTGGCCGAGCACATTCTGGCAGAACTGGGCAGCATCGGGAATTGCGGCGCCGAGGATACGGGGGCCGGGCAGGCGAGCGCGGATCCGGTATGCACTGCGGGCGCGGGCCACGGGCAGCCGCGAGGGGCCGCATGAGCCGTCCCCTCGGCCCGCGCGGCATCGTGCTGTTCGCCTTCGGCGTGGCGATCGGCCTGTATTTCGCCTGGCTGCTGCAGGACGTGCTGGTGGTCATCTACGTCAGCGCGCTGTTTGCCGTGGTGCTGATGCCGGTCGTGCGCGGCATCATGCGGCTGCACATCGGCCGCTGGCATCCCGGACGGGGCATGGCGGTGCTGCTTCTGCTGGTGATGACGGTCGGCAGCCTGACCGTGTTCTTTATGTTCGCGCTGGCGCCTGCCTTCCGCGATCTGCGCGAGTTTGTGAAAGAGCTGCCGACGAAGGGGCCGCAGTTTTTCGGGCGCCTGCGCGAGGTGCCGCTGCTGCGCGATCTGGACCTGGGCGCGTTGCAGCAGAAAATCCAGGACTTTGTCGGCAATTACGCGAGCTATGCGGTGAAATTCGCCAGCGACTGGGCGGCAACGCTGGTGCGCGTGATCGCCGGCTTTGTGCTCACCGTGTACTTTATCGTGGAGGGCGACGAGGCCTACGCATGGTTTCTGTCGCTCTTCCCCGTGGAGCGGCGGCTGCGGCTGGACCAGACGCTGGCACGCGCCTCGGTGCGCATGGGCCGCTGGCTGCTGGGCCAGGGCACGCTCATGCTGATCCTGGGCGTCTCCAGCACGATTGTCTTCGCGCTGCTCCGCGTTCGCTACGCTTACGCGCTGGGGGTCATCATGGGGCTGTTCAACATCGTCCCAGTGGCCGGGGCGATGGTCTCCATGTCCCTGGTGGTGCTGGTGGCCGCGCTGGACTCCTGGACAAGGGTGCTGGGTGTTGGGATCTTCTTTGTGATTTACCTGCAGGTGGAGAACAGCTGGCTGGTCCCGCGCATCATGCGGACGCAGGTGGATCTGGCGGGGCTGACGATCCTGATCGCGCTGCTCATCGGTTCCTCGCTGGCGGGCATCATCGGCGCCATGGTGGCGGTGCCGACGGCCGTGCTGGTGGCCGTGGTCCTGAACGAATATGCGGTGCACGACGAGGCAATCATCGAGGAACCGCATCCGGTGAATACCTCCAGGGCGATTACAATGCCTTAAGAACAGGCGGGTTGCAGGCAGAAGTTTTTCCTGGGGCGGGCGGTGCTGCTCGCCGCGGCCTTTCGAGCGGTTATCATAAAGAGTGGGTTGTTCCCCGCGTCCCGCACACCGAATGTTCTCCAATTGCATCCATTGCGTTGGCCTGGCAGGATCTGCATGCCTGTAAACTCCGCCGCATCCGGCCTTGACCCGCAGGTTGTCGCCATCGACGAGCCGGCCGCTCACTGGAGCGGCGAGCCGCACGCGCACCTGCACGCCCCCAAGGCCGGCGAGACGGCCTCGCTGCTGGTGGATTATCGCGAGCTGTTCAAGCTGCGCGTCACGCTGATGGTGACGCTGACCGGCTGGGCCGGGTTCTACCTGGGATCGATGCGGTCGGGCATCAGCAGCCTGCAGCCGGGATTGCTGGAAACGCTGGTCGGGATCACGGTGGTTTCGGGGGGCTCGGCCGCACTAAATCAGTCGATCGAGCGCAAACTCGACGCGAAGATGGAGCGCACGGCGAACCGGCCGATGGCGGCGGGGCGCATCGGGCTGGCGCACGGCATTGCCATCGGACTGCTGGCAATTGTGGCCGGGACGTTATGGCTCACGCACGAGACTAACTTCATCACCGGCGGACTGACTCTGCTGACGGCGTTTCTTTACGTGGCCGTGTACACGCCGCTCAAGCGCGTGACGCCGCTCGCCACCTTTATCGGCGCATTCCCCGGCGCCATCCCTCCTCTGCTGGGATGGACGGCGGCGCGGGGCGTGATCGAGTGGCAGGGTGTGGCGCTGTTTGCGATCCTTTTCTTCTGGCAGTTTCCGCACTTCATGTCGATTGCGTGGCTCTACCGCGAAGACTACGCGAAGGCCGGCATACGCATGTTGCCGGTGGTGCAGCCCGACGGCTGGTCGACGGCGGTCGAGGCGCTGACGTACGCGGTGCTGATGATTCCGGCCAGCCTGCTGCCGGTGTGGCTGCACATGGACGGGAAGATCTATGCCGTGGCCGCGCTGCTGCTGGGGGCAGGCTACCTTGGCTACACGATTCGGTTCACGCGGATCGTGAAGGCGCGCAGCGACAGAGAATCGCGCATGTATGCGCGCGACCTGCTCAAAGTGAGCGTGATCTATCTGCCTCTGCTCCTGACCGCGCTCATGCTGAATGCAAAGTAAAGCAGAGACGAGCGTTTAGGAATCAGGGATTATCGTCAGGTCAGATGCCGACAATTACCACCAACAGTCCGAGGCCGAAAAAATCCGTCTCTGCGCCGGTCACCGCCATCGTCGGCGTCAGCGTTGTGGCTACGCTCTTCCTGTTCTGGCTCATCTACGTGCACCCTGCGTCCGATGCGGCGGGTCTGCACTATACGTTCCTTCCCAATCTGATCGCGCTGCTGAACGGACTGGCGGCCGTCGCGCTCCTGTTTGGCTACTATTTCGTCCGCACCCATCGCATTGCGGCGCACCGCAGGGCGATGTTTACGGCGTTCGCTTTCAGCTCTCTGTTTCTGGTGTGCTATATCGCAAACCACGCGCTGCACGGAGACACGCTCTACCCCATCCATAACGGCACGTACTACCATGCGTATCTGCCGATCCTTATCAGCCATATCATTCTTGCGACAGTGGCGCTGCCGGTCGTGCTCATCACGTTTTTTCTGTCGCTCTCCGGGCGCATTCCCATGCACCGCAGGCTGGCGCGCTTCACGTTCCCGCTTTGGCTGTATGTATCGGTGACGGGGGTGGTGGTGCGGGCGATGCTGGTGGCGGCGTTTCGATAGCCTTCAGCGAAAGGCAAGGATCTAGAAGGTGGAAGCAAGAGGGAGCGATATCGGTCAGGCTGCCCAGGGCGACGACGGAACGCGCGCGCTGCTGCACACAGGCGTCTGGATTCTGGTGGCCGGCACGCTGGCGGCGATTCTGGCGGCGACCATCTTCGGCGGCATCGGCATCCAGGGCCCGCATACCAGCGCCGGATGGCTGTCGCTGATGGTGGCCCTGATGTGCCTGCCGTTCGGCCTGATGCTGTTCGCGCTGGGCGCGGCCAAGTGGTTCAGGAACCGCCGACTGCGTCGATAAGCACACCAAAGCTTTACCTGGAGCCGCGCATGGTCGCGGGCAGCACGCCGATGGTGTGCAGCCAGATCGCGGCAGTGCGCGGCCAGGTCGTGATGGGCAGATCCGTCGGCCGCAAGCCGTAGCCGTGGCCGCCCTTCGTGTAGACGTGCAATTCCGCCGGGACGCCGGCCTGTTTGAGCTTGAGGAAGTAGTCGATAACGTTCTCGACGTGCACCGGATCGTCTTCCGCCTGTACCAGGAACGTCGGCGGCACGGACGATGTGACCGGAATGTCGGGATTGAACTCGAAGTTCTTCTCCGCGATCGAGAGATAGCCGGGGTAGATGACGATGGCGAAGTCCGGGCGGCAGCTCTGCTGGTCGGCAGCGTCGACGGCTGCGTAGAGGCGCCGATCGAAGTGCGTGCTGAGCGCTGCGGCGAGATGCCCTCCGGCGGAAAAGCCCAGAACGCCGATGCGCTGCGGGTCGATGTGCCACTCCGTTGCGTGTTCCCGCACCATGCCCATCGCGCGCTGTGCATCCTGCAAAGCCGCCGCGGATTTGGGATACGGGCCGGTGTTCGGCACGCGATATTTCAGCAGCACGCAGTTCACGCCGATGGAATTAAGCCAGGCGCAGACCTCGGTGCCTTCAAGATCGATGGCGACGATCGAGTATCCGCCACCCGGGAAGACCATGACGGCCGCACCGCTGTTGTGTGCCGCGGGGGCAGCGTAGAGCGTGATGGTGGGCACGGATACGTCGCCGATGCGCATGACCGGCCTGCCCGCGACCGGCCGGTCGGTGGGCTTTGTCGTGTCGTGCTCGGGGCCGGTGGCGGTTTGCGGACCGGGCGTGCCGGAGGGCCACAGGACAAGGGTCGGATCGTCGGCCGGCGGATGCCAGTCAGCGGGCTGGGCCGCCTGCGCCAGGCTGGATGGCACGGAGAATGGAAAGAAGGCGAAGGCAAGGAGCGCGAGCAGGGCGCGAACCGCATGGCGAGGCGTGCAAAATGGCATGGCCGGTGTCTCCACCGGCCATCTTAGACGACCAGCCCCTGCCGGAATGCGTTACTGCGGCGGCGGCGCAGATTGCGGCGTTGCTGCAGGAGGCGGAGTGCCGGCAGCAGGCTGCTGCGCCGGAGCCGTGGCGCCGGAGTTGCCGCCGGTGCTGCCGCTGGACGCCGGCGGTTGCGACGCCCCGCAGGAGGCCGGCTGGGCGCCTCCCGACGCGGGAGGCGTGGCAGTTCCGGATGCAGGAGGTTGCGGGCATCCCGCAGGCGACGCCGGTTTCGCCGAAACCGTGGGCGTATAGCCTGGGTCGCCGGGGCGCTGCATGCCGGGCGGGAAGTTCACCGGCTGCATGGTCGGATGGTCCTTCTGATCCTGGCTGTCGGTGGGCAGCTTTTCGCCGGGAGTGCGCAGCGTGGGCGGCGCCTTGGGAGCGTTCTCCTCGCTCACATCGGCCGCAGTGCGGTCGCCCAGCTGGACTTCGTGCTGATTGGCTGCAACCACGGGCTGCGTGCCCCAGTAGTCGCCCATCTCATTGGCGGAGCGGACGACCAGCGGTTCGCCGACGCGGGCCAGCTCATCGCGCACCACGAAGTCGCCGGAAAAGCGAACGAATTCCACTGGCTGCGGCGCTTCCCCGAAGATCCAGATCTCGAAGGGCTGGCCGTTTTCCTGCTCTCGCACTTTCTGCTCCGGCTGTCCCCTGGCATAACGCACCATGTCGCGGTCCATGCCGATCAGCACGCGGTGCTCGGTGATGGCTTTTTGCAGGAAAGGCGGCAGCGACTCGGCGTAGGCCTCGGCGGGCGACTTCACGCCGAAGTCGATCATCGGCTTCAGCAGCGCTTCCACCTGCTCGCCGGTGATGTCCGGTACGCGCCCGGGGAAGACCAGCGTGATGCGCGAGCCCGTGGGCGGGCCGTCCAGATCGTTGGCCAGCGGCGCATCGGCTTCGCCCATTCCGATGGATATGTGCCGCAGGTACTTGTGCTTGTGCTCGGGTCCGTTGTTCAGCTCAATCACAACCGCGTTATCGCGGATCCTGATGTTGGTGACCACGACACGATCGCCGGGTTTCGCGCTGATGCCCTTGGCGTGCAGCTCATCGATATATTTCTCGCCGGCGGGCTGCATCGGTCCGTTGGCCTCGAGCTCCAGATTGCCGATCGGCAACGGACGCATGGCAAAGCCCTGCTCCGCCTGGAGGAAGCGGATGAGCTCTTCGCGATTAATCGTCGTCAGTGGCTCAGGAGGAAGCTTGATGCTGGTGGGCTCGAAATGCGCGTAGTGCTGCTCAATGTGTGCGGGCTGAACGATGAAAACCTGGGCGTTGGCGGCCGGCACGGCACACAGCCAGCAGGGAACGCACATTGCCGCCATAACCGACAGGCGGCGAAAAGGTCTGGACCCTGGCATAAGGCCCCCTTGGGCGGGGTAGTGCCGACACCAACAGCATGGCCCCGTTTGCAGGAAAGATCAAGCACGATCGGAGTCGCAGGATGCCGCGGTAACGCGTTTACCGGCTGGCTTCGCTGCCGCATTCCGGTCTGCGGCGCGAACGCCGCGCGGTGCGATTCCTTCCTGGCTGATCTGCCTGGAGCGGTGGAGGCTGAATTAGGTTGCCGCGGATTCCTGCGGTGGCGCGGAATGGCGGTTCGGCGCGCGCGGATCCGGGTCGGGTGGCACCACCAGCAGGCTGAGGAGAAGAATCAGGGCCGCCAGCAGGTCGACGAGCGCGAACCAGTTGCCGGCGCGGTCGTAGAAGGTCGGCTGGCTGCGCACGGGAACGCTTGCCACGAGTGTGGCAAAGGGCGCCGCACTGCTGGCGCGCTGGGCCAGAACGTGCCCGCGGTCGTCGCTGACGGTGAGGATGCCCTGTTTGGCCGCGCGGGCGATGCTGAAGCCGCTCTCGACTCCGCGCAGAATCGCCATCCGGCCGTGCAGCCAGCCGTCGCGAACGAAGTCCCACGCCGGAACCAGCATCAGCCCGGCTCCGTCGTGCGCATACTGGCGGGAGAGAGCGGGGAAATCCATGTCCTTGCAAATCTCAATGCCCCAGCGGCCTGAGGGCTGGTCGACGACGACGCGCCGGGCGCCAGGGACCAGATCGCTCTCGAAGGCGGGAAGCATGTGGTGCTTCTCGTAGGTTGCCAGCAGCGTCCCCTGCGGCGAATAAAGCCGGGCTTCGTTCAGGTTGGGCAGGTGCTGGAAGCCGGCGAGGATGAAAACATGGCTGGCCTGCGCCGCCCGCTCGAGGATGCCGTCGGCCTTGGCCAGATCGTCCGGGTCGATGCGGCCGAGTTTCTCGGGGATGACCACGGCCTGGGCGCCCTGCGCGGCCAGTGCAGGCACCTGCCCGGCGTAGGCTGCGATGAGGCGCACCGTGGCCGTGCTCCCCGGAAACTGGTTCTGCGGCAGGTCGGAGGCGATGAGGCCGACGGTTACGCGCGGGGCAGCGGGCGTCGTATGCAGCCGGAAAAACCCATAGCCGAAGGCGGCTGCGTACAGGACAAGAACTGTCGCCGTGAGAGTGCGCCGCCGGCCGGCGGCCTGGGGAGCCAGGAGCGCCGCAAGCGCCGAAGGGAAGAGGAAGACGAAAAAGCTGACGCCCCAGATGCCGGTGATGGAGACGATCTGCAGGAGCGGCAGGCAGTCCATCTGCGTGTAGGCCAGATTGCCGAAGGTGCTGTGGGGCGAATGGAACTCGGCCAGAAATTCAAACGCCACCCAGAGGATGGGCAGGGAAAACGCGGCCCGCAGGAGGCGGCCGCGCAGAACCAGGCGGCGATGGATGACAGCGAACCAGGCAAAGATGACGGCCGGCCCGAGTATCGCAAGCAGCGTGACCGGCAGCGGAGTCACTTCGCGCATGTACTGCCACATATTGAGAGCGCCGATGGCGCAGGAAATGAATGCCACAGCCGAGGCGGGCCATGCCTTCAGGCGCGGGGCGACGAGCAGGACAGGCAGCGGCGCCAGCCAGAGGAGGAACCAGAGCGGATGCAGGCCGGTCGAGAAGAACCAGGCGGCGGAGGACACGGCCAGTGCCGCCAGCGCCGGTATGGCACTCCTCTGCCCTGAGGTCATCGCGTCTCAGCCGTGACTGGCCGTTTTCGCGGTCCCTTTGCGCACGGGTTTGCGCGCCGCCGATTTGCGCTCAGCTTTGGCGGATTTGCCGTTTTCGTGCCGCGCCGACGCGGGTTCAGTAAGGCGATCGCCAAGCAGGTGCAGGCGCAGGAAGTTGGTCGAACCGCTGCGCGTGCGGGTGCCGGCGACGATGCCGAGGATTTCGCGGGGCTTGACGAATCCACCCTGCTCCAGAACGGTCTCCGCCTGATCGACCATCTGCTCGGAGGTGTGGACTTTGGGGCAACTGATGGGATGAACGCCCCACAGCATGGCCATGCGATGAATCACCTGATCGACGCTGGAGAGCGCGTAGATCGGCGGTTTGGGGCGGTATTTGGAGAGCTGTCGCGCCGTGGCTCCGGTTTCCGTGAAGACCGCGATGGCGCTGACGTCCAGGTCTTCGGCAGCGTGCGCCGCGGACTCGCAGATGGTCTCCGCGATGGAGAGGCGAATGCGGCTGGGGCGCTGATCCCAGGAGTTGGTGTCGCGCAGATGGGTTTCAGTTTCAGTCACGATCTTGGCCATCATTTTGACCGCCTCGACGGGATACTTGCCGGCCGCGGTCTCGGCGGAGAGCATCACGGCATCCGTGCCGTCGTAGATGGCGTTGGCCACGTCGCTGGCTTCCGCGCGGGTGGGGCGCGGATTCTCGATCATCGACTCCAGCATCTGGGTCGCGGTAATCACCGGCTTGCGATATTCGGCGGCGCGGCGGATGACGTGCTTCTGGATGGCGGGAACCTTCTCGGGGGGCATCTCCACGCCGAGATCGCCGCGCGCCACCATCACCCCATCGGCGTTCTCGAGGATCGCCTCCAGATTCTCGATCGCCTGCGGCTTCTCGAGCTTGGCGATGATCCAGGTTTCCAAACCGAGCGCGGCCACGCGGAATTTCACGTGGCGAACGTCCTCGGCAGTCCGCACAAACGACACGGCAATGGCGTCCACGCCGTGCTTCATGCCGAATTCCAGGTCTTCCTCGTCCTTTTCCGTGAGCGAAGGGACGCGCACCGGAATGCCCGGCAGGTTGATGCCCTTGTGCTCGCCGAGCATCCCGCCATTGATCACTTCGCACTCGACTTCCTCGCCGGGAATTTCGACCACGCGCAGTTCGATGAGGCCGTCGGAGAGGAGAATGCGGGCGCCCGGCTCCAGGTTTTCCGCCAGGGTGGGGAAGGTGGTCGAGATGACCGTCGATGTGCCGAGGATGTCGCGCGGCGTAATGGTCAGGCGCTGGCCGGCCTTCAGCTGCACCGGGATGCGGTTCTTCAGGCGGCCGGTGCGAATCTTCGGCCCCTGCAGATCGCCGAGGATGCAGATGTGCTTGCCCTCCTCGCGGCTGACTTTGCGCACCATTTCGATCAGCTTCAGCTTTTCGGGGTGCGTACCATGAGAGAAATTGAGGCGGGCCACATCCAGACCGGCGCGGACCAGTTCGCGAAACGTTCCTTCACCGGTGGTGGCAGGGCCGAGCGTGCCGACGATCTTGGCGCGGCGCAGGCTGTCCCCACTGAGGCCTGGCCCAGACAGCGAGAAATTCATCCATCCCCCAAAAGCAGTTCAATCGATTGATCTGTAGTTCAGTTCCGATTTTATCGTGCGCGGGCCGGTTTTATCTTGCCTGCAGACGGCTGGTCTTTTCTGTTTCCGTGCGAAGCGCCGGCGCAGTCTCAGGGAACACCGCCGGTTGCACGCTTCCGCCGGTCTGAAGTGCCACCGGGAGCGGAAACAGCTGTGCGTTAAATTCTGCACCAATCAGCACGCTGAGGGAAACCATGTAGAGCCACACCAGGGTGGCGATGCCGGCGCCCAGCGAGCCGTAGACGATGGAATAGTCGGCAAATCGAGTGAGATAAAAGCCGTAAACGATGGTGGCAATGAACCAACTGGCCGTGGCGATGGCTGCGCCGGGCATGGTTTCGCGCCAGCGCCCACGGACAAAGGCGAACTTGCCGGTGCCGGTGGGCCGTTTGTGGCGGGGCACCCCGTAGTGGTAAATGACGGCAAGGGAAACCACGCTGGCAAACATGGCGATTGCCCAGCGGATGAGGCGCCATACGACGATGACGTAGAAGCGCAGATCGTGATCGGAATTTTCGATCATCCAGTGCTCGATGCTGTGGCCGAACGCGAGAAACAGCGTGGCAGCGGCCATGGGCACGATCGCTCCCGGCACCATCAGCAGAGCGACGACGCGCTCGCGCCAGAAGCCCCACATGCCCCGTGGCTGCCGGTAGGCGCGGCGAAAGCCCTCCATGAGCGAAAGGAGCACACCCATGGCCGCGAATACGCTGACGAAGACCGAACCGGAGACAATGCGGACGGAGCGCGCGTGATTGTAAATAAAGTAGGTCTGCACCAGGCGCATGGTGTCCGCGGGGAGCACCTGCTGGAAGGCGCCGCGCAGCACGCCGCGCACGTTGTCGCTCGCCGGCATGGTGGCGAACAGCGTGGTGATCACCAGCAACGCCGGGAAGATGCTCAGGATCGCAGAATAGGCCGCGGCCTTGGCCATGGAGAGAGCCCCGTGGCCGAAGGCTGACCACAACGCCCTGCGCAGATGCTGAAAAAGGCGCAACATGAGCGTTCACAGTGTACGCGTCCGGCCGGGGGATGGCGCCGCTGTGCCATCAGACGCCGCCAGCCCCGGTTTAGTTTCGCGTGCCCTTCCAGTGCTCCAGGAACTCGGTTACCGAATTCGGATCCATGCGGCGCATGTCCTCAAATTCGCCGGCTCGCTGGCTGTAGAGCAGACGGCCGTGCGAGTCCAGCACCGCCAGCGCGGGGACGCCCTTGTGCAGCGGGATATTGTATTTCTCGGCAAGATCCTGGTTGCTGTCGAAATGGCCGACGTTGATGTCCACCAGGATGAAGTTGTCGGCCAGCAGGGCGGCATTCGGCTCGCGATGGAAGTAAATGTCGAGCACCTGGCAGTCGCCGCACCAGTTGCCGCCGAAGTCGAGAATGACCCGCTTGTGCTCGGCCGCGGCCCGCGACAGCGCAGCGCTCAGTTCCGCGTGCGCCTGCGCCGGATCGCCGTAAATATAGCGCGCCTGGCCGAAGGCGCCAGTGGCCGCCAGCAGTGCCAGGGCCACGGCGAAAACCGGAAAACGTAAAGGGCCGCGTGCGGATGCGAGAAGGTTTCGAGTCATGGCTTTGCGGGGAAACCGGGGTTCCCGTGTACTTCAGGATGCCACAAAAGGCGGGTTTGATTCGCGGCATTTGCGCAATTGCCGAAGCATGCGGCTCTTAGACGAGCGGCGCGTGCGCAATCTCTTCCAGCACCTTCAGCGGAGAGACTTCCGGCCGCACCATCGCCTCCGGGCGCACCAGAAAGGTCTGTTCCAGCGCATATTGCCCGGCCAGAACCGCGTGCGGCACCGTATCCGTGTAGACCATCCAGCTGGATCCGGCGGGAAACTGGAAGGGATACTTCGCGCACTCCGTCTGCCACTGGGGATTTTCCTTCAGAAAATTGTGGAAGCGCATCATGAAATCGTCGTAGGGCGAGCGCCTGAGCGAAGGAATCGCCGCGCCCAGGCCGATAGCCCGCGCCGCGCCCTTGCCCAGCCGCGACAGCGCCGATCCGGGATGGGGAGCGATTTGCTGCGGGGCAAACTGCCGCACCGTTGCGGCAAACGGATCGCTCACCACCCAGTCGCGCGTCCGCGACGGATGAATATTGTTGAAGAAGCGCAGAATGCGCGCTCCATGCGTGGGCCGCGTGGGAAAGGCGTCCGTGTGCAGCAGATCGTTGCGGCGGCGCAGCGGCAAATCGCGCCCCTGCTCTTCCTGGGGACGGAAGCTGGCGTAGTCGAGCTGCCAGTTGGCCTGGTAAGGCGCGAGAAATTCGGCGAGGAAGGCCACCACCGACTGAGAATACCTGCGCATGACGGTGTGCAGGCGCTCGACCGCCGCCGGGCTCGCGGTCTTCGTATCCACGCCACTCAGCTTGTCGACCTTTGGCTTGTACGCAATGTTCTTGTGCAGCGAGCTGTCTGTCTGCTGCTGGCCGAGAAGGAAAGCCGCATCGTCCGCCGCCAGCGGAACGGGCGTCCGCGGGAAGTAAAGGATGTCCCCGGCCTCCAGAAGCGCGCAGAATTCGCGCGCCTGCTCCGTCGTGGGAGCGAAGCTCGCGACGTGGACAACGGCCATCAGTGCGCTCCGGTGAGCCGGCGCCGGATCCACGTTCCGGTGAAGAAAAAGAACGCGGTTACGAGCACAGCCACGCCCACAGGCAGCGCCACATAGCGGTAGGAATCGGCGTAGCTGACAGGGTGATGCGCGATGGCATTCCAGAAAAGCAGCGACACAATCGCCAGAAAGCAGCTGGCGAAGAAGGCCAGGAAGCCCGAAACCAGCGAAAGCAGGACGCAGCCTAAGAAGCCGAAGTCGCCCAGGGGAATGCCCAGGAGCGTTGCCGGCCGAGCACTGGCGGTCATCGACAGAATCCCTCGTCAGCTAGAATACAAGTTTATGGCCGAAGCCGCCCAGATCCCGTTGTTTTCCGCCGCCAAAGTGGCGCAGGAGGCTGCGGTCCGCCAGGCCGACAACAGCCTTTGTTACGCCACCTTCGGCGAAGTCCACCTGGAACAGGGCGAACTGGAGCACATCGTCCAGGCTGTCCCCGCGGTCATCGCGGCGGCGCTGCGCCATCGCGCGTATTACTTTGTACCGCTGGCCATCGGCGAGAATGACGACACGGTCGTCGCGCCCGACTATTCCGTCGACCTGAGCGACCGCGCCATCTGCCATCGCAACGTGCGCTTCGCCGGCTCGGAGTGCATCTTCATCTCCACGCGGCTCATGCAGGACCGCTTCGCGCTGGCCTTCGAGTTCCTCATCAACGTCGGCCATCATTTTGTCGACGCCATCGGCGTCCCGCAGAGCTTCGCCGATCTCATCTGGTCCCAGGCCACGGCCGACGTCCGCGGCGAAACCAGCCAGGATGCGTGGGAGAACCGGCGGCGCGCGCTCGATCGCAGCCGCGGCAACAGCGTCGACGAGAAGGCGAAGTCCGCGTATTTCGAAGCGGCCTTTGCCGACGCGCTGGCCATCTACATGCTTTCGCTCACCATCGATTTCGACTACGCGGACCTGCGCGAGCGCGACTATCCGCTACTCGCTCCGCCTGCGCTGGCTGAGAGGCTGCGCCATGTTGCCGAGCTCTTTCCGCCCAACAGCGGCTACGAGTTTGAGATTCGGTACCGCAGAAGGACGTAAGCAGCTGCGCAAGGGCGTCTCCGCTGTACTACGCTGACCTCATGCGCAGCCGATCCCGCAAGCCCCCTGTTCCGCTGGACGAAGATGCCCTCTGCAACTATGCGGTGAAGCTGCTGGGCCAGCAGATGCGCACCGTAGCCGAAGTGAAGCGTCTGCTGCGCAGGCGTGTCGAGCCGGGTGAGACGGGCGAAGCAAAGCTGGATGCGGTGATTGCGCGCCTCAAAGAGCGCCGCTATCTCGACGACGCCGGTTACGCGCAAGACTATGCGAAGCTGCGCCAGGAGAATGCGAGCATGGGCCGCCGCCGCGTGCAGCAGGACCTGATGCGCAAAGGCGTGCACACCGAGGTGATCGCGAAGACCCTCGACGCGGCTTACGAAGGCGTGGGCGAAGAGGAACTGGCGCGGCGTCACCTGGAGCGGAAGCGTATCCGCAAACCCACGAACGACAAGGAAGCCGCGCGCGTGGCGCGCCTGCTGATGCGCGCCGGATTTTCCACCGGCACGATCGTGCGCATCCTGAAAAAGTGGGACGTGGATGACAACGCGCTTGCCGCGATGGAGACAGCAGAAATCGACGAAGGCGATGCAGAAGGTTAGCGCCATCCTCAATCTCCGCCGATCCCAGGAGCTTTTATAACGATGAAGCGTTTCATCCTCACCGGCGCGCCGGGAGCCGGGAAGACCGTGCTGCTCCGCGTGCTTGAGCAGCAGGGACATGGTGTCGTCGAAGAGGCGGCGACCGACGTCATCGCGGTCGAGCAGGCATGCGGCATCGCCGAGCCGTGGAAGCACCCCGGCTTCCTCGACTCCATCGTGACTTTGCAGAACCAGCGCCTCGCGCGAGCTGCGCAGGCTGCCGATGAGGTGCAGTTTCACGACCGCTCCGTGCTCTGCACCCTGGCCCTGGCGAGATATCTCGACATACCGCCGCCCGCATCTCTGCACAGCGTCATCGACCGCATCTTGCGCGAGCGGACCTTCGAGTTGACCGTTTTCTTCATTCGCGGGCTCGGCTTCGTCGCGCCGACCGCCGCGCGGCGCATCACTTTCGAAGAATCGCTGCGCTTCGAGCGCATCCACGAGCAGGTTTACCGGGAGCATGGTTTTCACCTCGCCCACATCGAGCCTGCGCCGGTTCCGGATCGCGTGGCTCGAATCCTCCGGATCATCGAAAAGTAACCTCGGCGCCCTGCTACCATCTCCCCAATCGCCATGGCTGTTTTTGGTCTGCTCAGCACGCTCGTTTGCCTGGCTGCGGCTTTCAGCCTCCTCAGCCGTCGCCTGCTGCGTCTGCCCGCGACCGTGGGCGTGATGCTCCTGTCGCTCGCTACCTCCACGCTCATAGCCGTCGCCGGACGGTGGGTACCTGGTCTGCATACACAGGTGGCCGCGCTCTTTACCCACATCGATTTCTCCTCGGTTGTCCTGCACGGCATGCTCGCCTTTCTGCTCTTCGCGGGCGCGCTCAAGCTGAACCTGGAAGACCTCTCCAGACAGAAAGCGCCGGTCGCCGCGCTGTCCGTATTCGGCACGCTGCTTTCCACCGTCTTCGTCGCCGCGCTGCTCCTGGTCATTCTCGAAGTCACCGGCCTCCGGATGGGATTCGTCCCCTGCCTCCTGTTCGGCGCGCTCATTTCGCCCACCGATCCGATTGCCGTGCTGGAAATGCTGCACCGCGTCGGAGCGCCGCCCAGCCTCGAAGCGCAACTCACCGGCGAGTCGCTCTTCAACGACGGCGTTGGCGCCGTGGTTTTTCTTACTCTGCTGGAGTCATTCAGCACCGGAACGCGCCCGACCCTTGCCAGCTTCACCTGGCTGCTGCTCATCAAGGCCGGAGGAGGCACGGCGCTCGGCCTTGTTCTCGGCTTCCTTGCCTGCCGTCTGCTGCGTATGGCGGACAGCTACCGTGTCGAGGCCCTGCTCACGCTCGCGCTGGCCATGGGCGGATACGCGCTGGCCGACGTCCTCGGACTTTCCGCGCCTCTGGAAGCGGTGGCTGCCGGCATTGTCGTTGGCGCGCGGGTACGCTCTCTGGCCACGTCGCCGGACGCACGCGAACATGTGGAGAGCTTCTGGGAACTGATCGACGACATCCTGAACGTGATTCTGTTCCTGCTGCTCGGCCTCGAGCTCCTGGCCATGCCGTGGAACCCGCACTACATCTATGCCGGCCTGCTGGCCATCCCCGTTGTGCTGGCGGCGCGCTGGCTCAGCGTCGTTGTCTCGCTGCTGCTGGTGCGGAAGCTGCACAAGCCGGTGCGCGGCGCCATCACCATGCTCACCTGGGGCGGACTGCGGGGCGCACTCGCTGTGGCGCTGGCCTTGTCGCTGACGCCGGGACGCGCCCACGACCGGGTCATCGCCATTACCTATATCGTGGTCATCTTCTCGATTGTGGTGCAGGGGCTTACCACCGATAAACTCCTTCACAAACTGGGTTTCAGCGCGCGCGCCCGCGCCGTGGCGCAGCCATGAAATCGCGACACTGCGAGCGGCGCAACTGCTGTGCTATTCTTCAGCGTTCCTATGGCTGAGCGCACAACTCCCATTCGCGTGCTGGTGGCCAAGCCCGGCCTTGACGGACACGACCGCGGCGCCAAGGTCATCGCGCGCGCGTTGCGCGACGCCGGCATGGAGGTCATCTACACCGGTCTGCGCCAGACGCCCGAGATGATCGTGAACGCTGCCATCCAGGAAGACGTGGACTGCATCGGCCTCAGCATTCTTTCCGGGGCGCACAACGCCATCGTGCCGCGCGTCACCGCCCTGCTGCGCGAACGCAGCGCGACGGACATTTTGGTCGTGCTGGGAGGCACCATCCCGGAGCAGGACATTCCGGCCCTCAAAGAGAACGGAGTCGCAGGCATCTTCGGACCGGGCACCTCGCTGGAAGCCGTCGTCCGCTTTATCCGCGATAACGTGCAGCCGCGCGGCGTGAGCGTTTAGATCTCGTCTGCCGGAAACGCCCGCTTCCCGACTCTCTACCCACCGCCTGCGAATGCGAGTATCGTAGCGAAATCCGCATTCCGCAATCCACGAGTAGCCGCATGGAAGAGCAGGAATCAAAGGCAGAGACCCGATCCGGCAAAACGTGGGCCTTCATCAACACGTGGGTGGGGCGAACGACCGCCATCATCGGACTCATCGCGAGCCTCGCCGGCGGCGTCACGTGGTGGGCGGCCCATTACCGCCGGCATGCCGAGCTGCAGTCGCAGCTGGACCTCGGGCGCACCCAGGTGGCTCACGGCGATTATCCAGGGGCATTCCAAACCTACGGCGCGATCCTGAAGGCCGACCCGCTGGATCGGTCCGCGCTCGACGGGCAGTTGAACGCGGCCATGCTGTGGGATGAGAATTTCAGCGTTTCAGTACCCGAGGGTCAGAGCGCCGAGGATCTCGCGGCGCCGTCGCTCGATCAGATTCTGACCACGCTCGAAGCCGGCCTGGTGAGAACCAGAGGTGAGCGCGCCGCGGACGTGCAGGCCCATCTCGGCTGGGCCCACTGGCTCAATCAGCACATCGCCGCCAGGGAGTCCGGCTCGGCGGCCGAGCAGAATTTTCGCGCCGCGCTCGCGTCCGATCCGAAAAACGTGTACGCGAACGCCATGCTCGGCAACTGGATGCTCCAGAACGGAGGAGATATTGCGGAGGCCAGTTCGCATCTCGATACCGCCGTTTCCACGGGGAAGGCGCGACCCTTCGTGCGCGAACTGCAAATCGGCGGATATCTCTCCGACGATGTTCGGGGGGCGCGAGCCGGGCTGATCAAAGCTGCGAACGATATGCGCAGGAACGGCGAGCCGCTCGATTCCGACTCGCGCCGGCGCATCCTGGACTTCTGCTGCGGTGTCGTCATCCCCAGCCACGCCGAGCTGGTCGAGTCGCTCTCTGCCGTGCCGCCGGCTGACTCCTGGCAAACATACATCTGGCTCGACGAAGCCCGCGCCGGAGACGCGGACACAGAAACGCCGGCTCTGGAGCGCAGCTTCATCCAGGCAAACCTGCTGGAGATTTCCGGGCAGGCGCAGCAATCGCTGGCGCAGTATCGCTCGCTGCAGGGGCAGCTCGCGCAGCGGCCAGGCTCGCTGAAGGACGCGGTGGACGCATCGGTGGCGCGTCTCTCGCACCGGGCAGGATGAGATTCGCCGGTCGCGCCAGCCGATGTGCAGGCAACATCGCGCGATCGGAACTTCCGCTGCGGTCAGCCCTGGTTTCTCCACCCCGCGGCCATGCGCTCTTTCAGAATGCAGTGGTCCATCACGACTTTCACCCCGGCGGCCTCGGCCTGCGCGGCGGCCTCCGCGTGAATGACCCCTTCCTGCAGCCACAGGTACGGAATCTTCAGCCGGATCGCGTCTTTCACCACTTCCGGCACATGTTCCGGCGCGCGAAAGACGTTGACCAGATCGATGTTGCCATCGAGAGCGGTGAAGGCCGCATCGAGATCCGGGTACGCCCTCTCGCCCAGCGAGCTTTCGATCCGCGGATTGACGGGGATGATCCGGTATCCCTGACTCTGCATAAAGCGCGAGACGCCGTAGCTGGCGCGGCCCTCGCGATTGGTGAGACCGACAACGGCGATGGTGTGGACGCGATCGAGAATCTCACGAATGGTGGCAGGTTCGTTCATCGTGATCTTGTGATGCTCCGCACCCCGGTGTCGCCGCAGATTGCGGCATGTCCGCGAACCGGGCAGCGTCTTTCCTGCACGCTGCCCGCTATCTTCAGTAATTCACGATTTTTCCGAACGACTGCGGATCGAGGCTCGCTCCGCCTACCAGCGCGCCATCGATCTCTGACTCGCTCATCAGCGCCGTGGCATTGTCGGGCTTCACGCTGCCGCCGTAGAGGATGCGCAGCTTGTCCGCCACCTCAGCGCCCAGCAGCTTCGCCACTTCGCCGCGGATCACCTTGTGCGCGTCCGATGCAATCTGCGGCGTCGCCGTCTTGCCGGTCCCAATAGCCCACACCGGCTCATAGGCGATCACGATGGGCGCAGCATGTTCCGGCGGGATGCCGGCCAGCACGCCGCGCGTCTGGCGCAGCAGCACTTCTTCCGTCTTGCCGGCCTCGCGCTCGGCCAGCACTTCGCCAACGCAGACAATGGGCGTCAGCTCATGCCTGAGTGCCGTGTGCAGCTTGCGGTTGATCGTCTCGTCGGTCTCGCAAAAGTATTGCCGCCGCTCGGAGTGCCCCAGGATCACGTGCGTGGTGCCGATGGCTTTGAGCATCAAAGGCGAGATCTCGCCGGTAAACGCCCCCTCATCGGCCGAGTACATATTTTGCGCGCCGACGGCGACTCCCGATCCCGTCACCGCGGCGATGACCACCGACAGCGACGTGAACGACGGGCACAGCACGACCTCGTCCCGCTCGTGGCGGGCGACGAGGGGCAGAAAGTTCTTCACAAACTCCTGCGCCTGGGCGGGGGTCTTGTACATTTTCCAGTTAGCGGCGATCAGCGGCTTACGCGTCATGAGTTAAGAATCCTCACAGCGATTGTAGAGGACCGGAGCGCAGCTTATGGTGACGGAGAATACAACTCCAGCCGCCCTCGTGTATCGTGAGTGCTGGTTAATTTCCGTGGCGGATGACGACCCCGAATGCATGGCTGCCTGAGGCAGCCGCCTGCTCCAGTACCGGCCGCGTGCGCAGCAGCAACGAAGACGCCTTCGGCTACCGCGCCGACCACGGTATTTTTGTGGTCTGCGACGGAATGGGCGGCGCGGCAGGCGGCGAGATCGCCAGCCGCATGACCGTCCAGGCGATTCTGGAGCGCATGACCGCCGCTATGCCTCGCGGAGAGGCCCGCGCCACTCTTCTCGAATCCATCGCCGAAGCCAATCGCGCCGTGCTCGAGCGTGCCGACCGCGATCCGGGCCTCTACGGGATGGGCACGACGCTGGTGGCCCTGTACCTGAGCCCTGGCTGCGCCGTCATCGCCCACGCCGGCGACAGCCGCTGCTATCTCATTCGCGGCGGAAAACTCGAGCGCCGCACCCACGATCACTCCCTGGTGGACGAGCAGATGCGCATGGGCACCATGACGCGCGAGGAAGCCGAGCGCTCACCGTTTCGCAGCGTCATTACAAGGGCCGTGGGCACCCAGAAGATGGTCTGCGAAGACGTGCAGGAGATGGAGACGAAGTCCGGCGACGTCTTCCTGCTGTGCACGGACGGGCTGACGCGCGAGGTGAGCGAGGAGAACATCGCCCGCATCCTGCACGGCGAGCCGAAGCTTAACGCCGCCGCCCAACTGCTTGTCGAAGCGGCCAATGAGGCCGGCGGACGGGACAACGTCACCTCGGTGCTGGTGCGAGTGCCGTAAAGACAGGGTACAGGGCTCAGGGCTCAGGGTGAAGGGACAAGGGTACAGGATGTAAGAATGCGATGCAGGGAACAGGGGTGGGGATGAGTGAAATCCAGACCGTCGGCGTTCTCGGCGCCGGCACCATGGGCAACGGCATCGCGCACGTCTTTGCGCGCAGCGGATTCGCCGTCCGCCTGTGCGAGGTCGAGCAGCGCTTTCTCGATCGCGGCCTCGAGACCATCCGCAAAAACCTGGGCCGCGAGGCGGAAAAATCCAAAATCACTACCGACGAAGCCGAAGCCGCCCTGGCCCGCATCGCCGGAACGCTGGACCGGGCATCGCTCGCCGAATGCGATTTCATCGTCGAAGCGGCCACGGAGCGCTTCGAAATCAAGAGGGAGATTTTCCGCGACCTCGAGCGCATCGCCCGCCCCGAGGTGATCCTCGCCTCCAACACGTCCTCCATCTCCATCACCAAACTCGCCGCGCAGACTCAGCGTCCCGACCGCGTCATCGGCATGCACTTTTTCAACCCTGTGCCTATGATGAAGCTGGTCGAAGTGATCCGCGGTCTGGCGACGGCGCAGTCCACCTTCGACATGGTGAAGGCGCTCGGGGAGAAGCTGGGCAAAACACCGGTCGAGGTCAACGATGCCCCAGGCTTCGTCTCCAACCGCGTGCTGATGCCGCTGCTCAACGAGGCCATGTACGCCGTGATGGAGGGCGTGGCCACGGCGGAGGCGGTCGACGAAGTCTTCAAGCTGGGCATGGCGCACCCCATGGGTCCGCTGACGCTGGCCGACTTCATCGGCCTCGATGTCTGCCTCGACATCATGCGCGTGCTGCATGACGGACTGGGCGATCCAAAATACCGCCCCTGCCCGCTGCTCATCCGCATGGTGGATGCAGGCTGGCTGGGAAAGAAGAGCGGTCGGGGTTTTTACAGCTACTAGAGCCGCCGGCTCACGCGTGGAATGCCGCCGCATCCTGCGTTGCCGTGGCCGTCTGCGCGCGCAGACGGTAGTGCGCGGGCCGCAGCAGATAACTCCCCACAGCGAGGGCCAGCAGGGTGACCGGGGCTGCGGTCGCGTTCACGCTGTCGTGCACAGCCAAATGAGAGAGGAATGCGCCGATGGTGAGGAAGGTGATCCCGGCGTAGGCCCACTCGCGCAGCAGGGGATTGCGCGCGCGAAGGATGGCCGCAACCGCAAGAATCTTGCAGGCGCCGAGAATGCTGCAGAGGTAGATCGGATAGCCGAGCCTCCGCAGAATCGCGGCTACGACCGGCGCCCGCATCAGGTCCAGAACGCCACCGCCAGCCAGCCAAAGCGCAGCCAAAGCCGTGAGCGTCCAATACCAAAAAGACCGCTGTCGCATCGCCGCCTCCGTTCTCCAGACCTCAGCTAACCGTTGAACCTGATGGTGAGAATTAGATCACCCGTACGATCGCGGCGATTGAAAATCTTCTGAGAGGCGAGGGTGGGATGGGTGCGAATCTGCGCGGTTACTCCCGCGCTTCCGCCCACCCCGCATGCTCTGCATTCCACACCCATCCGGCGTATCCTCGGCATTATGGTGCGGATGACAGTGCTGGCCAGCGGTTCCAAAGGCAACAGCACCATCGTCGCCAGTTCCAGGACCCGCATCCTCGTCGACGCTGGCCTTTCCTGCCGCGAGCTGATGAAGCGCATGAAAATCGCCGGCGAAGACTGGGCGACGCTTGACGCCATCCTCATCACCCACGAGCACCAGGACCACGTCCAGGGCCTGGCCGTCACTGCCCGCAAGCTGGGTATCCCCGTTTACTTCACGGAGCCGACGCATCGCGCCTGGATCCGCTGGCTCACTCCGCGCAAACGCATCACCTACGCGGAGTGGCTGGAACAACGCCGGCAAGCCGCCAACCAGCCTGCCGCCGAGCCTGACGCCGAAGAGAAGGCTGCCGCCGAAGAATCTCTCAACGAGCCCGAGAAGGATCCCGCGGCGTTGCCCGCAGTCGAATATTTCCAGTCAGGCAGCGCCTTCCGCATCGGCGACATCGCTGTCACCCCGTTCACCATCCCCCACGATGCTGTTGATCCCGTTGGGTTTGTGTTTGAAGTGGAGGAGGCGCGCATTGGTATTGCGACCGACCTGGGCTATCTGCCATCCAATCTCCATGTGCACCTCAGGAGATGCCACATCCTGATGCTGGAGTCGAATCACGATCTCGACATGCTGCGCGATGGACCTTACCCGTGGGCCGTAAAACAGCGGGTCATGTCGCGGGTGGGGCATCTCTCCAACGACGCGGCGGCCGAGTTCCTGGCGCGCGGCTACGACGGCCAGGCGGAATACGTGGTGCTGGCCCATCTGTCTGAAAGCAACAACCTCCCTGAGTTGGCGCGGCTCTCCGCCGAACGCGCGCTTCGTAATCGAATGAACCTGCTGGCCAATCGCCTCGTATTAGCCGAGCAGGATCGTCCTATGGAATCCATCGTCCTGGGTTAGGGCAGGAGGATGGAAAAGTGACTATAATAACTACTGCCGCCCCTTGCATGGTCTTTGCGCCTCCGGGTACGTCGCGGCCAGGCAATGCACCGGGTGAGCGGAAAGTGGGAACCTGACCGATGAGTACATGCACCGATTCTGTCGTCGGGGACATACTTTCAAGCTGGCGTTATGACATTTCGGGCATTTCCCCCGAAATGCGCACGGATTACGAACAGCACCTGGCCACCTGCAAGCATTGCCGTGCGCGGCAGCGCCTGCATCGGGCCATTGACGTTGTCCTCATTAGTGTCAGCACATTATCCATCATGGCCTTCCTGCTGGCGCTGGCTGTTATCCACCACATCGAACCGCTGCGCACCGCGGCCGTGGTGATGCATCTGGAGCACACGCAACTGGTGCTCACGCTGCAGGCCGCCGCGATTCTGGGGCTGCTGGCGTCGCTGGTGGCCTGGATCCTTGTGGCCATTGCCACACCCGCGCCGGTCTTTCTTACCGGAGTCGCCATCGAGCAGGCGCGCGTTCTGCAGGACCGCATCCCTGAAGAACTGCGCATCCGCATCCGGGCCTGACCCCGGGCCCTTCATTCTCAGAGGTCTTCCAATGTGCGTCCTGCGGGACGCACATTTCGTTTGCTGCGAACTGCGCGATGCCTTGAGCTGTCAGCGCCGATGGCGCGAACGCTCGAGCCGGAGCATCTGGCGCGACGGAGTAGAGGGAGCGATGCTTCCGGGCGCGGGCGGCGGGGTGATTTATGTCACATACCTTGGCCCCGTTGTTTGCGACGATGGCAATGTTCTGTTAACCGGGCCCTGGGAAAAGGAGCTGGAATATGGTGACACCCATCGACGCGGTTCGCTCTGGTATGGGCTTCGATGCAGCCGGCCACTGGCATCAGGCGAAGCCTCGGTTCAGGCCTGCGCAGTACACGGGAACGGATGAGGATCCACTGGCCCCGGCACGCGGCGCGACGTTCGGATTGCTGATGAGCGCCGCATTGTGGATCGGCCTGGTCGCTCTCGGCAAGGCGCTTCTCAACCTGTTCTGATACTCGATATCCATCGCAACCGCCGCGGCCTGTCCGCGCCTGAACCTGCCTTTTCCCTGGCGGGTTCGGGCGATTTCGAAATGCGATCGCCAGGTCGTACAGGTTGCGGGCGATCATCGGGTGGGCAGACAGATCAAACCTTTGGTGGAGGCGCAACGCCACAGCTGTTCCGCCAGCCTTCGATACACGCGGCGCAAGCCTGATTCCGAAGTCGGAAGTCATCCTGCTGGACGCCGGACATTTCCTCCCTATGAGCGAATCCGCCGTCATCGCCCGCGAGCTTGTGCGCCTCTTCAGCGCGAATCGCGGGCTCGAAACGCAATGGCCCGCGTCCGCAGCCGATTAGCGAATCGCTCGGCCTCACCCAACGCATATTCGTTTTCAACTGCGCCAGATGGGCAACGGAGACAAACGGATGCCCCGCCCCTCGATGGAGCCTGGATTCAATCGGACGGTTGATGACAAGGTCTTTCACATTCTTCGATGATTACCGCGGCACTCAACTCTGACCCCTGACCTGGCTGAAATTGCTTCACGATCCCCTGGAGAGTCGCAGGCATCGCGGCTCTGCGTGTTCCTGAACCCATCGTAGTAAACCGCCCGGACAAGGCTCCGGCTAAAGGACTCTGGTCCGCAAAACCGGTTTTGAATCGGCGCAGCTATATGTCCTTGCCCATGACCTTCTTATCGGGTTATGTGGCGGGATAACAGGCTGGAGCACAACTCTTTGGAGGTTTTGTGAAACTTCGCAGTTATTCCGCAGGGTTTGGTGTGCTGTTCATCGTCGGCACAGCTCTCTTTGCCGTTCGCGCTCATGCGCAGGCGACAACAGCATCGATTCATGGCACGATCACCGATCCGAATGGTGCGGTGCTGCCCAATGCGAGCGTAACCGCGCTCAATACGAGCACGGGCATTACAGTCAGCGAGAAGACCGACAGCAAAGGTTATTTCATCTTCCCTAACCTCCACATCGGCGGTCCCTATTCGGTTAGCGTGGAGGATTCGGGGTTCCAGCGCTTCGTCGCAACCGGGATCATGCTGGACCTTAGTTCGGCGCGAGAGGTGAACGCCACACTTCAAATCGGAACGTCGTCGGAGACTGTTCAGGTGGACGCGGACAAAGTTCAGGTTGAGTCTTCCGACGTTCAGCTCAAGAATGTAATCGCTGCTCGGGAGCTGGAGGATCTTCCCACGCTCGGACGCGACGCCATACAGCTGCAGAAGACTGCACCGGGAACTGTGGAGGCCTCGGATCGCGAGGCTACATTCTCAACCAACGGGAGTCAAACCCAGGAGAATTCCTACCTGCTGGATGGAACCGACATCAACGATTTTCTGCTGAATCAGCCGGGGATTACGGTGAACCCCGATGCCCTGGCGGAAGTTAATGTGATTTCCAGCACGCTCGATCCGGAGTTCAGCCGTAACTCGGGAGCAATCGTTGACGAGGCGCTGAAGAGCGGTACCAATGAGTTCCATGGCGACGGTTTCGAGTTTTATCGCGACACTTTTTTGAATAACGGCAACTTCTTCTCAGCCACGCGCCCCGGTTTCCATCAGAACGTTTTCGGCGGCACGCTGGGGGGACCGATCCGGAAACATCATGCTTTCTTTTTTGTTGCCTATCAGGGACTGCGCAACCGCACTGCCCAAACGCAGTTGACTCCGGTTTTCTCCGGCGCCCAGCGGCAGGGAAACTTCTCGGCCGACGAAGCGCAGTTTTCAAGTAAGCCGATTCCGTTTCCGGCCGGGCTGAACGGGCCGTCGGGATTCTGCCCGGCGGGAACTGCGTGGAATGCCTGCTTCCCGAACGCGCAGATTCCGGCAGCCGACTTTAACTCGATTGCAGGCAATCTGCTGAGCAAGTACGTGCCTGCATCGAACTACACGAGTGCCGGCATCGATTATTACGATTTCAACGCACCGAACACTTCCGCGGACGACCAGGGCATCATTCGAATCGACGACCAGTTAACCTCGCGGGACGCGCTATGGGCATCGACAATCTTCGATTCCAGCCCGGCTATGAACACTCTGCCGCTGCCAGCTACTGAATCGACCGGAACCGGTGCGACGCTGCCGGGATTCGCCGCTGACAATTCATCCCACACCAAAATCTTCAACGCGTCGTGGACCCATGTGTTCAACAGCACGAAGCTGAATGAGCTGCGCGCCGGCTATTTCCGGTTCAATTATGCGGAACTGGAACCGGCTGCGGCAACGCTGGCCGCGCCTTCTTCGTTCGGTTTCAATATTGTGCCGCAGGATGCTGCCGCAGGGACGCTGCCGTTCATCAACGTGAACGGCTATTTCGCACTCGGCTTCAGCACCAACGGGCCTCAACCGCGAAAAGATGAGAACTACACTTACTTTGATAACTTCAGCAAAGTGATAGGAAACCATGATCTGAAGTTCGGGGCAAATACAGAGAGATTCATCATCAGCAATCCGTACTACGCGAATAACAGTGGCGCATTTCTCTTCAATGCCTCAGCAACCTACAGCACGGGCGACCCGGCCGCTGACTTCCTGCTCGGGATTCCGGCTACTTACAGCCAGGGGTCGGGTTTCTTTGTCGACGTGCGGGCAGCGCAGTATTACGCCTATGCCCAGGACCACTGGAAGGCGTCCGATACGCTCAGTCTGGCATACGGCATGGGCTACGAAGTGGAGACTCCGTACCAGAACCTGCAATACGATGGAGTCGGAGTAACCTGCTGGACTCCCACCGATGCCCAGTCAAAGGTTTTTCCCGGGGCTCCTCCCGGGCTCCTTTATCCGGGCGATTCCGGCTGCAACCGGAACGGCAGCCCAACGACGCATTGGGATCATTTCTCACCCCGCGTTGGATTTGCCTGGTCCCCGAATGGCGGCTTTGGTGCGCTGTCGGGTCCGCCGGGGCAGCGCGCTTTCGTGGTTCGCGGAGGTTTTGGGGTGTACTGGAACCGCGTACAGGGAGAGGGTGCACAGGTCAACTCGAATGATCCGCCATTCTCAGAGAGCAGTGTCGGCGCGGCTGGATTAGGCGGCAACCCGAGCTTTGCCAATCCGTTTGCGGATATCGCCGGCACTCCTGGGGCTTCGTACCCGGCAAATCCTTTTCCTTATTCCGTTCCCAAACCCGGGCAGAATGTGAACTTTATGTCTCTTTATCCTTTGGAGATGGATAACCTGACATCGGATTTTGACGTCCCCTACACGTATAACTACAACCTGAACATACAGCGCGCCCTGCCCAGCAATATGGTACTGACGGTCGGTTATGTCGGCTCGACGGGCAGAAAACTGGACCGCGCCAGGGAAGGCGATCCGATTACTCAGCAGGGCCATGACGATTGTCTGAATGGCACCGGCTCCAGTACGCCGATCAGCCTCTATGTCGGCCAGAGTCTCAGGACTTTCACTTGCCTGCAGTTAGCCGGATCGCAGTCGCTTTATTTCCCGGGAGAGAAATTGCAGCCAGGAACGGTTCCAGAAACGCAGATACCAGGAGTTTTTCCGAACGGGGTACCGTATTACCTTTCAATCGGCGGGATGCACACCAGCGGGTCTTCCAGCTATGACTCGCTGCAGGTATCACTGGCAAAAGCTCCAACACATGGTTTGTATTTTTCTCTTGCCTACACGTACAGCCATGCTTTGGACAATGCTTCCAGCCTGGAAGACTCCGTGGCAAACGGCTATGGCACAAACTATGTTCCCGGCTTTGAGGGTCGGAGCTATGGAGATTCCGCCTACGATGCGCGGCAGCGGCTCGTGGGCCTTTATAACTACGAAATTCCAGTATTGCGGGGAATCCGGTACATACCTTTGGTGCGCTCTGCTTTGGGCGGCTGGCACTTCTCAGGAATTACAACACTGCAAACCGGGTTCCCGATCACCATCTACGACGCAGGAGTCTATAACTCGCTGTATTGCGATCAATTCAGCTTTGTGAACTGTCCGGATGTTCCAAATACCTCGACTTTCCGCATTCAAACGGAAAATCCCAGGAATCCGGGCCACTACTGGTTCAATCCGGCGACCTTCACTCAGGAGCCGATCGGCACCTTCGGCAATGTTAAGCGTAACTTCTTCCACGGCCCCGGATTTAACTATTCGAACTTCGAAGTGTACAAGAATATTCCGCTGAGAGGCTTCGAAAACCCGCGTTCCATTCAGGTGCGTCTGGAAGCCTATAACGCCTTCAACCATGCGAACTTTGCGAATCCCAGCGGCAATTTTGGAGCCGGCCCCACGGTCTTCGGTGTGATCGATTCGGTCGATCAGCCGATCAACGCGGGAGGCGATCCGCAGCCTGGGCGCGCCATTCAACTCGCCGGGAAGTTCTACTTTTAGAATGACGCGCAGTTGGGCGGGAAGGAATGAAGTGCCACGCTGCTGTCCCCTCTGCTGAGCGAGAGACGATGCCAAAAGGGCTGGAGACACCGAAACCATGCCAGAGCGATGGCGGAAGTGCGTGTGAGTCGAACACACCGTCGCCCGTTCAGGACGACCGCCGGTTTTGAAGACCGGGAGGGTCACCGGAGCCCTGGCACTTCCGCGTCTGGCCGACAGTCCCGCTATGATACCAGGTTGTAACCGGTGCTGCCACGTGCATTCCCTGAACAAGAGAGGTCCATGAGGCTCACACAGCAGGTCAAAGCCGGAGGGTGCGCCAGCAAGCTGGCTCCCGGCTCTCTGCGCGCCGCTCTCGACACGCTGCCTCAGCGCAGCGATCCCAACCTTCTGGTCGGCTTCGACCAGTCGGACGATGCCGGAGTCTACCGTATCGACAAAGACCGAGCGCTGGTGCAAACCGTGGATTTCTTCACTCCAATGGTCGACGACCCCTGGACGTTCGGCCAAATCGCCGCGGCAAATGCCTTAAGCGACGTGTATGCGATGGGCGGCTCTCCGCTGACCGCGCTGGCAATCGTATGCTTCCCGCAGGACGGCGAACTCGAAGTGCTCGGGCAAATTCTGCGCGGAGGAATGTCGAAGCTGGATGAAGCGGGCTGCACGGTGGTCGGCGGCCACTCCGTGCGCGATACGGAGATCAAATTTGGTTATGCGGTCACGGGACTCATCCATCCCGACCGCGTGTACACCAACGGCGGCGCTCGCGCGGGCGACCTGCTTGTGCTGACCAAGCCGATTGGCACCGGAGTGATCACCACCGCGCTCAAGCAGGGTAAGGCAAATGAGGTATGGGTGGAAGGCGCCATCCGTTCCATGACCACTCTGAACAAGGCTGCGGTCGGCGTGATCGCGCAGCACGGCGGAGTGCACGCCATGACAGATGTAACCGGATTCGGCCTGATGGGACACGGTCGCGAGATGGCCCTGGCGAGTGGAGCGAGTCTCGAAATCCAATTCCAAAAGGTGCCACGCCTCGAGGGCGCACTGGAGGCGATCGCTCTCGGCGCAATTCCCGCCGGATTGCATGCGAACCGCGAATATGCGGAGTGTATGGTGTCCGAAGAGGATGTTCTGGACGATACACTGCGCATGTTGATGTACGATCCTCAGACCTCGGGCGGACTGCTGGTGAGTGTGGATTCAGGCTACGCGGATTCTCTGGTGCAAGCTCTCGAGAACGCGCACGTGGCGGCGCGCACGATCGGCCGTGTGATGGCCGACAAGCCAGGTCTCGTCCTTCGCGGAAGTGATGCATGATGCCGGCAGCGACCAAACCTATTCCGGGCGGAGAAGATTCGCGGCATGCCCTGGATGCGCTTTACCGCGCGCTGCCCCCGGTGAACGAGCTCCTGCTCGCGCCGCCGCTCGCCGAGTTCGGTTCGCCCCATGGACGCGCACGTTTGCTGGAGACCATTCGCCGCGTACTGGACGGCACCCGACGTGAGATTGCGCAGGGACTTCACTCGTCCGCGAGCCTCGAAAACCTTGTCCGCGAGTTGCCCGCGCGAATCCTGGAAGAGATGCGGCGTAATTCGCGGTTTTCTCTGCGGCGGGTGATCAATGCAACGGGCGTGATCCTGCACACCAATCTGGGCCGCGCGCCGCTCAGCCGCATCGCACTGGATCATTTGTGCGAGGTGGCCGGCGGCTATTCCAATCTTGAGTTCGATCTCGAACGAGGGGGGCGGGGCAGGCGCGATGTGCACGCCGAATCCGCGCTGCTTGCGCTGCTCAGTCAAACCGAATCGGCTCACTTCGAGCAGACGCATCGAGCGATCTTCGTGAACAACTGTGCTGCTGCTACCTTTCTGGCGATGCATTCGCTGGCCCGCGGCAGGCAAGTGCTGGTTTCGCGGGGAGAGCTGGTGGAAATCGGCGGAGGATTTCGTATTCCCGAGATCCTCGCAGAGTCGGGCGCAGAGCTTTGTGAGGTGGGAACGACCAACCGAACGCGGGTATCGGACTACGAGAAGGCCATCACAAGTGAGACGGCACTGATCCTGCGTGTGCATCAATCGAACTTCGCGATGTACGGCTTCGTCGAACGGCCCAGGCTGGAGGAACTGATCGCACTGGGCAGGCGGGCAGGGGTCTGCATTTTCGAAGATCAGGGCACCGGCCTTGTCGAAACACTCGAGCCCTGCGGCGTTCGCGATGAACCGACGATCGCCGGCAGTGTGGCCCGGGGTTGCGACCTCGTGGCGGCCAGCGGCGACAAGCTGTTCGGCGGTCCGCAGTGCGGCATCCTCGTGGGACGCACAGAATGGGTCGATCGTGTTCGCAGCAGCCCTCTCTACCGCGTCTTCCGGGCCGACAAGCTCAACTTCGCGGCGCTGGAGGCGACGCTGATCCAGTATCTCTATGGCGATCCTGAGTCAGTCCCTGTAATTCGTATGCTGCGCACGCCGGAAGACGCTATCCGGCGTCGTTGCGAAGACATCGCGGGCGCGGTCGATCACGCCGACATCATCCTGGCGGTTACCGCTGTGAAAAGCATCATCGGCGGCGGGACTGCGCCAAAAAGCACATTGCCCAGCCATGCCCTCGCCCTGAAGCATGCACAGCTGGATGCGCCGGCGCTGCTGGCCGCGCTGCGAAGGCTCGACCCGCCCATCATCGGCCGCATCGAAGAGGATCGGGTGCTGCTGGATCTGCGCACCGTCGAGCCGGAGTTCGACAGGCTCCTGATCGGCACGCTGAACCAGCGTGTCGATTCCTGGCGGGGCATCTCCGGAGAACCGAGCTGACGATGATGGATCGGTCTTCCTTCAGGGCGCCAGCGGCCCGGTCCGTGGTGCTTGGCACCGCGGGGCACATCGACCATGGCAAAACCGCGCTCGTGCGTGCACTGACGGGGATCGACACCGATCGCCTTCCGGAAGAGAAGCGACGCGGGATCACGATCGATTTGGGATTTGCGTCCCTCGAGACACAGGCACCGGACGGAGCGTCTTTGCGTCTGAGCTTTGTCGACGTGCCGGGACATGCCCGATTCGTGCGCAACATGCTGGCAGGCGCCGCCGGCATCGATGCTGTGCTGATGGTGATCTCGGCGGAAGAAGGCGTGATGCCGCAGACTGAAGAACATTTGGCGATCTGCTCTCTGCTTGGCATTGAGCGCGGACTCACGGTCCTGACAAAAACAGATGCGGTGAGCGAAGAACGCCTGCTGGCAACGACGCGGGCGGTGAAGAGCTTCGTGCGCGGCACGCTGCTCGCCGACGGTCCGGTCATCGCCGTGAGTGCGCATTCCGGTTCCGGAATCGCCGAGCTTCGCCGCGAACTGATTGGACTGGCCTCCAGGGTTCCGGTCCGGAACCCTGACGCGGTCCTGAGGCTGCCCATCGATCGTGTGTTCGTAATGAAAGGATTTGGAACCGTGGTGACCGGCACGCTGATCGGAGGCTCGATTCGCGCGGGAGACGAACTTGGGATCCTGCCGGGGGACCGCACAACCCGAGTCCGCGGCATTCAGGTACACGGCCGGGCGGAAGAAGAAGCCTGCGCCGGGTCGCGGGTGGCCCTGAATCTGGCGCACATCGAGACGGCAGAGCTCAGGCGCGGCGACATTCTAACCAGGCCGTCTTCGCTTCAGGCGGTCGATATTCTCGATGTTGAATTGAGCGTGCTGAGCGGTGCATCGCCGCTGAAGCACCGCGCCAGCGTCCATTTCCACGCGTTTGCCTCGGAGTGCATCGCCACTGTCACGCTCTACGACGCAACCTCGGCCGGAGCGGGTGAAACCAGGCTGGCACGGCTCCGCCTCCGGGAGCCGGCGGCACTCCTGCCGGATGACCGGTTCGTCCTGCGCCTGGGGACGCCGATCACGACCATTGGCGGCGGCCGCATTCTCGATACTCAACCGTCTGCACAGAAGCGAAAGGCGAAGACTGCCGAATGGCTGCGCAAGCTGTGCGCCGCGCCTTCCGAGGAGCGGATCTGGCTGCGCGTGGCAAGGCGAGGAGTTACGGGAATCTCCGGGAAGGAGCTTTCCCGCGAAACGGGGGGCACGGAGGCCGCGCTCGATGGACTCGTGCAGCGCTGGATTCAAGAGGGCCGCGTCCATTTGGCCGGAGACACATGCCTCCTCACGCAGGAGTTCTTCGCCGTGGCGCGTCAATCCATTCTGGAGCAGCTTGGCAAGCGCAGCGGGGCCGGTTCTTCGGGTGTGAGGAGATCGGAGCTGAGGGAACAGATCGGCCTTGGCCCGGAGGTCTTTGACGACGCCCTCGGTAGTCTGGAGCAGGAGCGCCAACTGCACGTGGCCGGGGAGTTTGTAAGGCTGTTTGCCTCAGCCTCATTGCCCAGTGGTGATCGCGATCGGATGTCGGCCGTTGCAGAGGAGTTCGAGCGAGCCGGCATCGCTCCTCCCTCCCCCGATGAGATGGCAACGCGGCTGGGAATTGCTCCCGCCGAGATGCGCCGGCTGATCACGCTGCTGCTTCGCGCCGGAACGCTCGTCCGGTTGAGCGACGACTCGTTGTGCATGCATCGGCGTGTGCTCGAGGCCCTGACGGACAGAATACGCGGCCTGCGCGGCCAGGCCCTGGATATAGCCACCTTCAAACAACTGGCAGGGGTATCGCGCAAATATGCGATTCCGCTGCTCGAGTATCTGGACCGCGAAAGAATCACGGTAAAGCAGGGAAGCCAGCGGCTCGTCCTGTGATGAAACTCTTTGTGCCGCGTCCACTCAGCCCTCCTCCCAAAGGTCGAGGCGGCTGGATTGACGTCATGATATAGTCCGAAGATCGCGAAGGCGGAGGAGCAATGGCTGACGGCGATACTAAAATCAGGCTGATTGAAGATGCCGATGCCACGGGCGATGTGGCTGCCGTCTATGACGAGTGGCGACAGAAGTCAGGCCGGCAAAAGATGCCAGGCATTCTGAAGTGCTTCAGCCATCGTCCGGATTTTCTTCGCGACGTGATGAAGTTCAGCGACACGGTTCACTTTTCCGAAGGTCATCTCAGTCGCCGTCAAAAGGAAGCGATCGCCAGCTGGGTATCGTGGCTGAATCGATGTCCGTATTGACTGGACTCGCATGCTTACTTCCTGCGGGTTCAGGGAGCAGAAGAAAAAACGGTGCAGGCGCTGGCGCAGGGCAGGCTGGATGAGGCGGAACTAAGCCAGGCGGAACGCGCGCTGCTCGACTATGTGAAGAAGGTGACCGAGGCCGCGTACCGGACCACACCGGAAGATGTCCAGATATTGCGGGAGCATGGCTGGACCGAGCCGCAGATTGCCGAAGCCGTCTACATTACCGCGATGTTTGCCTTCTTCAATCGGGTCGCGGATGCGTTCGGGATTCCGCCGCAAGGCTATCTGGAGGCGAACGCGGTGACGAAGTGATGTGAAGGATCCCAGGAATGAAGGCGACGACAAGACGGAGACTGGCATGGATTGCGGGCAGTGTGGCAGTCGCGTGGCTCGGCTTCCTTGGATTCGTGGATTGGGCCATGCATCAGCCGCCCGAGACATTCGGCCATGTGATGGCTCACATGCCCATGCCCGCGTATTTTCTCTTCCCGTTTGAGACCATGTGGAACCAGGCCCGCCGCGGCCACATAAACCCGGGCGACCAGGCTCCGGATTTCGCAGTGAAAACGCTGGAAACCAGGACGCCGGTGCAGCTCGCCTCCCTGTGGACCTCGCAACCGGTCGTGCTGGTCTTTGGGAGCTATACCTGACCGCCTTTCCGGCGGGAGGTTCCCGCCCTGAACAAGCTGGCTCAGCAGTATAAGGATAAGATTGCGTTCTACGCGGTCTACATCCTTGAAGCACACCCCACCGACGTGTGGGAGATGCAGTCCAATGTTCACGACGGCGTCCTCTTCGCCAGTCCGAGGAACGAAGCTGAGCGATTCTCGGTTGCGGGCTCCTGTGTGCGGAAACTGGGAATCAAGTTTCCAGCTTTGGTCGATGGCTTCGATAACCGCGTCGAAGCCGCATATACAGGCTGGCCCGATCGCATGTATCTCATCGCTCCCGGCGGCCGCATTCTGTACAAAAGCAGGCCGGGGCCATTCGGTTTCCATCCTGAGGATCTGGCGGCTGCAATCACGCGCGCGGTGAAAGTTCACTAGATGCTGCTGCAGCGTATCCGCCACCGTTGCCGTGGAGCCGTCCGCGGCGGCAGCTCGTCACTCTGAACGAAGGCAGTTTCATGCCTGATGTGCGAAAAAGCGAATCCTACCGTAACGTTCAGTTTCGAGCGGAGCCGGGAAATCGCCTTCTCCTGCATACCGATGGCCTGACCGGCGCGGAAGATGCCAACGGAGATATGTTCGGGAGGGGCGATGTTGCCGCAACTCGCCAATCTGATCAATCGCCTGGGCTCAGGAATGCGGGCTACAAGCCCGACCCTCGGCCTGTCGTTTGGCTGATCGCAGCCATTACCTCTCTTGCATGGGAAGCAAACAGGGACCATCAAAAATCGACACGAGCGCTGGAACTGCGAATTCCGATCGTCCAGATTGCAAGCCAACATGGCGAACGATCTTCGCTCTCTCTGTCCTGGACATTTGCAGTGGTGGCCAGGGACGGGATCGAACCGCCGACGCCGGCCTTTTCAGGGCCGCGCTCTACCACTGAGCTACCTGGCCGCCGGAGGTGAACCAGCGCTGGGAGGGAGTTGTGCGGAACTGCGGAAGGGAAGATGCCGCGCTCGACCAACAACCTCAGCCAGTATAACAAAGCGCCTGGTCCCGAACACTCCTCCGCATTCACGAAACCCGGCACGGCGCAGGGTACACTTGTCCCACGGATTCAACGCCTTCCGAGGGATACGACCGCTCATGCTCCAGACTCGTTCCGCCCGCGCCGGTGCCGTTGCGCTGGCCGCCTGCGCGCTGCTGTCTCCGGGTGCGCGACTCGCCGCGCAAACCGCCCCCGCTGCCGAAGCCCGCGCCGCGCGCGCATTCGACGAAGCCCACAAAGAGGGTCCGCTGGCCCTGCATGCTTTTCTCTACCGCATGCCCAAGGGTGCCGATCTGCACATGCACCTCTCCGGGGCGGTGTACGCCGAGACTTTCATCCGCGAAGCCGGCGAGGACGGCATCTGCGTGAGCGCCGCCAAACTCAGCATGGACTCCGATCATCACGCACCCGGCTGCCCCGCCGGCGAAACTCCCGCGAGCGCCATTCCTGACGATCAGCATCTCTACGACGCGCTCATCGACGCCATGTCCATGCGGTCGTTTGTTTCCGTCACCGGCGAATCCGGCCACGACCACTTCTTCGATACCTTTGACCGCTTCGGCGACGACAAACGCTTCGCCGGTGAATGGCTCGATGAAGTCGCCGCGCGCGCCGAGGCCCAGAACGAGCAGTATCTTGAGCCGATGGTCACGCCCACCTACAAAGCCGCTGCGGCCGCCGGCTACAGAATAGGGTGGAGCGACGACCTGGCCTCCATCCGCCAGCAGTTGCTTGCCGATCCCGGCTTCCAGGCCAACATCGCCGCCGACCGCGACGAGTACGCGGAGATTCTGCGCCAGCGAACTTCGATCGAGCACTGCGGCCAGCCGAATGCCGCGCCTGCCTGCAGCGTTGCCGTGCGGTTCCTCTACCAGGTGCTGCGCGGATTTCCTCCGCAGCAGGTCTATGCGCAGACGCTGCTCGGCTTCGAGGTCGCGTCAGCCGACCCCGACGTCGTCGGCATCAACTTCGTGATGCCGGAAGACGGCTACATCTCCATGCGCGACTACCGCCTGCAGATGCATATGCTCGACTATCTGCACGGCGTCTATCCGCAGGTCCACATTTCGCTGCATGCAGGCGAGCTCGCGCCCGGCATGGTGCCGCCCGAGGGGCTCACGTTTCATATCCGCTCCGCCGTGGAGCAGGGCCACGCGGAGCGCATCGGCCACGGCGTGGACGTGATGTATGAAACCCGTCTGTGGGAGCTGATGAAGGAGATGGCCGACCGCCACGTGATGGTCGAGATCAACCTCACCAGCAACGACGTGATCCTGAACGTCAAGGGCGACAAGCACCCCTTCATGCTCTACCGGAAGATGGGCGTGCCTGTGGCGCTCTCGACGGACGACGAGGGCGTTTCGCGCATCGACCTGACCCACGAATATGTGCGCGCAGCGGTTACGTACCCGCTCAGCTATCACGATTTCAAACTGATGGTGCGCACCTCGATCGAGCACAGCTTTTTGCCTGGCGCAAGCCTGTGGGTCCGGGTAACGCCGGAAAAACTGGAGACGCCGGTCTCCGTCTGCCGCGGCCAGCTCGGTGCGGAGCAGCCCTCCGGCGCCTGCGGGGCGTTGGTCCACTCCAGCGAAAAAGCGCAGCAGGAGTGGGAACTGGAGCGGCGATTCCACCTGTTCGAAGCGAGCTTCTGATCGAGCGATGCGCATCGTCTTCTCCACCTACGGAACCTTCGGCGACGTGAATCCCCTCGTCGCCCTTTCGCTCGAGTTGAAGCGCCGCGGCCACCGCCCCGTGCTCGCCATTCCGGAAATGTTTCGCCCCAAGGTCGAGCCGCTCGGCATCGACTTCGCCCCCGTGCGACCCGAGCAGGACCCCAACGACACGCGCCTCATCGCGATGATCTACGACATCAAACACGGCACCGAAGTCGGTCTGCGCCAGTTTCTGTTTCCGTCGCTGCGCGAGAGCTACGCGGACCTGACAGCAGCGGTCGAGGCGAACGGCGGCGCCGATCTTCTCGTCGCCGGCGAGCTGGCCTACGCTGCGCCCATCGTCGCGGAAAAGACCGGCATCCCGTGGGCGTCGTACGTGCTTGCGCCGTTTTCGTTCTTCTCCGCGTACGACCCGCCGGTGTTGCCGCCGTATCCTGCGCTCGCGCGTCTGCAGAGTGCCTTCCCGCCGCTCGGTCACGTCGTGGCGCGGTTCGCCCGCTTCGTCACCCGCAAATGGCCCGAGCCGGTGTATGCGCTGCGTCAGGAACTGGGCTTGCCGCGCGGCAAAGATCCGATCTTCGACGCGAAACATTCTGACCGCCTAACCCTGGCCCTGTTCTCGTCCGTGATGGGCAAGCCACAGCCCGACTGGCCCCCTTCGGTCAGGACGACGGGCTTCGCTTTCTACGATGGCACTGGCGACGAAGGCCACCTGCCGCCGGAACTGGCTTCGTTTCTCGATGCGGGACCGCCGCCGCTGGTGTTCACCCTGGGCTCAGCCGCCGTGATGCACGCAGGCGATTTCTACGAGCAGAGCGCGCAGGCTGCCGAGATGTTGCGAGAGCGCGCAGTCCTGCTCATCGGCGCCGACAACCGCAACCTGCCGAAGCGCAAATTGCCGGACAGTATCTGCGTCGCGCGCTACGCGCCCTACTCGCAGATCTTTCCACGCGCTTCGGTCATCGTCCATCAGGGAGGCATCGGCACCACGGCCCAGGCCCTGCGCGCCGGCCGGCCCATGCTCATCATGCCCTACAGTCACGATCAGCCGGACAATGCGCGCCGCGTCCGCCGTCTTGGCGTGGCCGAAGTGCTGGGCCGGAGGCACTACCAGGCGAAGCCGGCCGCGCAGCTTATCCGCGAGCTGCTCAGGGAAACCTCCTATCGCGAGCGGGCGCGGGCCGTCGCCGCGCAGGTCTCCGCGGAGAACGGGGCAGTTACCGCCTGCGACGCGCTCGAGTCGATGCTGCCGCGGCACTGAAGCGCCGCTATCGCGCCGCCCACACCGCGGTCTCGACGCGGTTCCCGTCCAGATAAAACGTCGAAAGCCCGAGCATGTCCGTGCGCCACGTCAGAGCGTGGGCGGCCTGTAACTCCTCCAGCACTTCCTGCTTCGGATGACCGTAGAAGTTTCTCCGACCCACAGAAATCGCCGCATACGACGGCGCCACGGCCGCCAGAAACTCCGGCGTCGTCGAAGTCCGGCTGCCGTGGTGCCCGACCTTCAGCACATCCGACTGCAGCCCGCCGCGCGCTACCATCCTCGCTTCGCTCGGCGCCTCCGCATCGCCCTCCAGCAACGCCGTCGTCTTCCCGTAGCGCATTTGTAACACCAGCGAGTCGTTATTGCCCGGGATCGCGGCCGGCCGATACCCCGGCTCCGGCGCCAGCACGCGCATACCGACGCTGTCGAATGCGAACGTATCGCCCGCCGTGTGCTTCACGACCTGCGTGTGCTCGGCCCCAGCCTCGGCGAGCACCGCATCGTACAGGGACGAGTGAGGATTGATGCCGATCCACAACTCCTTCGGTCGGAAGTTCGCCAGCACCGCCGCCATCCCGCCAATATGATCGGCGTGCGCATGCGTGATGGCCACGGCATCGAGCTGCCGGATGCCCCGCGACCACAGCACCGGCGAGACCACGTCCTCTCCGACGTCGAAGTTCGATGCACGCTGGTTGTCTGTGGATCCGGTCAGCCCCGCCGGTCCGACAATCCCTCCGGCATCGATCAGCAGCGTCCTGCCATTCGGCGTGATCACCAGCAGAGAATCGCCCTGCCCCACATCGATCGTCGAAATCTCCAGCGCTCCGGCGCGATGGGCAATGGGCCGCGGAGTAACAGTGACCGCGGCTGCGGCAACCAGCGCCAGTGTCCCGGTCAGAGTGCCGAAGCGCCTGCGGCGCATCAGCACCAGGCCCAAAGCGGTGAGCGCGAGCGCGCCGGCCATTGCGAAACCCTGCGGACCAGGAATGCGCAGATCCCCGAGCCTCATTCCGCCAAACGTGTGCACCAAAACGCTGACCCCGTGCAGCAGCAGCGCCACCGTCATCGCAGGCAGCGCCGCGAGTTTCGGCAGCGTCAGCACCAGCAGCAGGGTCGCCAAAGCGAGCGGCAGCAAAATGCCAAGCAGCGGCACGATCAGAATATTCACCGGCAAAGCGATGGCCGTGATGCGGTGAAAATAAATCGCCATGGGCAGCGCCATCAGCAGTTCGATCGCCAGCGACGTGGTCAGCAACTCCACGATGAGCAGGCCGCCCCGTATGCATCCCGGCAACCACCGGTCCGCAACCCGCGTTCCCACAAGCGGACGCATCGCATCGGCCAGAAAGCGCAGACTTACACGGAACTCCGCCACCTGCGGCGATAGTGCGGGGTCGAGGGGAAGCAGCCACAGGTTGCGCGTGGCCCGCAGGTACGGACCGAAGGTTTTCTCTGCGGCAGGGACTGCGATGCCCGCCACGGCCAGCACCGATAACACCGTCATCTGAAAACCGGCATCGAGCAGCGCCGAAGGATTCGCGACCAGCATCACCAGCGCGGCGAATCCAATGGCGTTCAGCGGGCGGCGCTCGCGCCAGATCATGCGGCCGACGAGATACAGTGCGACCATCCAGAAGGCACGCTGCACCGGCTGGCCGTAACCAGTGAAGAGCGCGTACGCCAGTGACAGGGCGATGGTGCACAGCGAAGCGGTCGCGCGAGGCAGGCGCAACCGCCGGCTGCACCAGAACACGATGCCGGAAAAAATGGCCAGGTGCATGCCGGAAACCACCAGCAGATGGAACGAGCCGGTGCGCTCGAATCCCACGCGCAGCCGATGGCCCAGCAGGGTGCGGTCGCCGGTCAGCATCGAGGTCAGCATGGCCGCGTCGTCCGGAGAAAGGCGCAGCATCGTCGGAACCCAGGCTGGCGCCGGCGCTTCCGCGTAGCTCACCAGCCGCACGCTCGCCGCCTGTTGTACGCTGTGTATCCAGCACGGCAAGCCGCGATGAGAATGTGTAGCAGTGACCGTTACATCCTGCACGTGGCCGCTGCCCAGCGCCACGATGCCCTGCTGGCGCAGCCACGCCGCCGCATCCCACACGCCGGGATCAAGAAAACGCTCCTCCATGTGCATCTCGAAGTGACCGCGCAGCGCCGCGCCGCACTGCAGGGCAGGGAACGGCGCATCCGCCGGAGCGTAAAGCGTGAGGCGCAGGCCCTCGGGCGCCGGCAGCCGCGCTCCATCGACGGAAACAACGCGGAGGTCGAGCTGTTGACTCTGCTCGCGACGCTCCACGTCGGAATACGGAGCCAGCGAGTCGACGAAGCGCAGCGGCATGGTGCGGACGACAACGCCTTCAACCTGGTGCGAGGTCTGGATGCCGAGGCGGCGGGTGGTGGGCGTGGGCGTCGCCGTTTGTGCGGCAATGCGCGTCAGCGGTGTCGTCGATGGCGGCCTGAGCTGCACTTCGGCGCAGAAAATACCGAGAAGCACCAGCAGAACCGCGGCGCAGAAGAAAGCGAGGCGCGCGGCACGCACGGCCGTTGCCGCAGTTACGGCGAAGCACAACAGAAGTGCGATCAGCAACTGCCCAGGAGGCGTCCAGGACCATTTTGCCGCCGCATCGCCCAGGGCAAAGCACACAGCGCAGAAAAGCGCCGGCGCCGCAGCGATGTCCAGGAGAGGGAACTCGCTGCAAGCAGTCGGTGCCGGTACCTGAGATTGCGGTTGTGCTGGGGCCTGCGACGGACTGGCAACGGCGAGCATGGAGGGCCTGCGCCTCAGCCGCGCAGCCGATCAGTCCAGAGCGAGTTGCGCCACGCTCTCCAGGTGAAACGTCTGCGGGAACAGATCGACCAGATGCATTTTTCTGAGGCGATAGCCGGATTCTAGCAACGCCGCAAGGTCGCGGCTCAACGTTGCCGGATCGCAGGAAACGTAAGTAATGCGCGGCGCCCGAATTTTTCCCAGAAAGGCCGTCACTTCGCGCCCCAGCCCGGACCGCGGCGGATCGACCACCACCAGATCGGGCGCGACTGTCTTTTGTTCGACCGCCCGGCGCAAAAAGCCAGCGGTTTCAGTCGCCACAACTCGATGCTTCGTGCCGTGCAGATTCTCACGCAGGTCGCGCACGGAGCTGGCCGCCGCCTCAACCGCTGTCACCTCCGCGAACTGCGCCGCAAGCGGCAGAGAAAACAGGCCGACCCCTGCGTAAAGGTCCCATGCCGCTTCGCCGGCCTCGCCATCGGTAACCAGCCGCACAAGCGCATCGATCAGAAACCGGTTGGCCTGAAAAAATGATCCGAGACTGACCCGATACGCGCGCTCGGCTACGCGATAGCTCGCCGACACTTCGCCCGCATTCGCCAGGAGTTGACTCGGCTGGCGGCCCCTCTCCACGGAAAACACGCCTGCGCCCATGAGGCCCGGCAGATGATCCTGCAACCGCGGCCAGGTTTGCGTGAGCATCCGCTGCGCATCGCCGCTTGGCCGCTTCGTCCACAGCGACATCAGCAACTGAGACTCGTCAGGATCGGTAAACAATTCCAGCTCGTGAACCCAATCAGCGAGGCCCACAGCCTCGCCTTCCCGATGAAGGATCTCGATTACCCGCTGCAGCGCCGGCGCCACGATCGGGCAAGCCGCCACCGGCAGGTTCACATTCGATTTGCGCTTTTTGTAACAGAGACTGAACGGATTCCTTTGCACATGCAGACGGATGCGATTGCGATAGCCCCAGGGCTCGCCGCTGAGCGCCGCAATCTCCGGAATCACGCGAATCCGCGCCCGCTCCAGCGTCTCCCGCAGAATCGCGATCTTCATGGCAACCTGAGCCGCGTAATCCGCATGCTGATAATGGCAGCCGCCGCACGCGCCAAAGTACGGGCACAGCGGCTGCACGCGCGCCGCGCTCGGCTCGACAACGGATTCGACCTCGGCCGTAGCATACCCGCGGCTCTCCTCCGCAATTCGCGCCTCGACCGTTTCACCGGGCAGCGCAAAGGGCACAAACACAGCTTTGCCCTGGACGCGTGCCAGGCCCGCCCCGCCGTAGATCGCTTTCTCGATGCGCAGCTTCACGCCTGCCTCGCCTACTCCTGCCTCATGTAGAAGATGCTCAGCCGCGGCAGATCGTGCTTTTCCAGCAGCCGCTTGTGCAGGAACTGTTGTTCCACCTGGCGCATTTGCAACGCCTGCATGCGTCCGCGATACGGCGCGATCTCCCGCGCGCTTTGCTCGCGCAGCGCCGCCAGTTCTTCCTCCGGAGTCGTCGCAATGACCGCGGTCAGCAGCTTTTCTTCCAGCACCGCCAGCGTGCGCTCCAGTTCCTCCAGGTTCAGGGTCCCCGCCTCACGCGCAGCCTGCGCCAGCGCTTTCAGGCGCTCCGCGTTTTCCGCCGCCGTCTGCGCCGCAAGGCCTGCGAGTTGCGCGTTCCGCAGCTTTGCAGCCGCCTCCCCCAGATGCGCAGCAATGCGCTCCTGTTCGAGACCGGCGCTGGCCGCATCGGAATGCGGTTTCGCCGCGCCTACTGACGCTTCCCGCATCTCCTCCGCCGCGGTCATCACTTCCTGCGCGCACCAGGCCAGCCCGTTGATGCGCCGCACCCGCGCCCGCGCTTTGCGCGCGTCGTAGCGATCGAAAGCCGCGTCGATGCCGCGCAGTACCGCCTCCAGCGGAATCCCCGCCTCGCGCCACGTCTCGATCAGCGCCCAGTCCAGCGTGGAGAGCAGCAGGATCGACCCGCGCCGCTGCTGGAAGCGCTCCTCAATCTCCGTAAAGTAGTTGAAGTAGTTTTCCAAAACGTCATGCGCCCGCGCCGCGCGCCGCCGCCGGCTGGGTGCGCGCCGCTCGATTGCGTTCGTAGATCAACCGTAGCCCGTCGAGCGTCAGCATCTCGTTTACCTCGGAGATGTACTTCGACTCGCGCGCGATCAGATGCGCCAGCCCTCCGGTCGCCACGCATTTTGTCTCCGGACCCAGCTCCGCAATCATGCGTTCGAGAATCGAATCCACCAGCCCCAGGTGTCCCCAGAAGAGTCCGATCTGCAGGTTGTCCACGGTGTTCGTGCCGATGATCTTCGCCGGCCGGCGAATCTCCACGCGTGGCAACCGCGCGGCGCGCGCAAACAAAGCCTCCGCGGAAATGTTGAGCCCCGGCGCGATGGCCCCGCCGAGAAACTCGCCCTTCTTCGACACCACATCGAAGTTCGTTGCCGTCCCCATATCCACCACAATGGTCGGGCCGCCGTACTTGTGAAACGCCCCCACGCAGTTAGCCACGCGATCCGCGCCTACTTCACCCGGGTTATCGGTCAGGATGGGCAGGCCCGTCTTCACGCCCGGCTCGATGAACAGCGGCTTCTGGTTGAAATAGCGCTCGCAGAACTCGCGCAGAATCCAGTCGATCGGCGGCACCACCGAAGCGATTGCGATGCCGCGAATGGCGCTGCTTTCCACTTCCTCGTGAGAGAGCAGGCTGCGCACGAGAATGCCGTATTCGTCGGCTGTCTGTCCCTGGCGCGTGCTGATCCTCCAGGTCGCGCGCAGCCCCGAAGTGAGTCCGTCGGGGCCCAGCGCATAGAGCGCGATCACCGTGTTCGTGTTGTTGACGTTCAGTACCAGGAGCATCGATCTTCTCCGTTCCTTCAGCCTTCGCGCACGCCGCCGGAATACACCGTGCGCAGGCCGTCGGCGGTGCGCACCAGCAGGAATCCCCGCCCGTCCAGGCCCTCCGTGATTCCTGTAAATCCGTCGCCCTCGTCCACGCGCACGCGCTTGCCGCGCACCCACGAGGAGTTTGCTTCCAGCCGCGAGCGCATCAGGCGCGCGAACTGCTGCGGTTCGGCAGCTTCGATTACCGCGGCGACCTCGTAATCCAGCGATTGTAGCAGCGCCGGCAGCAGCTCCTGGCGCGGCCAGTTGCGCCCCGTCTCCATCGCCAGCGACGTGGCGATTTCCCGCAGCTCATCGGGAAACCGCGGCTGGTGCATGTTGATGCCGATGCCCACAACGGCGTGCCGCACACGCGTGACTTCGGCGTTCAGCTCGGTCAGAATGCCACAGAATTTCTTCCTCCCGAAGAGCAGATCGTTAGGCCAGCGCAAATCGGCTTCGAGCGAAGTCACGTTGCGGATCGCGGCCTGCACGGCCAAACCGGCCGCGAGGGAAAGCCACAGCACGTCGGCCGGCGCGATCCGCGGTCGCAGCAGGATGCTCACATAAAGTCCCGACCCCGGCGGTGACTCCCACGCATGCGCGCCGCGTCCTCGTCCGCCTGTCTGCTCGTCGGCAAAGTAGACGCTGCCGTCGGGCGCGCCCGCCTCGGCCTGCTGCATCGCATAGCTGTTGGTCGAAGCGATGGACGGGAAGAAGTGCAGCTTCCCGGCATAGCGCGTTCCCCTGAGCGCCGCATCCAGCGCGGGCAGATCGAACGGGTCGTTTTCAGCGTGCGGATCGGCGGGCGCCACGGTTCAGTACAGCTCCGCCGTGATGCGCATGGAAAGATCGACGGCGACGGCCGAGTGCGTGAGCGCGCCCACGGAAATGTAGTCTGGCCCGGCCAGCGCGTACTTGCGGACGTTCTCGATCGTGATGCCTCCCGAGGCCTCGATGGGAAAATCCAGGCCGCGATCCCGCACCATGCCCACGGCCTTCTTCACCTCGGCCGGCGTCATGTTATCCAGCAGCAGCGATTCCGCGCCGTGGTCCAGCGCCAGCTCCAGCTCCACGAAGTTGCGCACTTCGATATCGATGGTCTGCCCCGGCTTGCGCCGCTCTTTTGCGCGCTCCAGCACTTTCTCGATGCCGCCGCCCAGCGAAATGTGATTGTTCTTGATCAGAATTCCGTCGGAGAGATCGAGCCGGTGATTCTCGCCGCCGCCGCAGCGCACCGCGTACTTATCCAGGATGCGCAGGCCGGGAATCGTCTTGCGCGTGTCCAGAATTTTCGCGCCCGTCTCCGCCACCTCGTCCACATAGCGCCGCGTGACCGTAGCAATGCCGCTCATGCGCTGCATCAGGTTCAGAGTGACGCGCTCGCAGGCCAAAATGACACGGGCATTGTGACGAATCACCGCAATCGCCTGCCCCTTGCGCAAACGCACGCCGTCGAAAATCTCAGGATGGCTCACAACTTCGTAGCGCCCGCCGCTGCCTCCGTCGAGGCGCGAAAAAATATCCAGGAAGCGCGGAATGCACCCCAGCCCCGCGAGCACGCACTCCTCTTTGGCGACGATCGTGGCCGCGGCGCGCAGGCTGCGCTCGATGGTCAGGGCGGTCGTCAGATCGCTGGTGGCTTTGTCCTCCACCAGCGCCTGCTCCAAAATGGCTTCGATCCTCCGGTTCTTCCACTCCATGGTCGTTTATCCCAGCTCTTCCAGGGCTCTGCGCGTCTTTTCGATCAGCACCACCAGCTCCGCAGCGCGCTTCCGCAGTCCTTCGACGACAGCCGCCGGAGCCTTGGCCAGAAACGCCTCGTTGCCGAGTTGCCGCTGCGCGCGTTCCTGCTCCTGTTCGTAACGCGTCAGCTCTTTTGTCAGACGTTCGCGCTCGGCAGCGGTATCGATTTTCTTTTCGTACACCACCTGCACATCGAACTGCGGCGTTGCGCGCGTCGCTGCGCCTTCCGGCAGTGCGTCAACAGCTTCGATGCCGGAAACGCGCGCCAGCCGCTGGATGATCTCCAGATTGCCGGCAAACGGCAGGCCGCTCGTCGGCGCGTGGACGCGGATCGGCACCGCGAGCTTCTCTTCCACGCCCAGGTCCTTGCGCAGCCCGCGGACTGCCACAATCAGCTCCTGCAGCAGGGCAAAATCGCCTTCCACCGCGTCGTTCGTCTGCGCGACTCCCTGCGGATACCGGCTCAGCGCGATCGACTGCGCCGACGGCGCGCCCCCGTGCGATTCGTACAGCGCGTGCCACAGCTCCTCGGTAATAAACGGCATGATGGGTGACAGCAGCCGCAGCGCGGTCTCGAAGGTCTGCAGCAGCGTGGTCAGCGCTTCCCGCGTGTATGCCTTGTCGGCTGTATCGCTGAAGTCGAGACGCAGCTTCACGATCTCCAGATACCAGTCGCAGAAGTCGCCCCAGAAAAACTGATAGACGAGGTTCGCCGCCTCGTGAAAGCGGTACTCGCCCAGCGCCGCATTCACCTGGCTCGCAACGCTGCTGGCCCGCGCGGCGATCCAGCGCGCCTCGATTGGCGCGTACGGCGGCACCGACGGCATGTGTCCCAGCATGGACCGGTCCACGCTGATCCCCGCTTCGCGCGCCCGCTCCACGTTCATAAAGATGAACCGTGCCGCGTTCCAGATCTTATTGGCAAACGCGCGATACCCCTCCGTGCGCGCCTCGTTGAACGCGATGTCCGTTCCCGGCGAGGCCATCGAAGCCAGCGTAAAGCGCACCGCATCGGTCCCGTACTTCTGCACAATCGCCACCGGGTCGATCACGTTGCCTTTGGTTTTCGACATCTTCTGCCGGTCGGCATCGCGCACCAGAGCGTGGATGTGCACCTCGCGAAACGGCACAATGTCCCGGAGCGTTCTCCTCGACCCGTCCGCCAGCGGCAGCTCCTGCATGAACCAGCAGCCCAGCATGATCATGCGCGCGACCCAGAAAAACAGTATGTCGAAGCCCGTCAACTGCAGCGACGTCGGATAGAACGCGGTCAGGTCCGCCGTCGGCTTGCCATCGGCCGGCGGCCAGCCGAACACCGTCACGGGCAGCAGCCCCGACGAGAACCACGTGTCCAGCACATCGGTTTCCTGCGTAATCTGCGCGCTGCCGCAGTGCGCGCACCGCGCCGGATCCTCGCGCGCCACACTGATCTGTTTGCACGTCGCGCAATGCCACGCCGGGATGCGATGCCCCCACCACAGCTGGCGCGAGATGCACCAGTCGTAGAGGTTCGTCATCCACTCCAGGTAAACCTTCTCGTTGTTCTCCGGCGTAATCCGGATCGCGCGCCGGCCCTCGGCGTCCGGCTTCACGGCATCGATCGCGAGGCTCGCAATGGTCGGTCCGCCCGGCGTCGCCTGCTTGTTCACGGCGATGAACCACTGCGTCGAGAGCCGTGGTTCCACCACGGTCGCACAGCGCGCGCACTTCCCGATGGCGTTCACGTAATCCCGCGCGGCCGCCAGCAGCCCCTGCGCCTCCAGATCTTCGAGGATTCTCTTCCGCGCCTCGTACCGATCCAGCCCTGCGTACACACCCGCCTCGGCGTTCATGTGCGCGGTCTCGTCCATCACCGCGATCGCCGGCAGGTTGTGGCGCTGGCCCATCGCGAAATCGTTCGCATCGTGCGCCGGCGTCACCTTTACCGCGCCGGTCCCGAAGTCCGATTTCACCCATTCATCGGCGATCACCGGAATCTCGCGTCCCACCAGCGGCAGCCGCAGTGTTTTGCCGATCAGGCGCCGGAAACGTTCGTCCAGCGGATTCACCGCAACCGCCACGTCGCCCAGCATGGTCTCCGGTCGCGTCGTCGCGACTGTGAGAAAATCGCCCGGCGCGCCCACGACCGGGTAGCGAATCTCCCACAGCTTGCCCTGCTGCTCCTCGTGTGTCACTTCCAGGTCGCTGATCGCCGTCTGGCAGCGCGGGCACCAGTTCACGATGTACGCGCCGCGATAGATCAGCCCCTGCTCGTAGAGCCGCACGAACGCCTCGCGCACGGCGTGCGAGAGGTTCTCATCCATGGTGAAGTACTCGCGCGACCAGTCCACCGTGTCGCCGATGCGCTTCATCGAAGCCAGGATCGCGCCGCCGTAGTGCGCGCGCCACTGCCACACCCGCTCCACGAACGCCTCGCGCCCCAGCGCCTGCCGCGACGTGCCTTCGCTCGTCAGTTGCCGCTCCACCAGCATCTGGGTGGCAATCCCCGCGTGATCCGTGCCCGGCACCCACAGCGTCAGTTCGCCGCGCATCCGGTGCCACCGCACCAGGATGTCCGCCTCGGTGTGCTCGAACATGTGCCCCATGTGCAGATTGCCGGTCACGTTGGGAGGCGGCAGCAGGACGGTGAACGCGCGCTCGTCCGCGCCTGCCTTCGGCGTCTTCACGTCGAACAGCCGCTCGCGCACCCAGTACTCTGCCCAGCGGTCCTCAATGGCGGCGGGATCGTAGGCTTTGGGCAGCTCGCGGCGGCGCATAGCGTGCGCGGTATTTTCCTGGAGTGTTTCCGTCTTCTGGGGCATGCGAAAAAGCGCTAACTTTTCACGATATAACGATTCGGCTCTCGATGCAGCCTGGGGTGCGGGCGCCATTGCTCAGCAGAAAGGCCGCGCAATGGCGGCCTTTTCCTGCCCACAAGCGACTTGTTTTGGCCTCTGGCTCCTGGCTACCGGCCTCTGGCTCCCAGCTGTCTTCTAGAACGGATTCAGCTTGTCCGCGCCCGTCTTCTTCTTGTGCTTGCTCGACGACTCGTCTTTCTTGTCGTAGGGCGCCTTCTTTTTCTTGTTCGGCTTGCCGCTGGCGTTCGCGCCGGTCTGCACCTGTACGCCCTCGTTCGTGCCCGGCTTCAGCTCGTTGATCTGCTGCGGAGCCGGCGCAGGCCGGTCGATTGCCGGCAAAGGCTTCGCGTTGGCTGGTCCAACCGGGGCGATGATCGGTTCTGCCCCATTTGGCTGGCCAGCTGCAGGCGCCGCTGCGCCCGACGGCGCCGCCGACCCTGTTGGCGCCGCCGCTCCGGAACCGCCGCTATCGCCGCCCGCCGGAACAACTGTAGCCGTGGCCGAGTTCCCGGGCTGCTCGGCGCCCGGTACTTCTTCGAAGCTCAGAGACGGGGCCGGTTGGTCCGCCGTGCCCGGCGCGCCCCCGTTCTGGATCGTAGCGGTCGCCGCGCCTGGCTGGCTGCTCATCGTGCCCGGCTCCCCGGGGACCGGACCCGCCGGCAGCGGCTTGTTCTCAATCGCCGCGGTCAGCACCGCCGAACCCTGCTTGATGACCTCCGGGGCCAGCACCGGGGGAGGGCTCTCCAGAGAAGGATCGCCCACGCGCGCCGCTCGCACCGTGTTCGGACCGCGTCCCAGCAATTGCAGGGTGCGCGCACCCAGTTTCACGTTCACGCGGCTGTCTTCTTCTGCCTGGCTCTCCGCCAGAGCCTGCGGGCTCGGATCCGGCACCGGAGCTCCCATGGCAATCAGCCGGTCCTTCGCGTCTTCCACGTGCGGCGCCAGCGGATAGCGGGTGACCACGCGATCCCATGCGCTAATAGCGCGCTGGTCGTAGTATTTCGCCAGTTCGGTTCTCACCTGAGGCTTCAGGTTCCTGGCGTTCGCCATCATCTGCGCTTCCGTTGCGTACGCATCGCCGATGGTAATCAGCGTTTGATCGCTGTGGCTGAAAAGCGGATACGTATCCGCCACAGTCTGCAGGCGGGCAATGGTGCCGGCCCAGTTCTGCCGCGTCGCGTAGTACTCGCCAATCTCATACTGCCGCTGCGCCAGCACTTCCTGCACCTCGCGCAGCTTCTGTTTGGCCCTTGGAATCAGCGGCGAGTCCGGAAACTGTTCCAGCATGGTGCGGTACTCGCGCTCTGCCGCCTCGGCGTTCTGCGGATCGCGATCCGGCTTCTCCATCTGTTCGAAGTAAATGTCGCCCACCTTCATCTGCGCTTCCGCCGCCTCCGGCGTATTCGGGAAGAACGTGATGAAGTCCTTATATTCCGACTCCGCCTGCGCCAGCGCCGCGGTTCCGCCCTCTTTGAACCACGTATCGCCGACGGCCAGCTTCGCGCGCATCGCGTACTCGGAATCCGAGTAGGTGTTCAGCAGCGTCTGCAGGTCGAGCCGGGCGACGTCGTACTTGCCCTTCTTCATCGCCAGCATGGCCTTGTCGTACAGCAGCTTGTCCGGCTGCTGCGATTGCACGTTCGCCAGCGGATTGGCGCTCAGATCGACGTTCTTCTTATGCTTCTTCTGCTTGGCCGCGAACGAGCACGGTGCGCATGCGAGCGCCATTCCCAGACAAACTGCCGATGTGCGGAGCAACCACCGATTCATAACACCTCAACCAGCGCAGGCCCTGCCCGAATCTTCTGCGGCCTGGGATGGCCTGCGACGCCCCCCGGCCGGACTCTCCAATCTTCTCACACGGTCAGCATCGCTGCCCGCTGCGCCGCCTCCAGCAGCCCGCGCGCGTCCCGCTCCGCGTGGCCCTCGCCAAAAACCGCGTTCCCGGCCACCAGAAGCTCCGCTCCTGCTTCGACCACGGCCGCAACGGTATCGTGAGCCACGCCCCCGTCCACCTCAATCCTATAACTCAGGCGCAGTTCCTGGCGCAGCTCTTTTAGGCGCCGGATCTTATTGAGCGAGTACAGGATAAATTTCTGTCCGCCGAATCCCGGATTCACGCTCATCACCAGCACGTGGTGTACCATCCCCAGCACCGGGATCAGCAGCTCCACCATGGTTGCCGGGTTGATCACGACTGCCGGCTCCATGCCGTGCTGCGCAATCAGCTCCAGCGTCCGGTGCAGGTGCCGGCACGCCTCGTAGTGGACGCTCACCCAGTTCGCCCCGGCATCGGCGAATGCCGGAATGAACTCATCCGGATTTTCGATCATCAGGTGGCAGTCCAGCGGCAGCTTCGTGTGCTTGCGCAGCGACGCCACAACTGGCGGTCCCAGCGTGATGTTGGGGACAAAATGCCCGTCCATCACGTCCACGTGGATCGCGCTCCCGCCCCCGCGCTCCGCCGCCGCAATCTCCTCGGCCAGCCGCGCAAAATCAGCGGACAAAATCGATGGAACCAGCTCGACCACGATAGTTCAAGTGTAGCAGCGGAGGCTGCCGCCCTGGCCGTCAGTGTTCGCCCAGGCGCTCCTCCACCTGATCGGTCAGCAGCCGCGCCTGCTCCTGCGTAATGCGGGCCTCGCCATCCAGAACCGCCAGCAGACGCCCGCCGCCGCCATCTCGGAACAATGCGTTCCGGATCGTCACATACCCCTGCACCGCCGGAGGCAAAGTTGCCCCCACGTTCGTCCCTTTCTGCAATGCGGAAAGAATGGCGCTTTGGATCTTTTCCCGAATCGTGTCGCCGAACGCTCCCGAGCGCAGCGCTTCTCCCAGAGATGAGTTCGCCTGAATATCCTCCACCTGCGGGACCAGCCGCAGGCTCGCATGATCCTCGCCCACCTCCGGGGTAAGCCGGATCCGGATTTGCGCGTCGCCGCCGATCAGCTTCTTCTCGATCCTTCTGCCCAGCACCCTGGCGCACACCCATCGCTCGGCGTGCAGTTGCACCACGGCCACCGCCGACGGCTCGGCCGGCGTCAGCGTCGCGTTTTGTACGGCGATGCGGTTGGCGCAGCGGTCGTCCTTGTCCAGCGCCGAGCTCAGAAGCGCGGTCAGGTTCTGCTGCAGCCCGGAAAGATCGCCGACCAGCTCCACGTCGACGGTCCGCAGGCCGCGCTCCTTCGACGAGAGCGTGAGGGTCGCCGAAGCCGTCAGCGGTACCGGCTGGCCCTTTACGTCGAGGGGTATCTTCACGGGCGGAACCCGGAGCACGCCGCTCTGGGCGCTCGCGCCAGGCGGCAAGGCCAGGGCGCCAACCGCGAAGGCCATTGCCACGAAACCCACTCGCCCGCGTCCGGACCGCGCGCGTTGTATGAATCGACGGAATATCGCGAGAAGAGATGCTGGGCTAACACACGAATACAACGGCAGCTCCGGTGAAACTTCAGGGATTAACCACGAGGACTCGACGCTTTGAGTTCCACAGCACGAATATTTCTTTTAGACGAGATTTCGCGGCGGCGGTTGGCGTCTCGATCCGCGAAGGCATGCAAACCACTCGGCCAAACGCGCAAAATCCGCGGACAAAATCAATCGAACCACCTCGACCACGACGTTCCAAGTGTAGCAACGGCGGGACGCGCCTTTCCGGCTTCCGGAAGACGCTGACGACTGCGACTACAATCTGTGACCGATACTTGAATTCTGAGATTAAGACAGCGAAAACGAACCGAGTTTACGGAGCGCGAGGAAGTCGCGTCGCAATTCCACGAAGGACCTTCTCATGCCATCGAAGAAGAGATTCAAGAAAAGGTGGCCGGTAATTCCATCGACTGCCGTCTTGGCCATTCTTACGATCCAGCGAGATTCATCGCACCACGAAGGTCAGGAAATCCTCGCGCACCTGATCTTCCTTGCCCTCTTTGCTGTCCTTATTCTATTTGCCCCGTTTCGCCTTCGGAATTGGGACGAGTGACGACGTGGTTGGATCGCCGGGCGCTCCGTATCTGCCCGCATTTGTCAGGCGTGGAACTATGGCTGTAAACGCATTCGGGTTTCCTGATCGCTGACCGCTGTTCTCACCCCACCAGCACTTCCTGTTCGCCCCGGCCCGTCGTCGTCAGCACCACCGCCGACACGATAATCAGCGCGCCGCCAATCCACGTCCCCACTCCCAGCCGATCCCCAAGAAGCTCCACGCCCAGAATCGCCCCCACCGCCGGCTCGATGTTCAGGAACACCCCCGCCCGCGACGCCGGCGCGTGGTGGATGCCCCAGTTCCACAGCAGCGTCGCCGCCGCCGTGCACAGCAGCCCGCTCGCCGCCACTGCCAGCCAGGTCTTCATCCCCAGCCCATGCGCCGGCGGCAGTCCGTCGCGCACCAGCACCCACGCGGCCAGCATTGCCGTGCCCGTCAGCAGCCCCCACACCGTCACCGACATCGGAGAATGCCCGCGCGCCATCAGCCGCTGGTTCATCAGGATCCACGCCAGCGCCACAAACATCGCCGCAATCACCAGCAGGTCGCCGCCCAGGCTGCCCCCGCCCATTTCGTGGCGGTTGCTGCTGGAGACGATCAGCACAATCCCGGTCGTCGATCCCGCAATCGCCAGCCAGCCCTTCGCGTCCAGCCGCTCGCCCGAGAAGATTGTCGCGCCGAAGGCCAGGATCACCGGCATCGTCCCCACCATCAGCGCCGCGTGGCTCACCGTCGTGAACTTCAGCCCCCAGAACTGCACCAGAAACTGCACCGGAATCCCCAGGAACGACGCGGCCAGCAGAATCTTCCACTCATGCCAGGAGAAACGCGGCCGCTCTGCGATGGGCAGCAGACCCACACACGCAAACAGGAACCGGTAGAGCACAAAATGATCAACGCCCAGCCGCTCGAACGCGATCTTGCCGAAAAAGAAGCCGGTGCTCCAGAAGATCCCCGCCAGCGCGCATGCAGCATAACCCAGTCCGCGGCTCGCGTTGTGCCGCCGCTCCGCCCCAGAGGCCTCGGTCATGGTCGCGCCGCCGCGCGGGTTTGAAGTCGCTGAAGGCATTCGGTGTTTGGATGATGCATCAGGACGATCGTCGCACACCGTGCAGCATCGTAAGCGGCGACCGGCGGAAGCGCCCGGCCGGCGCTCTCTGAGACAATCGACGACAACCACATCCCAGCACTGCGCATGCTCGCTCTGGTCCAACACCCAAAACAGCCGTCTTCATCCCTCTCGCCCGTGGTGCAGAAATTCACAGAGCGCCGCTGAACAGTTCCCGCTCTCCTGCCGTCTATGTCTCTGGGATCGGTCGATTCGAGCGCAGTCCCCGGTCGTCCTGTGCCGAATCGCCCATCCAATCTGTGTCGATGAGAGGAGAGTTTGCATGCTGTCCGGTTCGAGGCTGTCGTTTCGCGGAATCACCCGCGCCGTCTTCGCGCGTCTGCGAAGGAAGGCTGCGCGAAGCGGCCTGAAAATTGTCCACCCTCGCGGCGAGGCCGTCCACGATGGCGTCAGGATCCAGTGGGAGTACGACCCGGCCGCGGAGCTGCTGGAAGTGGAGTGTGTCCGCGCTCCCTTCTGGATCGACCGAGCCGCCATCCATCGCACCCTGAGCCATGAGATCGAGTCGGAACTGGAATCGGAGCGCGCCGCGTGAGCTGTCGCAACCGTATCCGAGTGCCCATATCTGCCCGCCTGCCCTGAGCGAGGCCGCGCCGCGGCCGAGCCGAACAGGTTGACCGATGGGCGCATAACGCACACCCGGCCGCGTCCTGCCCGCTAAACGCCATCCGCTGACCGCTGCCCGTCCGTCGCCACCCCGAAGCAGTGCGAAAACCCGTCGTCGTCGGTCAGGAAAAACTCCGTCTGACCGTAATCCCGATCGACGATCTCAGACACCCCGAACCCCAGGGCCTTCAGGCGCTCTCTCGTCTCGTGGATGTCGGTCGGCGCCCAGTACAGGTTAATGCCGTGGTAGTCCTCCGGCTTCTGTGCTGTGCCGGCCCGCTGATTCAGCCAGAACCACAGGTTGCCGTTCTGCAGCATGCAGCCAATCAGCTTGCCGTCCTTGTGCATTGCACGGCTCGTCGAGAAGCCAAGACCATCCACCCACAGGCGCAAACTCTTTTCGAGGTCCGCGCTCGGAATGACGGGGATACACGATACAACCGGCATAACCGCCTCCGCTCGTCCCAGCGCCGCAGGCGCGCCCTGCACGCCACCCGCTACCCGCTGGATTTCAGCCCCTTCCACCCCTCGCCCAGAAACAGCCGAATCGCCGCAATGCCCGCCGCTCCGGCCTGCACGCACGCCGCTGCATTTCTCTCCGTCACACCGCCCAGCGCGAACACCGGGATCGGCGCCGCCAGTTCCACAGCCGCGCGCAGAGCTCCCAGGCCCTGTCCGCGCGGCGAGGGCGGCTCCGTCACTTTCTCGAAGATCGGCGAAAACAAGAGCATCGAAGCCCCCGCTGCGTCGCGAATCTCCTCCGGCGAGTGGCAGGCCACACTCACGATCGCCTCGCGGCCCGCGCGGTCGTACACCTGGTGCGCGGCCCGCACCGCCGCGGTCCCCATGCCGGAGCGCAGATGCACCCCGTCCGCTCCCGCATCCAGCGCCACCTGCGCCGGTCCGTTCACCAGCACCCGCGTCGCACTGCCCGTGCCGCGCACAACTTCCACGATGCGCGCCGCCAGCGGTCCCACCTCGTTCAGCGGCAAATCTTTTTCGCGCACCTGGATGGTTTCCACGCCGCCCCGCGCCCACGCTGCCGCCAATTCCACCAGACGCTCCTGCTGCGCCGCGTCATCGCCCGCGAGCAGCTTCCGGTTCGAAATGGCATACAGCAGCATCTAATTCAGTGTAAAAGTCAATTCACACGGCCCGCTCACGCAGGATACCTGCAGGAGGTTAAGATGAGCACGGGCCCCATCCCGGCCTGCTCCGCAGCCCAGGCAATCTTCTAACGCATGGCAAAATACGATCTTCTCGTGATAGGTTCAGGCCCTTCCGGTCAGCGTGCGGCTGTCTCCGCGGTCAAGAAGGGTAAGCTGGTGGCGCTGGTGGAAATGCGCAGCGTCGTCGGCGGCGTCTGCATCAACACCGGCACCATCCCCAGCAAGACCATGCGCGAGGCCGTCCTCCATCTCTCCGGCTACAACTATCGCTCCATCTATGGCATGAACTACCGCGTGAAGGAAAAGATCACCATGGCCGATCTTGCCTTCCGCGTGCAGCACGTCATCAAGACCGAGATCGACGTCACCGAGGCCCAGCTTTCTCGCGCCGGCGTCGAGATCGTCAGCGGCGTGGCCAGCTTCGTCGACGATCACCACATTCACGTCGACGGCCCGCGCGGGTCCAATACGTATGAGGCGGAAAACATCGTGATCGCCGTCGGCACCCGCCCGGCTGACTCGCCCACCGTCCCCGTCAACGGCCGGACCATCATCAACAGCGACCAGGTGCTCGAGCTGCCCGAGTTGCCCAAGAGCCTGATCGTGGTCGGCGGCGGCGTCATCGGCGTCGAATATACCTGCATGTTCGCCGCGCTCGGCGTCCGCGTCACCCTCATCGAGAAGCGCCCCCGTCTCCTCGAATTTGCCGATCAGGAAATCGTCGAAGCCCTCAGCTATCACCTGCGCGACAGCCGCGTCACCATGCGCCTCGGCGAGGAAGTCGCCAGCGTCGAGGATCTTCACGACGGCGCCGTCGCCGCCAATCTCGAAAGCAAAAAGCGTGTCTCCGGCGATGCGCTCCTCTACGCCGTGGGCCGCCAGGGCAACATCGACGAGCTGAACCTCGCCGCCGCCGGCATCGAAGCCGACAAGCGCGGCCGCATCCCCGTCGACAAGGACTTCCGCACCAAAGTCCCCCACATCTTCGCCGTCGGCGACGTCATCGGTTTCCCGGCGCTTGCCTCCGTTTCCATGGAGCAGGGCCGCATCGCCAGCGAGCGCGCCTTCGGCAATGAAACCGTGCAGTCCAACCCCAGTTTCTATCCCTACGGCATCTACACCATTCCCGAAATCTCCTTCATCGGCAAAACCGAAGAGCAACTCACCGAGGAGGACGTGCCGTACGAAGTCGGCGTCGCGTATTATCGCGAGATTGCACGCGGACAGATCCGCGGCGACACCACCGGACGCCTCAAGCTCATCTTCCATCGCGAGACGCGCCAGGTCCTCGGCGTGCATATCATCGGCGAAGGGGCGGCGGAACTGGTGCACATCGGCCAGGCAGTCATGGCGCTCAACAGCACGGTCGATTACTTCATCGATACGGTTTTCAATTATCCAACCCTGGCCGAAGCTTACAAGGCCGCCGCGTTCAACGGCATCAACCGCTTGGCGCGCTTCGAGGGATAGAGAAAATGCGCAGGTGTGCCTCTCCAACGCGGATTCGGATCGGCAGGCGAAATTTCGACATCTGTGCAGGCGCGATGCACGCCCTGCACAGCGGGACTAAGGTAAGAGTATGCAGGCGCGAAGCGCGTCCTGCGCAGCAGGACTACGGCAGAGCTACGGCCTTCAGGCCGTGGAGTCCGCTTGCAAAAGCGGATGGGGCTTTAGCCCCGGGGTGAAATCGCTAAAGCGGGTTGCAAATGGCAAATACAGTTGGCGTTGTGATGACAACCAGGATCGTCGCGGGCCTGGTCGAAAATAACCGGCTCAGCGGCGACCTGCAGGAATTTCCCGAGAACGTCGACGCCACCAACGGGCTGATCGAAGTGCCCGCCGACAACCTCTGCGAATTTATCTGCGAAGCCATCGCTACGCATGTTTCGAGGGCCTCGAAGGTCGAAGCCGCCGGCGTGGCCATGCCCGGTTATGTCCACCATGGCGTGCTGCTCGATTCTCCCAATCTGCCGCAGATGAAGGGCGCCCGCGCCGCCGAAAACATCCGCGCCAACCTGCTCCGGCGCGGCATTGACATCGTTGTGCGCGTCTTCAACGATGCGGACGCCGTGGCCGCCGGCATCGCCGCCACGCGCGGCCAGATGGACCGCAGCGTGCGCGTGTGGACCATCGGCAACGGCATCGGCTTCGGCCGTTATCCCTGGACCGAAGGCCCCTGGGAAGGCGGCCACATGGTCGTTACCCTCGATCCCAAAGAGAACTACTGCGGCTGCGGCGGCCGCGGCCATCTCGAAGGCATCCTCGGCCATCGCGCCATGCGCCTGCGCTTCCTCGACATGGAGCCCGACGAGGTCTTCGCCGCCGCGAAGAAGGGTGACCGCCGCTGCCGCGAGTTTGTCGAGCTGTCTCACCGCGCCCTCGCCGCCGCCACCGCCTCGCAGATTCACCTCGAAGGCCCGGGCCGCTTCTACTACACCGGCCGCGACATCCAGCGCCTCGACATCCTGCTGCTTCGGCAATATCTCTACGAAATGGTGAAGATGAGCCCGCTGCAGAGCTACACCGCGGAGATCATCCCCGAGGACCCGTCCCTCGCCGTCATTGGCGCCGGCATCACCGCCGCCATCGCCGACAAAAGCAACGGCAATTCCTGAGTTCCTGTTGCATTGCGGATCCAGTGCAAGATGGCCGCTCCCTGAGCGGCCGCGCCGACCTGAGTCGAGCGATTTCGGGATGCTCCGACTCAGGAATTGCGATAGCATCGAAGTGACCCACGCGCCGCACAGTTTCCGTGAAGCCGGCCACTCGGCCGGGAATTCCGGAACTGCCGGCTCCCGATGAGCGCATTGGCGGTCATGCGCTCACCGCGAACCAACAGATGGGATGAGAAGGCCGGTCTCCGGCGGGATGCGTTAAGCTCCCACGTTATTGATGGGCTCCGAGGCACGGGAGATAAAGGAGACCGGCAGTGAACTTACCCAACCACAAGAGCTGTTGACGTCGACCGGCCTTCTCATGGAAGGCCAACGCACTCATCCACACTGCTCCATGGTTTGCCCCTGATCGCCGGCGATGCTTCGCCGGGCAGCAGCCTCGCTGCACCGATGATTCGTTTCCCACGCCTCAAGCGATCCGTCGTGCATCGACACCAGGCGGTCCTGGTTGCAACGGGTGCAGGTCGAGAGAATCATCAGGCGCCCATCCGTGCGTACCACGGAATGGCCGAAGTCCAGGTCCCGATCTTGTGCCGGCGTGCTCATACGGCTACCTCCAAACAGTAAAAAATTGACGCCGCCCATAGTCGCCGGCAGCACTACACGCCCCGAGCTCTGGTCGGCTGATCCGCGTCCTGCAACGCGCGGGCAGTCCTGGGCGTATGCCTCTCGACCATCCCCCCGCTGATTGCCCTTGTCGGGCCGCCGGGGTTCTTCTCTTCGGCCTCAGCCGCTGCTGCGTTCCGGATTGCCTCCGTGAGCGGTACCACTGCAAATCGTCGAGATGTTTTCATCAAATGCACTCAATTGCCCTGACTTGAACGTACGGCGAAAACCTCGATACGGGGACTTTTTCTTTGCCCGTCAGAGTGCTAAGCCTTTGCAGATGAATGTCTTTTCCCTGGCCAGAAGATTATGTGGATATAGCTTGCCGACTGCGACAGGTTAGTGATACGTTAGTGTCAGTTTTAGGAGCACGTGGAGCGTGGACCATGGCCAACGCGAAACGAGTTCAGCGCAGCTATAAAACCGCAAATCGCTCGGAAGTGCCCACCGGGCGGAATGGGAAGCACAAGTCGGTCGTCACGAAGATCCTGAACGATCTCGAGGGTCTGGAAGAAGGACGCTGTCTGAAGATCCCGCTCTCTGAGTTGCCCGATACGAAGGTGAATATTCGATCGGCGCTGAACAGGGCCACGCACAAACAGAACAAGGCCGTCGCCACGGCGGCAGACGAATCTTTCCTCTACGTCTGGAACTCCTGACGCGACAGACTCGCGGCCCGAACGATCCTCTCAGTTTCTTATCGGATGCCCGCCCCATCGTTCGCATCGGCCCGGGAACCCCTGGGCTCGCGCCGGTGTCTCTCTCCCTGGGCTGACGCAGCCGTCGTGGAAAGGAAGCGATGGCACCCGGAGCGTGCTTTCAATATCGCAGTGAAGGCGCGAGAGACGAATGCTTCGCCTATATCGATGCCCAGGCCAAACGGGAATGGCCCGTCGTCTCTGATTCGCGAACGGTACCCACCTCCTTTGGCCCCACCTTCGTTCGCATCAGCGGACCGCCCGGCGCGTTTCCTCTTATCCTTCTGCCCGGAATTGCCACGTCGTCCCTCATGTGGACGCCGAACATCGAAGCCCTCTCCGGCGCCTTCCGGACCTATGCCGTCGATCGCATCGGCGACTTCGGCAAAAGCCTTTGCACCAGGCCGCCCCACTCCTTCGACGACCTCGTCTCCTGGGTCACGGAATTCCTCGACGCACTGGACCTGCGCAGCGGCGTGCATCTGGCCGGCGTCTCCTATGGGGGAGCTCTGGCGGCCGAATATGCGCTCCAGCGTCCTTCACGAATTCGCAGGCTCGTCCTCATCGCGCCCGGCGCGACGGTTCTCGCGGTCAGTCCCGGGTTGATGATGCGCCTCACCGTGGCCAGCGTCGCCCAGAAGCGGGGTCTCGAGTCGGTGCTGCGCTGGCTGCTCGAAGATGCAGCGCGGAAGGACCCCCGGTGGATGGATGCGACCCTGGATCAGTACCGCCTCCACATGCGCAGCGTCCTGCGCATAGTTCCGATGCCTCGCGTATGGAGCGATGCCGACTGGGGCAGGCTGCGCGTGCCCACGCTCTTCCTCGTCGGCGAACACGAAAAAATCTATTCGCCCACAAAAGCACTGCAGCGGCTCGAGCGTATCGCTCCCGCGGTAAGAGGGGAATTGGTCGCAGGGGCTGGTCATGATCTGACCTTTGTTGCGGCGGCGGCCGTCAATCGCAGGATCGTCGAATTCCTGAACGAACATCCCTCGAATTCCTGAAATCCGTCGTGCCGTTCTGCTTCAGTTTCCGAAACTCACCCGCACCCCCACCCGCGCCACCCGCGGCGTCCCCAGCGTCGTCAGCGGTGTCTTGCCCACCTCAATCGAGCGGTCGAACAAGTTTTCTCCCGCCACGAACGCCGCCACGTGCCGCCCGAGGCTGTGCTCGGCCGTCGCATCCAGCTGAAAATACCCATGCAGCAGATACAAATTCGCGTCATCGTCGAACTGCCGTCCGCCCACCCGCCCCTGCAAGCTGATGAGCCCCCAGCGCGGCCGCGACAGCCGCACCTGCGCTGTGGCCATATTCTGGGGCACCTGCGGAATCCATTTCCCCACCAGATTCGGCTGCGGCGCAAATTTTGTAACCGTGGCTCTGGCAAATTGATAGCCGCCGTCGATCCCGACCCACTGCTCCGGCTGCATCGCATAGTCCAGCGACACGCCCCGGCTCTCGATCTGCCCCAGATTCTCCCGCTCCAGTAGCTCCGAGGTCGGCGTCACACTCAGCGTCAGCGCCGTGATCGGCCGGTTCACCTGCGTCCAGAAATAGCTCGCCCGCACGCTCGATCCCCAGTTGCGCAGCTCTGCCTGGAAGCCTGTCTCCCATCCCGTCGCTCGCTCCGAGCGCAGGTTCGGATTTGGCTCCGTCATCTGCTGCCCCACCTGTCCCGTCCGGTACAGTTCGTTTTCCGTCGGCGCGCGATAGGCCCGGAATCCCGACGCGTTCAGCGACAGCGAGGTCCCGATCCGCCGCACCACTCCCAGCCGCGGATCGAACACCGTCTCGCTGAAAGAGGGCAGCGCCGCGGCCGGCGTGGGCGAACTGAACTGCCGCGCGTTGAAATTCGAGAAATGATCTAGACGTGCCGCCCCGCTCAGCGTCCAGTTCTGCGGCGTCAGCAGCGCCTCGCCCCACACCCCCGTCTGCCGCTGCTCGGCCGCGGTGTCCAGTGTGCCGCCTGCGCCCGAAAACAGCAGCTCGCTGTCTTCCGCGCGCACGTCGTGCGTGTCTGCGCCTGCCAGAATCAGCGCATGAGCCCCCACCGGCCGATGCCAGCGCAGCGCCGCACCCAGCTCATCGGCCGGATCGAACGCAAACCGCGTCAGCTTCTCCGAGGTCCGCGCAGTATTGATGCTCGAGAAAGTCTGCCGGAAGTGCTCGTCGCTTCCCCACAGCCGCAGCGCGAAGTCATTCCAGTCCGCACCCGCCGCGCCCCGCCACAACCGCGTTGCGTTGTATTGGTCGGGCGTCCCGTTGTGCCGAATTTCGTTCAGCACATTGCTGCGCACAAAAATGCGCTCAGCCTCGCAGCCATGCCCCTGCCGTAGCGTCCGCTCCACTTCCACCAGTCCGTTCTGTGCGTGGACGTTCGACGGCTGATCGACCGGCCCTCGCAGCGCCGGCGCAATCAGCGTGTACCCGTCCGTCGCCAGCAGCCCCGCGCTCGCCAGCCCCGACCACGCCCCGCGCTCGACCGTCGCCAGCGCGCCGTCGTCCAGCGTGCTCTCCGATCCGCCGCTGGTCGTCACCTCCAGTTCCGTCGCCTGCGGCCGCACCGGAATCACGCTGATGACCCCGCCGATCGCGCTCGACCCGTACAGATCCGACGCCCCGCCCCGCACCACCTCCACAGAATGGACCACCAGCTCCGGCAGCTCCTCCCAGTGAATCCATCCGCCGTAAGGATCGTTCAGCGGCACGTCGTCCAGCACCACCAGCGACCGGCTCGCCGCCGTCGATCCAAGCCCGCGCAGCGAAATCCCCTCCGTCGTTGGGTTCGCCACCAACGAGCTCGACCGCCGAAAAAGCTGGAATCCCGGCACCTCGCGCAGCTTGCTGTCCAGCGTCGGCGGAGCCGCCTGCTCCAGCTGTTGCCGGTTCATCGTCCGCGTGCTTGCCGGACTGTCCTCCGCGCCCAGCGGCGAGCGGTACGCCGTCACCACCACGGTCTCCAGAGGTTGCTGCAAAACCACGCGCAGCGGCTGCCCCGGAACAATCGTAACCACCGCTGCGACATAATGCATCGCGGTCACTTCAATTTGGCCTGGCGGAGCCGCCAGCACAAACCCGCCATCCGCTCCGGAAATTGCGAGCGCCTTTCCTGCCGTATCGCTGATCGTCGCCCCCGCAATCGGCTGCCCGCCCGCATTCTCTATCGTGCCGCGCACCGGCGTCTGCGCCGCAGCGCCCGCAGCACCCAGCACCAGCGCAAGGTAGAGTCGCAAGGCGTAAGCCGCAATCGAGGCCCTGCTCATGGCTCACCTTGCCGCAGCTTCCGCACGGCGTCCCTGCGATTCGCCCCCTCATCCGGCAGTGCCGCCAGCAGCTCCGCCATCGTCGCGTCCAGCACTGGGTGCCGCAGCCCCGGCGCAATCTCGCTGAGCGGCGCCAGCACAAATCGCCGCTGCGCCAACCCCGGATGCGGCAGCACCAGCCGTGGCGATTCCAAAACCAGATCGTCCATCAGCAACAGATCCAGGTCGAGCGTCCGCGGCCCCTTCGGCACGTCGTGCCTCCGATCCCGGCCATACCGGCGCTCCACCGCCAGCAGGAAATCCAGCAGCGCCTCCGGCTCCAGCTCCGTCTCCATCTGTACCGCCGCATTCACAAACGCCGGTTGCGCGGCATAGTCCACCGGTTGCGTCCGATACAGCGACGAGCGCGCCGTCACGCGCCCCGCCGCGGCCAGCCCATCCATCGCCGCGCGCACCGTGTCTTCCGGCGCACCCGCCGGCGACGGCAGATTCGCCCCCAGCCCGATGGTTGCAGTGTGTCTCACTCCGGCCGCCCCACGCCGCCCGCCCCCTGCAACCACGGTAACGGAATTTCCCAGCCCCGGCTGCCGCGACCCGCCCGGCGCGATATCCTCAGTACCGATGAAGATCGGCTTCTTCGGCGGCAGTTTCGACCCGCCCCATCGCGGACACATCGCTCTCGCGCGCCTCGCCATGGATCGTCTCCATCTCGACCGTGTGCTCTTCGCTCCGGTCGGCGTGCAGCCCCTCAAGCGCGACCGCCCCCAGGCCGGCTTTGCCGATCGCGTCGCCATGACGCGCCTCGCCATCGCAAGCGAGCCCGGCATGGAGCTGTCGCTCATCGACGAGCCCCGCTCCGACGGCCGCCCCAACTACACCGTCGACACCATCCGCGCCCTGCGCGCCACACTCGCGCCCGACACACAGATCGTCTGCCTCATGGGTGCCGACTCCTTCCTCTCCATCGGCCGCTGGCATCGCGCCGCCGATCTCCTCGTCGCCTGCGACTTCGCGGTCGCCGCCCGCCCCGGCTTCGATCTCGGCCGCATCGCCGGCGCGCTGCCCGCCACCGTCTCGGTTGCCAGTTGCGACTCACCCCCCGGCGACACCCTCGTTCTGTGCCTGCGCAGCGGCCGTCGCCACGAGTCGCGCCTGTGCCTGTTGCCCGATCTCGACGAGGCCGCCTCGGCCAGCTCTATCCGTGCCACCCTGTACCGCGGCCGGCAAAAGCCCGCCGTCACCGACTCCCCCCTGGCTCCCGAAATCGATCCTCGCGTCGCCGGCTACATCCGCGAGCACGGGCTTTACCGCGATGATGCGGTTCGCTGAGGCCCGCCCCCCTTTTCCACTCCCGCATCCTCTGCCCTTTGCCGTACGATCATCGAGGGAGCCACGAAGGAGCGCTCACCGGAAGCATGGCATCCACCGAAACCCGCAAGATGGTGCTGGCCGCCCTCGCGGCCTGCGACGATAAAAAGGGCGAAGATACCCGCGTCCTGCAGCTCGACCCCGCCGACTCCGCCTTCACCGACTTCTTCGTCATCACCAGCTCGACCAACGAGCGCCAGTCCCAGGCCATCGCCAATGAGATCGAGTTGCGCCTCAAACGCGACTTCGCCACGTATCCCAACTCCGTCGAAGGCCGCCGTGTCGGCGAATGGATCCTGATGGACTACGTGGATTTCGTCGTCCACATCTTCCTCCGCCACCGCCGCACCTTTTACGACATTGAGCGCCTGCGCAAGTCCGCCCGTCCCATCGCCCTCGCCGAGCTCACCGCCGCCCTGACCGAGAAAACCCTCGCTGCCCGCAAAAAAGCCCCAACAAAGCGCGTGGCAAAAAAGGTCGCCGCCAAAAAGTCCGCGCCAGCAGAGAAAACCGCTGTCAAAAAAGCCGCCGGAAAGCAGAAAGCCGCCAAGAGCCAACGCCGCAAGACCACCTCGGGACACTAGAGCCTGTTATTAACTTTGTTCCTGCGTTTTGAAAGAGATGATCGATCCAGTGTGGGATCGTGCATCCTGGGGCGGTGGCACAGGGTGAGCGGCGGGGCTATCCGAGCGATGTGACGGATGAGGAATGGGCGCTGGCAGCGCCCTATCTGGCCCTGTGCAGAG
>JASHNW010000031.1 GCA_030041435.1 Acidobacteriaceae bacterium
GTGAGCTTTCGGCAGGCGTGCACAGATCAGAAGCAGTATCCCTGTGCGACCCAGTAATGCCAGTCCTCGATAGCCTGGCAGGTTGACTTATCGGGGTTAGTGGCAGTCAGTTGGGAGAGTGGGACCGCCAGGTTCCGATCCTGCCAGCGGATCATCACGAGCATGTCCTGGGAGCAGCTGTCTTCAGATGCCATACGCCGGACCTCGATAGATTCACCTTTGCGGAGGGGCGAAGTCGCTCGAGCAGCTGTGCATGTCGCGTGGAAGGGGAAGCGGAGTTTGTCTTCCAGATAGTAGTACCAGCTCATGGCCTGTTCTTCAGGTCCATTGGCGTCGACGATGATCTGGTCATGGATTCGATTCTTCCGGGCAGAGTCGCGTTTGCGTTTGGCCATGGCGGTTACGATGAGCACAGTTGGTTCAGGATACGACGCACTGAGGTGCGGCCGATGCTGAGCTGCTGCGCGATCCGGGATTTGCTGAGGCCGGAGCGATGGAGCTTTTGTATTCGGTCAGCTTTGAGGCCGGCAGTGAGAGGACGGCCGAGGGTTTTGCCGTTCTGCCGGGCATGAGCCAGACCTGCGCGAACGCGCTCGCGCAGGACTTCGCGTTCGAACTCAGCGAAGACGGCCAGCATGGCAGCCATGGCGCGGCCGGCCGGAGTAATCAGATCGAGGGCCTCGGTCAGCGAGACGAAGCCGACGCCGAGATGTTCCAGCTCCTGAAGTGTGGCCAGCAGATCGGTCACCGATCGGCCCCAGCGATCGAGCCGCCACACCAGCACCACATCGATCTCCCGTCGCCGGGCCGCTTCGATCAGCTTCTCCCGCATCTGGCGCTGCGAGGCTCCGGAGCCGACCTCTTTCATCTGCATCGTGATCGTCCAGCCGCGCCGCGCAGCGTATTCACGCATGACGCGGTTCTGCATCGGCAGGGTCTGCTGATCGTGCGTGGAGACGCGGGCGTAGAGACCCGCGCGAAGCCCTGTTTTTGCCCGTTTACCGGAGTGGCCGAAAACCCTGCGCGGTTTGGCTGTTCTGGAACCCTGTTTTCCGGGCATTTCCTGCCGCTGCCTGACCATGGCCGCAGATTATCCTTTTCGGCCATGCGAGCCATAGTAATGCGTCAGGACTCGGCGATCCGGCTGCGGTAGTTCCACGGCATCCACTCCGCCGGATTCCGCGCCAGATCTTCGGCTTGCCTCTGTAACTCGGTCAGGTAGTCGAAGGGGTTGGCGCCGTTCAGCTCGCAGGTATGGATCAGGCTCATGTACAGATCCCCCACCTGGGCGCCGTTCAGGGTTTTATAGAAGAGGGCATTCTTCCGATGGAGGATCGCACGCTTCAGCGATCGCTCGCAGATATTGTTGTCCAGTGGAGCCCCGGCGGTGCGCAGGAACAGCGTCAGCGCCTTCCAGTGGCGCAGCATATATTGGATAGCCTTGCCCAGTCCGGAGTTTGGTTCCGTCCGGCGGCTGTCTAACTGCGACTGCATCCAGCCGTGCAGCTTATCCATCACCGGGCGGCTGTGCTGCTGATGGAAGCGCAGCCGCTCCTCCGGCGACATCTTCTGCTCCCGGGCCACGGCATCGTTGCGATACACCGCGCCCAGCGACTCCAGTACATGGCGGCACTCCCCGGGGAAGTTCGTCAGCACTTCGACGAACTGCCGCCGCCCATGCGCCAGGCAGTTGGCGATCAGTTCCTCCACGCCGTCACTGAGCTTCGGCGCGTTCCGCGCCAGCGCGTCCGACATGCGAACCGGCGCAGCCAGTCCCGCCGCGCGGTGCTTCAGCACCGCAGTCAGGTTCTCGCCCGCGTGTTTCGCCCCGCTGAAGAACAGCGCGATCTTCCAGCCCGGCGCCGTGGAGACGATGCCGCTGGTAAATACCCCGGTGCGCTCGTCTGCCGGCTCGCGAGCCAGATGCAGCACCCGCACGCTGGTGTCGTCGTTATGCAGCACCTCGCCCTGCGCCGCCTGGCCGATCAGCTCCTCCCACGCCGGCCGCAGCAGTTCGGCGGCTTCCTCGACGATCTCCCACTGCGTGGCCGAAGGCAGCGGGATACCGAGGCTCTCTTCCAGCTGTTCCAGCCGATAGAACGGCATCCCGCTGCCATACTTCAGCTGCGCGATCATCGCCGCCGCCGTATCTTCGTACTTCTCCGCACCCACTCCTTCCGGAGTCTGTGCGGTGAACACCTCGCCGCACAGATTGCAGCGCAGCCGCTCCAGTTCATAGACGGTTGCCGTCAGCGGCGCCTGCCCCGCGATCCGCACCAGCACGCGCGGATCCTGCTGCGCATAGACTCGCCCTTTTTCGCATCCCGGACAGCGATCGCCCGCCGTCAGCTGCCCATGCGGCACTTCCACTCGCTTCGCACCGCTGTACGCATCGGCTCCGTTGCGCCCGTGCCCCGGCTTTTTCGCCTTCTTCTTATCGTCTGCAGGCGGTTTCGCCTTGTCGCTGAGCCCCGCCCGCTCCAGCACCTCCCGCGTCTTCTCCGTCACCAGCGGGAACAGCAGCCGTCGCAGGTCCCGGATCGTGGTGTCCTTGTCGGCGATCAGCTCGGTCAGATAACTCAGCCCCTCCACCACCGCCTGCAGCTTGCCGAAGTCCTCTTCCGGCAGCGACGGCCGCACCCGCTCCAGCAGCGATTCCAGATCCTCGCGTGAGATCTCCAGCACTTCGGCTGCAGGCTTTATCACCACCCAGGTTCGCGCAGGTCGATTGAAAACGCCAGGACTTTTTCAGGGCCGTATCTGCGCGGATGCCGCGCCGGGGTTCACCGGCCGCCACACCGGCGCTGCCCGCACTCGTGATGCATCACCGGCTGCTAATAACAACTGCGCCTGCCACGCCTCCAGCCGCCGCGCCGCACTGCCTTCGCCTTCCGGCCACCAGCCGAACCGACCTTTTGAGAGTCGTTTGGTCAAAAGCCAAAAGCCCTGCCCGTCATAAGTCAGCACGCGCACCGTCGTGCCACGCCGGCTGCGGAAGATGAACACGCAGCCCGAGAACGGATCTTCGGCCAGCTTTTCCTGGCAGAGCCGCGCCAGCGAATCCATGCCCTTGCGTCCATCCACCGGCTCGATCGCCACCAGCACCCGCATCTGCGGCGCGATCTGGATCATCCCGCCACTTCACGCCACGCCCGCAGCAGCGCCGCCCAGTCCGGCGCGGTCGTGCTCTTCCACCGCACCCGCATCCGCGGCTGCGGTGAACTCTCGAACTCGATCACGTACTCGTCGGCAACTGCACCCGTCGCGCCAATCAGTTCCATGAACGATGCTGGCGACTGATCCCGGCGCGGCTCAACAACTGCGCCCATCCGCTTCTTCAGCGCGTTGTAGTCCAGCCGCAGCGTGTGCGCCACCACGTTCGCTCCGTGCTGCCGCGCCTGCTCCACCGCCGCCTGCCACAGCGTCGCAGGCAGTTTCCCCCGCCCCGTGCGCGCGCTCCTGAACTGCTCAAACTGACGCTCCAGCTGGATAACTGAATCCGGAACAGCAGCCTTCCTGGGTCTCATCGTCAGCCGCCCCTTCAGCGACTGACTCAACCTACCAGCCCCGCCCCGCTCAAATCATGCACCCTTGCCGAAAGGACAC
>JASHNW010000032.1 GCA_030041435.1 Acidobacteriaceae bacterium
ACCGTCCTCAAAACAGGGCACCGATCCGCACCAGCCCCCACAGCCCGTTCTGCAGGACAACACGGACAATAATGCTCAGGAGCTTAGAAGCCAAGCCGCTGCCGCGGAGCAGAAGATGGCGCAACAGGGCACGGGAGCGTCAGATCCGTCGATTCAGAACGGAACACCAGCACAACAAGCCGCAGCGGCCGCTTACGGCCCCAACGGTCAGCCCGTTCCCTGTGTTCCCGGTCAGCCCTGCGCTCCTCAACAACAGCAACTGTCCCCTGCCGCCCAGGAAGAACAGCAGCTTGCCGCAAAAGACCGGGAACTGGCTTACGCCTCGCGATTTGCATCGAATCTGGTATATACGCGAGCGCCGGATCAGCCTTCTTCGAAACCCTCCTCTGCTGCCTTGGCAGAAAATACAGGCGCAACCGGCCCGCAACAAAACGTCGCAGCAATGCAGACTCCGACGGAACCGGGCACCACCAGTCTGATTGGGCCACGCACAATCGGCGATCCTCCGGCGGCTTCGTCTGCTCAAATGCAACAACCTGCAGGAGCGCAACGCAAGCCGGAAGTCAATATTGATGCCGCTGCTGGTCAACCGTACGTGATCTACGAGGGAACGACGTTGGACGCAGTGCTAATGAATCGGCTTGATGGAGACGCCGCCGGCCCGGTGAAAGTGCTGGTGTCGAATCCCGTCTATTCGCACGACCGGCAACATGTACTCGTCCCGGAGGGCACGATTGTGCTCGGAGAAGCACGCAAGATCGGTTCAACCGGCTTCGGCCAGCAGCGGCGCTTGGCCGTCGTATTCCACCGGATGATCATGCCCGATGGCTATTCGGTCGATCTCGATCAATTCCACGGTCTTGACCAGATCGGCGAGGAGGGATTGAAAGATAAAGTGAACAACCACTACATGCAAATCTTCGGCACCTCGATTGCCTTGGGCGTCATCGCTGGCGCGGGCGAGATCGAAGAGGGTGGAGGGACCATCTCAACCAATGGCTCTCAGGCATTTGCGACTGGAGCTTCTGCCAGCGTTTCGCAGTCGGCTACCACGGCTCTCGACCGATTCATTCAGATTCCACCGACGATTACGATTCGCGAGGGCCACCGCGTCAAAGTCTATTTCACGCAGGATATGCTGCTACCTGCGTATGAGAACCACACTATTCCCCAGACGTTCTAAAAGGGAGTGTTCATGCACCGAACTACGAGCTTCGTCGCACTCACGGCCATGTTCTTCCTGTTTGGATGTCGCAGCCAGCAAGCCAAAGTGGCAGACCTCCAAAAGCAGTACGACGAAATAAATCAGCAATTCGCAAAGGACTGCTCAGCGGAAATGATGAATTTGCCACAGAAGCTCAGTCCCAAGTGCGCTGATGAGAGCAAGAAGCTGAAAGACATAACTGAACGGCTTCAGGCAGAACGCGCAAAACAGTAAAGCACTAGCGGAGGAACCATGAAGTCCATACTCGCGACCGCCATTGCGGCGGCGACACTCGGAGTGTTGCCTGCGCATGCTCAGTTCGGCTCCGGAATTGTCTACGATCCCACTCAATCCGCTCACGCCGTCGAACAGATCAGCCAGGGCCAACAGATTTTCACAAACTCAGTCAGGTTAGCCGATAACGCGATCGCCACCTACAACCTTGCACACCAAATGTCGTTGGCTCCCCAGATCCTTTATCAGCCGTTTCTTTCGCCCTCGACATATTGGATGGCCCTCAATCAGGCGGCCAACACCTACGGCAATTCCCGGCAGTGGACAGCTTCGGTCAATACCGGGATAGGAGTCGGAGTTGGCTACCAGCAGGCCACGATTCCGCGGACAGGGCAAATCAACGGTTACGGCAACCTGAGCACGCTCGGACAGCAGCAAATCGCTGCACAGGGGGCCACGGTTGATCTCAGCGATTCCGTCACGACAAGCAACATGCAGACGCTCGGCACAATTCGCGCCAACTCAGAACAGCGGCAGGCCGACATCAATGCACTCATCAGTGCTTCGCAATCCTCGGACCCTGCGCAGCATACGGAAATGGCTGCCCTCCAGCGAATCAATAAGGCCATGATCCTGCTGATCCAGGAACAACAGGAGGCCAATCAAATCGACCAGGCTGTCGCCCTGCAACAAATCATCGGTCAAAAGGTGCAACAGGACAATCTGAAGTCGCTTTTCATCACGGCGAATGGCTATCAACAGAATTTCGATGCTGCCACGCCACAGCAAACGAGCACAGGAACGAACTGGGCATTCCACTACTAAAGCGGGGATCCGTCATGGACTTTCTCATTCTCATCAAGAACGGCTGCGACAACCTCACCGCGACGGTCTCACCGTCTGTTGACGCGCTCGGACTTCACATGATCCTCTCACTCGCCACGATCATGCTCGCCTGGTTTGGCATCCAAGAGGCGCTTGCATCAGCCCAAGGAGGCCCAGGATTTAATGCTGGGCGCTTCATCAGCTTTTTTGTGCTGATCACCTTCGCCTATTGCTTTGTGAAGTTTTATGACAGCGCAATCCCGGGTGTTGGTTATTCGCTGAAGGGTTTCGTTAGTGGTGGTACAAGCAGTCTCGTCGATTACATTGGCACGGACTCGACTCAGGAGGTACAAAACACCGTCCATGCAGCTCTGAACAAGATCGGCTCATTATCTCCGTCATTCACTGAACCCTACACACTCCTGTGCACGTACACGGTGCAAGTAACCCTCAGCATCCTCACTGCTCTTATCGGGGTCATCATTGCTTACGGAGCAATTGGGGCAACGATTGTCGGTTTAGTCGGTCCGGTTTTCATCCCCTGGCTGGTGTTCGACAAGACGGAGTTTCTTTTTTGGGGCTGGCTCAAAGCGTTTGTTGGCTTCGA
>JASHNW010000033.1 GCA_030041435.1 Acidobacteriaceae bacterium
GAGATCGAGAAAATATCCTCGATCGGCATCAGGAAGGGCTGATCCACCGCGCGCTGCGGCAGCGGAACCTGCTTGTCCACCGCCTCCATCAGCTCGTCGATCTTGGCTTCCCACTGCGCTTCGCCGTTCAGCGCGCCCAGCGCCGAGCCGCGGATCACCGCGACGTCGTCGCCCGGGAACTGATACTTGGTCAGCAGCTCGCGCACTTCCATCTCCACCAGGTCGATCAGCTCCGTGTCCTCGACCGCGTCGCACTTGTTCAGGAACACCAGCACGTAGGGCACCCCCACCTGGCGGGCCAGCAGCACGTGCTCCTTGGTCTGCGGCATGGGGCCGTCGGTGGCCGCCACCACCAGAATCGCCCCGTCCATCTGCGCCGCACCGGTGATCATGTTCTTGATGTAGTCGGCGTGGCCCGGGCAGTCCACGTGCGCGTAGTGCCGGTTGGCCGTCTCGTACTCCACGTGCGCCGTCGCGATGGTGATGCCGCGCTCCCGCTCCTCAGGCGCATTGTCGATCGAATCGAAGCTCCGAAACGTATTCTTCGGATTGTGCTTCTGCAGCACCTTCGTGATCGCCGCCGTCAGCGTCGTCTTGCCGTGATCGATGTGCCCGATCGTCCCCACGTTCACGTGCGGCTTCGACCGGTCAAACTTTTCCTTCGCCATGACTGTACCCTCTCTGCCTCAAATCGGAGTGACACGAACTGAAACCGGCGACCCGCGCCTCAATAACTGGCGTACAACTTAAAAAACTTTTGCCGCACCTCGGGAGCCACCTGCTCCACGCGGCGGAGATACTGCTCGCGAATCTGGCCGCGGTCGGCATCGCCGAGGGCGGCATAACTGGTCTGTGCCTTCTGGCCAAGGAATCCGTGAGCCAGAACGGCTTCAAATTGGCGGACGCGCAGTTTGGCGGTGGCGACCTTGCGGAGGAAGTCGGAGACGCGGACCGGGGCAAAGGCCTGGTCCAGCGCCTGGCGGACCTCGGCGAAGGTTTTCTCGTCCTGGATGGGGATGACTGCCTGCTCGAACATCGTCCTCAATACCTGTTTCGTATCCTTCTTTATATGGAGCGGGAGACGGGAATCGAACCCGCGACCAACAGCTTGGAAGGCTGTGACTCTACCACTGAGTTACTCCCGCTTGACCACAGCGTTCAGCGTTCAGCGTGCAGGGTTCAGAAGACCGGTGAACCCGCCGCTGATGTCCGCGAAGACTGTGACTCTCACCCTTTGTTACTTACTTCCAGACACTGCGCAGCGTTCAGCTATCAGGTGGAAAACTCTGATCGCTGAACGCTGTGACTTTCCGCTGAATTCTGGAGCTGATGACCGGGATTGAACCGGTGACCTCTCCCTTACCAAGGGAGTGCTCTACCAACTGAGCTACATCAGCCCTGCACTGCAAAACCCTACTCCCGGCTTTTGTCCTCGAGCCGCGCCCGCATGTTGGCGGTCACCACTCGAACTGCGAACAGACCCAGGATCAGTTCCGGAATCCACCGCACCTTCACCCCGAATCCGCCGAAGGTGACGCTGCCGAAACTATATTCCCTCACCGGCAGCACCGCGCCGCCGTCCATCGTGAACCACGCAATGACCGCCAGAGCTGCTAAAACCGCCAGCGCTGTCCACATTCTGCGACGGCTGGCTGCGGGAGAACCCGCGGTTTCGTTCCGAGCGTTGTCTCGCACCCCAACCACGCTCACGCTGAACACCTCGTCCGCCAACGCAGAAACCAAACTCTGGTGCACAGGGGAGGATTCGAACCTCCGTAGCTCCAAAGAGCGGCAGATTTACAGTCTGCTGCCATTAACCACTCGGCCACCTGTGCCTAACCTGCAAAATGCTTCAGCCCAACGCTTCGCTTCGGGCACCCGCCAGCTTTCCGGAAGCTTCTTCCGGCTCAGCCTGCACACGCTCACTTACGGGATTTTCGCTGCGAAGGGAAATCCGACCCCACTGTCCCAGGCCGGAAAACTGGAGCTGGCGAAGGGATTTGAACCCCCGACCCTCTGATTACAAATCAGATGCTCTACCAGCTGAGCTACGCCAGCCCGGACAGCTAACACCCTCCGCCCGGAAGACGCACCGCTGCGTCCTCAAAATGGAAGGCACAGCATTGAAATTATCACACGGCAGCAGCGGTCGCAATCGGGCCGGGAAATCGCCTGGCGTGCGCCCGGCGCACCGCAAATCCGCGCCGGGTGAGATGATAGATAGTGCTGTCCCGTTCGATTCGATGATCCATCGACGCACGCGATTTTCGATCGCCATTGTCGTCATCGTCCTGCTGCTGCTGGCCGCGGCGATTTACCTGCGCAAGGAAGCTCCGCCGGAAGCGGCGCGGCTCCTTCCTGAATCCGACGGCATCGTTTATATCAATCTCCGTCCGCTGCGCTCGGCCATGCACCTGGAGCAGCATCCCGTAACCCACTCGCCGGAATATCAGAAGTTCATCGACGCGACAGGGATCGAGTTCGAGCGCGATCTGGACGATGCGGCATTTGCTCTGCACCGCATGCCCGACCCCCATGGACCGAACGGAGCGGTAGCGTTCTCCGAAGTGTTCGTTGGGCACTTCGACGGCCGGCGCCTGGCGCCCTACCTGGCGAGCCTCGCGACATCGCAGGAAGTCTACGCGGGCCACACGATTTACAACATACCGAGCGAGGGACGCACGGTGCGCGTGGTGCTGCTCGGGTACGACATCGTCGCAGTAAGCAACACGCCATCGCCCGAGCAGATCCATTCCATGATCGACCGCTACCGGACGGCGGCGCTGCCGTTTGCCGGGTCCTCGCTGCTCTCCAAACATTATGCGCAGGTGCCGCTGCTTTCCATAGCGTGGGGCATCGGGCAGATTGCCCTGCCGCTGGGCAAGGCCGGCGGGGTGCGCGTCATGGGCCTGCGCATCCCGGTTCCCGTGGAGGCCACGCTGATTGCCTCGCTCACCTGGGTGGGGCACGTTCACCTGCGCGTCGAGGAGATTGCCCCGACGGAGCGCTCGGCGGCCGACACCACAGAATCGCTGCAGACCGTCCTGACCCTGATCAAGTCGATGGAAAACTCAGGCGTGATCCAGCCCACCGATCAGCAGACCCGCGCGCTGGTGAACAGCATCTCCATCGAGCGCAACGGCGAGCGGGCCATCCTCACTGCGACCATCCCCACCAGCCTGCTGCAACACTGGCTCGCCTCACCGGAAGATATCCGCGCAACGCCGTTACCGGGCGCAGAGACGCAGGAACAGCCGAAGCAAAATGCATCGCCGCCCGCGCCGCCGGCATCTCGAAACCAGGCGCCACAGAGCGCGTCCACGCACAACCCTGCCCACCGACCTCAACCCTGATTCAACCTCAAACCAGGAGGAATCATGCAGAAATTGCCTCGCTGCTGCACGGCTGTGCTGCCTGCCCTGGCCGCGCTGCTTGCCGCAGGAATCGCTCATGCCCAGGTTCTGACCGGACAAAACGCATTCACCGACTACTCCAAAGAGCATCCCGGCGTCATCCGGCACCTGACGGTCGCCGACTTGCCGGCTCCCTACGCGACGAAGGGCGTGGACAACGGCGCGGAGATGGTGCCGCGTCCCGCCGATGAGTGGCCGCAGACTCTGCCCGGGTTCAAGGTCGATCAGTATTACACCGGGCTCGATCAGCCGCGGCTGATTCGCACCGCGCCGAACGGCGATCTGTTTGTCGCCATCAGCTACCAGAACAAGGTGATGGTGTTTCGCGGCGTGGGTCCGGACGGCAAGCCGAAGGAGGTTTCGACCTTTGCCGACGGCCTGAGCCAGCCTTTCGGGATCAATTTCTATCCCGCGGGGCCGAATCCAAAGTGGGTGTACATCGGGAACACGGATTCTGTAGTGCGCTTTCCATATCAGAATGGTGACCTGAAGGCGCGCGGACCTGCGGAGAAGCTGGCCGATTTGCCCGGCGGCGGACGGCTGCGCGGGGGCGGTCACTGGACGCGCGATATCGCCTTCACGCCGGATGGGCGGCACATGCTGGTTTCGGTTGGGTCGCACTCGAACGACGACGACTCGGATACGCATCCGGAAGAATTTCACCGCGCCGATGTGCTGGAGTTCACGCCCGAGGGCAAGTTCGAGAAGGTGTACGCGTGGGGCATTCGCAACTGCGTGGGCGAGACCATCAATCCCATCACCGGCGAGCTGTGGTGCTCGACGAACGAGCGCGACATGCTGGGCGACAACCTGGTGCCCGACTACATCACGCACATCCAGGAAGGCGGCTTCTACGGCTGGCCGTGGTACTACATGAGTGCGAACGGCGGCGTTCACGATCCGCGGCAGGAAGGAAAGCATCCGGAGCTGGCTGGAAAGGTGATTACACCGGACATTCTGCTGGAACCGCATTTTGCTTCGCTGGAAATGCTGTTCTACGAGGGGTCGCAGTTCCCCGCGGAGTACAAAGGCGACGCGTTCGCGGCCGAGCACGGCTCGTGGAACCGGTCGCAGCGGGCCGGGTACGAGGTGATCCTGCTGCCGATGCACGACGGCCACGCAACCGGCGAGTACGAGGATTTCCTCACCGGGTTTGTGACACCCGACGGCAAGGTGTGGGGACGGCCCGTGGGCGTGACGGTGGCGAACGATGGCTCGCTGTTTGTCACGGACGACGGGTCGGGTTCGATCTGGCACGTAAGCTACGTGGGGAAGAGATAGCGGATAGCGGGGGTGTAGCATTCCGCTTCACCCCCGCTGCCGCACCCGGACCGACAGAGCCGCCCGGTGGCGCGCGACATGGCGGCGGCGCATGCCGTAATCTAAATCTCGGAATGTCCATCCATCCCCTTCGCCGTACTGCTTTCCTTGCCGCAGCTTTTCTGCTCACCTGTACGCTCGGCGCGCAACAATCCACACAGAGCGTGCCGGACGCACCGGTTCCTGCAACGCAGCAGGCGACTCCGCCCTCTGCGCAGAGCTCTTCTTCGCTTCCCGATTCGCCGGACATGCAGGCGCACCCCGCTCCGGTGCCCACAGGACCCACGGCGATTCTCGACACCAGCATGGGGCGCATCACCTGCAAGCTCTTCGACAAGCAGGCGCCGATCGCGGTCGCAAACTTCGTCGGGCTGGCAACGGGCACAAAGGACTGGACGGATCCCACGACGAAGCAGAAGGTGCACGGCAAGCCGTACTACGACGGCACCACGTTTCACCGCGTGATTCCGGAGTTCATGATCCAGGGCGGTGACCCGACAGGCACGGGGGAAGGCGACCCCGGCTACTTGTTTAAGGACGAGTTCGATCCGAACCTGAACTTCGACGTGCCCGGGCGGCTGGCGATGGCGAACTCCGGCCCGGACACGAACGGCTCGCAGTTCTTCGTCACCGAAGTGCCGGACCACGACCTCGACCAGCACTACACAATCTTCGGCCAGTGCGACCCGCACAGCGTTCTGATCGTGCAGTCGATCGCGCGCGTCAATCGCGACAGCAAGGACAAGCCCATCGATCCAGTGACGCTGAACAAGGTCACAATTGTTCCCCCCGGGCAACCGGTTCCCGCGGAAGCCGCGGAAGCACCGGCCGCGACCTCCAACCCGCAACCGTAGCGTTGCCCTTTCCCGATCCCACACAGGAGTTGCTAATGACCCGTCAGCCAGGCACGTATGCTGTTTTCAACACCACAGAAGGCGCCATCGTCTGCCGCCTTTTCGAAAAAGATGCGCCTAAAACCGTCGCCAACTTCACCGAGCTGGCGGAAGGCAAGCGCGAGTGGACGCATCCGGTCTCGCGCCAGAAGTCGAGCGACAAGCTGTACGACGGCACGATGTTTCACCGCGTGATTCCGGATTTCATGATTCAGGGCGGCGATCCTGCGGGCAACGGCATGGGCGGGCCGGGCTACAAGTTCGAGGATGAGACGCGCAATTCGACCCATCGCTTCGACAAGAAGGGCAAGCTGGCCATGGCGAATGCCGGGCCGAATACGAACGGCTCGCAGTTCTTCATCACCGTGGCCGCGACGGAGTGGTTGACGGGCAAGCACACGATCTTCGGCGAAGTGGTCGAGGGCCAGGAGATTGTGGACAAGATCTCGAAGGTGTCGCGCGACCGCAGCGACAAGCCGGTGAAGCCGGTGGTCATCGAGTCCCTCACCATCGAGCGGGTATAGGGACCAGCCCACCCGACCAGGCTCAGGGCAGACCGTCCAGGCGAGGCGCGCCGGCGCCAGGGGAGTTGCGGATTCCCCGGGTTCGGCGCGCTTTGCATTTTCCCATGGCGCTGCCGCGGCGGCGCGATTATCTTGCCTGCATGAAATATTTCAGGCGAATTGTCCTCGCGCTGACGATGGCGGCGCTGTCGCTGCCGGCCTGCGGCCAGATTATTGCAAAGAAGATCACGTTTACGGGGGTTCCGCAGAGCCAGTCAGAACTGCTGGCTTTTACCGGGCTGGCGGCACAGAAGCCGATTTCGCACGACCAGGTGCAGGCTGCGGCGCAGAAGCTGATGGACACCGGCCTCTTCGGAGATATTCAGTTCAAATACGACGGCACGGAACTGCTGTACACGCTGACTCCGGGAACCGACGCGCTGCCGGTTGAGTACGTGAATTTTCCGTGGTGGGATGAGGCCGGTCTGAACGCGGCGGTGGCGGCGAAGGTGGTGCTGTTTCATGGCTCGCTGCCGCAGGAGAGCACCCTGCAGCAGCCGGTGGCCGACGCGCTGCAGGCGCTGCTGGCGGCGAAGGGCGTGCAGGCCATGGTGACGGCGACACCCACCCAGGATCCGGCGGGCAAATTCACGGGCGTTCAGTTTCACATCGATGCGCCGCCGGTGCAGATTGGGACGGTGACGTTCTCCGGTGTGGTTGCTCCGTGGAACGAGCCGGTGGACGCGATTGCGAGGGCCGCGGAGGGGCAGAATTACGACGGAGCGACGGAGGCGAAGCTGGCGACTGCCCTGCGCGCGATCTATCACCGCCAGGGATATCTCGAGATGGCGATGACGGGCTACGCGCACGCGACGCCGCGGGTTATGGATGGCAAGGTGCTCGTTCCGGTCAGCGCGGACATCGCGGAAGGCGCTCAGTACCGGCTCGCCGCGATGAAGCTTTCCGGCGATGTGCTGATGCAGCCGGACGAGTTTGCGAAGAATGCGCTGCTGCACCCCGGCGAGGTGGCGAACGAAGACCTGCTGCACGGAACGCTGGCGGCGATCGCCATACCGTACAAGGCGCATGGGTATCTGCGCGCGAAGATCGATGCGACGCCGAGTTTCGACGACGCGACCCGCACGGTAAGCTACACCATCTCCATCGTGCCGGGGCCGGTGTTCCGCATGGGCGAGCTTTCGCTCATCAACCTCAGCAATGAGCAGCGAGCGGAATTCCTGAAGACGTGGCCGTTGCGCGAAGGCGATGTGTACGATGCCACGCTGCCTGCGCAGTTCCTGCTGAAGAATAAGAACAGTCTGCACTCGCTCGACGGCTGGTCAGCGACGTACAAGGCATACGAACACGACGACACGGACATTGTCGACCTGGTGGTGACGTTCCAGCAGGGCGGACCGCTGCGATAATCGGCGCGGGGCTTGTGGAACTAATGGCGCCGGGGAAACGTCAACTGGATGAGGCGCGCTCTGCGCTTTGGTTTCATCGTGCCGCTATGCGTGCTCTGGCTGTACTTTTTGTTGCCGCAGCATTAAGCCCGTCCGCACCGGCGCAGACTTATTTTCCCGACACAATTACGTTTTCGGGCGCCAGCCAAAGCCAGCAGCAGCTTCTGGCGTTCACCGGTCTGCAGCCTGGGCCGGTGACGAAGATGCAGATGCAGGCGGCCACCGACCGGCTGACGGGCAGCGGGCTGTTTGTCACGGTGAAGTACGAGCTGGACGACAATGTTCTGCGCTTCACGCTGACGCCCTCGCCGGGCGTGCTGCCGGTGATCTACGACAATTTTCCGTGGTGGGATACGAAGACGCTCAACACGCTGGTCGCGGCGAAAGTGCCGCTCTTTGCCGGCGCGTTGTATCCGGAAGGCCCGATGCTGCAGCAGGTGGTCGACGCGCTGACGGAGGTGTTGGCGACGAAGGGCGTGGCGGCAAAGATCGGCACATCGCCGGTGAGCGATGAGCACGGAACGATGATTGCCACGCTTTTCCACATCGATGCGCCGCCAGTCGTGATTGCGTCGCTGACGGTGGAAGGAGCCGGCGCCGCGTGGGTCGCCGCGATCGCTCAGGTCGAGAAGTCCGCCGTCGGAAAGGGATCCCTGAGCGGAGTGCGGGAATCGCTGGCGGCGGCGATCCGCGAGGTGTACACGCGGCGCGGATATCTGGACGTGGCGATTGCGGAGCCGGCGTGGGGTACGCCGAAGCTGGAAGACGGGAAGATCGTAGCGCCGCTCACGGCAAGAATCACGAGCGAGGGCCATCCGTACACGGTGTCCGCTGTGCATTTCGCCGGTGACCCCATGACCAGCGCGGACGTCTTCGCGGCGCAGGCGAAGATCCATGCCGGCGATGTGGCGGACTCGGACGCAGTGGCTGCGACGGTCGATCTGCTGAAGGCTCCCTGGCAGGCAAAGGGATATGAAGGCGTCAATGTGAACTCGGGAGCGGTGGTGGATCGGGCGCAGCACACCGTGGCCTACACGTTCACGGTGGACCCGGGGGTGGTGTACCGGATGGGCACGCTGACGCTGATCGGCCTGAACAAGAGGCAGGAGCGCCAGGTGCTCCGGTACTGGCAGCTGCCGAAAGGCGCGGTTTTCCGGTCGGGACTGACGCAGGCGTGGCGCGGAGTGTACCTGCGCTCACGCGCGGGGCAGATGCTTGTGGCCGAGGAGCTGGAGCACATGGAGCCTGAGTATGACTACCAGGCGAACCATGACACGCACACGGTGAATGTGGTGGTTCGGTTCAAGCCGGCGAAGGTGGTGCCGAACCCGCTTGATTTTCATCCCACCTGGCATTGAGCAGCAACGAAAAAGGCCCGGCGCGACGGCCAGGCCTTTCGCGTATGGGTTGTGGCTTACGCGGTCACCGGCTGCTCCGTCTGCACGTTGACCGGGGTGAGCCAGCCGAAGCGGTCGGGCTTGAGGCCGTTGGCAATGCCCATGAACTCGTCCTTCAGCTGCTGCGTAATCGGCCCCACATTGCCGTCGGCAATCTGGATGCGATCGACGGAGCGGATGGGCGTCACTTCAGCGGCAGTGCCGGTGAAGAAGACCTCGTCGGCAATGTAGATCAGCTCGCGGGGCAGCTGCTGCTCCACGACCGGAATGCCGAAGTGGCGGGCCAGCGTGAGCACCGAGTCGCGCGTGATGCCGCAGAGCACGGAGCTGGAGAGCGGCGAGGTGAAGAGCACTCCGTTACGGACGAGAAAGAGATTCTCGCCCGAGCCTTCAGAGAGGAAGCCGTTCACGTCGAGCGCGATGCCTTCGGCGTAGCCGTTGATGTCGGCTTCCATGCGGATGAGCTGCGAGTTCATGTAGTTGGCCCCGGACTTGGACAGCGACGGCATGGTGTTCGGCGCCAGCCGGTTCCACGACGAGATGCAGACGTCGGCGGCATCGCCGGCCACGTATTTCCCCCACGGATAGTTGGCGATGTAGATCTCGATGGGCGAGTTTTTGGGATTGACGCCGAGTTCGCCGTAGCCGCGCAGCGCGATGGGCCGGATGTAGCAGGGCGCGATGCCGTTGGATTCGGTCAGCTCCACGACCGCCGAGCAAAGCTGGTCGAGCGACCAGGGCAGCAGCATGCGGTAAATGCGCGCTGAATCCAGCAGGCGCTGCATATGCTCGGGCAGGCGGAACACCGCGGCGCCCTGCGGCTGCGCATAGCAGCGAATGCCCTCAAAAACAGACGAGCCGTAGTGCACCACGTGGCTCATGACGTGGATCTGGGCTTTATCCCAGGGAATGAGGTTGCCGTTGTGCCAGATTCTGGCGGTGGGCTGAATGGGCATGGGAACGCGTGCTCCTTTTGGCTGCGAACCATTTGATTATATCCGCTCAGATGCGCGGTCCAGGCCAGGGAAATGCGGCAGGGAGGGGCGCGAAAGTACCGCGCTGGGCCAGCATGTTCAGGCTTCGCCGCCCAGGTCCCGGGCCTCGGGCGAGCCGGCTCGCCGGGATGCAAGCGCGAAAACGTCGCCCCAAATATCCGCGATGGGAACCAGCATCTGCGCGCCGCGGCGTTCAGCGGGCCAATCTGCCAGATCTTCCCGCCGGCGAGATTCGAGACGGGAAGGAAGACGACGAAGCCGATGGTCGGCAGATCGAGATAGCGGAAGCGGCGCATGACGAAACGGTCTTGCGAAGACTGGTTGCGCCATCGGGGATGCTCCGCCGTGCTCGCAAAGCCACGCTTCCGCAGGGCCTGAATTTGCACGATGGCCCGTCGCATCGCCGATAGAGCGGGACGGCGCGCGTTTGCTTTGACTTTGAGGGTATGGCCCGGTAAAGTCAGAGATGGCCCGTTGCGCAGCTGCGCCTCTTGTGGCGCCCGCAATCCGAGCGTCCCCGTCGTCTAGCCCGGCCCAGGACACCGCCCTTTCACGGCGATAACACGGGTTCAAATCCCGTCGGGGACGCCAATCACATCAACAACTTAGGCGCTGACCGCAGGTCGCTTCCGTTTGCCGGTGACTCTACGGTGACTAACGAAGGCCCATCGGGCAGATTTGCGGGGAGGACTTCGCCCAGCATCACCCCGTCCAGCTTGCCCATTGAAGCCGCCATGTAATCGGGGGACAGGTGCGCGTAGCGCTGGGTCATACGCGGCGTCTTGTGTCCGAGAATTTGCCCCACAGCGTACAGGTCAGTTCCCTGCTGCACCAGCCAGGATGCCGCCGTGTGGCGCAATGTGTGAAAACTGGCGTCATTGATGCCAAGGCGACTGAACACGCGCTTCGTGTAGACCGAGAGCAGCGCTCCATCCACTCCCGTAAACACCGGATCGCCCGCAGCGCCCTGAGCCAGGCTGCCGAGCACCTGGAGGGCGGCTGCCGAGAGGGGCAGAATGCGCAATGCGCCGTTTTTGGTCTCCCGCAGATAGAGCCGCCGATTCTTCAGGTCCACGTCCATCCAGCGGAGGGACAACAATTCACCACGACGAACTCCGGTACACACTGCGAACGCCATTGGCGCGCGCATCCACTCGGGAGCGGATTCGAGAGCCGCTTTCAGTTCTCCTGGAGTCAGGTAGCGCGTGCGTCCAGGCGGAAGCTGAGGCAGTCGGGCACCAGCCGCCGGATTCGCGTTTAACTCGCCCCATTCCACAGCCAGCCGGAGGCAATGCTTGAGCACGCTGACTTCCTTCGCCACGGTTGCAGGCGCTACCTTGTCCTCGTCGGAACGGACTTCGATGTATTCCGCCACTGTCCGTTTGGTGATCGCCTTCGCCTGTTGCGGCAAACGGGCCTTCAGCGTGTCCAGGATGCCGCCCAGCCGCTCATAGGTACTCGGACGTATCCGCGCCCGCTGGTGGCGCTTGTAGCGGTCAAAGAGGGCTTCCGTGGTGATTTCGCTGGCGGGCCGGACTCCGAGCGTACGCGCCACTTCCTCTTTCGTCCTGATGCGCCTCAGTGCATCGAGAGCCTGTTGCCGCGTGTGCGCTTCCACCTTTTGTCGGACACGCGCTCCGGATGCGTCGATGTAGGACACCCACCAGCCTGCACGGTCCTTGCGTTGATAAACCCCATCCCGTTCTTTAGCCTTTGGCATTTTTCAGCGCCTCCGCGCGCTTCAGAATCTCAACCAGATTTCGAGAGACCCAGTTCCGTTGAATCTCAACCCCACATCGCTTGCTCACTTCCCTCGCAACCCACTCCCGCTGGTCAGGATGCCGATGGGAATAGTTCCATCGGAGCCAGGCTTCTGCTGCTGCCTTCAACTTTGCCTCCTGCCGCGCTGCGCGCGTTTCACCCATACGCCTGGCCCCACCCCTGCCCGCGCAGTTTTCGCAAAAAGTGCCCTTCTTGATGGGCAGGTCTTTTTTTGGCGTTCTCAACCGGACAAAGTAGGCTCCGCAGTTATCGCACCGAAAAAGCCGCTCTCTGCCGCTGGACTCCAGCAGCCTCAGGAATTCGCTGACCGCGAAATCCCGTGCTCGCTGCAACGTCGCTTCAAGGTTCGGTTCCGGAGTAGGCCAACCCTCTGACCGCATCAGGTCTGGGAAAACGAGGAAACGACCATCGCCCTGAATGCCCACTCTCGGTGGATTCCGGTCACGATAATCTGCCAGGGTTTTGATAATCGGTTGCGGATAATCGGGTGTTGATGCAGTGACGTTCCGCTGCCACGGATTTTCCGCGTCGTTCTCTCTGCCCGTTGCGATCCAGTGATCGACAAGCCCCCGCAGGGTGCGCAGGAATGCTTTTGTCGCCGCGTCCCTTGTTTCCTGGGGTGCGCTCCGAACGCCTGGCCTCGGCACGGCGAAACCCGCCAAAAAACACAACGTGTCTTTATTCCACTGGCCATTGAGGGCAGCCGCGAGGTATTCGGGGTAGTCCCGACTTCCGCGTTCTGTCCAGTTTTCCGCGACTTTCATAATATTCTTGTCCTAATAAAAACATGTTGCGCCTAATCAATGCTACTTGCAACACTTTTATCAACATTTTTCCGAATTCTTCCCTGATCCTGTCTTCAGCGCCGAACTGGCAGCCAGGACGAAGGAGGAAAACGTGATCCGGCAGAAGCAGGAAGCGGAGCTTGTATCAGTGATTGCAGCGGAGACCAGGACGGGGGTCTCCCGCTGGACGTGGCGACGGTGGGCATACGACGGACGGATCGCCAGCGTGAAATTGGGCCGGAGGTTGCTGATCCCAGCCTCTGAAATCGAGCGCCTAGTGGCTCAGAACACGCGGCCAGCGCTGGCGGAGAAGTAGCGCTCTTGACCACCACCTTGATGGCCTGGCGAACGGGAGCGCCAGCGCCGCCCTTTTCGCAGGAGACAGCCAGTGTCCTTCACTCCCACATTCGATCAATCCCGCAGGTATTTTGAGTCAAGGCTTCACGGCCAGCGGATCGGCTCTCGCCGTGAGGCTTCTGTGAAGTGTCCGTTTCATGACGACGGCACAGCGTCCCTTTCCATCAATCTGGAGCGCGGCATCTGGCGCTGTTTTGCGTGCAACGTCGGCGGCGGCATCCTCGATTTCGAACGGCGGCTCACCGGCAAGGACGACGCCACCTGCTGGGCGGCAATCAATGAGACCATCGGACGCGAAGCGCCGAAGACCAGCAAGCGTGGTCAAATCGTCGCAACTTACGACTACCAGGATGCGGCTGGAACCGTCGTCTTTCAGGTCGTGCGCCTGGAGCCGAAGGACTTCCAACAGCGGCGGCCAGATGGCAAGGGCGGCTGGCTATGGAACCTGAAGGGGATCACTCGCGTCCCGTTCAATCTCCCGGCGCTGGTGCGTGCCAACGTGGCCCTGATCGCGGAAGGCGAACGCGACGCGCTCAATCTTGAGATAGCAGCAGCCGAATTCCCAAATGAGAACGGTGCACTGAGTTATTCCGTCACCACCAATGCTGGCGGCGCTGGCAACTGGCTGGATGAGTATTCTCCCTACCTCGCAGGCAAAAAGGTTTTCGTTTTTCAGGATAACGACGATCCTGGCCGGAAGCACGCGCGGAAGGTCTGCGCCAGTGTGTCGAAATATGCCCAGGAGGTACGCCTGGTTGAGCTGCCAGGACTCAACGAGAAGCAGGATGTGTCGGACTTCCTGAAGATCCACACTTCCGCCGAACTGTTTGAGTTGATGAAGGCCGCGCCAGTTTGGGCTTCAGCAGATGGTCAGCAGTCCGCGCGGGCGGAGACCGGCCTAAAGCTGGTGGGACTCGCTGAGTTACTGTCTCGGCCCGTGGTCGCAGATGATTGGCTATTGCAGGGGCGGCTCCTAGCCGGAAGTCTCAGCATAGTTGCCAGTAAGCCAAAGGTCGGAAAGAGCACTTTCGCGCGCGGCCTGGCCCTGGCAGTGGCGCGCGGAGATTCTTTTCTCGGCTGGCCGGTCAAGCAGGGACCGGTTTTGTACCTGGCTTTGGAGGAACGCGCAGAGGATGTGGCGGCAGATTTCAGAAGTATGGGGGCTGACGGCTGCGAAGAGATTCAAATCGCCGATGCCGGAACAGCCCTGGATGTAGTGAACATTCTCAAAAAGAAAAAGCCTGTGCTCTTGGTCATCGATCCGTTGTTTCGGCTGCTGGCCATCCGCGATGAGCGAGCCTATGCAGAGACCTACAGCGCCCTCGGACCATTGATTGATGTGGGGCGGGAAACCGGGACGCATATCCTCGCCACACACCACTCCAGCAAGCTAGCAAAATCGGAGGCAATCGACTCGCCCTTGGGATCGACCGCGCTAGGCGGCGCTGTCGCCTCGCTCCTGGTCATGCGGCGGAAAGAGACTTACCGAACGATTGAGACTGTCCAGCGCCGTGGCGAGGATTTGCCGGAGACGGTTTTGAAATTTAATCCAGAGACGAAAAAACTCTCTCTTGGCGGCAGCAGCGAAGCAGCCGAAGTTCAGGACACCGCAGAAAAAATCTTGGCGTGGCTGGGTGATGGCTCCTGGACGGAGCCGGAAATCACTGACGCAGTGGAGGGGCGGACAGCCCTGCTGAGGCAGGCGATCCGTGGACTCGTGGATGACGGCAGAATTGCTCGCCTGGGCAGTGGGCGGAAGGGCGATCCGTACCGCTACCAGGTTTCTCGTTTTCTTGTTCCCACCCCTATAGAAAACAACGGGAACAAGAAATCAGAGACTGTGATTTTGGAGAGCATTCAGACGGATCAAAAAAAGCTTGTTCCCGACTTCCGTATATATACGGGGAACAAGAAAACAAGCTTTTTTGACGACTCAGAACTGCCTGTAAACACTGGCAAAATACTTGTTCCCGACACAATCTCTTCAGCTTCACTTTCCGAAATGGACGGGAACAAGCTTTTCGAGGGTCCAGGCGGTGACGCCTGCGCCCCTGACGGCGATGCGGAAAGCCGGGAGCCTGGTTTCGACTGGGGAGACATCGCCGGTTCCATCAGAAACGGAATCACGCTTGAAAGCGCAACCGACGTGGAAGGTGAATTGTGACGCCAGAATCCATCATCGAAGCTATCCGGCTGGCTGGCGGGATGCTCCAGCTGGTTGACGGTGAGCGGCTGCGGTATCGTCTGCCGGAGCGTCTCAGTCCGCTCGTGGACGTGATCCGGGAAAAGAAGCCCGAAATTATTGAACTGCTGTCGCGGTGTCCGGCCATGCCGCCAGGCGTGCGCCTGGTTCGCTGGGAGACAAAGACTGCGCCGATTCAAATTTCCCAGTGCGAGACGGTCATTGAGGTTGATGGCTTCGTCAGGACGACTCTGCGCCAGGTGGAGGCACGCTTGCAGGGCAAGCACTGGCAGTCCGGAAACTGGACACTCTCCACCCTGATTGAGCGCCTGGCTGCTGTCGGTTGCCATGTGGCCCTCAACAACCCACGGGAGGCTGTCCAGTGAATTGCATCCCCGCGATTTTGACCAAAGTCAATTCTGCGCGCAAACCAGGCAAAGAAGGAACAGTTATGCGCGTGCGTGCTTCATGTTGCCGAGCGCTGGTCCGCTGGGAAGACGGCAAAGAAACCGAGGAGCCATTTGAAGAGCTTGAGTACGCCACGAAAAATTGACTTTGACTTACAGCCGCACAGCCAGGTATGACGGCGGCGCGGAGAATTCTCCTTTTCAGGTCTGGAATCGTGAGAATAATTGACTCGGTGAAAATTGACTTTTTGACAAAATGAGGTGACAGCAATGGCCGATGAAACAATCAACATGACGGATACCCTAAAAGCCGCGTTTCGCCTTCAGGACGAAGCTCCGAATATCGAGAGATTTCTCATCCTTGCTTTCCGGCGCGACGGAACAAGTTTTGAAATCGAGGGGAAACCCCTCAGTCAGGATGCCCAGGCGGCAAAAGATGAGATTTGCGAGATTGAAGAGAAGCTGCGAACTGTCTTCAATACTCTGGCCGAAGAACATCGTCAGGCTACCTGCCTCGCATGGACCAAACCCGACGAAACTCCAGGGGTGATTATTGCCGTTCCTAAGCCACACCTTGATACCACCTTCTGTCTGGATGACTGGCGCGCAAAGGCGGAGGAACTCGCAGGAGTAATCAACACCCTGCCCAATGAAGAGCGCGCCCGCTTCGCCAGCGCCTGGGATGCACTCCAGGCTTCCAGGTCGCCCCAGGACGCGCCGGAAGGCCAGCGGTGAGGGTTGGGGGTGCCACCGAAGCGCCAGCTGCGCAACGGACGGGCGGCCAGCGCCTTTTGTTGGCATCAGGATGCTTGCTGCTCGTTCTCCGCAAGGTCTTTCTGAATCATCTTCTTTGTCTGGGCGCGACGATCAGCATCCGTCATCTTCAGCGGGTCCCGGTACTCACCAGACCTGGTGGCCTTCCGAATCTCTGCATTTCGGGCAGACATTCCCTGGCGCAGATCCGGATTGGAACTCATTTTTTCAGCCCATTTTCGGTCGTTCTCGGAAACCGCTGCGCGGCGGATTTGCTCGTCATGCTCCTCCTGCCGCTTCTTCGACATTTCCGCTTCGCGCTCGGAAAATTTGAATTTACGAGCCGCAAACTCCGTAGGATTCAGGCCAGCAGCGTCCGCCTGCCGAATCAGTTCAGACGGCGATATCGGGAGAGGTGAGTTGAATAAACTCTGATGTTTCCACTGAATGTCAGCAATGCCACCGATACCACTGTCCAGACGCTTGTAGAAATCTGCTTCAACAAAAGTGGGTGATCCTGGCGTGGACCCAGGTACGTTAGCCACAAAGCGTCCCTGTCCATCGCGGGGAGGCTCCTCACCAGGCAAAATGCCAGCCGACTGAGCGGCAGCGCGATAGTAATTTGCTTCGCGCTCGGCCTTCACAGCCCTGCCTTCCAGAGCCAGACGCTCATCGTCAAATGCCAATAGGCCAGGCATGACCTTGGTTTCGTAGAATTCGACGTTGGCGCGCTTTTCTAACTCGGCCCGCTGACGTTCCTGCTCAGCCGAAGACAATATCGAAGAGAACGCGGTTGTAGCGCGCTGATCCAGGTTGTCAATTTCTTTCTGTGAAAATCCGCTTTGCAACAGTACCTCAGCCACTGTAGGCATTTTGTTATTCTCCTTTTCTGAAACTCAGGATGGGTTAGCAATCGCTGTAATGATTCCATCTGTCACAGTCAGCGAACCCTGCGAACCAGAATTCGTAAGCTGTGCAAGAGTAACTGTCCCACTCACTCCGGTCGGTCCACTTGATGCCGCCGTCACCAGCCCCTCAGCATTCACGGCGATTGACGAGAGCGTGTAGCTGCCAGCCGTCACCCCCGATGCAGGCATCTGTGTAGACGGTGCAATCTGACCCGAAAGGTCAGTGAATCCGGGTTGACTCAGTGTGAAGGCAGCCGTGGTCGCATCGTAACTGGACAACCACTCGTGCGCTGTTGGGCCAGCCGATGATGGAGTCTTTCCTGTCACTGCCCACCATTGCCCAGCCGGAGATGGGGTTTCCACATAGAGCGTCACATACTGTCCACCGGCAAGCGCGAATGAAGACGCTCCGTTCACTGTCCCTGCCGATGGGGTCAATGTAGCCGTGCCCGTTCCCTGGTTGGCAACGGTGATCGAATAGGGCAGCGTAATGCTCGAATTCAGCGTGACAGCAATTGGCGAGGAGTTACTCAGTGCGATCAGACCGCCGTTATCACTTTGCTGAGTCGCATAGCTGGTCTGCCCCGTCTGATCGTTGACCTGCCCTCCGGTTATTGTTCCCGGCTCGATGACCGTCGTCTCGGAAGTCTGTGTAATGTTCTCTGTAGTTGTTGACAGAGTTGATGTCGCCGCCTTCAGGCTGGAAATCTGCGAGGCGACTGCCGCAAATGCCTGCTCGTGATTTGTCAGCCCATTAAAAGCCCAGCGAAAGGCATCAGCAATCTTGGGGTCAATTCCATCCAGATTGAACGGGAATCGTACTGACGGCGGATTCAGCAATGGACTGCTCATTTAATTAGTCCTTGCCGTCGTGGTGTGTAGTACCGCTTCTTTTGAGGCTCCGGCTCGGGCTGAACGCCATCTTCCTCCGTTGTGCTGTGCTCAAGGCTCGGAGCCGTCGTTCCCATGCGGTCTCGTATCTCCACCGCACTGGCGAGCGGACTCTCAATTTCAATTTCCAAATCCGGTGCCCGCGAGGAGTCAAAATCGCCGACAATCACAGTCTTATCGAGTGTCACCGTATCGAGTGCATTCAACTGAAAGGAGACTGTCATTTTCGCGGAGTATGAGCGATAAGCGACAGAGGAAAGCAATTCAGATTCACGTTGCAGAGCCTCGATTAAACAGGCCGCAAGGTCCTCAGCAATTTCGGCACCTGAAAGCTGAGCAGCGGGACCACCAAAATAAGATTCTGTCGCCATTTATGCCGCATCCTTTTTCTGTTTTTTCTTTAATTCAAGAAACCTGGCCCTGGTGCGTAGATTAGGCAGAACCATCCCCGCCTCATGCATCTGGACTGAGCGTCGGGAAATTTCGAGGGCCTCAGCCAGATCGATCTGCCGATATAAATACCGCCTGCGAAACTCCAGAAATTCGCTGGCAATCTGTTGTCTCTCTTTGCTTCGCTCTTCTCGTGAAAGCACAGGCGAACCTCCGTCAGGCGCAGAGTATGCGAAGCGCCTATCTTGCGCATACTGGCATGAGTTATCTGCGAAGTCAAAATCTGCGCCCGCGTTGTTAGATAACACAGGAGTTACAAACAATACGTTTTTGGGAGCCTTCTTCTTCAGGGGCGCAGGGTATCCGAAGTGTGTACAAAATGAAAAAGCGCAGAGTAATGCTGGGCAGCCCGGAATGAGCAGTCAAAGCATTACGACATTGAGCGCCGCATTGTTGAGTAGGTATATTCCTTGCCGCTCTGTGTGAGTGCTTCGCCTAAGCTGTTATCTAACTGGCGGGTTGCCGCCTTGAGATTTTTGATCGACCCTTCCGAAAGTTTGCGCACGCCGCTTTCGTCGCATTGAATAATTTCCAGACCCTCGATGCCGTAGGAGTTAAAGAGGGGAGCGGACAGTATCATGTGAGCCGCAAGGGGAACCAGTTGTTCAATTGGCAGGAGGTCGTCATAGTACTTGCGCAGGTAAATAACGGGATTTGTTGTGTGCCCGGCGAATTCCAAGGTGAAACATGGCTCGCACGAGATACTCCATTCAGTGTCTCTCTGTTCTGGATCAACGGGGGCAACGGAACATTTGAAAAGTTTCCAATCCGGGCATTTGAGAGCGATCAGCCATTCAGCTTTTTTCTTTTCCGTGGCCAGACCATCCCCTACGATTCTTTCTATCGCTGAATATGCTGTACCCTCATCAGTCAGATCGCGGGGTTCCAGTTCGTCAATAATCCGTCTCGCTATTGTCCTGGCAAAATTAAGGTCAATGGCGCACGAAACGGCGATTTTTCGTTCGTGATCGAACTCAATTTTGTTTTTAAGGCGTCCTGCGTCCGCGACATTTCCTTCGCGCTCTCCCCTGATCGCAATGTCATTCGACTCCTTAAGATCACCAGCAAGGATGATCCCGCCTATGCCGATCATTCCTACTTGTAGCGTCATTGGAGGCAACTCCTCGCCAAGGACAGAGGTTTGTATCGAATGATGGAGAGTGGTTGACATGGCGGGCATACCTCGGCAATGATTTGGCAGTTCACCAAATATGCAAGAGCAGAGGCCGCCCGCCAGCGGCCTTTGTTGTTTTCGGATGGTAATCCGTCGCTCTCACACAATCAATTTTTCACTTGTCCTGGCGTAGTCCAGGAGGACTCACGTTAGTTATGACCCAACCGGGTGAGTCACGTTGTAGAATGTGGCCGCGTAGCGGAGATCCCATGAAACGAACCGGGTTTCTCTCTTGCTTTTCCACGGTTGTCCCCCTCACACTTGCGTTTGTTCTCACCGCCTGCGGAGGTGGTGGTAGTTCGGGTGGCAGCTCCAGCAGCAACTCCGCGATAAATTTGGCTGGCACCTGGACGGTAACGACGGTATCGACGCAAGGTCAGGCCTCTTACGGCGGTTTCTCTGGAACGGCAGCTGTATCACAATCTGGCGGAGGTCTGGGCGTCAACGGGACGACCACCCTGACCGCTATCGTGGGTAGCATTGCTGTTTCGCAGACCGGCACAGCACTGACCGGGACGTTCACAAATTCCATACAAAAAGTTAGCTACAACTTCATTGGCACGCTTTCCCGTGGCAACTTCACAATCACTGCGTCAACTTCCTGCGGTGGTAGCCCGAATAGCCCGCAGGAGTCCACTAGCATAACGGGAACGATCACTTCCGATAGCGCCTCTGGGACGTATACGATATCGCGTCCTTCGGGTTGTTATTACTCCAGCGACACGGGGACTTTTGTAGCGACGAAACAGTGAGCAGGGACCGTGCCTCTGCGCCCCACCCCGGCGATCTGGCAACGTTGCGCTTTATTTCGCAGCCCTGCGCCTTTCAATCTTTCAGCAGAATCCCCCGAAAAAATCTTCACGCCAGCCTTCTGGGGGTTTTGAAGGTTTCGTTCTCAGGCAAAGGCGAAACTTTTCTCCTCAGCAAAACCAAACTCTGCGCCTGTACTCCGCTCTCGATCCTGCGCCTTTCAAAAATCGCGCCTTCCAGACCAAGAATTTTTGCGCCTTTCGTCCTGGCCTGACGCCGTAGTGAAACTCTGCGCCTTGCGATTTCTCCTGAATCTGCCAGCAGAGGGCGGAATCGAGTCAGAGCATTCAACGAACCCACTACCCTGGACAACTGGCGGTGACGCTGTGGTGACTAAGCCATGTCCAAACAGGGCAAAAACAGTGCTAGCAATGCCGAAGTGAGAAAGTGCTGAGGACCGCGTCAATACAGGAGTTTGACGAACTCCGCCCATCCCATGCGAATTCCTCCAAAATGCCCCAGACCCGCTTTCACGGCGATAACACGGGTTCAAATCCCGTCGGGGACGCCAAATCAAATCAACGAGTTGCGCGTATTTTCTCCAAAAGTTCGAAGGTGCAAAAAGCCACATTTCTGTGTCTTTTTTGCACCCCGTAGCTCATCTCTATCTCATGCCGTCCCGATGATCTCGCAATCGCTTTCCACCTCGGGCAGCCGGGCGAACAGAGAGAGCACATCGACCTGCGCCGCACGCTTGGCCGGGCCGACTGCCTGCGTGTAAACGTCAAGTGTGGATCGTAGCGAGGAATGCCTCATCAGCTCCTGCATGACCTTGAACTCGACTCCGAGGCTACGAAGCAGGGTGCAATAGGTATGGTGGAACGTGTGCCAGCCAATGCGCTTTTGTATACCCAGCTTTTCGGCTGCAGGCTGGATGTAATGACGCATGATCGCTGCTCCCCAGTATGGCTTTCGCCCACCGCGCAGGCGGCTCGCGAATACCCAGTCGTCACCGGATTTGAACTTGCAATGCTGCTTCCATTCGATCAATGATGCTGCGAGCTGTGGTTGCGTTGAAACCGGCTTCTGCGAGGACTCAGTTTTGCAGCAACCTTCGATACCACAGACGATGGATGGGATGACATTGAGTTCTCCGTGTTCGAAATCGACATCCCGCCACTTGAGCCCGAACAGTTCGCCCTGCCTTAGCCCGGTTGAGGCCGCCAGAAGAACAAGGGTTCGCTCACGCGCCGGCAGACTGTTGACCAGCATCCTGATTTCCGCGCCTGTCAGCACATCCGGCGCCCTCCTTCTTCTGGCACTCTGCCGAACGAATCGGATTGGATTCCGATCGAAGAGCTCATACCGGCATGCGTGGTTGAACAGAATCGAGAAAACATTTCGAATCTTGGCCCGGGATCCGCGTGCGAGGTCGAGACCGCCCAGCCATGCTTCCACTTCGACCGCCGTGATCTCGTCCAACGTGCAGGAGCCCCAGCGTGGTCTGACCCACCGGCGAATGTAACCGCGGTTGGTCTTCAGCGGCGCGACGCTCCACAGATTCGTCCGTGGCAGCAGCTCTCGCTGTTCGAAGTGCTCGTAGAGCTGATCGATGGTAATTGCGCCAACACGGCTCTTGTGGGACCGCAAATTGATCTCTGCGATCAGGGCTGACGCCGCATGACCACCGCGGCAGCATTCTCGTACTGCTCGACAGTTCCGATGACCCTCTTCCGATATTTGCGCCGGCCATCCCGATCCTTTTCAGACCATCGAAACTGCCACACATCCGGGCCGCCCCTGCGGCTCGTTTGAATTACACCTCCCTGCTGCATGCTTCACCTCCTTCATCACCTGATCTAGGCTAAGTTGGAGGCGGTTTTGCGCGTTGTGCGGCTTTCCTGCTCGAAATATCACGCAGAACACTTCTTTTTGCAGGAAATGACGTAGGATCTCAAAGACTGGTCAATTTCCAGATCTGGATCGGCTCCCGAGTGACGGCACAGGCGCTCTCTGAGGTCTTCATCGAAGAAAACCTAAAGCCTGGCCGACATAACATTACCTATTCCTGACTATGCCTCGGCGAGGCTGGCGGCCATGCTGACACTGAATCAATCTTGACATCAGGCTATGATCTGTATTTAATTATATGATTAGTTAAATCTGTGCTCGATCGACGCCCAACCATCAGAAGGCCGCCGGGCAGGCCGGCTGCGAGAAGCGAAGGCGAGACTCGCGATTTGCTCCTGACCGCGGCCACCCGATTGTTTGCCGAGCAGGGCGCCGCAGCCACCAGCTTTGCCGTCATCGCACAGCGCGCCGGAGTGACGCCCGCGGTAGTGCACTACTATTTCAGCGACCGTAATGCTCTGCTCGACGCAGTGGTCGATGAGCGGCTCGCGCCCCTGATCGCGTCGGTATGGGATCCGGTAGAAGAGGACGATTCCGTCGCCACGATGATAAGCGGGATCGTTGACCGCCTGCTGGCCGGAGTTGAACGCAACCCCTGGGTGCCATCGACGTGGATGCGGGAAATCCTGAATGAAAACGGGCTGCTCCGGAAGCGGGTGCTGCAGCGCCTGCCGGTCGACAAGGTGCGGATCATCGGTGGCGCCGTCGCGCGCGGCCAGCGAGAGGGCACGATTCATCCGGATATCGATCCGGTCCTGATTGTGTTTTCGATGCTGGGCCTGGTGATGCTGCACACAGCAACAGCAGGTCTTGTCGGCAATATTTTTCATTGTGAAGCGCCCAGTCGCGCCGTCCTCCGCCGGCACATTACCGGTCTGCTGCTGCATGGGCTGGAGATGGACGCCGCTGCGCAGCCGGGGCGCGCATGCGGCAGGAGACGCGTAAGGAGGAAACGATGAAACTGGAACGGCGCCGGATCAGGATGATGATAAACTCGGCGGCCGCGCCTCTGGTGTTACTGGCAGGCTGCTCGCAGCACCAGCCACCCGAATATCAAGGCTACATTGAGGGCCAGTTTGTCTACGTGGCATCGCCCGAGAGCGGGCGGCTCGATCGTCTCTCAGTGATACGCGGCGAGACTATCCCAATCGACCATCCGCTTTTCGCCCTGGACACAGAGCCGGAGGCGGCAGCCGTGCGCCAGGCGCAGCAGATCCTGCGGTTGTCAGAAGCGAAGCTGGCCGACATGAGCACGGGAAAGCGTCCCGCGGAGATCGACGTAACCCGCGCGCAGCTCGAAGAGGCGCTGGCAGAGCAAAAGCAAGCGCAGGCCATTCTGCGCAGCGACGATGTGCAGTACCGTTCCGGCGGCATCGCGCAAACGGAACTGATCAACGCCCAGGCCGCAGCGGACACGAGTACCGCGAGAGTGCAGGAATTGAGGGCGGAACTGGCGGTGGATGCACTGCCGGGACGAGAACAGCAGATCCGCGCACAGAACCGGCAGGTGGCAGCTGACCGCGCAGAGGTAGCCGAAGCAGAATGGAGGCTCAAGCAGAAACAGATTGCCTCTCCGCGCCAGGGGCTGGTCTTCGACACGCTCTATCGCGAGGGCGAATGGGTCGCCGCCGGCGATCCGGTCGTGGAACTGCTGCCCCCGCAGAACATCGAGGTGCGCTTCTTTGTTCCCGAGACGCTTGTGGGCTGGCTCCGCACCGGGCAGAACGTCGTGGTTCACTGTGACGGGTGCTTCGCGCCGGTCGCTGCCCGGATCACCTTCGTTTCGCCGCAGGCCGAATACACGCCGCCGGTGATCTACAGCAACGAGAACCGCTCGAAACTCGTCTTCATGATCATCGCCAGGCCGTCGGCGGAAAAAGCGACTCTGCTTCACCCCGGGCAGCCCGTCGAGGTGGCTCTGGAATGACAGCCGAAGCCAGTTCGAACTATGCCATTGATGTGCGGGGACTGAACAAGCATTTCGGCGATAAGTACGTGGTCCGGGATGTCTCGTTGCGCGTGCGCCGCGGGGAGATATTCGGATTTCTGGGACCCAACGGCAGCGGCAAAACCACGACGATTCGGATGGTCTGCGGTCTGCTCAAGCCGGACGCGGGAGCCGGAACCTGCCTGGGCTACGATATCGGGCGCGAGAGTGCGGAGATTAAGCGGAATGTCGGGTACATGACGCAGAGATTTTCCTTCTGGGAAGATCTGACCATCCGCGAGAATCTCGACTTCGTTGCGCGCATGTACGATATCCCGTCCCGGAAAGCAGCCGTGGAAGAAGCTTTGCAGGGCCTGGGACTAAAGGAGCGCGCCAGCCAGCTTGCGGGGGGACTTTCCGGAGGCTGGAAGCAGCGGATGGCTCTGGCCGCCTGCATGCTGCATCAGCCCAGGCTGCTGCTGCTCGATGAGCCGACCGCCGGCGTCGATCCTCGGGCGCGCCGTGATTTCTGGGATGAAATCCAGTCGCTTGCGGCGCGGGGAATATCGGTCCTGGTGAGCACGCACTATATGGATGAAGCCGTGCGCTGCCACAAGCTCGCCTATATTGCCTGGGGCCGACTGCTCACGCAGGGCTCGGCTGCCGAGGTGATAACCGGCCAGCGATTGAGCACCTGGGCGCTTTACGGGCAGCGCCTGGCAGAGCTTCAGGAAGTCCTGCGTAACCAGCCTGGAGTGGAGCAGACGGTCACCTTTGGCGATACTCTGCATGTGAGCGGAACCGATGCCGAGGCTCTGCGGCAAACCATCGAGTCGACGGCCCATTCCGCCGGTCTGCGTGCCGAGAAAATCGACACAGGCCTCGAGGATGTCTTCATTCATCTGATGAGCGGCTCCGATCGCGGCGACGGAGGCAAGTCGTGAGCCGGCGCAACCCATTTTCGACTGTGCGGTGGTGGAGCATCGTACTCAAGGAGTTCACCCAGCTTCGCCGCGACCGGCTGACCTTCGCGATGATTGTCGGCATTCCGATCGTGCAGATGATTATCTTCGGCTACGGGATCAACACCAATCCGAAGCATCTGGACACCGCGATCATCAGCGCCGACTCGAGCAACATCACGCGCAGCTTTATCGAAGCCCTGCAGAATTCGTCCTACTTCAGAATCGTGGGGACCTTGCCCAACGAGGCAGCCGGACGCGCAGCGTTGGCGCAGGGGAAAGTGCTTTTCGTCATCAACATTCCGCCCGGGTTCACTCGGCGGCTTCTGCGCGGCGAGCACCCATCATTGTTGATTGAAGCTGACGCTACCGATCCTACTGCCACAGCCAACGCTCTGGCTGCCGTCAACGGCATCGTGCAGTCTGTGATTCAGCAGGAAATTACCGGGCCTTTGGCCGTTCTGCGCGGCAAACCGGCCCCCTTCAGCGTCGCCGTGCACCCGCTCTACAATCCCGAGGACATCACGCAGTACAACGTGGTCTCCGGCCTGATGGGAGTCATCCTCACATTAACCATGGTGCTGATGACGGGCCTTGCGATTACCCGCGAGCGGGAACGCGGCACGATGGAAAACCTGCTCGCCATGCCGTCGACACCGATTGAAGTGATGAGCGGCAAGCTGATCCCGTACATCGGGATCGGGCTCATCCAGGCCACTATCATTCTGCTGGCGGCACGCTACGTCTTCCAGGTTCCTTTCTTCGGCAACGTGGGCGCGGTTTATCTGTCCGCGCTGCTGTTCATCGCCGCCAATCTCACCGTCGGCATCACCTTTTCCTCACTGGCGCGGAATCAGTTGCAGGCGGTGCAGCTTGGAATCTTTTACTTCCTGCCCAACATTCTGCTTTCGGGGTTCATGTTTCCCTTCAAGGGAATGCCAGACTGGGCGCAGGCCATCGGCAACCTGCTGCCGCTCACGTACTTCAACCGTCTGGTGCGGGGAATTCTTCTCAAGGGCAATGGATGGGCGAACTCGTGGCCAAGCGTCTGGCCGATGATGATCTTCACCTTCGCGCTGATGGCCGTGGCCGTAGCCAGCTATCGCCGGACACTGGATTGAGGGGTGACCTGTGAACAGGCCTGAATATTGGAAGAAGACGATGGCGGCGCTGGCGACGGCCCTGTTGCCTTTGCAGGGCTGCACAGTCGGTCCAAAGTATCATCCGCCCGCACCGCCCTCCGTCACCACCTACACGTCGCAGGCCTTGCCCTCGAAGACCGTCGGCAGTTCCGGATCCGCGGGAGAACCGCAGCAGTTTCTCTCTTCCAGCGACGTTCCCGCGGATTGGTGGACGCTCTTCCACTCGGCACAGCTCGACAGCATGGTGCGCGAGGCGCTCGACAACAGCCCGACGCTGGCGGCAGCCACAGCCCGGTTGCGGCAGGCCGAAGACGAAGTACGCGCTCGCACCGGCGCTACCAGATATCCGACGATCGGCGGCAACGCTTCAGTGGAAGGCGAGCAGCTCAACCTGGACGCTTACGGCATACCTTTCCCGAATCCATTGCCCTTTGCGCTGCTGAATGGCTCGGTGGGCATCACGTACGCGCTCGACCTGTTCGGGGGTAACCGGCGGTTGATCGAGAGCCTTCGGGCCCAGGCTGCATATGAGCAGTGGCAACTGGAGGGAGCGCGGCTGATGCTGGCCGGCAATGTTGTGTCCGCAGCGATCCGGCAAGCTGACCTGCACTCGCAAATCCACCTCACGGAACAGGTGATTGCGCTGCGGCAGAAGGAACTGCAAATCACAGAGAGCCGCTATCGCGCAGGAGGATCTTCCGGCGATGACGTGCGGAGCCAAGAAATGCTGCTCGCGCAAGCTCAGGCATCGCTGCCGCCGCTCCGGCAGCAGTTGGATATCGTGAATGACCAGCTCGCCGTGCTGGTGGGCGCATCGCCAGCGGATGTATCCATGCCCGCCGTGAATTTCGATTCCCTGCAACTTCCCCGCGAGCTGCCGCTGAGCCTGCCGTCGTCCCTGGTAAGGCAGCGACCGGACATCCGCGCAGCCGAGTCACTGCTGCAGCAGGCCAGCGCCTGTATCGGCGTGGCTGCCGCAAACCGGTATCCGCGGATCACGCTCTCCGCCAGCGGAGGCGGACTGGGAACCAGCCTCATAAGCGGCGGTGATATCTGGAACGTCGGAGCCGGGCTCGCCCAGCCTCTCTACAACGGCGGAGCGCTGCGGGCAGAGCAACGCAAAGCTGAGACCTCTTACGACGAAGCTGCCAGCGAGTATCGCCAGACCGTCCTCCAGGCGTTTCAGCAGGTTGCGGACACGTTGTACGCAATTGGGAACGATGCCAAAACCCTGCAGTCGCGAACTGAAGCGGCCGACCAGGCCGCAGCCGCATACGAGATTTCCGTGCAACGCTATGACGCCGGCGGCCTGAGCCAACTGGGTCTGCTGGAAGCGCAGCGCCTGAAGCTGCAAACCGCGCTCGATCGCACCGAACCGGTTGCAAGCCGCTATATGGACTCGGCAATCCTCTTTGAGGCACTTGGCGGTGGATGGTGGAACCGTAGCCCGGTATCTTCGGCTCTCGTGTCGAAGACCACGACAGCCAAGCCATAACGGATCTGGATAACTCTACTCAATCGGAACAGGAAAACTAAAGCCTGGCCGACTTTCGGGTAATGCTTGTCGCCCGCCGCGTAGGCCATGCTGTGCTGTTGATCCCATCGTGGTGAACCGTAAGCCTGAGATCCTCCTCCAGGCCACAAGAAGGCCCTCAGTGCGGCTGAACTAAGCACCCGATGAGCGGCCTGACGTTGACGCCTGGATTGGAGCAAAACGGCCGGAACAAAACTCACCGATTCGTCTTTCAATGAGCCTTTCGAGATTTGGTGTTGAAAATTTTTCTTGACAGTCTTCCAGCGACCGATATAAAAGCCGGTTCATCCTAAAACGAGCGAGCGCTCGCTCTAAGGAAATCTCAGGGCCAGATATCGGGTCCAACATCGATGCCGCGGCTTCCCCAAAGCGCGATTGCGAAGAACAGGGTGAGGATCCAGGGCGCTGCCCTGCACCTTTTTACGCGCAAGGGCTTTCACGGTACAACGGTCCGTGAAATTGCAAACAGGGCGCGTGTCTCCATGGGAAATCTTTATACCTACTACGACACCAAGGAGGAAATCTTCGTCGATCTCGTTCACCTTCTGGGCGGAAAAATAGAAGTCATTCGCCAGCGGGAACTCCTTCCGCTCATGGAAACACTCGACGCTGAATCGCTTAAGAAACTGGCGCGGGCAATCGGGAGGATTGTCTCGACGAATCTTGATTACTGGCGCCTTATGTACATCGATGTAGTGGAGTTTCGTCATAAGCATTTTATTCATAGTTTTCGGGAAATAGCCGGAGACCTCCGCACCTATGCGGGAGCCGTCATTCGCAACTCGAGAGTAGCTTTTCCGGCCGGAGTCAGCCCTTCCCTCGCCTACACGGCTATTTATCTGCAGTTCTTTACGTACTTCTTATCTGAGGAACTTTTTGGAGCAAAGCGGCACCTGGGAATGAGCGATGAAGAGGTAATCGAACAGCTCGTTCTCCTGTACACAGGCGGGCGCATAGTTCCGGATAAGGCAGCAGGATCTGTCGGGCAAAGGAGAAAGAAATGAAAGGTACGGGGGGCATCGCGGTTTGGGTTGTGGGAGTGCTGATCGGGCTAACGTGCATCGCCGGTGCACAAACTTCGACTACGGGCGCGATCGCAGGCGTTGTGAAGGATCCACAGGGCGCCGTCGTCAGCGGAGCGGCGGTGACTCTCTCCAATGCCGCCGGCGTACTGCGCGACACGACGGCCGACGCGACCGGGCATTATGCATTCCTGCTACTTCCACCGGGAACATATCGTCTCAGGGCAAATAAGTCCGGCTTCAGCGAGACAGCCGAAGACGTGCCTGTGCGCATCACCGAAACAACCGAAGTGGACATGAGCCTCCAAATTGCCGTGCAGAAAGCCGTCGTCGAAGTGCAGCCCGCGGAGGAAGTCACGCCGACGGAAGGCACCGTGATCCAGCAGGACCAAATCCGCCAGCTGCCTTTGCCCACCAGGAACTTTCAGCAGCTCCTGACGCTGACGCCCGGCACTTCCGGCCCCGTGCAGAATTCGGCGGAGCTGGGGCGCGGAGCGGCTCCGATTTATGTCAATGGCAACCGCGCGACCTCGAATTCCGTGGTCATCAATGGCGTGGACGCCAACTCGATCGGAACCGGCTCAACGCCGAATCTGGCTGTGCCGGCGACAGACTCGCTGCAGGAGTTCATTGTCCAGACCAGCCAGTACGATGCGTCCCAGGGTCGCGTATCCGGTGGCGTTGTCGCTGCTGTGACCAAGTCAGGAACCAATCAATTGCATGGCAACGTGTATGAGTTTTTCCGCAACGACGCGCTGAATGCCAACAACTTCTTCCTGAACCGCGGCGGTGTCCCCAGGCCGCCGTATAAGCGCAATCAGTTTGGAGGCACGTTCGGTGGGCCCATCGTGAAGGACCGCGCCTGGTTCTTCGTCTCTTATCAGGGGAGCCACGAGGTGAACGGGACCTCGCTGCTGAATTCTGTGGGCACCGTCTTCGTGCCGCAGAACCTCACCAATGACCGGTCGACGGCGGGTCTGGACGCGTTCGCTGCATCCTATGGCTTGGCACCGTGCTCCGGCACTCCCACGGGACTTACGTTCCCTCCCTGCTTCGATCCCACCGCGCAGTTTTTCCTGCAGGCGAAGATGCCGAACGGCTCGTATGTCATACCTTCCGCGCCGCATCCCAGCGGTGTTACTCCGGGCTCGGTGCCGTCCCCGGTGGCCGTGCCTGTGGTCGCCATCTCGCGCTTTCGGGAGAACCAATACAACGCCAATCTCGATTTTCACCTTTCGACTGCCAATCGCTTTTCAGCAAAGTTCTTTGACGCGACCAATCCCACCCTTCAAGGCATGTTCGATTTGTTCGGATTGGCGAATGCTTTGCCGGTGCCGGGCTTTGGCGGCACGGCTGATCTGAATCAGCGCGTGCTGGCGCTGGACGACCTGCACGTCATTTCGACAGCCATAGTGAACGACGCGCGTTTCGGCTTCTCCGTCATCACCACGGCCTCCTCACCGCAGGAGCCCTTTACCGCGGCGCAGGTGGGCATCACGTCGCCCCTTGGCGGCCTGTTTCCGGGCATGCCGGAGATCTCCGTCGCCAACTACTTCGACCTTGGAGCCAACCCGTTCTCCGATAACTCAGGAATAGAAAAGACCTACACCGCCGGGGACACCCTGAGCTGGGACAAAGGCATGCACAACTTGAAGTTCGGCGCGGAGTTCAAGCATCACGAGCTGGATTTGGCGTTCAACCTTTATACGCGTGGCCAGATCTTCTTCCTCGGACTTGCGCCGCCGCCGTCGCCATTCGCAGGCAACGGATTCTTCGACTTCCTCGGCGGATTGTACGATTTGACGGGCCTGACGATCATGGGCTCCGGCGTGAACAACCGCGACGTGCTGGCCCATGACCTGAGCGGATTCGCCAATGACGATATGCGCATGAACAACCGGTTCACGCTTTCGCTCGGGCTGCGCTACGACTTTTTTGGCCCGTTCACCGATACTCAGGGGCGCTTTGTGGCTTTCGATCCGGGCCGCATAGCCACCGCGACCATTCCCGGATTCCCTGCGGGCGACAACCTGGCCATCACCGGCGGGTTCGTGCAGGCTTCGAACGCCAAAACACCGCTGCCGGGAGTTCCGGAGGTTCAGCCCTCTCTGGTTTCACCGGACAAAGAGGACTTTGCACCCCGCGTGGGTTTTGTCGTGCAGCCCCTTCCTGATTCGACCCGCATGATGGTACGCGGCGGCTACGGCATCTACTTCGACCGATCAAATTCGCGTCTCCTCAACAACCAGATCCTGGACTTTCCGTATTACACGCTGGCCCAGGCACTTGAGACACCCATCGCCACACCCTTTGTCAATGTGCCGCCGCCAACAAGCTTCCCGCTCACCTTCAATAATCCCGCGATCTTTCCGTTCGGCGGACCGCCCGCTCTCATGACGCAGGCGCCCAGCCCGGTTTCACCTTCGGGGATCGCGGTGGTATCGGCCAATGGAATCTATCCCGACATCCATAACTTCCGCACGCCGTACACAGAGCAATTCAGCCTGGGAACGCAAACCACAATTGCCAATAACTGGTTGTTTGATGTGGGCTATGTTGGGTCGGTGGGACGCAGGTTGTACCGACTGATTGATCTCAATCAGGCATACGCCCCGATTCCTTTCGAACCCGGACCGCTGAGCCCCGGGCTGTCGAGCCTCGCCGTACAGGGATTCGGAGTTCACGCGATGCAGAGCTCCTCCATTTCAAGCTATAACTCACTGCAGGCGAGCGTAACCAGACAGGTAAGTCATGGGCTGCAGATCCTGACTGCATACACCTACAGCCATACGCTCGACGAGTATTCGGGCGATCCCACGGGAACGAGCGACGTGACAGTCGTTCCCGGGAATCAGGTGACTCTCAATAACTACGCGAGCTCCGACTTCGATCGCCGTCATCGCCTCGTGCTCAGCGGCATCTACGATCTGCCCAGCCTTCAGGGTGGCTCCGCTCTTGCCCGCGGTGTGACCAATGGATGGGAGCTGGCGACGATTGTGACGCTGCAGACCGGCACGCCATTTTCCGTACTCACCAATGCAACCGCCTTCGTGCAGGCCCGCGCCGATGCCGTTGCTGGCTGCAACCCTGCCAGGAGCGGCAGCGTGAAGAACCGGCTGAATGACTACTTCAACACGGCGTGCTTCACGCCGGCGACGGCCCTCGACGACTTCGGGACCAGCGGGCGCAACATCCTGCGCGGACCTGACCAGCGCAACGCGGACATCTCCATCGTAAAATTTGTGCCCATCGGGGATAAGCAGGTTGAATTCCGCAGCGAGTTCTTCAACGCGTTCAATACGGTGAGCTTTGCCAATCCGCTCAATATTCTTGAGTCGGGCACCGCTGGTCAGATTGTTACAACCACCACCGGACCCAGGGTGATTCAGTTTGCCTTCAAATTCAACTTCTGAGGACCCGCGGGAGGGCGATCATGGCTGACGGATTGAAAATATCTCAGCCGGCACGAGGACGGGTTTCGGGGGACGGCATCGAACTGGCCTTTGGCTACTGGCCTGGGCGGGGCGCGCCGCTGGTGGCTCTTCACGGCCTGACTGCCTCCCATGTGACTTTTATGGGGGTCGCCGAGCGCATGGCCGGAAGAAGGCCGATCTTCGCGCTCGACCTGCGGGGCCGCGGAAACTCCGACAAGCCGGCGGGACCGTACGGCATGGCGCAACATGCCTCCGACGTCGCGGCGGCGATGCATGCCATGGGCCTTGACGCAAGCGTCATCGTGGGACACTCGATGGGTGCGTTTGTAGCCACGGCGCTGGCCACGCAATATCCGGACCTTGTGGCGGGCCTGGTTCTCCTCGATGGCGGGTATGCCCCCGCAATGTCTGCGCCGAACTCGCAGCAGGGCATGGATGCGGCGCTGGCGTTACGCATCGGGCAGTTGCGTCAAACCTATCCCTCGCGCGAGGCGTACCGCCAGTTCTGGAAGACTCAGCCGCATTTCCCGGCGGAAGACTGGAACCCGTGGATTGAGGCCTTTCTCGATTACGAGCTAGGCGGCGAGCCGCCAGAGCTGCGACCCAAGGCAGCGGAGGGCGCCGTCATCGCCGACTTGATGGAAGGTTTGCAGAGCGAGCAGATTGCAACCCGTCTTCGCAGCATCGGCGTGCCTGTTCTCATGATGCGGGCGCCGGCTGGGTTCGTGCCCGGACAACCCCCGCTCTTTCCCGACGCCATGATCGAACAAATGCGCTCGCTGGTTCCAGCCATGGAAATGGAGCTCATTCCCGGCGTCACGCACTACACCATGCTGATGGGAAGCCGTGGAGCAGCGGTGATCGCGGACCGGGTGGACGACTTCGCAGGCCGCTGCGCGCCTGTGCAGGCAGCATCTCGTTGATGAGATCAGCGCCATGGACATCGGTTCGTTGCTCACGCGCAATGCTCGCTATCGGCCCGAGCAGTGCGGCCTCGTTTTCGAGCAGCAGAGGCTGAGTTATCGCGAATTCAACGCGCGGGTCAATCGATGGGCGAATGCGATGCTCGACCTGGGCGTCGGAAAGGGAGACAAGGTTGTCACGGTCCTGCCGAACTGCCTCGAGCTGCTTGAAACCTACTGGGCGGTGGCAAAGATTGGCGCGGTGGCGGTGCCTCTCACACCGTTATTGCGGGGCCGGGCGCTTGCCACTCTTATTCGCGATTCCGACGCGACCACGGTGATCGCCGGCGTTCAGACCGCCCCTGTGCTCGATGAAATCAGGCCGGAGATTCCTCTGGTTCAACCCAGCCGCTACATGCTTGCCGGAAATGAATCGGCACCTGGCTACCAGCGTTGCGCCGAGCTCGCTGCGGCAGCCCGCGAGTCGGAACCTCCGAGGGTTGTGATCGACGACGCGGATCCTTACAACCTGATCTACAGCAGCGGCACGACCGGACAGCCCAAGGGCATTGTTCACAGCCACTTTATCCGCAGCATGTATGGGCTTGTTTTTGCGTCGGCCTATCGCATGAGGCCGGAGAGCGTGGCCATGCATGCCGGATCCGTCGTGTTTAATGGGGCCTTTGTCACCATGATGCCGGCGATGTACCTGGGCGCGACCTTCGTTCTCAATCGCCAGTTCAGCGCGGAATCGTGCCTCGAGACGATCGAACGCGAACAGGTTACTCACGTGATGATGGTTCCGTCGCAGATCGTCGCAGTCCTGAACTCACCCCGCTTTTGCGCGGAAAAACTTGTGTCGCTTGAGATGCTCTGCAGCGTAGGAGCGCCGCTGCATCGCGAACACAAGGAAGAGCTGAATCGGCAACTGCCCGGGCGATTCTATGAGTTGTACGGATTGACGGAGGGCTTTGCCACGGTTCTCGACAGGAACGACTATCCGCACAAGCCGGATTCCGTGGGGGTGCCATTGCCGCTTTCCGATATGCGCATCGTCGATAGCGCGGGAGAAGAAGTGCCGGCGGGAGACGTGGGTGAGATCGTCGGGCGCAGTCCGCTGCTCATGGACGGTTACTACAAGCAGCCTGCCCTGACGGCGGAGACGATCGTCGACGGCTGGCTGCACACCGGTGATCTGGGTTATGTGGACGAGGAAGGTTTCCTCTTTATGGTCGACCGCAAGAAGGACATGATGATCTCCGGCGGCGCCAATGTGTACCCCAGGGACATCGAAGAAGTGATCCTGCAGCACCCCGCTGTGCGTGAAGCGGCGGTATTTGGCGTGCCCCACGAAAAATGGGGCGAGACTCCGCTGGCCGCGGTCGTTCTGCGTGATTCAAGTACCATTACTGCGGAAGAGTTGACCGACTGGATTAACGCCCGGGTTGGGGCCAGTTTTCAACGGGTGAGCGCGGTTGTGATCATGGAGGATTTTCCCCGCAGCACGGCGGGGAAAACGCTCAAGCGCATCCTGCGGGAACCGTACTGGTCGCGGTGAATGAGAGGATTCGCAAGCAGAGGGCTGCGGATCCGTTGCGGGTTGTTGCTTTTCCAAGCAGGTCCGACTGGAAGGAACGATGCTTCGCGATTCCGTCGCCGTCATCACGGGTTCGACTTCGGGGATCGGCCTCGGCATCGCCAAAGCCTTCGCGGCCGCGGGCTGCCGCATCGTCCTCAATGGCATTGCCACACCCGCTGAAGCCGATGCGCTGTCGCAGCGCCTGCGCCAACAATATGGCGTCCAGATCTTCTTTCACCCAGCGGATCTTGCCGACCCCAACCAGTGCGCCGCACTCATTGTGGATGCCGAGACGCACTTCGGATCGGTCGATATTCTCGTCAATAACGCCGGCATCCAGTACGTCGCCCCGACCGAGAGCTTTCCTGTCGACCAGTGGGACGCCATCCTTGCCATCAATCTTTCCGCCGCCTTCCACACCATCCGCGCCGCTCTTCCCGGCATGCAGCGGCGCAAACAAGGACGCATCCTCAATATCGCGTCGGTCCACGGATTAGTCGCGTCGATCCACAAAGCCGCATATGTGGCCGCCAAACACGGCGTGATTGGCTTGACCAAAGTGGTCGCTCTGGAAAACGCGTCCAACGGCATTACCTGCAACGCCATCTGCCCGGGTTGGGTTCTCACCCCCCTCGTGCAGAAACAGATCGACGCTCGGGCAACACAGAATCATATCTCGGCAGAGCAAGCCTCCCACGAGATTCTCGCCGAGAAGCAACCCTCAGGTCGCTTCACCTCCGTTGAAGAGGTTGCCGCTCTCGCGCTCTTTCTCTGCTCGGAGTCTTGCTCCAATATCACCGGCGCGTCCTTCCCAGCGGACGGGGGGTGGACAGCCCAGTGAGCCTTCATGGGTGGGCAAGGCAGCGGGCTGCGCAGATCGCCCGGCAGCTGATTGTCAAAGTGGGTTACGAAAACTGTTCTTTACCCCCCGCCTTGTGGGACGACCGGATTGGCGAGGTCGGGCGGCTGATTCTGTGAGGCTTAAAGTGGCGGTTTTCAGAACCCTTTTGAAAGGAGCAGGATCTCACCTGAACTAAACGCTGAAGCGCAGAACTGGCAGAATGTCCGGAGATCCTCCAAACCGCTTAGCCGCCTTGGTTTATGGGCCCAATGACAGGATAGGTCCCCGAAAACGCGTCCGGTGACGAATGGGTGACTAAGGACGGGATTTCCGCTTGCCGTAACCCTCGCGTACCATGATGATGCGAGCCCGGGCCTTGGCGTGGCGATGACGGTCCTGCACGTGGTCGGTGGGTGCTGTTGCTGGTCAGTCGTGTGGGCGTGGCTCATCTGGCTGGTAAGGCTGCTTGGAGACGGTCGTCCGTGAGCGGCTGCCCATCGAAAGAATGCTTTCCTGGCACCCCATGCCTCCGTAGAGACCGGCGGGGTCGAATCGCGTATTATCCTCCTCCGCGATTTTTCACTAAAAGGGTGCCTGTCGACCTCGGCAACTCAGAATGGAGCCGTGTTTCGGCCTTCCAGGACGCCCCAGGACGCGTCGCGGTGGGTGGACCTCGGTAATGAGTGGGCCGCACCGTCCGCACGGAGAAAGAATATTCTCGAACGACGGTAGTCTGGAACCCCTGGGCAGCACGGAACGGCATCTTTTTCCGATCTTGGAGAGGATGAATGGCAGCAGATGACTTGTGTCGAAGCCAGTAACGTCCTCAGCTCGGCGGTATGGCTGGTGTCAGGGGAAGAGCACACCATGCGCGCCAACCTCAGCATCGCGGCAGAATAGAACCTGGTTCAGAGATTGAACCCAACCGCTCGTTGGGAATACCGGGTTGTGTATCCCTCCCTCGTGTTGATTGCGTGGAGATGAACTTCGTTTGTGGGGACAGGGCTCCTGACTGCTCTGCTGGAGGGAAGGAACCCCTTCCTTCGCGCTAGCTACCGACTAAGCAGGCGACTTCCGCTCCCCATCCCGAGCAGGGCCCGTCTCTGCTCCGCAGGTAGCATCTCCGGATCTATGGCCCACCGCGCGAGCGGCGCTGTCGAATTCAGCAAAAACGCGGTCGCAGCCGAGAAACGGTTGACGGTTCATGAGTGCGTAGACCTCGAGAAAAGAAAATGCCCGGGAGAGATTCGCGCAGGCGCGAGATGTCTCCGGGCTTCATCTGCCAATTTATACGGCCGCTACGGGATTAGGTTACCGTGACCGTGACGATGGTGTTGGCGGTGATTTTGCCCGTTGCCGCGTCGGTTCCGGTGACGGTCACCGTGTACGTCCCGGCGGTCGTACCGGGGATGGTCTTCCCACCCCCTCCACCACCGCCGCCGCCACCACCGCCACAGCCGACGACGCCGGCGACAAAGACAATCGCGATGAAACTCGAGAGGATGCGCCATGCACGATGCCTTGCAGGGATACCGAAGAGGAAGAGCATGGCCAGCGTGGCTCCGCCACCGAGGAAGAACTTTTCCGAGGGGCGGCTCAGCGCACCACTGGTGGCCGGGGCGGTGGTTGCCACGGTGAGGGTCGCCGTCGCGGCGTTGGTTCCACTGACGGTAACCGAAGCCGGCACCGTACAAGTGAGCGGATCGTTGGGATTAGTGATGGAGGTGGTGACAGCGCAGGCGAGGTTGACCGCCCCGGTAAATCCTCCGGACGGCGTGACAATAACGTTGGACGTGTTCCCCGTCGTCGCCCCTGCCGAGACCGAAATGTTGCCTCCATTACTCAATTGGAATCCAGACGTTACAGTTACGGCGACTGTAGCAGACGACGCGGCGTAGCCCTCATCGCCGGAGTAGCTGGTTGTGAAGGTGTCGGTGCCAGCCGACAGCGTGCTGCTCGAGATGCTCGCCGTGGCGGTCTGCACATACTCCGCCGTTGAGCCGGAGAGCTGAACTGTTGCTTCGGTACTGAGGAGTGCGGTCTGCTGGAGTATCGTGCCGCCAAGCGAGAAGCTTACCGTCCCAGTCGGCGGGCCAGCGAGATTCCACGGCGTCTCGACATATGCGGTCAGCATAACCGAGCCGCCAGTAACTGTCGCTGGGTTCGCTGAAGCGAGCACCGAGGTTGCCGCGGGTACGACGGTAAATGCGATCGCGCTGCTATTGCTCGGGTTATAGCTGGGATCGCCCAGATAATTGGCGAATACGTTGTAGCTGCTGGGGTACAACGCCTCAGACCCCCGGGGAGACCAGGTGGCCACATTGTCACTCGCCACATAGGAGACACCCACTCCGGAATAGTTCAAAGGCGAGGTCCTGTTGTTAAAGTTAACCCAGCCGGTGGCAACTCCCTGTGTAGCCGCACCCTCGGCTGCCCCCGTAATCGTCGCATTCGCGAAAATCGCCGATCCGTAAGGAACGCTGCTCAGAGGAATCGGGTTTCCCGTTTGGGGATCGTAGGCGCTGATAGAGAGCGCCGTAGCGCTCGCCTCGGACCCAATCGTGACGCTGATAGGCGTTGAAACGCTGGCCGCATGGGATGCGTCGCCTCCGTACCGCGCCCAGACGGTGTAGCTGCCGCCAGGCAAACCATTCCAGGGTACCTGGCCGGTCCCGTTTGTGAGCGCAACCGGGACCTGCCCATTGTTGATTGGGCCGGGGGTCAGCGGCGGTGATGTTCCGTTCTCATTGGCACTGTCGATAATCGCCGCGACACCCGTCGCCGTCGAAGGGGTTACGCCCACATCGAGCGTCAGGGTTGCCCCGTGCGTCCCGGTGTAGGCTGCTGTCGACCCGTTGATCGTGAGCGAAGTTGAGGTCGATGCGAGCTTCACACCGGTCCAGCTATTGATGAGCGCGTTCACATCGACGCTGCCCAGTCCTGAGGCGAGGTCGTAGTTACTCCCCGCGTTGTATCCAAGCATAAAGTCGTTCATGCCGCAATTTGGCGAGCCACTCTCGCAGAGGACCGAGTTATTGCCGGTCGTAATGTCGTGAAAGACTGTCGAGTAATTCAATTGAGCCAGCTGATATAGGGTGAAATCCGCCTGGCCCAGGCGGTAGTTATCCGATGCAGAGCCATTGGCTTCGGCTACCAGCGCCAGCATGCCGGCAAAGGCCGGCGCGGCCGCCGACGTGCCACCAACCCCGATGAAGGTGGAACTGCCGGTGAATTGGCCGTTGTTTTCTGAGCAGTCCGCGCCATTGTCCGTGGTCGACTGCCCGTCTGCCTGCGTGTCTCCGCACACCACCCACGTGGCGCCATAGAGGCCGTTGCCTGCGAGAAAGGACACGTCGGGCAGATCGCGTGCGCTGTCGTTCGGCGTCAGCGAGGTCTGGAACGACGGCTTGCTGTAGACCACACTGGACCCTCCGCCGCCCGCAACGATCAGCGTCTGGCCGTTATTGTTCAAAGCCACATTGTCCGCAACTGATGAGTTGACAGACGTGGAATCGTTCCAGGGTTCTTCCGGAATATACTTCGTTGCCGTGCCCCAGTATGGCGGGGAGCCACTGTTAGTGTCGTTGGCATACGAGGTGAATGCGGTCGCGAGCACGTCGTAATCCGTTCCGCCCACTGCGATGGTGTACGGTGTCGAAGCCAGTCCGTTCACGCCGAAGCCGTGTTGTGCCGCTGTTTCCGTGTTGTCGTTATCGCAGCCTGCCGAGCCGCTGTCTCCCGTGGAGACGGTCACGCTGATACCCTGAGCCGCCGCCTGTTCTGCGGTTTCCAGAATGGCCAAATTGCCCGCCGCCCCCTCGTCCGCTTCGCATGCGCCAAAACTGATGTTCAGAATGCTCACCGTGTTGTCGTCGAGCGCCCGGATAATCGCGTTGAACAGCCCCGCTGCCAGATCGGAATTCGCTGACGTGTAGAAGTAAAGCGACGCACCCGGAGCCAGTCCGCCAGAAACCTCGGTATCCAGCAGCGCCTCCACTTCGTCTCCGTTGTAGCCCGGATCGTCGCCATCCACAATGACCGTCGGAATGTTCGTGGACGCGTTCGCCTGGTTCAGAAACGCGACGCGGTAATTGCTCACGTCCGTCGTGTTCACGTCCGAGTCGCCGGCGATCCCGATCTTCACCCCGGTTCCATCCCACGTCGTTCCGCTCTTATAGTTCGCGTTCAGGTTAGTGTTAGGCGTGTCGTAAATCGTGGCTGCGTCCGCTGGGTCAACAAACAGAAGCGGCGTCGACTTGTTGAAAAGCGTGAACGTGGGTTGAATGGTATGCGTGGCGGTGTTGTATCGCCCCACGGGTCCCCGCACCAGCGTCGGTTTGGGATGGAAATCGTTGAGCGGACCAACCCCTGCGATCACCGGCCCCAAAGCCGCCGGAATCTGCGGATCGCTCATGTTGGCGAAGTGGGTTGCGCCGTCCACCAGCAGGGTATGGATCGAGGTGTGGAAGGCGGCCTGGATTTGTCCGAAGTCGCCGGAGAACTCAATGAAGTTACGAGCCTGGGGAACCTTTTCGATCTTGAAGCCGTGCGATTGCAGCCACGATTCCACCCTTTGCAGATCCTCATCGGAGATACCGAACTGCGCACCGTACTGAGCGGGGGTGAGCCACTTATGGTAATTCGGCGAGGAGGGATTCAGCAGATCGGCCAGATATTGGGTGAGCGCCTGCTGCTGGGCGCTCCCGCGCCCGAGGACCAGCATGATGCGGCCGGTGGGCGTGGACACCGGGGCTGCGCCGCGGTCGAAGCGCAGCTGGGCAAGAGGGTGGACGTTGCCCTGGAGCGTAACGAGGCTGGCCTCGTCGACGGGGCTAACGATGCGGTTGGCGACTTGAGCCACAAGCGGAAGAGACAGGCAGGCGCAGGCGGCGGCGGGCGCAAGGGTGCGGATAAAATTCATTCTCATGGCCGTGGGTTTCTGAAAAGGCGCGAAGGGCAGAGAGATGGCAGGCAAGAATCGCGGTGGAAGCGATACGGAGCGGCAGCGCAGCGCAAGGGTAAGTGCGTCACAGCGGGCCTCGGATAACTCGGCGAGGAGTATTGGGAGCCAGTATACGCAGAGCCGGCGGAGAAATCACTATTTTCGTGTTGGGCCATGGCCCTGAAGGATGGTTTGCCGCTCGCGTTTGCGGGCCTGTGGGAGCGATGGACGGATAAGGCGACGGGGCAGCCCCTCGAAATGTACACGATCATCACCACGGAACCGAACGAGCTGACCGCGCCGATTCATAATCGAATGCCGGTAATCCTCGCGCCGACGGATGACGAGCGGTGGATGGCACCGGCTGATCCCGGTCAGTTGCCGGTGGACCTGCTCCGGCCCTTCGACGCGAACAAGATCACCTCGTGGAAGGTCGGCGCGTCTGTGGGGAGCGTTCGGAACAATTCGCCGGAGCTGTGCGCTCCGCTGAAGGGACCGGCTGCCGA
>JASHNW010000034.1 GCA_030041435.1 Acidobacteriaceae bacterium
GGTCCGATTCGCCTGTGTAGATGCGCATCATCCGCGCCTTACCCTCAATCTTCTCGTGAGCCGCGGGCAAGACATTCTTAGCGCGTGATGGCTGCGCCGGCTTGGCGACCGTCGTCTCCTGAATTTCGATCATGCCGCTGCCAGCGAGTTCTTCGAGCTTGCCCAACAATTCGTTCACTTTCTCGCGCGACTCGACAAACTCAATCTTCAGTGGAAGGTGATCAGAAATCTCCACAAAGCTGGAAGAGTGCATGTGGTGGTCAGCACCGAAGCCCGCGACACCCTTCAAGACTGTTGCGCCGGAGACTCCCCGAAAGAAAAGAAAATCGAGGATTCGCGAATATCGGGAGACTCCGTGACTGGTCGAGCCTTCACTCAGGTAGATGGTCACCTTGACTGCTTTTCCTGCATTCAACATGTCAATTCATCTCCTTAGGGACGCAGTCCCCGCTGCGAAGCTAGAAATTCGGCGGCACGGCCTACAGCACCCCAGCCAACCCGATTGGATTCCGGCAACCATTCATCCCGGAGATTCTGGAGATCCGCGCTCAATTCCTGTCGGTAGGCCTCGATCATGCTGTCGATCCGAGGTATGAAAGCAGGGGGCAAACCGGGGCGAAGCTTGAACCCGTGAGGGATGCAAAGGTTGCCGCTGCCCCGAAGCCATTGCGTGACTTCACTCCGCTGCAGGCAGCTCAGAAATTCTCGCACCCGCAGGTCTTCCTCCCCGAGCACCTCCCTGCAAATGTCGCACGCAGTATTTCCGTTAGATAGGGGTGCCGCCTCGTTGACCAGCTTCAGGAAAATGCGCGCCGCGACGGGCGCTTCCTGCACGGCGGCGAGACCCCATACATGAAAATTGCAAAGATGATGAAGCTCCCCTTCCGCATGCTTCTGTAATCGATCAGCCTGAAACTCCTTCAGAAACCGGCAAAAGGGACAGCCGGGCTCATGAAGGACCGGGAGAATCGACTGGTAGACAACATGTTGCTTATGCCTTCTCATGAGATCGCCTCCGCGATCAGAACTCCGGCCCAAATGGCGACGAGACCAAGGAACAAACTAGCCAACGCATAGAGGGATGCGATGAAGAACGCTCCCGTCCTGATCGACGAGAAGGTCTCCCACTCGTAGGTCGAAAAGGTGCTGTACGCGCCTACAAAGCCGATAGGGACCAAATAACGCCACGCCGGACTGAGATCGGCGCGTCTTCCCAGAAATGTCAGTGCGAACGCGATGATGACGCACGCCGTGATGTTGATCACGAACGTTCCGTAATAGAACTTCGTGCCAAAGCGGCCAGATATTGTTGACCCAACCCAATATCGCGCGATCGAACCGAGCGAGCCGCCCAACGCAATGAAGAAGTATTTCTGCAAGTCCTCTCTCCCTGATGGATTAGGCCCGTTTCACTGCCAAACCGGAATCTGTGCCTGTGCTCCACTCGCGGAGCAGCATCAGGTCACCTTTGACTTTCTCAATATCCTTTGGTCCCTCACCGAGACCACTCAGGCGCTGAATCTGTGCTCGGTAGGTATCGGCATAGGAGTTCACGAGAGCCACCGCCTTACGAATCGATTGCTCGCTCCATTGGCGCAGCGAATAGCCGTAAAGATGCAACTCATTGCGAAAATCAGATCCGATGCTCTGACGCAGGCTGCTGGTGATCGTTGACCGAATCACGCGATCCCCCATCCATCTCCACCGCCCTGCATTGGTTTCCGGGGGGAGGGCTGCCAGTTCGAAACGCGGTACGTCGCGCAGCAGGTTTTCGAAGTCGGCGGGCACGGGCGCCTCGTTGCTGCCCAGTTCTTCGGCGGCTTGCCGCAGAGTGCGAACGACGTGCTCCATCGCAGCGCGGAGCCGTTCTACCTGCTGAGCCACAAACTTCTGTACCTCGTCGTGGATCCATTCCGAGAGCTGAAGCGCAGCCACGGATGCGCCTGGATTCGAACGAACCCATGCCAGAGCCTGATCCACAACCTTGCCTAGCACGGCATCCGGCGATTCGCCGAATTCGAGAAATGCGTGGTCGAGAGACGTCAACATCTCTCCGATCTGTCCTGTGACGAGGCGAAGTTGCGCTTCCACACCAGAAGGAACCACAGGAGGCTTCTCCCGGCCCTGCCGATCTGCGATCGTCTCCAGGGCAGCAATGACGGAATCTCGAAGAGCGCCGATTTTTCTGGCGACTGAAGCCTCGCGAAGACTCTGTGCTTTTTCAAAACGAGGCAGCAATTCACGCTCGAAAAAGTGATCGAGGAGTGCGCCCGATGTCGGGAGGGCGCTGACGGCATGAACATGGACTGTGATACCGAGTTCCTGCCGCAACTGGTCTTCGATGTAAGTGATGGTCCGGTGCAAATCTCCTTCTGCCAGCAGGTCCGACTTGCTGAGCAGCACCAGAGAAGGAATGCCTGTTTCATATAGCAGTCGCAGCGTCCCGATGTCTTCATCGTTGAGCGTCGCGCCGGCGTCAATCAAAAGCAGGGCCAGATCGCAAACTGGCAAATAGGCCATCGTCTCCGCGGCGCCTTTTCTGGCAAGGGATCCGAGCCCGGGAGTATCGACCAGAACGATGCCTTGCTTCAAGCGCCGCGAGGGAACCTCTACGATGGCGCGGGCAACATTGCGCAGGTTCCCAGGATTCCCTTTCTCCGTGACAAGGTCTGCCAGTTGGTCGACGGGAACGATCTCACTTCGGCCATCACCATAGGTCACCGCCGCCCGCAACGAGGCTCCGTAACGCAGCTTTGTTGGTACCGCAGTGATCGGATTGACGCCGACTGGCAGAACATTCGTGCCGAGGAGCGCATTCAGTAGCGACGATTTGCCACTGCTGACGCGGCCAAATAACGCGACTTCGAGATTATTGTCTTCCATGCGGCCGGCAAGGGACGCGATACGCGGGCGAAATTCAACGAGACCCTGTCGGGTAACGATTTGCTCGATTGTCTGCAGGAGATCGACGTCGTATCCGGTTTCCCCGAGCTTGCGCAAACGGGTCTCAAGGTTCGCCGTGAGTTCCTGACGGAGATATCGCTCCATGCCTTCGACCAGCGAACGCAATTCGTGAACGACTCCATTGAGCTCGCCGATAGCATCCTCGGGTACCTGACCTGAACCGCGCATGTAGCCTGGGCGAAGTTCCTCAATCGCGATATCGATGAAGGCAAGATTCGTGAGGACGGCCCGCGTGGCGGGGATGTCGGGCGCGTTGGGCTTCAGATGTTGCCACTCCAACGCCCGCAATAGCTGTCGGCGCAGGCGTCGAATGTAGTCCTCGACCACGCGGACCTGCGCCGGGGCAATGTCAATGACATAGCGCGGAAACGGGGACTGCGATCCCGCCTGATGCATGATGTGCTCGACGTCGTTAAGCAATTTGTCGATGTACTGGCAGCTGATGCGAAGACGGTTCTGCTGGGGGCCGTTCAGCTCTCCAGGAAACCGCCTCGTCAACGCATCGTCTGTCTCGTGTTGGGGCATGACTCCTCCAGGCGTTTTCAGCTTGCAGGAGTCATTTGCCCAGTGAGCAGTTAAGGTGGACTCCAACACCCGTACGACGAGTTACGCTTTCACAGAATGTTTCCAGCGCTCGTAAATGCCGGCACCGGCATAGCGTGCTTTGGAACCGAGTTCGCGCTCGATTTCCAGCAGGCGGTTATATTTAGCGATCCGCTCGCCGCGGCTGGCCGAGCCGGTCTTGATCTGGCCCATGCCACAGGCGACTGCGAGATCGGCAATGCTGCTGTCGTCGGTTTCGCCGGAGCGGTGCGAGATCACCGCACCGTATCCGTGATTGCGAGCGATCGCGATGCAATCGAGAGTTTCGGTTACCGTGCCGATCTGGTTCAGCTTGATCAGAATCGCGTTGGCGATTCCGTCTTTAATCCCCTGCTGAAAGAGCGCCGGATTGGTCACAAAATTGTCGTCACCGACCAGTTGAATCTTGTTGCCGAGTTCCTTTGTCAGTTGCTGCCAGCCCGCGTAATCGTCCTCGGCCATGCCATCTTCGAGCGACCAAATCTCCGGGTATTGCCTTAGCCAGCTTTGATACAGAGCCACCATCTCGGCCGAGTTCTTCCTGCTCTTATCCGATTTCCGGAACTCATATGTACCGTTCTCATACAGTTCGCTGGCCGCCGGGTCCAGCATGATGACAATGTCCTCGCCGGGCTTGTATCCGGCTTTGTGGATCGCTTCGAGGATCAGTTCGAGGGGCTCTTCGTTCGATTTAAGCTGTGGAGCGAAGCCACCTTCGTCGCCGACCGCGGTGCTGTAGCCTTTTGCATGAAGAACAGATTTCAGCGCGTGGAATGTCTCCGCTGCTGCACGCAAGGCCTCACGAAAGTTCGGAGCGCCGACAGGCGAGATCATGAATTCCTGAAAGTCCACACTGTTATCGGCGTGACGGCCGCCATTGAGAACATTCAGACCGGGGATGGGCAGAAGATTCGCCGGTCTCTCCACCAGAGCGGCATACAACGGAAGTCCGCGATCGGCAGCAGATGCACGTGCCACTGCCAGGGAGACGCCAAGAAGGGCATTTGCACCGAGGCGGCCCTTGTTCGGCGTTCCGTCCAGTTCGCAGAGCTTTTGATCGAGGCCCTTCTGGTCGTTCGCATCCCAGCCGTGCACGGCTTTTCGGATTTCGCTTTCTACGTGACCTACCGCTTTCAGGACACCCTTGCCGCTATAACGTGACTTGTCATCGTCGCGCAGCTCTACCGCTTCGCGTTTCCCGGTGGAGGCTCCGGAAGGAACCTTCGCTGCTCCCTGGACGCCGTTGGCCAGCGTTGCGGTGACGGCAAGCGTGGGATTGCCACGCGAATCCAGGATTTCGAGTGCTTCCAGTTTTGCGATTTCAGACATAGCAACACACTTTCCCGACCGTGAGGTCGCCTGCGAAAAAGGGCGCGAACGATCCCGGCCCCGAACAGGATGAAACAGAGACGTGAATTTCCCGCGCGCGGACGAATCCGCGTCGAGGGCGAAACGGAAGAAAAAAACGCACCGAAGTCATGGACATCATGAACTCAGGTTCCAGATTGTCTTTGGGATTCCCGGTTACAGACATGTCTCCGTAACAGGGCACCCCCTGTCAGGAGTCATCATCTGTCCGGCTCGAAGAAGAGGAGGACAGCGGTTAAGGTGAACTCCGTCACCTTTAGTCTTCAGCTTCTTTTTAAGCCCGTCGGCCGAGATATGTCAACAGCACGGGCGTAATCGACAGAATGGTGCTCGATGCTCTTCTGTGCTCGATCAAATCTTGACAAGCCGCGCGGTAAGTCGCAAGATGCTCGCAAGTACAATCTGCGCCTGGTGATGAAGTCCACCATTAACCGCCTTCATGGCTGATGACTCCTACCCGAACGGGGAGTCATGCCATGAAGAAACGCCGGTGCCGCGCAACCCAGTCTGAACAATCGGCCCTCCCCTCTTATCTCGTGCAATACTGCTGCGCCTTCCTGCGGAGGCCGCATGGTCTTGTCTGACCTCGTCCTCCAGATCTGCCAGGTTCTCTGCGTGCTGCTGCTGGCCCCCTTACTTCAGGGATTCATTCTCAAAGCCGAAGAACGGGTCCAGCGCAGTCGCGGCCCAAGCCTGATCCAGCCCTATCGTGATCTCTGGAAACTTTTTCACAAGGAACTGGTCCTACCGGAGTCGGCGTCGTGGATCTTCTGGATCGCTCCCTTCGTGGCATTCACCGCCATGATGATCGTGCCGATTCTCATCCCGGTCCTGACCGATCGGCCCCTCCCCCTGTCGGACATGGGCGATATGCTCGGTGGCGGAATGGTGTTGACGCTCGGATCCTTCGCGATCCTTCTCGCGGGTTTGGATTCAGGTAATGTGTACGGCGGCATCGGGTCGAGCCGCGCGGTCATGCTCGGGATTCTCGCCGAGCCGACGCTGATCCTCGTTCTCGTGGGCATCAGTCTGCTCGCGAAGGCGATGCTGCCTTTTGTAGTGAATCATTTGCTCCTGGGCAGTTTGTCCGTCTACTGGAGTCCGGCACACGTATTCCTCATCCTCGGATTCTTCG
>JASHNW010000035.1 GCA_030041435.1 Acidobacteriaceae bacterium
TCTCCGCGGGCCACATCGGGAGCGAGAACGATCTCGCTTTTCCGGCCGGGAGCAGTCAGGAATAGCGGGTCAATGCGACTCTTTGAGCCAGGGTGTTTCGCGCCTTCAGTGCTTGAGAAATAGGTCGGCCAATAGTAGCGCTCAAGTGGCGAGAGTTCCAGAGCAAACCATGTCCACCACAGGAACCATAGAGAGCCGGCTAAGCCAGCCAGCAACGCGGCGGTTCGCCATGGGAAAGCCTCGGCCAAGCGCCGCCATCGCACTGCTATTCCCCTTGGCTTCCGCCATCATTCCGGCGCCTTCGCGCCAGCACTTCCTCTACCTTCCGATCCTTGATCGCTTCGGCATACTCGGAGATCTTGCGCAGGTCTTCCTTGCTCAATGGTCCTTCGGAAGCCTTGGCGAATAGGTTCAATACCAGGGCGCGAACGCCCAGAATCTCCGCCAATAAGATCGGATCCGTCTGCCCTTCCCGCTCTTGATGAGCCTGGGCAAGTGCAGCGTAGCGAAGCCATTCGGAAACCTTTTGGCCTGCGCTCACTGCTGCCGATTCCACCGCGGCAAACTCCGCTTCAGTGAGTCGAGTTGCGATGGATTTGGTCCGATAAGCCTCGCTTGCCGGCGCGGCGGGAGCCGTGGGCGGGATCGGCGTGGGCGGCTTGGCGCTGGAGGAAGCCATCGGAGAAACGCCATGCATAAAGTTTCAGCGCTTGATCGGATTGGATGCACATCTGAACTGGCGCGTTCGATAACCGCTTGCCCGGCAATGTGTTCACGCGCGTAAACGCGCCGGTTGCATTTGGAAACGTGAAGCACGGCGCGTGGACCTTGTAAACCGGGTGCGCAGACTTGATGCCGGAAACCGAATAGAAGACGAACAGGCTCGTACTGAATCGAACGGCGGGTGAGGTGGTTCGAGTTGCGCTCGACGTAACTCCATGGACCGGCGCATGTTCCTGGAACATGAGAAGAATACATTCTTCTCATAGTTGGCTAACACCCGCAGCGAGGACGGCGGTCAAGGGCGTGCTGCTCTGGACGCGTTCATCGAAGCGAAGCGCAGACTCTTGACGGCCGCCGCAGCGAAGGGTACGCGCGTGAGCGCGCCGGAGGCGACAGTTCTACCTTCGATCCTTTACTTTCAATGTGTTTACGCCACAGGGGGCCTGCGTGTACGCGCTACCGCGCAACGCGAGCAAAGTTGAGTGCTACTTACCCGCCTTCAACACGTTACCGAACGCTACCGCGTAAACGCCGCATTTTTTGCAGATGCTGCCCGCACGCTGCTGATTCCAAAAACGTTCACGCGCGTAAACGCACGGTATCTTTACAGCTACCCAGCCGGGGATGACGTGTCAACGTTCATCCGCTGCGAACGCAGCGCGGCATCGCTTTCGAGGCTACGCCTGTCGCCATTTAGGATGCACTCAGGAAACTACTCGTGGCAACAAAGTCACTACGCGCGGCGAAGGCCAACGTCCCGGCAAAGTCCGAAACGTTGCCATCGAAGTGGGAGTCTGTCACATGGGACGATGTGGCGAACTGGGCCGGAGCGCGCTCGATGACGCGCGGGCGGGCATATCAGCGGGGCGGACGCGTGCACGATCTCGCGATTTCGGCGGACGGCAGGCTGCTGGCAACCGTCTCCGGCGGGCGTCGCTACGCAACTCAAGTCTGGTGGGAAGCGGACGCCCTCCTGTCGAGTTGCACTTGTCCTGTCGGTTGGAATGGCTGCAAGCATGCGGTCGCGGTCGTTGCGGTCTATCTCGACATGCTGGCGAAGGGCACTACGGTGCCCATTGCAGACACCGAGGATGCTAGATGGGGAGAGCTCGCGAGCAACGTCCCTGGAGCGCCATCCGAGGATTTCGAGGACGGTGACGAAGGGGAGTCAGAGGACGACGAAGACCAGCCTATTCCCCGGCGGCGAGCCGGGAAAGGTCGTGCCGACGACGAGAAGATTCGGAAACACATTGACGCGAAAAGCCGGGAGGAACTGGCCGCGTTGGTCTGGTCGCTCACGCAGCGCCATCCGGCGTTGCGGGCAGAGTTCCGCGAGCGCATTGCCCTCGGCGAAGGCGACGCAGACCGCCTGATCGCCGAAGCTCGAAAGGAACTGCGCCGGGCAACCTCGGAGCCGGGCTGGAGGAATTACTGGAAGGGCGAAGGCTACACTCCGGACTTCGGTCGGCTCGCGCGCTATCTGGACAGAATGGTCGAACTCGGCCACGCGGACGCCGTGGTGAAACTGAGTCGGGAGATTATGTCGCGGGGCGTGGAAATGATCGGGCAATCACACGACGAGGGCGAAACGGCCACAGCCTTTGCGGAGTGTCTGCCGCCCATCTTCCGAGCGGTAGCAAAGTCGAGTTTGCCGTCCGCAAAGAAGCTGCTCTTCGCCATTGATGCCGACCTCAGAGACGAATACAACGTGATCGAGAGCGACCTGCTGGACGCCGTGCTGGAGGGCAACATCAGCCCGTCCGACTGGTCGTCGGCAGCCGACGAACTGGCTAGCCGGCTCAAATCTGATGCGCGAACCGGCGGCAACTTCCACGACAAATGTGAACGTGAGCGGATCGCCGACTGGCTGGTCCGGACGCTGACCAAGGCTGGACGTGACGACGAAATCATTGCCGTCCGCGAGCGCGAGGCGCGCGTCACCGGGAGCTATGAGCGGCTGGTCCCGCTGCTCATCGAGCGAAAACTTTACGACGACGCCGAGCGCTGGGCGACAGAAGGTATTCAAAGAACTGTCAAAGACGCTCCCGGAATTGCAGACCACCTTGCCAAAGCAATGGGCGAGATTGCCCGGCTGCGGGGGCAATGGAACGAGGTCGCCGCGCACGGCGCGTGGGAGTTTTTCGAGCGCCCCGGACGCGAAAAGTTCGCCGCGTTGGTCGCCGCCGCCAAGCGTGCCGGTTGTCGGGAACCGGTCGAGCGATTGGCCCTGGGATTCCTCGAAACCGGCAAGCTGCCTTTCTCCGTCGCCGTAAAGAAAGAGGGAGCGCACAGCGCCACTCTTCACCCGGACTGGCCCCTGCCGCTCCCTGATTATTTGTTGCCTTTGTCGCGAACAGGAGACGCGCATCCGCACTACGATGTGCTGATCGACATGGCGATTGCCGAGCGTCGCCCCGACGATGTTCTGCGCTGGTTCGACCTGTGGTGCGCGGCGGCAAAAGGCCACCGCACGGGGTGGAATTTCGTGGCTGGCAACTATGCCGACAAGGTGGCCGCGACGGTTGCCGAGTCGCATCCTGAGCGTACTCTGGAG
>JASHNW010000036.1 GCA_030041435.1 Acidobacteriaceae bacterium
CGGGGAATTCCTCCATCGTCCAAAACGATGCCGTCTCCCTGGAATTGACGACATTGAGTGTGCGGCCCGTCCCCCTCGGGCTATGGGCTTCAGACCAAGAATCGAACAAACGATGGTTCACTCCGTTTGGGCCGTATTCTATCGATGCGAATTACTGGAACAGGCTCCCAGATGGAGAGGCTCCCGATGTTTCTGATTTCCAGGACCACGGCATGCAAGTCACACGCCATCTTGCAGCCCTCCCGCAATCGCGGGGGATATCGAGGTCACTGATCCCCCTCACCAAAGCGTTCAAGCCCCCTGCTATCCCCTTCGTTTTCAAATGCTCGATGGATTCGCCCCCCTTGGCGGAGGTAATCTCCCCAACCGCCAAACCCGCTGAGCCACTAAGATGGTCTCTGACATGACCACCTCCCAGCACGGCTTCTCTACCCGCGCCATCCACGACGGCCAGGAACCTGATCCTCTCACCGGCGCCGTCAACGTCCCTCTCTACCTTTCCTCCACCTACCAGCTGCAGGGCATCGAGAAACACCGCGGCTGGGAATACTCCCGCGTCTCCAACCCCACCCGCGACGCGCTCGAGACCAGCCTGGCCTCGCTCGAAGGCGGGGCCTCCGGACACGTTTTTGCGAGCGGCATGGCGGCCATTAGCGCGCTGGTGACCATGCTGAACGCCGGCGACCACGTGGTCTGCGGCGACAACGTCTACGGCGGCACCACGCGCCTCTTCAGCCAGGTGATCGTCCGCCACGGCATCGAGTTCAGCTGGGTCGACACGTCCAACCCGGAAAATGTCTGCCACGCCATCCGGCCCACCACAAAGCTGGTGCACATCGAGACCCCGACCAACCCGCTCATGACGCTCACCGATATCCGCGCCGTCGCCGCCGTTTGCCACGAGCACGGCATCGACATGAGCGTCGACAACACCTTCATGTCTCCTTATTTCCAGCGCCCCATCGAGTTCGGCGCCGATATCGTCATGCACTCGACAACCAAATTCCTCAACGGCCACAGCGATGGGCTCGGCGGCGTCCTGGTCGGCACTAAACCCGAGCACGCCGAGACGTTCCGCATGGTGCAGAAGTGCACTGGGGGCATCCTTTCGCCCTTCGAAAGCTGGCTCATCCTGCGCGGCGTCAAAACCCTCGCCGTTCGCATGCGGCAGCATGACGCCAACGGCCGCGCCGTCGCCGCGTTTCTCGCCCAACACCCGAAGGTCAGCCACGTCTCCTATCCTGGGCTCGAGTCGCACCCGCAGCACGACCTGGCCAAACGGCAGATGTCCGGCTTTGGAAGCATGATGTCGTTCGAAGTTGGCTCGCGCGCCAATGCCGATAAACTTCTTCAGGCTGTTCGTGTGTGCACGAACGGCGAGTCGCTGGGCGGCGTGGAGACGCTCATCTCGCACTCCGCCACCACGACCCATGCCGCCCTCAGCCCGGAGGAACGGGCACGCATCGGCATTACCGAGGGTCTGGTGAGGATTTCCGTGGGGATCGAGGACATCGACGACATCCTGGCAGATCTGGATCAGGCGCTGCAGCAACTTTGAGCTTCGCGCCGGGTTCACCGAGCATTGGGAAAACGCCTGGGCGCGGCAACGGCCAGTCCGGTTTTTCCACAACCGCCGATATTTCTTTTCATCGGCTTCTGCTAACTTTTTTCCCACGGAGGAAAGATCAATGACTCGACGCAAGGTGATTGGCGTTTCGGTTTTGTGTCTGGGCCTGGTGACTACCGGAGTCGGAATAGCCCAGGATAATGGCCTGTGGGCACGCCATCCCAATCTGGCTCAGGCCGAACAATTCACCCATCAGGCCGATCAGGCCCTGCTCGCCGCGCAGCAGGCGAATAACTGGGACCTGCACGGTCACGCGAAACATGCCGAGCAGCTGTTGCAGCAGGCAGACCGGGAAATCTGGGCGGCCGCCCGCGATGCCGATCGCCGCTAACCGGCCCTGAGCCGGAATGTGGGTGAGGGCGGCCTCGGCCACCCTCGCCGGCTCACTGGTGCGGCCGCTGCTCCACGCCCGACGGAGGCACATTCAGCACGCTGGACTCGAGCACATCGGGCGCTTCGTCGCGCAGTTCCGGCAGCGGGGCTTCCAGCGCCAGCTTCAGCACTTCGTCCATCGAATCCACAAAGTGCAGCTTCATCGCGCTCTTCAGGTTGTCCGGAAGGTCCGGCAGATCCTTTTGGTTGTCGACCGGCAGGATGGCTTCGAAAATGCCGGCGCGATGCGCCGCCAGCAGCTTCTCTTTGAGCCCGCCAATCGCCAGCACCTTCCCGCGCAGGGTCACTTCGCCGGTCATCGCCAGGTCGCTGCGCACCGGAATCCGCGCCAGCGCGCTGGCCAGCGCAGTTGCCAGCGTGATGCCCGCCGAAGGCCCATCCTTGGGAATCGCGCCCTCGGGCACATGAATGTGGATGTCCACGTTGCGATAAAAATCTCTCGGCAGCCCCAGATGATGCGCGCGGCTGCGCACGTACGACAGCGCCGCCTGGGCTGACTCCTGCATCACGTCGCCCAGCTGGCCGGTGGTGGTCAGCTTGCCTTTGCCGTCCAGCACCTGGACTTCGGTCTGCAGGATGCTGCCGCCCACCTCGGTCCACGCCAGGCCGTTGACCAGCCCCACTTCGTTTTTCTCGTGAACCATGGAGTCGCGGAATTTCGGCACGCCCAGAAAGTCCGGCAGATTCTCCGCCGTCAGCGTCTCTTTGTGCTTCGCCCCGTTCTTCACCACGCGGCGCGCCACCTTGCGGCACACATTGCCGATCTCGCGCTCCAGATTGCGCACGCCGGCTTCGCGCGTATAGCTGCGAATCATCTCTGTCAGCGCGCCGTCGGTGAAGGTGAGGTTCTTCTCGGTCAGGCCGGTGTTGTCGCGCTGCTTTTTCACCAGGTATTGTTTCGCGATCTCCAGCTTTTCCGCCTCGGTGTATCCGTGCAGGCGGAGCACTTCCATGCGGTCCTGTAGTGCAGGCGGGATGGTGTGCAGCACATTCGCCGTTGCGACGAACAGCACCTGCGACAGGTCGTACTCCACGTCGAGGTAGTGATCCTGGAAGCTGTGGTTCTGCTCCGGATCCAGCACCTCCAGAAGAGCAGAGGATGGATCGCCGCGGAAGTCCGCGGCCATCTTGTCCACTTCATCCAGCATGAAGACCGGATTCTTCGTTCCGGCTTTCTTCATCGACTGGATGATCTGTCCTGGCAACGCTCCGATGTACGTCCTCCGATGCCCGCGAATCTCGGCCTCGTCGCGCACGCCGCCCAGAGACATGCGGACGAACTTCCGCCCGGTCGCCTTCGCAATGGACATGCCGAGCGAGGTCTTGCCGACTCCGGGAGGCCCGACAAAGCACAGGATGGAGCCCTTGGGATTCTTGACCAGCTGGCGTACAGCCAGGAATTCGAGGATGCGCTCTTTGATTTTCTCCAGACCGTAGTGATCCGCGTTCAGCACCTTCTCAGCGTGGTCGATGCTGCGCGTCTCCTTGGATTTCTTTTTCCACGGCACGGCCAGCAGCCAGTCCAGATAATTCCGCGAGACGGTGGACTCCGCCGACATCGGAGGCATGGCTTCCAGCTTTTTCAGCTCCTGAATCGCCTTCTCGAAGACATCTTTCGGCATGCCCGCCGTTTCGATCTTCTTCTTCAGCTCGTCGAATTCGCTCTTTTCGCCGCGTCCCAGCTCTTTCTGGATGGCTTTGATTTTTTCGTTGAGGTAGTACTCTTTCTGCGCCCGCTCCATCTGCCGCTTCACGCGCGACTGGATGCTGCGGTCCATGTTCAGCTTTTCGATCTCGATGTCGAGGACGTCGGCAATCTTCAGCAGGCGCTCGGGCAAATCGAAGATGTCCAGCAGCTCCTGCTTGTCAGGGACCTCGAGCTGGAGATTGGCGGCGATGGTATCAGCCAGCTTCGACGGCTCATCGGTGCGGATGGCGGAGGCCACTGTCTCCACATTCAGCGACTGCTGCAGTTTCACGTACTGCTCGAAGAGCGACGTCACGCGCTGCACCAGCTGCTCGATCTGCGGCGTCACTTCCGGCAGAGGCTTCGCCACTTTCACCGTGGCGACGAAGAACCCGTCGGCATCGCTGATTTCAACTGCCCGGGCGCGCTCGATGCCTTCCACCAGCACCTTGATATTGCCGTCGGGCATGCGCACGCTCTGCACGATGTTGCCCACGGTCCCGACCTGAAAGATCTCCTCCGGACGCGGTTCGTCGACGCGGGCATCGTGCTGGGTGGCAAGAAAGATCTTGCGCTCGCCGTTCAGCGCCTCTTCGAGGGCGCGCACGCTGGACTCGCGGCCGACCACGAAGGGCGTCATCATGTGGGGAAAAATCACCATGTCCCGGATGGGCATCATGGGCAATTTGCGGAGTTCGTTGCGTTCCCGGCTCTCTTTGGACGACTGGCTCACGGGATTCCTTTCGCGGCGGCGATGTTGCGGCATGGCCCAGGGGCCTGTGCTCTTAAAAGAAGAGTAACGCATCCCGGCACCGGCCGGGAGGATTCGCTCTCACTGGTAACGAATCGAAGGTACACCCGGCGGCACATGTATGGCCCCAAACCGAAACGCCAGCCCGGGGGCTGACGGTTCGAATCCACGTTTGCGGCCAGGCCGCCCGCCCTACCCCGCCTTGTCCAGAAGCATCACGGAGAGATTGCGGTTGTGCACCATCTCCGCCTCGATCTCCAGTTCCTTCACCTTCTTGTTGCTGGGCAGGTGATACATCAGGTCGAGCATCAGCTCTTCCAGAATCATGCGCAGGCCGCGCGCTCCCACTTTGCGCAACAGCGCCTCCTGGGCCACGGCTCGCGTCGCGTCTTCGGTAAAGCCAAGCTTCACACCTTCGTAATCGAAGAGCTTCTGGTACTGCTTCAGGATCGCGTTCCGGGGCTTGGTCAGAATCTCCACCAGCGCCGCCTCGTCCAGCTCATCGAGGATGCCGATCACCGGCAGCCGGCCGACAAACTCCGGAATCAGGCCGAACTTGATCAGGTCCTGTGGCTCCGCCTGGCGCAGCAGCTCGCTGTCCCGCTGGGCGCGGATGACACCGCCGCCTGGCTCCAGCTCCTTCTCCGAGAGCGCTTTGAAGCCAAGCGCCTTTTTGCCGACGCGACGGCCGACGACCCGCTCCAGGCCCACGAACGCCCCACCGCAGATGAACAGGATGTTGGTCGTGTCCACCGGGGTGAATTCCTGGTGCGGATGCTTGCGCCCGCCCTGCGGCGGCACATTGGCCACCGTCCCTTCGAGGATTTTCAGCAGGGCCTGCTGCACACCTTCGCCGGACACGTCGCGCGTGATTGACGGGTTCTCGTCCTTGCGCCCGATCTTGTCGATTTCGTCGATGTAGATGATGCCGGTCTGGGCCCGCGCCACATCGCCGTCGGCGGACTGCAGCAGCTTCAGGATGATGTTCTCGACATCCTCGCCCACATAGCCGGCTTCGGTCAGCGTGGTCGCGTCGACAATGGCAAACGGCACATCGAGCATCTTCGCCAGCGTGTGTGCCAGCAGCGTCTTACCGCTGCCCGTGGGCCCCACCAGCAGGATGTTCGACTTCGACAACTCGACGTCGGTGCCGCGCGTGCGATTCATCTGCACACGCTTGTAGTGGTTGTAAACCGCAACCGCCAGCTTCTTCTTGGTCTGTTCCTGGCCGATCACGTACTCGTCCAGAAAAGCCTTCACCTCCAGCGGCTTGGGCAGATGCGTGGGAGCCGCCCCGGTGGCGGCCTCAGTGCGATCGTCTTCCAGAATGGAGTTGCAGACGGCGACGCACTCGTCGCAGATATAGGCACGCGGATAGTCGCTGGGCGAGGAAATCAGTTTGGCGACCGCGTCCTGCGACTTATGACAGAACGAACAGCGCAGTGCTTCGTCCGATCCCGTTCGTGTTTTCATCACCTCGCGACTCCTTCAACGGTTCGGCAGCGATTCGCGGTTCTTTTCCGCTCCGAAGAATTACCTGGCTCGAGGGCGATCGATAATTTCATCGATAATCCCGTATTCCCTGGCCTGCGGGGCATTCATAATGAAATCCCGCTCCACGTCCCGCTCGATCTTTTCCAGTTCCTGGCCCGTATGTTTTGCCATCAGCTTGTTCGTAATTTCACGAATGCGAATAATCTCTCGCGCGTGGATGTCGATGTCGGTAGCCTGCCCCGCCAGTCCGCCCATCGACGGCTGATGGATCAGAATGCGCGAATTGGGCAGCCCGAATCGCTTTCCTTTCGTCCCCGCCATCAGCAGAAATGCGCCCATGCTGGCCGCCTGGCCGATGCAGTACGTCACCACGTCGTTGCGGATGAACTGCATCGTATCGTAAATAGCCAGCCCCGCCGTAATGGACCCTCCCGGCGAGTTAATGTACAGCTGGATATCCTTTTCCGGATCTTCCCCGGAGAGGAAGAGTAACTGGGCAATAACAAGGTTCGCAATCATGTCGTCGATTGGCGTACCGAGAAAGATAATGTTGTCGCGGAGCAGACGCGAATAGATATCGTAAGCCCGCTCGCCGCGGCTCGTCTGCTCGATGACCATGGGTACAAGCGCCATGTTTTTCCCTTCTCCCACTTTTGAGGCCCTGGTGCCTCAGCGTCTGTGACAGATATCACCCTCGCCGTCAGGCCAGTCGTTCGACCAGAAGGTTGCCTGTCTTCTCTCTTCGCAATTGTTCACGGATTCTAGCCAGATTGCCTTCACGGGTCAAACGATCCCGCAGGCTCTCCAGCGGTTCTCTTGTTTGCAATGAGATAACCTGCAGCTCGCGCTCCACGTCCTCATCGCTCACCTGGACATTTTCCTCATCGGCGATCCGATCGAGCAGGACAGACCCCTTTACCTCGTTCACCGCCGATTCGCGCTGCCCCTCGCGCAGACGCTCGAAATCCATCTTGCGCATGTCTTCGGTGCGCATGCCCTGCGCCGCCAGCGCGCGCAGCCCACGCTCCAGCCGCGCGTCGGTCTGGCTCTGCACCAGCGACTCCGGCACAGGAAACTGGAATTTCCTCACCAGCGCGTCGATCAGCTGATTCCGTGTGTCCATCGTCAGCCTGTGTTTCTTATCGGAAGCGAGATGCTCCCTCAACTCCTGCCTGAAGCCTTCGAGGCTATCGTACTTGCCCAGCTCTTTGGCAAATTCGTCGTTCAGTTCGGGCTGCACTTTTTTCCGGATGCCGCGAACCTCCACATCGTATGCGACCGTTTTACCCGCAAGGCGCTTCTGCCCGAAATCCCCCGGATAGGTCACCTCGAATTTCAGCTCCTGCCCCGGCTTCGATCCGCGCAGCGCGTCCGAGAACGCCGCCACCGTGTCCTTGCCGCCGATTTCAACCGAGACATCCTGCCCCTCGATCGGAGCCGCCGGTTTTGCCTCTTCCCCGCCCTCGGCCGCTTCGCCCTGCAGCTCGCCCCTGAAGGTAATCTGAGCCCAGTCGCCGTCCGCCAGGCCGCGCTCCTCGGTCACCGGCTCCATGGTCGAATGCGCATCGCGGATCCGCTCCAGCTCCGCGTCAAATTCAGCATCCGTCAGCGCGGTGTCCGGCTTCTCGACCTTCACCTCCCGATAGCCCTCGACGGAAAACTCCGGCAACACCTCAAAGATCGCCTTGAAGCGCAGCGGCTGTCCCTCTTCCAGCTGCAGGTTCGTTACCTGCGGCTGCGAAACCGGCCGCATGTTCTGCGCCGCGATGGCTGAGCGGAAATGCTGCGGCAGCACCGCCTCCACCACCTCTTCGCGGATCGAGCTTCCGAAGCGCGAGCGCAGCACGCTCTCCGGAACCTTGCCGGGGCGGAACCCAGGAATACGCGCGACCTTCTGGTAGCGCTTGATCACGGTGCGGAAGCTCTTCGCGACCTCGTCGGCCGGCACCTCCACATCCACCTCCCGCGTGCACTCGGGATTCAGGGTCGGCTGTGCGTGAGTATGTTCGTGGTTATGATGCTCGTGCCCTTCATGCTGGTGCTCGGGCTCGTTTTCCGTCGTGGCAGTGGGTGTCGTTTCCGTTGCTTCAGTCGATGTCAAAGTGTGCCTTTCGGGGCCGGACTTCCGGCGGATCGAGGCGCCTTCCGTGCGCTGCGGGCCGGGGTGTGCGGCAAATTGGTGGATGGTTCGTGCGCGCCGCCGCGCGTCGTTGCGTGCGCGGGAAAAGTGCGCTGAACGGTCTCTTCCCTATCGTACGGACGCAGCCCAATCCAGGCAAACGGGCGCAGATGAAAAGCGCTTACCGAGTCCTTAGCTGTCCGCTCCAGCTCCCCGCTGTTACGCTGGAGTCCATGAGCATCAGGACCCTCAGCACGCGCGAGGTCTATCGCAATCCCTGGCTCCGCGTGCGCGAAGATCGGATCGAACGCAGCAACGGCGCGCGGGGCATCTACGGCGTGGTCGACAAAGACGATTGCGCGGTCATCATTCCCCTTGATGGCGACACGGTGTACCTCGTCGAGCAGTTTCGCTACACCATCCGGCAACGCAGCCTCGAGCTGCCCCAGGGCGGTTGGGAAACCTCCGACGTCGATGCCGAAGAACTGGCGCGTGGCGAACTGCACGAAGAGACGGGTCTGGCCGCCGCGCAGATGACGTACCTGGGCACCCTGTGGATCGCCTACGGCTTCGCCAACCAGAAGCAGCACGTTTATCTGGCCACCGGGCTCAGCCGCGACGACCGCGTTCCCAACCCCGACCCTGAAGAGCACGATCTCGTCGTCCGCACCGCGACCATCCCGGAGTTCGAGCAGATGCTGGTCGATGGAACCATCCAGGACTGCACCACCGTCGCGGCCTGGGGTCTCTATCGCGTGTGGAAAGAACGCCAGTAGCCCCCGACTGCTGGCTCCCGGCCCCAGCCCGCATTTAGAAGTTGAACATCGTCTCCAGCATGATCGACCGATTAGCCGACGAACTACCGCCATGGAAGAACCCGCCCGACAGGGTCTCGGATCGACCGAAGGTGGGATTCAGCTCCACCAGTCCGGTGTCCTTGTTGAGAGAGGGGTTCATCGACCCGCTGGGAGTACCGAGGTTCACATGGTTGAACACATTTGTCCCCCACGCCGAGAAGGTCAGGCTGTATTTGCGCGAGGCCGACTGATCGAGCTGCCCCGGGCCGCCGCGGCTGCCGCTGAAACCCCCGCCACCAAGTCCGCGCGGTCCGCCGTGCCATCCTCCCCCACCTGAGGCGCCTCCGCCCTCGACCTTCGGGCCGATGCCGATCACCTTGCTGAGCCGCATATTCAGGCTGACGTTGCTGGGACCGGTCGCGACTCCATACGGAATAATCTTTTCGCCCGTCCCGAAGGGATAAGTGTCGAGGCAGCCGAACTGGGTTTGGAACGTATTGGGTTCGCTGCAGGAGGCTGCATACGTCGGGCGCGCGTTGAACTGATTGTTGCTGGTATAGTCCTGGCCGATGGTCACGTTGTAGGGCGTGCCGGAATTCGCCACCACCATCGGCGAAGCGGAGATCTTCCACGGCAGCATGAAGTTTCCGAAGAACATCAGGCGATTGGCCACATCGAAGGTGGTGCGCCCGTAGTCGAGGCCCGGATCGCTGGATACCGACGGCACGGACCCCACACCGCTGGTGTCGCCCCGGGCGTCGGTATAGGTGTAATTGGTGAAGGCCGAGAAGCGCCGGTACGTGGCTCGAACCGAAACCATGATCTGGTGCTCTTTGTAGAACCCGCCCGACTGGTATTGCAGGTTGTTCGTGGCCGGCGGCGAAGGCTGCGAGGACGGATATTCGTCGTTCTCCGCCGCATCGAGGGGAAAGATCCCGGCGGCGCTCAGGTTATCCGTAAAGAACTCATGGATGCCCTGCGAGAATACATACGTCACGTTCCCCGTCATCGTCTTCGTCAGTTGCCGGTCCACGCCCACGGCCGCCTCCATGTCGTTTGCGGCATGGAAATCCGGCGCAATCGTGTAGATCGTCGGCGCTGTGAGCCCCGATTGGCTCCCCTGCGTGCTCGACGTGATGGGCGTCGCCTGGTTGGGGTTGAACGGAATGTTGTTCCCCGTCTGAATGAACTGCTGCTGGTTGATGCCGTTTTCGTGGATGGCCGTGATGAGGTACGGTTCACTCGCGCCGAATCCGTTGGGCACGGTAAAGCGCTGGTAGAACCATCCGTATCCCGCGCGCACCACGGTCTTCGGCTGCTGACGTCCGGAGGCTTTGCCCAGTGCGTAGGCGATGGTCAGACGGGGCGCCCAGTCGTCCTTGTCGCTGATCCGGTTCTGCGTCTCCCAGCGCAGGCCGTAGCTGAAGGTAAACCGCGGATTCACCTTCCAGTCGTCCTGATAGAACAGCGCCGCATCGAACAATGTGGCTCGCGCCGTGGGGTTCACGATGTTCGTATAGTTGTATTGCGCCGGTGTGCAGGTTGAGGCGGGTGGATTATCGAGGCAGCCTGCGAACTCCGATGCGCCGGTAAACACATACGATCCGTTGCTGCCGCTGGTCGTGTAGTTGACGTCCTGATACGCCCGCAGCCGCGCTCCGAAGTTGAGCGAGTGGGCTCCAAACGCTCCGGAGAGATAATCCTGCAGCTCGTAGTTGTTCTCGTGGTCCTGATCCTGCTGGCCGCTGCTGCCGCCGCCGGTCAGGAACTGAGTAATCGTATACGACGGAGCCGTTGAAACTGCGGATGATGAATCCCGCAGGCGCCGGTATTGAAAGCGGATATCGTCCACCAGCCTGGGGCTCAGCACCAGGCTGTCGGAAACCTGCAGCGTATTTTCCTGGTCGTTGCTGTTGGTCGCCTGCGAAGCCAGTGCGTAGGCCGATTCCCCCAGCGAGTCGTTGGCGGCGCTGCGGTTGTATTCCCAGCGAATCGTCAGCGTGTTGGCCTTTCCGAGCTGAAGGTCGATGCGCGGACTCAGGTCTAAACGCGATTCTGAATTTTCGAAGCCATCGCTCAGCTGCACCAGATCGCCGTTGCTCAGGCTGGTCGGATCATAGGCGCGGATCACATCAACGTCCTGTCCATTCCGGGCAAACACGCTCGTAAAATAAGACGCCGACTTGCTGAGCGGGCCGCCGACGCTGCCGTGCAGGAAGTAGGAATAATAGGGAGGCTCGGCACCGGTCAGCAGCGGATTCTGCGAATTGAACGACGAGTCGTTGCCGGCGATCATCGCCTCCCCGTGCATCTTGTCCGTTCCCGGCTTGGTGAAAATCTCGATGCGCCCGTAGCCCAGCCGGTCGTATTCCGCGGAAAACGGATTCTGATTCACGCGAATTTCGCGGATCGACGACTTTGGAGGCAATTGCCCGCCAGTGAATCCGTCGATGTAGATTTGGCCGCCGTTCGGACCGGCCGACGGCCCAGCCAGAGCCTCCAGCTCATTCTGCAGCTCGTCGGGATCGTCGGAGAGCGCGTTCAGATCCGCGCCCTTAATGATCACCGCGTTGGCATTCGCGTCAGGATTGGTACTGATGGTGGTGTTCTCCGCCTGAACCTGCACCTCCTGCTTCTGGACCTGGATCTGCATGGTGGCGTTCACGTTGCGCATTTGCCCCGCGGCCACGGAAATACCCGGCACGCTGAACGCGGCAAAACCCTGCGCCGTCGCAGTGACGCTATAAGTGCCAGGAGGCAGTCCGTGAACGGCGTACGCGCCGTCGGCGCCGGACGTGGTCTTCCCTGCAACTTTGCCCGACGTGGTCATCACCACCACGGTTGCACCGGGAATCACCGCGCCGCTCGGGTCGGCCACCTGCCCGTGGATTCCACCGGCTGTTCCGGCTGCCGTCTGCGCGAACGCGGCCGAGGCGCCCGCGACTCCGACCAGGGCCAGCATGGTGACGCACGCAACGGCGATGCGCGCCAGGCGCGCACTGCCACACTTCAGGCAATTGAGTGTTCTGACTTTCACAGATCTCCGTAGAAAGAGAATTAGATCTAGTTTTGCGCTTCTTATGACCGGTGTTCCGGCATGACTGCAGCGCTTTGTTCAATAAGAAGGACGTACATTCGTTCTTCCGGGCCGCACGTGCGACTGACTTCAGGGGTTACTGCCGCCGCTCTCGTCACCCGCGCCCGTCGATGTGCTCCCGCCCAGACTCCAGGCGGACGAGAACATGCTCTGGCTGGCGCTCGCGGAAGCCTGCAGCATAGGCTCTACCCCCGCGACCAGCCGGATCGCCGTGGCGGCATCGGGGTTCCCCGACGTCGCCACAATCATCACCGCATCTCCTTTATGCAGATCGGAGACGTGAATCTCAGGCGAGCGCTGCAGGACCCGCGCCAGCCCGCCGCCTGCTCCGCCGCCGTACTGCCGCCCTTGTCCGCTGCCTCCGCCCTGCTGCCACTGGCCTGCGTGCGCTCCGGCGCCAGCGCCACCGCTGCTGCCCGCGGCTTCAGCGCCACCGCCCGGTTGGCCGGAACTCCCCGCGCGCAGCCGAACCGCCATCATCTGCGCCATCTGCGGATCCAGTTTGCGCATGTCCGAGTCCGGCGTCGTTTTGATGGTGACCGTCTTCTTTGTCACCAGGTCCTTCACTGCGAAAGTCCCGGCAGCCGCGTTGGTTGAAACCACGACTCCCGCAATATTCCGGAACGAGCCCGAGACAATCTCCTCGGCCGTCACTTCGCTGCCGTCGGCGTTCTTGTCGCCGCGCGCCTGCAGCTGATCGCCCGCCTGGATCGCCGCCAGCGTCGACGGCTGCGCATCGCTGAACTTCACCGAATCTGGCGCGTACCTGCGGTAGATTGTTGAGGGTGTGGTGTGAATCGTAACCATGCGTGCGCCCTGGATGACGATCACGCTCCCCGTCGCCGCATCCACAGACTTCACCAGCCCGCCCACGCCGCGCCGCTGCCAGTCCTCCTGCTCCTTCTGCTGCATGGCTGCAATATCGCTGGCCTTGTTGACCACCACAATCGTCGCCGCCGGCGGATCTCCCGCCACCACCATCAGCACGCGGTCACCCGCGCCCATATCGCTCACGGCGATCTTCGTCGCTCCGGCCAGCGTTTTTTGCCCCGGCGCGGTGCGCAGGATGCGCGCCGTGTCCGGAACCGTCACGCTCACCGTGGCTCCCGCATCGGTCTTCACGGTCACGGCGTTGCCGCTGACTGACGCGACGGTGCCCATCACGCGGCTGCTGGCGGGCTGTTGCGCCCCTGCTGCTGTCGCGGCCAGCACCATCAGGCACACCACCACCGGCACGGCGAACCCGATCAGCTTTCGTCCTGCTGCAAACATCCTGGTCATTCTGTCTTGTCTGGAAGTAGCGCTATTTTGTCGAACAGTAGCCCTGCTAGAAGGACGTGCTACGACCTCTAAAGTTTCAGCAGCCAATGAGTTTCTTCCCCCATTGCGCTGCCTGCCGACGATCCCCCACCGCTCGGCCACAAACACCACCGGCTCTCCGGGCAGCAAGCCGGGAGAGCCGGAAGGTGGTGCAGAATCTAGAGGTTAGCGACAGCACGCCGGGGCTTGTGTCCGGCCAGACCGTAGAACGCGATGAACATGTAGCACAGCATCGGCAGTACAAACGCATGCTGGATGCCGAAATGATCGGCCAGCACGCCAATCAGTGCCGGAATCACCGCGCCGCCCACGACCGCGGTCATAATCAGCCCGGAGCCCTTGCTGGTCATCGGTCCCAGTCCGGCAATGCCCAGCGCAAAGATGTTCGGGAACATGATGGAGTTCAGGAATCCGCACAGCACCAGGCTCCAGATGGCCACCTGTCCGCTCGACACCATGGAGACGAACAGCATGATGGTGGCCGCAATCCCAAACGCACCGAGCAACCCGCCGGCCTTCACTTTGGTCAGCATCCACGAGCCCAGCAGGCGGCCCACCATCGCGCCGAACCAGTAGAGCGACAACAGCGCCGAGGCAATGCCCACGCGATCCGACAGCCCGAACGTCACACCGATCCAGTGGCCGAACGCGCCCCACGCGCCGAAGAATGAACTCGTTGCGGCCACGTTCACACCCTGCTGCAGGAAATAGTTGACCGCGATCGACGCCAGGCCGACCTCAACCCCCACGTACAGGAAAATGCCGATGGCGCCCAGCACCGTATGACGATAGCTCCAGATGCTGCGTTCCAGCATCGGTTCGCCCTTCTCCGCGGGACGGAACTCCCGCGTCGTTCCTATCGCCGGCAAATGAGTGAATGCCATCGCGATGCCCAATAACAGAAGGCCACCCGCAATCGCCAGATACGGACCGCGCACCGTGCCCGCAATCGCCGCCTTCGAGGCATTCGCGCCCAGGTCCGTCAAAATATAGCGCCCGGCGACCAGCGGCGCGATGGTCCCCCCGATCGAATTAAACGCCTGCGCCAGCGTCAGCCGGAACGGCGCGCTGTGTTCCGGCCCCAGTATTGAAACGTATGGATTCGCCGCCGTCTGCAGAGCCGTCACGCCTGCGCCGACGATGAACACCGCCGTCAGGAACAGCGGAAAGCTCACCAGCCTCGCGGCCGGCACGAACAACAGCGCCCCTGCCACCTGAATGAACAGCGACACCACAATGGTCTTCTTGTAGCCAATCGCCTCGATCAGCTTCGCCGTCGGGCTGGAGAACACGAAATACGCCAGGAAGAATGCCGACTCCACCAGCATCGCCCAGCCGTACCCCAGCGTGAACACCTTTTTCAGGTGCGGCACCAGGGCCATATTCAGGTTGGTGATGAATCCAAACAGAAAAAATAAACTGGTAATGATGATGAACGGGCCAACGTAGCTTGGCCCCGTCGCCGCTGGCGCGTTTGTTGTTTTAGTCGCCATGTTCCCTGTCTCCCTGCTTCCCTGAAAATTGAATCAAATGACGCGCCGACTGGCGTGAATCCCCGACTGGCTGCTCAGATTACTATATGGATTCGTCGAGGGATTGGATACAGGAGAAATCCTGCAGTCAGCACTATCGTCCGCTCCCACAGTTCTGATGATTGGCACGCTGGTCAGGACGCTGATCGGCCGAGGGCTGCCGGCCCGGCAATGGGTTCGCGTGGCTCCAACTTCCCGCGTTACCATCATCGGTTATGCCGACCCCGCTGCTGCTGTCCGGTCAGACCCTCACCCTGGAAGAAATTGGCGAGGTCTCCCTCGCCGGACGCCCCCTCGCCCTCGACCCGGCTGCCCTTCCCGGCATCCGCGCCTCCCGCACCGTTGTCGATGCACTGCTGGAACGTGGAGGCACCGCCTACGGCATCAACACCGGCTTCGGCAAACTCTCTGACGTCCGCATCGAGCCCAGTGAGGTCCTCACCCTGCAGCGCAATCTGGTTCGCAGCCACGCCTGCGGCCTCGGCGAGCCCCTCCCCGAGACTGAAGTCCGCGCCATGCTGCTGCTGCGCGCCAATGTCCTCGCCAGAGGATGCAGCGGCGTCCGTCCCGAGCTGATCGAAGGTCTTATTACCCTCCTCAACCGGCGCATTCACCCCGTCGTTCCCTCCCGAGGATCTGTCGGGGCCAGCGGCGATCTCGCCCCGCTCGCCCACCTCGCCCTCGCTCTCATCGGAGAAGGCGAAGTCTTCGTGGAGGGCCGCCGCATTCCCGCCGCGCTGGCCCTGCTCCAGGCCGGCATCGCCCCGCTCACTCTGGAAGCGAAAGAAGGTCTCGCTCTGCTGAACGGCACCCAGGCCATAACCGCCATTGGCGCCCTCGCCCTCGCCCGCGCCCTGCGTGTCGCCGAGCTCAGTGACCTCGCCGGCGCCATGACGCTGGAAGCCCTGCGCGGCACCCCCACGCCTTTCGACGCGCGCATCCACGCCGTTCGCCCGCACGCTGGACAGATTTCCGCCGCGGCGCACCTCCGCTCGTTAATGGCCGACAGCGAAATTCGCGAATCCCACCGCCTCAACGATCCTCGCGTGCAGGACGCCTACTGCCTCCGCTGCATGCCGCAGGTGCACGGCGCCGTGCGCGACGCCCTCGCCTGGGCGCGCGCCACGCTCGAAACCGAAACCGGCTCGGCGACGGACAATCCGCTCATTTTCGCAAATGAATCTCCATCCGGCGGCGATATCCTCTCCGGCGGCAACTTCCACGGCGCGCCCCTCGCTCTCGCCCTCGACTCCGCCGCCATTGCCCTGACCACCCTCATGGGCATCGCTGAGCGCCGCATCGACCGCCTCGTTAACCCCGACATCAACGAAGGCCTTCCGCCCTTCCTCTCGCGCACGCCCGGCGTTTCATGCGGCCTGATGATCGCCCACGTCGCCGCCGCCGCGCTGCTGAACGAGGCCAAGGTCCTCGCCCATCCCGCCAGCGCCGACAGCGTTCCCACCTCCGGCGGCAAGGAAGACCATGTCTCCATGGGCATGACTGCCGCGCTCAAATTCCGCCAGATTGTCGAGAACGCGGAACGGGCGTTGGCCATCGAGTTGCTCTGCGCCGCGCAGGGCCTCGAATACCGCCAGCCGCTCCAGCCCGCGCGCCGCGTCGGCGAGGCCCTGGCGCATGTCCGCACCCTGGTGCGTCCTCTCCAGCAGGACCGCATTCTCGCCCCCGAGATCGAATCGCTGGCTGCCGCGATTCGTGACGCTGGCTTCGATGCCTGGCGCGCGTAGCGGCTACGGTGGATTGGCTAGGTCGTCCGGAGACCATCTGGCGATGGCCTGATCCAGACCGAAGTGCAATACTCCGTACGGAGTTTCCAGCTCGCTCCGGAGGATGCAGAAAGCGTGATCTCGCGAACGGTTGTGACGATGAGCACGACAGGATTGCTGGTGCTTGTGGCCGGCATCGCGGCACGCCGTCGGGAATTAACACGCGGGCCAGTATTGGAGCGGGCCATTGCCCTGGGGCGGATCTTTGTGGCGGCTCCGCTGGCAACCTTCGGCGGACTGCACCTCGCAGCGGCCCGAGAGCTTTCGCAGATGGTCCCCGCGTACATGCCGTGGCACCTGTTCTGGGCGTACCTCGTCGGCGTCGCGCTGCTTGCCACAGCGTGCAGCCTGATCTTCAATCGCGCGGTGCGCTGGTCCGGTTTGCTGGCGGGCATGATGCTGCTGTTGTTTGTGGCGATGCTGGACGTGCCGAACGTGCTGGCGCACCAGCAGGATCGATTCGCCTGGGCGGTGTTGCTGCGCGACGCCGCATTTGGTGCCGGATTGCTGGCGCTGGCCGGCAGCGTTGCAGCGCAGACGCGCGGCTGAGCGAAGCTGGTCACGCCGTCCCGCGTCGTCTTCGCCATGACAGCCCTTTTCTTTGCTGTCGAACACTTCCTGCATCCGCTGCACGTGCCGGCGGTGCCGCTGGAACGGCTGATGCCGGCGTGGGTCCCGGCGCCGCAGGTCCTGGACTATGCAATGGGAGCGGTGCTGCTGGTCACCGGCACGCTGCTGCTGGTGAATCGATGGGCGCGCGCGGCGGCAGCCTGGCTGGGCTTTGTGGTAACGGTCGTGGTCGTGGTGATCTATCTTCCCATGCTGGGGCCGTCTCATGGCGCCGCAGAGCTGGTCGACACCATCAACTACATTGCCGACACCCTGCTGTTAGCCGGAACCGCGCTGATTCTGGCTGAGGCGCTCAGCATCAAACCGGCCGCGGCGACCTCAGCTTAACCGCTCAGTACTCGATTCCCCGCTGCGCCAGCACGCCCTTTTCATAGGCGTGCTTCACCTGCTTCATCTCCGTCACCGTATCGGCAATCTCGATGAGCGAGGGGTGTGCGTTCCTGCCCGTCAGAATCACATGCACCATCTCTGGCCGCTCCCTGAGCGTCTCCACCACCTTCGCCGGATCGAGCATCCCGTAGCTGATGGCATAGTTGATCTCATCCAGCACCACCATGTCCCACTCGCCCGACAGAATCGCCTGCCGCGCCTCTTCCCACGCCGCTTCCACCAGCCGAATGTCCTCCGGATCGGTCTCCGCCCCGCCAATCTTCACGAACCCTCGCCCCATCTGGCGCAGCACGAAGTTCTCGCCGAACGCCTTCGTTGCGTCCAGCTCCCCGTAATGCCACGACCCCTTGAGAAACTGCAGCATCAGCACGCGCATGCCATTGCCCACCGCGCGCAGCGCCGTTCCCATGGCCGCGGTCGTCTTGCCCTTGCCCGCGCCCGTATTGATCAGGATCAGTCCCTTTCTTGCCTCTGCCACGTCCCCTCCCCAACGTATTCGCTGACCGGAGTTTAGCTGGCCGCCCCTCAGCCGCTTCTGTGATACGGATGCCCCTTCATAATTGTCAGCGCCCGATATACCTGCTCGCAGATGACTACCCGCGCCAGCTCATGCGCCATCGTCATCGGCCCCAGTGACAGCAGCACGGCGTCCCCGCTCCGCCCCGCTTTTCCTGAGCTCGGAGCTCTGTGCTCTGTGCTCTGCGCCCAGCCATCCGCGGGACCCACCGCAAAGATCACCAGCTGCCGCCCGGCATCCCGCTCGCGTCCCAGCCACGCTGCGAACGCCTCGGACCCCATCGCCTTGCCCCGCTCATCCAGCCGCACCACCAGCGGAGCCGTCCGCGCCCGCTCGCGCTCTACCGCCTCCCACAGCGCCTCCTCCGAGCGAAACATCGGAGCCTCCACGCCCGCTTTTCCGCCGCCGGGCAGCAGCAGGGCAATTCGCTCCAGATACATCCGCGCCAGCCCCTCAAACCCCTCCCGCGGACGCGCCCCCACCGCGGCAATCCAGATCCTCATCCCACCAGTCTATGCAACGCGCTGCGGTCGCCGACTCCCGCGAAGCAGGGTCCGCCCGTGCGGCAAGCACCTGTTATATTGAAAAAGGCCAGCCCCTCCGGACCGGCCCCCACCACACGGCGCCATGGTGTAACTGGTTAACACGCCGCCCTCTCAAGGCGGAGAGTTCGGGTTCGATCCCCGATGGCGCTACCAATCTTTCAACAACTTAGAGCGATTTCGCAATGCCTGATCTAGGGCATGTCGAATTACATGTCGAATAAGCGATCTGCGACGCGCTGCTTTGTTGAGCAATTTAGAGCGCGATCCGAGAGCCAAAGCATGATGCGCCATGCGACCCCCCATACCCCGGTATTCAGGCTCTATTCGGCGCGGGGGGCGTCATCGGCAATCCGGGTCACATAAGAAAATTCGGTCATGCCCCAATAACGTTTGGTATTGCCGCATTATTGCGCTTCAGCGTCAAGATGCATAGGATTTTGGCACATGCAAACGTCTTTGGTAGGTTCCGCAGGCGTGTATTTCGTCGCATCGCGCCTGAATGCGATGGAGCTTCAATGTGCAGCAACGTTTGGCAATGTTCCGAGCGTCGATATTTTGGTAAGCAGCATGGGCGGCTCCGCGTCTATTTGTTTGCAGGTGAAGACGACAATGTGGGGAATGCGCTGGCGTGGACGTGGCGATGATCGAAAGCCACATCGGTACGAGTGGGAGATTGGTTGGAAGTCGGCTCGTCTCAATGATCCATCGCTGTTTTTCGCACTGGTCGATCTGAATAACTTTGAAGAATTACCTGACGTGTTTATCGTCCCATCAAAGGTGATAGCCAAATACTTTGCCGCAGGCCCGGAAGGATGGCCGTGCGCGCGTTATCACGAAACAATCAAAAACTTGGAACCGTATAAAAACAATTGGAAGTCTATCAGCGACCGGCTATCAGAGCGAGCAAATGCATCACGTCGAACCCGGCTACCTGCTTCATGATGGGCAGGCGCGAGTCTTAGCCACAGTTCAATTGAGCATACATCCGCGCCCAATCATCGATCAGGGGTAACGTTCCGCCATTCCCGGCTTTGATTTCGTTGAAGATGCTGCAAAGGCAGCGAGCACGGTCCGCGCCCCCACCTTGCGCGATGAATCGATCACGACATCCATTGATGCGCCGAATAGTTGCCTCAATCTCTTCATCCGAATAGGTTGAAAACGCGACGCTGGCACGGCTCGCTTCCCTTATCGTGTCGGGTTCTTGGCGATGCCGTTGCAGGCTGGCGGCGTAGTCAACTGCACCTTCCGTTAAGTCGTAGAGCGCTTTGAGGCCCGCTAATGCTTCGAGCCACAGAAGAGGACTTGCCATAATCGCGAAGTCTACCACGAATCAAGTTCGTTACTACAGCAGACTTTAAAACCGCCTTTTCACAATCAACCATGCCATAGCATGACAATACATAAACAGGGGAGCTACTTATGCCATCATTCAAGCCCGGAGACTTCGCAAATATCCGCCTACCGAATGGCGAGGAAATCACAGTCAAGATCATGGGCGAAGTAGCCAACGGGTATATCCCGGTAGGGAAGTATGACGATGGCTCGTTTACTGGCCGCACCGAGAGTGTTTCAACCAACAGATTGCTGCCGCTGCGAGGACCATATTTCGCCATTCGCGGGCAAGTGTTGACTACCAGCACGGCTCATCCTGCTGAGGTTGGAGAGATTGTTGGCACAGGTGGTAGCAAATCAGGCAAAGCCTTCTACAGGGTGCAATTCAGCAACGGTCAATCCGAATGGTTCAACGAAGATCAGGTGTTCATCGACGATGAAACCAAACGAGCGCATGACGAAGCAAAGAAAGACGACGAATTCTTCAGGTAGAGGGGCGGCTTCATCCGCGATTTTCCGTTCGCGTCTTTCTCGCGAAAAACCCTTGACGCTCGCCGTGTGATGCCCCATTGTCTCTAAAGCGCAGTCGCGCTCCCGCATCATGTAGCACCCTCGCCGGTCGGCGAGCGGAGCCTGCCAGTCGGCAAGCCTCTGAGATGTGAAAATTCCATCCCATTCGAGGCACAGTCATGGCAGTCGTACAGCTCTCCGACGTAATCGTTCCCGAATACTTCGCCGAATACATGGCTAACAACAGCATGGTCAGCACGGCTCTGTTTCAGAGCGGCGTGCTCGTCGGCAATTCCCTGATGCAGGCTCAACTCGGCATGGGCGGCGACCTCCTGAACATCCCCGCGTGGAATGATCTCTCTTCGCCTGCCGACTACCATCCGCCGCCACAGCTCTGCCATGTCTTTCTTCGGACAGGCGCCACCACTTTTCCCAGGCTGTACGAAATTCCCGGAGACTAGCTGGCATGGATGGCCAGATGCTGCGTGGTCCGCAGTTCGTCCGCGGTGAAATGGATCGAGCTGCCGGACAAGGTGCCTGCCGAAACCTGCTGCAGGGGCCGGCCGTCGGGCGGATGGACGTGTATGAAAAGATCTGCCGTGAAGGGCTCGTCAAAATCGATCTGGATCGCCCAGCTCCGGTTCTCCTGAGCCACCGTCGACCAGCTCAGGCGGCCGAAGCGCGTCGGGCATCGGCCCACGCGAATTTTTTCGCCCGGTGCGAACCAATGCTTCGGCGCGGCCTTCTGCAGGTGGCAAGCGTCGCGATTCCCTTCCTCATAGCAAAGGAGCCAGCGCAGACCCATGGTGGGCTGCAAAACGCTGTTGACCACAGCGGACCAGCCATAACGGCTGCCCTCACCCGGCATGCCTCCGGGAAGCCACGCATCCTCCGGCGAATAACGGTTGCCCGAGTCGGCCGCATAACAGGTGAGCGCATAGAGCGTGAGCAGAAACGGACGGTAGTCGTCCTGCCGGACACGCACCGCCAGGGTGCCGTGGGACATGAAGTTCGAGGTTCGCTGCATGGCGCCGTCGGTGTTCAGGCCGACGATCTGCATACCTGCTATTTCGCGATGGCGCAGGTGCCCCAGGTCGAGCGCCTGGTCGCCCCAGTCCGCCGTGAACCAGTCCATCATGAAGCGGTGATTCTCGTAGCTTTCGAGCTCATGCGGATCGTGATCTGTATCGTCGGGGGTGAAGGGGGTTATGCCCGCCGAGCGCATCTGGGGCGAGCAGTTTGCCAGAGTGGTTTGCAGCGAGCTCCGGATGAGGCCGCGCATTTCCTCGGCGACGGCGGCATATCGGTCGCCAAGCGCCTGGCAGTCGGCGCGGCTGTGCTCGCGGGCAATGCGATGAAGACAGCGCGCATGCTCGGCGAGGCCTCGCCACGTCCAGACGGCATTTTGAAAGTAATAAGGATGCGACTCGGGAAAGTCGTTCTGCGGGTCGCCGAGGTCCGCTTCCGGCGATCCCCAGATGAGACCGTGGCGTGGGTTATCCGGCGGGAATTGCTGCTTGCTGTATTCGTAGCGGCCGAGCACATAGCCCAGCATGCGCTCCAGAATCGGCAGCCGGGCGGTAAAAGCTGCAACGTCGCCGGTGTAGTCGTAAGCCCGGGACGAGTTCGCCAGGAAGATGCCGGCATTCAGTGGCGCCTCCACCTGGTCCTGCGTGTTGTAAAGGAAATTGCCGTCGGGAAGGATGTAATGATCGAGGTAGTACTGGAAGTAAGGATCGACTTCCGCGGTGAGGTTCCACAGTTGCTGCGCCCACACAAACTCATAGTGTGCGACGGGAAAAAGAGCATGGCTCCGCTCGGGTATCTTCGTGTACCCTCCCTCTCCAATCTGATAAGTCGGCTTCAGTCCGCGATAACTGGCACGGGAGAGAGTTATGCCCGCGCGGGCGGCGTCGAGCAGCCACGGATCCGGAATCTCGACCGGCATCGAGGTCTCGTAAAAGTCGCGCCAGCGATTCCAGATGCCGGCGAGTGCGGCGTAAAACTCGCCGGGTGACGTGTTGAAGTAGCGATCGTGCTCTTCTTCACCGGCGGAGCCGTCGTCATCCGACGCTGCCGTACAGCGGACGCGCCCCAGCACCCTGCCGTCTTCTCCCGGGGTGACCAGCACGATGCATTCGTATCCGGCGCGGTAGTGCGGGTTCCAGACACCGACATCGGCGACAGGAAGATAGCCTCCCAGCAAGGTGCGTTTACTGTAGCCGGGCACATAGGCGTAGACTTCCGGACTGCCGCCGGGAAGCAGGTCCGTCGGATCGAAGAGAGCGCCGTTGACATCCGGATCCCACGAAAACTCGTCCTTCGCGTTCCACTCGCGGCTGATGCCGGCAGCATCGAGAAAAACCGATTTCAGAGGGCCGGCTTCTTCGTTGCCCGCCAGCGTCCAGCCGATATACTCCGCACCGAGAGCGGCCACGTTTTCGTAGCAGGGGTCTTCGCCGGAGCGCAGGATGTAGTTTCCCGAGACGTCGGGTCCGGCCTTGTAATGCTGTACTCTCTCAAGACGGACGCCAACGGGCGCAGCGATTTGCCGCGGACGGATACTGGAGAGCCTTCCCACCATCTTGGGAATGCAGCCGATCACACCGCGTTCCTGTGTAACAAAGGCAACAGCGCCGCGGTGGGTTACGTGCTTTTCAAAGACGGCCGTTGCGGCGCCGTTGAAGCCGGAGACGGACAGCAGTTTCCATCCGTCCGCCGACTCTCCAGGATGGATCGGACCCGGCGCGCCTTTTCCGATGAGTTGAACGCCGCTCTGGGAGAATTCCGCCACCAGCGGAGGACTGGCCAGCGCCTCCCGTTCGCCGGGCAGAAACAGGCTGTATTCGTTCTGGATGCGTGCCGGCTGATAGCCGGAGCTGCTCGGCTGCGCTCCCGTCAGCGCTTTTGCAAGGGGAGTCAGCCTGAGGAATTCCGCCGCTCCGGCGGCAGAGAGGCCCTGCAGAAAGCGGCGGCGGTCGCACCGCAGCATGACATTCCGGATTCTACTTTCTGGTCTGGTCGTCATAGCTACCCCGCGACGGCTGCCAGTTATCAATGTTCTAACAACTTATATCCCGGCTATACCGATAACTGAGAACCTATGTCACTGAGCGCCGGTGGGCGACTGACTCGCAACGCCTGGCGCGCTCTGTTCGTACAGGTGATAGTGACGGGCAGGTGCATCATTCACTTTGGAACTGGTGCGCAGCTTCACCATCTGCTCCACGAGAGCGCGAGCTTCTTCGTTGCGCCCGGTTTTGCGCAGGGCCAACATCAGGTGATACAGAGCCGGCTCGTCGTCTGGATTTGCAGCCAGGGCAGCGCGGCTCTGCTGGATCGCTTCGTTCATGTGTCCGTTAGCGTAATATGCGGTGCTGAGCAGATCGCGCGCAGCAACCAATCCAGGATCCAGCCGCACGGCCATCCTGGCTGCCTCGATCTCTTCGCTGTATTCCGGACTGCCTTCCGGTTTTCCCTCGGCGGCCAGCGCCTCAGCCAGCAAGTAGTACGCATAAGCTTCCGTGGGGTGGGCCTTTACCGCGGCGCGGAAGTGCTCCAGCGCCTCTTCGGGTTTGTGTTCCTGCGACTGTACCAGTCCCTGCGCAACTCCGAGGAACTGCAACTGCGGGTCGAGGCGGCTGGCAGCATCGAAGTCGTCGCCGGCGCGGCTGAATTCGCCCATCTGGGCGAGCAGGATGCCGCGCACCAGGTACAACCTCGGCTCCCTCGGCAGCTGGCCGATGCCCGCGTTCAGAACGTCGATGCCCACCTGCGGAGAGGCGTGATCGAACGAGAGCGTGGCGAACTGCAGATAGACGTCGACGTCCCTGGGATTCGCGAGCAGAGCGCTGCGCAGAAGGGTGACTGCCTGGGCGGTGTCGCCTTTCGCCTCGCAGATTTCGGCGGCCAGCGCCAGCACGTCCGGACGGGCAGGCGTCGCGGCGGCAAGAGGCTGCAGCGTCGCCAGAGCGTCCTCGAGGCGATGCGCGCTGAATTGCGCGAGGGCCAGGTTATACCGGGCTGCCTGATTTGATGGATCGAGGGCCAGCGCATCGCCGAACGCGGCCACGGCGCCATCGTTTCTTTCCAGGGCAGAGAGACAGATGCCCTCATCGCTGAGCGCCTCAGGCAGATGCTCGACCGCGCTGGCTGCCTTGCGGAAGTTCTCGAGGGCCGCGGCGCAGTCATTCTTACGGTAGTCGAGCATGCCGAGAAGAGCGAGCGTGGCGGGATCATCCGGACGCTGCGCCAGGATTTTTACGAGGAGCGGCCGCGCATCCTGGCCGAGCTGCATTTGCGTCTGCGCAGCCCCTTCCAGCGCGGGCAAATAGGCCGGCTGCAACTGCAGGGCATGCCGATACGCCGCCAGCGCCGCCGGCAGACGGCCCACGCCCGCGGCAGCCATGCCGCGCAGAGTCCAGATGCGGTAGTCTTTCGGGTGCGCAGCCAGAGCCGACTGACTGAGAATCAGCGCATCCGCGAAGTCGTGACTTCGCAAGGCGATCACGATGGGACCGACCGGATCCTGCGCGGCCTGACAGCGGGCGTTCGGCACCAGGACGAAGAGCAACCCGAGAAGGAACACAGCAACCGGCCGAGCCACACAGATCGGCATCGAAAACCGGTGGTCCCGCCCTGCCGGTGCTTCCTCCATGCCCAATCCCATCACCATTCCGCTGCCATCGCCAGAAGCCGGCTTCGAGCCCCCCGAACATCTATGACAACTTCTGTACCTTCTCCGTTCCGACAGAATAAAACAAGCGCTGCACGGGGCGTCTCGCCGTCTCCGCCATGTCAGCGATGCAAAAGCCAGGGACTGCCGCGTCGCTTCATCGACTTGCGCTCGTGCCCGGCTTTGTCGCACCGCGCGCTGTCGTTCCCGATCTAGAAGTCGAATCGCGCGCCGACAACCATGTTGCGTGGCGGCAGATTGCCGGTGGTGGTGCCGAAATAGGCGCTGGTATCTCCGTAATTCGAATCGACGCCGTTCAGGTTGACACGGTTGAACAAATTGAAAATGTCGAGCCGTAACTGAAAGCTCAGCCGTTCGTTGATCGCCGTAGTCTTCTTGATGGTCAGATCGGTGTCCGCATAACCCGGATTGCTGAACTGATTGACTTTTTCGTTCCCTTCGGTCCCTCCCGCCTTGAACGCGGGCTGCGCAAACTCCGCGTGGGTAACCACGCCGGAGTCGACCACGCCCGTATATTGGTATGCTTTGCGGCTCTTCTTCTGCGCGTAACTCACGGCGTCCGGCAAATTGAAGTTATCGCCGTCGGCGGAGTAGTTACCGCTGTTCGGAGCAAAGGCAAAGTTTCCTGCAGCCAGCTCGCTTTGATAGTTCGCCTGCGTGACGGTTACGCCGGTCGTGTCCACCAGGGCCAGCGGGTTATAGTTGGCCACGAAGAATGGATTTCCCGACTGCAGGATTGTGGTCGAACCCAGGTTGAAGCCGGTCGTCAGCCTGCGGACGAATCCGTTGCCCTCGCTGTAGCCGGGGATATCGTAGCTCCATCCCAGAGAGAAGCGATTGGGAGTGTTGAGAGCGGACGGGCTGTAGTACTGGTTGACGTCGAAGGAAGTTCCGCCGGAGGCCACATATCCTTCAGGGTAGTTCCCCCAGTCGTCTTTCGCGGAGGAGCGGGTGTAAGACGCGGTCAGGAAGCCGCGCCGCGCGAAACGCCCCTTCACTGCAGCGATGAAAGCCACGTAATTGCTGCGAGCGCCGTTGAAGGCATAGCCGATGGAGCCGAAGCTGGTGTTGAGCCGGGTCTGGATGCCGTCTCCGGTCCAGTCGCCATTCGAATTGAAGGCCGGATGCTGAATCAGGTCGCCGGGAAAAATGTTCACGTCTACGCCGTAGCTGGTGTTGCCGGGATTCTCGCCGCCGAGGACGAGGTCCCAGGAGTGACTCTGAGAGTACCCGAGGCTGCCCACCAGGTTAGCGCCCAGCTGCCGCTCAAGGCCCGCCGACCAGGTAACCGTGGGCTGGGGCGACATGTTGACAGCGGTCCCGCCTACGCTGATCTGCGAACCGGCAATACCGCCTTTGGCGTCAAGAGGCGCGCCGACAAAGGCAGGCACGGTGAATCCAAAGGGCACCGTATTTTGCGTGCCATAGCTGAAAATCGGGGCTGCTGTCGATCCGTTGTTGTAAAAAGTCGGTTCCACATAGCCGGGTGGATTGCCCTTGAGGCCGTTTTCGGCGTTGCCCAGCGTGTATTCGTTATGGAACAGGCCAATGCCGCCGCGGACGACCCATTTCCCGTTGCCGACTGGATCCCACGCTATGCCGGCACGCGGGCTGAAGACCCAGTTGATGTCGCCGTTGAATACGTGGGCCTGCTGCGTCATGATGCCGTTGGCCACTTGCTGCGCAAATGTGGACCCGGTTCCCAGATGGAAGTTCGCAAGCACGGTTCCCGCCAGCGCCACGTAGGGGTTGCCGAAGTTGTCGTAGCGGAGGCCATAATTGACAGTTACCTTGCGGCTGGCTTTCCAGGTATCTTCCGCGAAGCCGCCAAACGTTGTTTCTTTGTAGCCGTAGTTAGCCGGGTCGTAGGCGCCGGTGACCGGGTTGTAGGAAACGCCGGATTCGCTGTACGGATTGTTCGCGATGAAATCGATCATGTTGTTGTAGTACAGATTCGGCTGGTCGTAGGCGCCGGCGAAGAGGGCGATGTCGTTGCTGCGCCACGCTTCAAAGCCCGCTTTGATGCTGTGCGTGCCCACCACATGGGTGAGCACATCGCGCCAGTGATAGCTGTGCTGGATGTAGTCGCCTTCGGCAAAGCCGTCGCCCCAGCCGGTTCCAAGCTGATTGACGCCTACGATGGGCACGTCGAAAAGGCCGGATTTGGGTGATATGCCTTCGATGCGGTTGTAGCCGAACAGCGCTTCGTTCAGCGTTGATGGCGAGAAGGTGTGCGTCTCGTTGCCCTGCAGCGAAAAGGTGTAGTAGTTGCTGACGGTGGCAAAGGCCGGACGCAGCGAGGGACCGCCTTCGTCAATGGTGTCGCGGAAGAACTGTCCGTAGGCGCGGTCGTTCTTCCAGTACTTGTCGATGCGGATGTTGTACTGCTTGGCGTTTTCGTAGCTGGACGAATTAAAGTTGCCCGAGTCGAAAACCGGGGTCGAACAGGGGATGGAAACGCCGTCGTAGGCAGTCACATTGCCCGTGCCACTCGCGCAGGCCTGCTGTTCGGATGGTGTGGACAGCGTGTTGCCCCACAGCTGGCCGGCTGTCGAGGACAGGTGGGAGTTCACGACGTGGGCCACCGGATACTTGGTCATGAGCTGCACTTCAGGGCTGGAGGGCTCGGCCGTCGTGGCAAAAGTAACAAACGCCGGATCCTCGAAGCCGACCAGAGAGGTGCCGTTGGACGACATGGAAAGATACGGCTCATAACCCACGAAGAAGAAAAACTGCTTGTGCGGAATGACGGGGCCGCCGACAGCAAAGGACAGATTGTCGCTGTGATAGGGATTCAGCGGGGTGGGCTGGGGCACGCCGAATTCGCCGCGGGCCGTGAAGCCCTGATAGGTGTAGTAATCGCTGGCCAGGCCGTGAAATTCGTTGGTCCCCGACTTGGTGGTCATCACCGTCTGGATGGACCCAGCCCGGCCGTAATCGACCGTATAGGTGTTGGTCTGGACGCTGACTTCCTGCACGACGTCGACGTTGGGCGTCAGGTTGATGACGCCGGGACGAATGGTGCTGGTCACATCCATGCCGTCCACGATGTACTGATTGCCGTTCTGGCCCTGGCCATTCGCGCTGACTTCCACGTAATTCTCAGGATTGAAGTTCAGCATCCCTCCCGTTCCCTGGCCGGCGATTCCAATGCCGGTGACCCCAGGCGTGACAAATATCTCGGAGGTGGGGTTTCGCCCGGGCGAAGGCAGGTCTTCGAGAGCAGTCGTGCTCAGCGTCTCCTCAAAGCGGCTATCGGAGGTGTCCAGCAGAGGAGCCTGCGTGGTCACGGTCACCGTCGATGAGACTTGTCCCACCGACAAAGACAGGGGCACGTCGCGGACCTGATCGGTGGTGACGGTCACCGCGACCGTGACCGTCGAGAATCCCGGTGCGGCTGCGGAGACCGTGTAATTGCCGGGCGCGAGACTGCCAAAGTGATAGACACCGGAGGAGTCGCTGACGGTTTTCTGGGTAACGCCGGTATCGACATTCACGAGGGTGATCGCTGCGCCGCCAATCACAGCGCCTTTGGGATCCTGCACGCTTCCCTGCACGCTGGCATTGAACTGCGCGTGGCAAGTGGCCGCTGTCACCAGCAGCAGCACCAGAGCTTTGAAGAACATTCCTGCGATTTTCTTCATGATCCTGGCCTCTCTGAACAATCTCTTTCCTGATGCCTGCAACCGTTTACAGTCATTTCCTGGATCAGGGCGAGACTACTCACGCGGGATGAGGCTCGCATGAGCCATTCAGACCAATTTCCTATAGTCCATTTGCACCAGGAGCCGCGAACGCACTTGAAGCGCGAGAAGGGTCCAGCGTAGACTCCAACCTGCCCGGAGATGAACAATCCCGATCCCACCGGCGACGATCGCACCCGGATCAGGCTGGGCGGAGCGGCAGCGTGGCTGGCATGCCTCGCGAGTTTTCTCGTACTCGGCTGTGGCCCGAAGCGGCCCGACAGAATCGCAGTCATCCCGCAGACAGAAGGAAACATGATCTGGGAAGCAGCGCATGTGGGGGCCGAAGAGGCCGCGCACCGCTACGGAGCGTTTATCTACTGGAACGCGCCTACCCGCGAGGACGATGTGGAAGCGCAAATCGCCCTGGTGGACCGCATTGTGGCTCAGGGATATCAGGGGCTGGTGCTGGCGCCGGACCAGGCGCTGGCGCTGATGACTCCGGTGCGCCGTGCGATATCGCGCAGCATCCCGACGGTGGTGATCGGGTCGCCTCTGGCGATGCCGCCGGGCGGCAATCTTTTCTACATTCTCAACGACGACGAGGCGGGCGGACGGCTGGCGGCGCAGCGGGTGGGCGAGATGCTGCGCGGGACCGGGACGGTGGCGCTGCTGGGCATCGACCCGGATTTGACCGGCATCATGACCCGGACGCGCGTCTTCGAACAGGTTCTTGCGCAGGACTATCCGGGCATTCGCATTGTGGAGAAGCGGATGGGGTCGTTCAACTTTCCGCACGAGCAGCAGGCCGCGCAGGACACGATCAACAGCCACCCGGACCTCGATGCGATCGTCGCTCTGATGGCAACCACCGTGGACGGAACGCTCTCCGCTCTGGATTCTGTCCCGAACGGACACAGGATCGGAGTGATTGGGTTCGATGTTGCGAGCCCCCCGCTGTTCGACCGCAATCCTGGCCTGAACTGCATCATCCAGGAAGACACAAGGGCCATGGGCGAGCAGGCGGTGGCGCTGATTGTTGCCAAACTCGGCGGACGCTCCGTGGCCACGCAGACGAAGATCGAACCGCGGGTGATCACGCGCGAGAATGTGGATTCGCCGGCGGTCCATCATATGTGGTCGCAGGACTGGACGCTGGGCCATTCGCCATGGAGCCCGATCCAATGAAGACGGCTCACTTGCTGCGGCGCATCGCGATGGGATCGCTGCTGTGCGTGCTGATCGCCGGCGGTGTCGTGGGATCTCTCGCCTGGCTGCACAATCCGAACCGGGGACTGCCGTACCGGGACGCATTTGCCGCCGGCAAGGCCGACGAGTGGAAGGCCTTCGGCGGCACGTGGGAGCTCGTGAACGGCATGATGCGCAACGACTCTGACGAGCGCGGCGCGAAGCTTCTCACCGGATCCCCGTACTGGCGCAATTACTCCATTGAGGCCGACGTCTATCTGCTGGGCATCAGCGGCGATGCGGGCGTCATTATCCGGTCGGGACACGAAGAGGAAGGCGTGAACGCCTACAGCGGCTATTATGCCGGCGTGCGCACGATCGATAACTCCCTGGTGCTGGGCCGCGCCGATCACGGATGGATGGAGGTCCCGCGGCAGAGCCCCGTCCCCGGTGGCATCCGGCCGTTCCGCTGGTATCACCTGAAGCTGATGGCGGTGGGGTGCCAGATCGCGGCCTCGGTCAGCACCGAAAACGCGCCCGCCCAGACGGCGTTCGGCATTACGGATACACAGTGCATTCCCATGGGACGCATCGGCCTGCGCTCGTATTCCTCGGGCGGCATCTGGCGCAACGTGGTCATCCGCCCCGCCACGCACGCAGATTTGCTGGCCATGCTGCAGCTGGGCAAGAGCCGCGCGTCTCCGGCGACGAATGCGGCGGCGAGCGCACCCGATCCCCTCGAGGTGCGGCATCTTCTGGAAGAGGAGCAGGAGACGAAACAGGAGCAAAGTATTGCGCGGGTGAGCACGCAGAGCATCGGCAGCCTGCGCCTCAGCTCCTTTGCCGCGCCTGCCACGGCGGCGGTGCGGGGCGTTGTGGTGCTCACTGCGCCGCGCCTGTACATCCAGGATTCCAGCGGCGGTCTTTACCTTCCGGAGTACACCGGTCCTCCTCTCAAGGTGGGCGACGAGGTCGAGGTCACCGGCCAGGTATTCCCGGGAAACTTCAGCTCGCAGATGCATCCGGCGCGGGTGCAGGTGCTGTGGGCGCGCACGCCCATGCCGCCTCTCTCCGTCACAGCGTCCCAGGCGTCGACCGGCCGCTACGACGCCACATTCGTCGAGCTGCGCGGAACATTGGCTGGCCGGGAGCGCGGACCGAACAACAGTCTTATCCTGGACCTCGACGCCGGGCCGCAGTCTTTCCGAGCCGTGCTGAACCCCGGCCGCAGCGATGCGCTCTTCTCCCGGCTGAAAGTGGGCAGCACGCTGCGGCTGCGCGGCATCTGCGTGGTCGATTCGACACTGACGCATAACCTCACGCCTTTCGTGCTGCTTCTGCGTTCCAACGAAGATCTGGATGTCATCGCCGGTCCGCCGTGGTGGAGCACCGGACACGTCGTTGCGCTGATCGTTGCCGCGGTGTTGCTCGCCCTGGCCTCGGTGGTTCTTTACCACCGCGTGGAAAACTGGCGCCTGCGGGCGATTCTCGAAGAGCGCGGCCGGCTGGCTCACGAGATGCACGACACACTCGCGCAGAGCTTTGCCGGCATCGGGTTCCAGCTGCAGGCCATCCGCAACGGCCTGCCCGAGGGCATGCCCGGGCTGCACCAGCAGCTGGAGCTCGCGCGCGAGCTGGTCCGGCATAGTCATGAGGAGGCCCGGCGCAGCATCGCAACTCTCCGCACCGAACCGCTGGAGTCGGAGGACATTGCGGGCGCGCTGGAAGAGTGCGCACGACGCATGCTGCGCGGCACGGCCGTACAGGTGATCGCGGAGAAGAAGGGCGAACAGAGGCCCATCTCGCTGCGTGTCACCGACACTTTGTTTCGCATCGGGCAGGAAGCCATTGCGAATGCCGTCCGCCATGCGAATCCTTCCCGGCTGACCATCGGTCTTGCCTGGTCTTCGAACTCAGTTTGCCTGCAGGTCGAAGACGACGGAGCAGGCTTCGTACCGGGCAGCCCGCTCTCCGGATTCGGCATTCGCGGAATGCGCCGGCGGGCGCAGAGTGTGTCGGGGTCTCTTCGCATCGACAGCAGGTCCACCGGTGGTACCGTGGTGCGCGTGGAGGTTCCCCTGCCTCCGCGCGCAACGCTCAGGTCCTGGCCGCGGATTATGTGGAAACACGCCATGGAGCATGGATTCAATGCACGACCAGCGAGAGCAGCCAATTCGCATCTTTATCGTGGATGATCATCCCGTCGTTGTTGCCGGACTGACCAGCATGCTGGGCACGCAGTCCGGCATGGTGGTGGCAGGCTATGCGTCGGGCGGAGAGGAAGCCGTGGAGATGCTGCGGTCGCGGGCCGTCGATCTGCTGCTGCTCGACCTGCGCATGCCGGGAATGAACGGAGTCGACACGCTGCACGCTCTGAGCCGCGCGAATATCCACATCCGCACGATTATTCTCACCAGCTACGAGACCGACGAAGACATTTACCGGGCCGTGCAGGCCGGCGCGCAGGGCTACCTGCTCAAGGATGCTCTGCAGGCGGACATGGTGGATGCGATCTGGACGGTGCACGCGGGAAAACGCTATTTCCCGCGCCACGTGGCCGAGCGGCTGGCCGAACGCATGACGCGGAGCGAGCTGACGGCGCGCGAGCTGGAAGTCCTGCACATGCTGGCGCGCGGCCTCACGAACAAAGAGATCGGCGCGGCCCTGGATATCAGCGGCAATACGGTGCGCAACCACGTGAACAGCATCATCGAGAAGCTGGAAGTCTCCGATCGCACGGAGGCCGCCACGTCGGCCATTCACCGGGGGATCATCGAGGCGGACCACTGACAGCGGGAAGCCGGCGGAAGTTATCGGGCCCCGGTTCTCACGACTTGACCGTAACATGGCGTTACCTGGAGTGCAGGCGGGCTTGTTTTGTCAGGCGGCAGCAAGCTGACTGCGCCATAGACCATTTGGACCATGCGCGGCGAAGACGGTTTTACTAGGATGCTCGAAAAGACTGCCTGCAGAGGTTTCTATTGTTGCGTTCTTGTTCGTACTTTGCTACCCGGCGTGAGTTTCTGGGCAGGATGAGCCTGCTGGGCCTGGGGTCAGCTTTTCCGGGCAGATGGTTGCCGTTCTCGGCTCGGGCGCGCGCCGATCGCCTGCCGGGGGCAGCGTTGCCATCCACGACGCAACCTCTGATCCGGAATCGCGCGCCGCTGGCGCAGGCTGCGTTTTATTTTCTTCCCCTGGGAGCAATCCAGCCGCAAGGATGGCTGGAACAGCAACTGCGCACGCAGGCCGACGGGCTGAGCGGACACCTCGACGAAACGTGGGCCGATGTGGGCCCTAACAGCGGATGGCTGGGCGGGACCGGCGAATCGTGGGAGCGCGGCCCTTATTATCTTGACGGCCTGGTACCCCTGGCCTGGCTGCTCGACGATGCCGGTTTGAAGGCAAAAGCGCACCGCTTCATGGACTGGACGCTGGAAAACCAGGCTGGGAGCGGGATGATCGGGCCTGCATCGAATGACGACTGGTGGCCGCGCATCGTGATGCTGAAGGCGCTAACTCAGTATCAGGAGCTGACCGGCGATCCGCGGGTCATTCCGCTGTTGGATCGGTACTTCCGCTACCAGTTCGCTCAACTGCCCGCTCGCCCGCTGCGCGACTGGAGTAAGTTTCGCTGGCAGGACGAAGTCCTGAGCATTATCTGGCTTTATAACAGAACCGGCTCCGCCTATCTGCTCGACTTAGCCAGCCAGCTCCATCGGCAGGGATACGACTGGGCCGCGCAGTACGCCGATTTCCGGTACACGCAGCCGGTCACGATGGCTTTCCTCAAGCTTCACGGGGCTGCGCCGCTGGGCGATCTGGCGCTGGCGACGCATGGCGTCAACAACGGACAGGCCGTGAAGACAGGTCCGGTTTGGTCGCTGGTCTCCGGCTCCGCAGCCGACCGCGCCGCGGTATTCAAAATGATTGCGGAGCTCGATCGGTATCACGGGCTGCCCAACGGCATGTTCTCGTGCGACGAGCATCTTGCCGGTCTCGACCCATCCCAGGGCTCCGAGCTGTGCACGGTCGTCGAATTCATGTTTTCGCTGGAGCAGTCCCTCGCTATTACCGGAGAGGCGGCGCTGGGGGACCGGCTGGAAAAGCTGGCTTTTAACGCTTTGCCCGGCGCATTCACCGATGATATGTGGGCGCACCAGTACAATCAGGAACCCAATCAGGTGGAGTGCAGCCTGCATCGCAAACCGTGGACGACGGATGGGCCGGAATCGAATCTCTACGGTCTTGAACCCAATTTCGGGTGCTGCACCGCCAACTTCAGCCAGGGATGGCCGAAGTTCGCCAATAGTCTTTTCCTGCGTTCGGGCGCCCAGGATGGCGATGCGGACGACGGCCTGGTTGCTGCCGTCTATGCGCCGTGCGAAGTGCACACGATGATCGGCGAAACTTCCGTTCATATCGTCGAGGAAACCGATTATCCGTTCCGGGGAACCGTACGGCTGCGCGTGCATCCCGCGGCCGCGGCACGCTTTCCACTGCGCCTGCGCATCCCCGCGTGGGCCGCCGGCGCCGCAATTCGCGTCAACGGGGACGCACAGCCTGCTCCTGTCGCCGGCTCGTTTGCGCGGGTCGATCGAACCTGGCAGGCGGGTGACGAGGTTCGCCTGGACTTCCCGATGCGGCCGCGCCTCTCTCGATGGTTCCACGATTCGATCGCCGTCGAGCGTGGGCCGCTGGTTTTCTCCTACAACATCGACGAGAGCTGGGTGAAGCTGCGCGACCGCGGCATGACTGCCGACTGGCAGGTCTTCCCTGCCAGCCGCTGGAATTATGCCTTGCAGGTCCATGAGGATTCGGTCGCGGAGAGCATTGCCGTGGCCGAATCCGAGCTAAGTCGAAGCCCCTTCACACGGAGCCGCGCCCCGGTCCGCCTCAGCGTAAACGCGCGCCTCGTGGACACGTGGCGGGCGGAGGATGGCGCCGCAGATGCGCTTCCCCCAGGCCCGATCGGCAGCGCGGAACCCGAGCAGACCCTCACACTCATCCCGTATGCAGCCGCCAAACTCCGCATCACTGCATTCCCGCAATGCCAGAAATCGTAAGACGGGAGATGCTTTGCACCGTAAATATCCCACGTTATACGTCTGCGACCGCGCGCATTGCGTGAAACCTGCAGTATTACTGCCGTAATAACACGAAAGAAGTATATGGTTCCACTTTGGTGTTAGGTCTAATTGTGCACAGTCGTCACAGCGATGAGCAGAACAACGGCCCCTCCCACGACATCCTGTGCGGCGGATCAAAAAGGATGGTTCAATGAATCGCTCGAAATCGCTGTGGAACAACCTTGTGCGCGATGAATCCGGTCAGGAGCTCATCGAACACGCATTGATCGCTGCCTTGATCGCTCTCGTTGCCATACCGGCCTGAACCGCTTCGCCTCCACGGCAAGCACTTTGTTCGGCTGCGTCGGCAGCGATATCCAATCCATAGCTGAAGCGCCGTGGCATACTGGCGAACCACAAGCGCGTATTGCGGATTATGCGAGAGGAGGCGCGTGAACCATGAGCACTTACGACTTACTCATCGGTGTCAATGAGGCTCGGCTGAATGGAATTCTGAGCCAGGTGTATGGTTCGCCGCAGCTTCGGCAATCGTTATTTTCAGGCTCCGAATCCGGGGACTATTCGGGCCTTGCTTTCCAGGTGAAATGGTCGGTCGAGGCGGCTCCGAGCCTCTCCCTGAGGGCGCCGACGCCCGAGGAATGGACTGCGGCGATCAAGGAAGGCGGCACTCCGGCGCCGCCGCAGTCGGGCACCTTCATAGCGGGACTGAGCAGCCTGTCGATCCAGCTGGATGCCAGCGGGCAGAAGTTGAACACGACGGTTCCGGTAAAAGCCATCTGCACGATCGCGGCGGCCGGAGGGTCGATGTCGATTGCCGCCCTGGCGGTGATTGTCAATCTCAGCCAGGCGTCCGACCTCGATCGCTACATGATCTCCAATGTGATGGTTCCGCGGATTCTCGCCATGCTCACGAAGGCGCTGTCGGGAATCGCGATTCCACAGGTGAACGTCGCCGGCATTTCGATGACGCCGCCGGTAGTGGGGATTACGAACGGTTATCTTCTGACGGCGTTCAACCTGGTGCAGGATGGCACGCCATCGACGGCCAACGTGGCCATTCCCGCCGATCCGTTTTTCGTTTTGCTTAGCCGGCAGCTGGTTCAGTCGGCGGTTGACTACCAGGTGCGCACCAACCTGCAGGGAAAGCAGTTCGACCAGAGCGGAAGCGAAGGCGGGGGCGGCTTCTCCGCCGAGTACAGCGCACATGGAACGATCCAGGGAATTTCCGTTTCTACAACGCCGAATCCGCTGGCGCTGCGCGCTAATGTGACGCTGAGTATGTCGGCTTCGGCAGGGATAACCACCCCGATCGGAGCCATCGTCGGGGGCCTCGAGGAAGCCGGGAAGCGGATCATCGACCCCGACACATGGAACCCGACTAAGTGGTAAGCACCGCAACCCGGACCAGGAGCGAGCTATGTCTGACATTGGCGTGAGTTATTCCATCCAGTACTCGCCGAACCCGGTGGGTGTGGACCTGAACCTGTCGATTGCGAACACGGCGGTAAAGGTGACGCTCGGTGGAGTGCCTCCGCTCGCGGTGACCGCGACGCCGAACTTCAGCGGAAATTTTGTGGTGTCGGCGCTTTCGGCGGTGACCACACCGCTGGCGAATGCGGTAACGCTTTCGCTGGGCGCTTTTGCCGGCAATTTGATGAATGGCCGATCCTTTGAAGTGGCCAATATTCCGCCGGTTTCATTCAACATCCGGGGAGTAAGCGGAACTCTGACCCCGGCCGGGCTGAGTGTGTCCAATTTCAACGGCCTGCTGAAGATCTCCGGCGATTTGAAGATGAACTGAGGATTGCCCGCTGAACCCTGGGGCGGCAGGCGGGCGCGCGGAGGCTGGAGATTGCGGTTAACGATTGACAGTGAACTGGCCGCGTCGTCAACAGTGGGTGCGGGATTTCGTTCGCCGAGAGCGGCGGGCGGCGCCGTGTTTGTGGAGATGGGCGTGGAGCGGCAGCTGTTCAGGAACTGGTGCTGGGCGGCGATTGCGGCGTCATTGGGACGCTATTACGGAACCACGCAAGCCTCGCAGGCAGAGATTGCCCGGCGCGTGATGGCCGCAGAGGGCGCAGATGACGCGGGAGACGAGGAGTCAGGCAGCGAAGACGGAAAGGAGTTCCGGTTGGACCGCGCATTGACAGCCGCGGGGTGCTTCGGCCACTGGAGCGCCGGCAAGCCCGTCTTCGACCGGGTCCGGTTTGAAATCAACCTGGGGCGGCCGTTCTGCCCCCGTATCGGATGGCACCAGGGTGGCGCGCATTACGTCGTCATCCACGGGTACCGCGAGAAAGGCGAACGCGTGCTCGTGGCCGATTCGCTGCATGGGCCCGCAGAGCATGCGTTGCGGGAATTTCCGGGTCGCTATCGGGAAGGCGGAGCCTGGACCGAAACTTTCTGGACCACCCCAGCCGGAACGACGAAAGCCGAGGGTCTCAGCCAATGAGTCAATACGATGTTGCGGCAGGCGCCACGCTGAAAAGCCTGAACTCGCTGGTTGCGCAGTTATACGCGCTGCCGAAGGTAAGAAACGGGCTCTTCAGGGGTTCGGTCACGCGGAACCTGGACGGCCTGGGCTCGGTGATGGTGACCTATGACGTGAAGACGGCGCCGTCGTTTGTGCTGACACCGCCGACCCAGGTGAACTGGCAGGCGTCGCAGCGGCGCGATCCCAGCCAGCCGACGCCGCCGCCAAACACCATTCAACTGGTGTTCTCGGACCTGGCGGGTACGGCGACGATCGCCGATGCCCCGCCCCTGCCGGCCGAGGGACCGGTGGCCGTATATGGAACGGTGGGCTCGCAGGCAGGCAAGGTCAACATCGAAATCACTGCCATCCTGATCGACGAATCCAGCTTTTCGGAGTGGGACAGAGCGATCGTGAACCTGATCCTGATTCCCGAACTGTTCAAACTTTCCGACGGCATGATTCCGGCGATCGTGCTGCCACAGCTGCCCACCATCGGGGGGCTCAACTTCCAGCCGATCACGATTGCGGTGACTGCGCAGGGCATTCTCCTGGGCACGACGCTGACCGGGGGCGGAAATACGGACCTGAGCGGATTCCAATGGCCCACGCCCGGCCTGTTTGCGCTGGCTACTCTGAACCCGGTAAACAAGCTGCTGGCCAACGAGGTAAATGGAACGCACACCGAGGAGGACAGCAGCGGGCCATCGGAGTGGACCGCGTCCGGCAAGATTACCGCCACCGACCTGAAGATGGTGGCGCGGATTGACGGCAACACGGTGAGGTTGGACACGGACGGAACGTTCTCCTGCTATGGCGCATTGAGCGGCGTCGGCGTGGGGATTACGAAGACGGCCCTGTGCCCGATTGCCACCGCGGTAGATGCCATCGCCGATCCGAGCAACTGGGACAAGGTGATATCGACCTTTGACCTGCAGTACAAGCCGAGGCCGATGCCCGTCCCCGTGACATTCAAGGCCGATGCGCCGGCGGGGACGCCGCTGACGCAGAATGTTACGGCGACGGTTCCGTCCAACAAGCTGCCAAATTCGATTCAGATTATTGTGGCGCCGACGTGGTCCGGATCGGTGACGGGAACGGTCCTGACCGCTGCGGCGGCCGCGTTCGTTGACCTGATCAGCGTGATCTTCGGCAAGCTGATTATCCAGGACCTCGTAGGTGCGTACGCTTCAAAGAGTTTCTCGATGCCCGTTTCGCAGATGAAGGAGACGATCTCCATTCCGGGCGGACCGGTCACCGTGTCGCTTGCAGCCGCAGTGGGCGCAGCGCTGGTGCCCTTTGGCAACAACCAGCTGACGCAATCGCTCGAAGTCACCATCTCCTAGTCGCAAGAACCGCAGAAAGGATTTCTCCATGGAAAGCGTGTTTCCGGATTTTGCATCGGTCAGGGACCGGCTGTCGCGGGAGTTCACGACCGGCGAAGTGATCCGGCTCCCCGATACCCCGAACTTTCCACTGGCCTTGCGGGTCCAGCTGCCGCCTGGCTATGCCGCTTCGCACGGGAACATCGGTATTCAGTTTGAGGACTTCACGGTACACGGCGTCGAAGATTTTGAGATCGAAGACGCCGGCACGCAGCCCGATGGCGAGCGCGCCGCGATGAGCCTGAGCTGGAAGCGGCTGGCGGTGACGGGGCGTTACTGTGTGACCGCCACGGCGTCCCCGCTGATTACGCTCGATACCGGCGGAAGCATGATGGACCTGGAAGACGAAGATGCGGTGGGCGCAGCGGGCGCGCCGAGTGAGGCGCCGCTCGATCCCCGGCAGAAGGAAGCGATGCTGAACCGGGCGCGCGAACAGCGAACACGGCTGATGGACGACCCGAACGGCCAGCAACTGCTTGCCCAATACAACCAGCACAACGAGGTTTACAACACGGTATTTGTGACCAGTTCCGCGGCGCGGACCGCGTGGGCGGCGCGTGGAGCGACCAAAGAGATGGCTGAGCACACGCACGGAGCGCTCGATCCGGCAGCGATCAAGGCTGTTCCGGTGAATCCGCCGCCGGAACAGGCCACCTTCGGCGAGACCAACGTGACTTACAACAACAACGCATTCAACCAGCAGCTGCAGATCGCGGTGAATACAGTGGCCTGCGATCCGAACTTCGATCCGTTTGACCCGAATGCCAAACCAGACCCGAACAGCAAATATACCCAGGCCAGCCTGGCGGCGTTGACGTTCGGCAATGGCGTGACCCAGACCGGCAATACGAAGGACAGTATCAATCCCATGACCGGCATCGAGGTGTATCAGTCGGTCCACACCGGGCAAAAGCCCGCTGAGGCTTCAGTGGACGAACTGAGCAACCTGCTGCAACAGGGAACGCAGCCGGGCGGAGCGGCAGCCGCAGTCGCGGTGAGCCGCAACTGGCGCGTTCTCGATGAAGACGACCGCAGGCTGGTGCGGCGGCAGTTGTTTGCCATGGCCAGGGAGCGCGCGGAACAGGCGAGCGCGTCGGTCGAAACACTGTGGACCGGAGCGTGCGAAGCGGCCTTCGGCAATGCTGCCGCGCGCATGGAGTTCGCGGCGGAGGGAGGCTGCCTGCGCTTTGCGTCCGCGACCGCCACGCTGCCGGCGTTTGAACTGGACCTCGACGATTCGCGCTGGGATGGTGAACTGGCCGGGCTGGTGCGGGAACGGCTGGTGGAGATCGCATTCCTGCGCAGCCTGATATGCGAGCGCATTGAAAACGGGCTCGCAGACCGGCTGCGCGCAGCCATCGAGCGGCGGCAGGAAAGTTACTAATGCGACTGGGGCCGACGGAAAGCCATGAGCAGCGCCTGGAGTGGCTTCGGCTGGCCGATGCGCGCGATGAAAACCGGGTGGACCGTATTTTCGACGACCTGCTGGCGGACGACATGGTCCGCTTCGAGCAGAAGCTGGACGAAGCGCTCAAACCGCAGAAAAAGTACCTTGCGGAAGAGGAGTTGGAGATTTACCGGCGTGGCAAAAAGCTCCGCCCCGCGATGCTGCTGCTCTCCGCGCGAATGATTCACGGCGCAGAGCCGGTGCCGGAAAAGGTCGTCATGGCGGCCACATCGCTGGAGATGCTGCACGTAGCGACGATGATCCACGACGACATCATCGACGATGCCCTGGTGCGGCGTGGATTGACCTCAGTGAATGCGCGGCGCGGGACAAATGCGGCGATCCTGCTGGGCGACATGCAGTTTGTGCAGGCCATCCGCACCTTCGTGGAGGCCATCGAGTTCAAGACCGAGATGGAACTGGTGAAGCTGGTGCTGGACACGGCGTTTCGTATCTGCGCGGGCGAACTGGATGAACTGCAAACGGATCCGACGCTGGACACAGCGGCTTTGCGCGCGCGGTACTTCGAAGTGATCGAGCGCAAGACCGCCATCATGTTCGGGCTGGCATGCGAAACAGGTGTATCGCTGGTGATGGGAAGAACAGGCGAGGCGAGGCGGATCGGGTTTTACGGGCGGCGCGTGGGACGGGCGTTTCAAGTAGTGGACGATCTGATGGACCTGCTGCAGGACGAGCACGATTCCGGCAAGCAGCGGGGAATGGACCTGGCGCAAAGGCGAATCACGCTGCCGATCATCTACGCGATGGAGTCCCTGGGTGCGGATCATTTATTGAGCCGGTTGATGCGCGGCGGAGCATTGAGCCCAGCCGGGTTGAAGGAATGCCTGGAAGCGATTGACCGCACCGACGCAACGGCGCGCGCGTATGCCGACGCCAGACACCAGGCCATCGACGCGCTGACCTATCTCGATCCATTTCCGGAGAACACGTACCGGGACGCGCTGCGAGAGATTGCCATGTTTACAGTAAACCGGGGTTTCTAACCTTTCCTGCGAGGAGAACGCGATGTCGTACATGCTGCCGTTTGTCTTCAATACGATTCGCAAGCGCACCATCGATCCGGCCAACGCGCGGTTCTTTCTGCCGCGTTTGCTGGAAGACACGGATGGGGACAACAGCCGCGGAAAGCTGCTTCCGATTGAGGAAGACAACTGGGCTCTGGGCCCCATTACCGGTGAGGGAGGAAACACCGTCACCACGGCATTTGTGAACAACTGGGCGACCTATCTGGAGAAGGTGAAGAAGGTAAATTTGAGCGCGCAGTACCCCATTGCCGATCCGTCGACGCCGTATCCGAAGCTCAGCATGGGAGGCAGCGAGAAGATTGTCATCGACGGCCTCGAGAATATTTTTGTAGCTCCGAATCCCGCCTTCACTGCGGTTGAGGATGGGTACAAGATTGCGGCCACGCTGCAAGTTGGCTACTGGGATGGCACGGCCGGACGGGTAAAGTACCCATCGTTATCGCTGGCGGGCGGCTATCGCCTGGAACAGAAACTCGTTGTCGCCGACAAAGTCACACTCAAACCGACCGGCGCAGGGGATACGGATATCGACGGCGGCGGAACCGTGGACATCGAGGTGCAGAATGCCTTTATCGATACGGTATTCGCGATCACGGTGAAGACTGCGGGCAATGGTGGCCGAGAGCTCGCCGTAAACATCCAGAGCCTCCTTTTTCGCGGGCCGGATGTGAAAACGCGGCCATCGCTGAGCGTGAAGAAGCTGGACATTGACGCGTCGGTTTCGCAGTTCCTGCTCGGGGTTTGGGAGAAGATGGCGCGCAAAGCGATTGAAAGCCCCGACGGCAGCAATGGAATCTTCCAGAACATCAATGCTGCACTGAATCAGCCCGGGAACCTGAAACCGCTCTCGATCGAGCTGAGCAGCAAGCTGGCAACGGCGATTGATGGATTGCTGGGCCCCGCCGATGGAACGCTGGCCGCCATTCACCCCTCATCGACCCTCAATCCGGTAGACCGCTACATGTTCGATCGCATCCGAGTCGCGCTGAACTCGTCGGCGAGTTCGTTGTTTTTGCCGCAGCTGCTTTGCCAGAACCAGAACCCGCCGCTGAGCCCGCTGCACTTTGACCGTTTGGATCTGCCACCGCTGGATGTGCTTGGCCTTACGTGGGAGAACGGCCAGCTGAGCAATCTGGTGTTCACCGGCCTTACCAACGTACAGGCGCCTCCCAACGCCACCGTCATCAGCGATCAGGACGTCCTGCAGTTTACAGGGACACTCGGAGCATGGAATCCCCCGCCAAAGGTATCGTGCGCAGCCGGAATTCCGGCGCCGCCGGCGACCGGCTCAGCGACTTTCAGCGTGACGCCGAAAAACTGGGGGCCGTTGGGCGGAAACCTGGCGATGACGGTGCAGGGAGTACAGGTGGCCGGCTCGGCGCGCGCGTCGGGGTCGGATGACAGCGCGCTGACCATCGATATCACAAGCCTGGGGCTGGGAGCGTCGGACCTGGTTTCGTCCGTTCACCTGACGCTCGAGATCGATTCCAAATTCAAAGTGATCATCAACAAGGCCATCAATACACAGAGTGTTCTGCAGAAGATCCTCGATGGGCTGAACGCGGAGCTCGCGAAGCGGCTCCCGGATATCAGCGCCCAGGTAACGAAGTATGCGCGCGAAGCCGTGAAGAACGGGCTCAACTGAATCGCTGCTCGCAATGGCAAGGGAGGAACGTGCCATGCCACAGGACCCCGTAGTCACTCTGTTGATCGACTGTTTGACGACTTCCGGGACGAACTTTTACCTCCCGGCGGTGGCAGGAGGATCTGCGTCCCCATCGCTGGAGCCGTTCACGGCGGAAGACCTTGACCTGGCCACGCAGACAGTGACGAGCATAACGCCGGGCATGCGACTGACAAACGCGCGGATGGCCGGCATGACGAACTGCCAGGTGGCGAAAACGGATTGGCAGCTGGCAGTGAATGTATCGGGCAACACCCTGTTCGCGGAGACGATCAGGCGAGTGGTGAATATCAGCGGCGTGCAGCAGAAGCTGCCCGATCGGATCAACCAGGCACTGAACGGCTGCGCAGCGCTGGCCGTCGTGAGCAGCGCCGCAACCCAGGCACCCCGCAACGCCGTGGCCAGTATCGGCCGGTAACCGCGCTTCGCAAAGCGTCCTCACTGTCATTGCGACCAGAGCAGGGAGAAGAAAAAGATGCCCTACACACACTTCCGCTATATCGCCTACGAAGTGCCCACTGCCACGTTTCGGCTTGATGGCACCGGCGGCGTAGTGTGCGATTACGATCCCGGCGACATGTACCAGGCGGTCGGACGGCTGCCCGTTCCGGCAACGGTTCCCGACGATGCGCGGAAGCGTCTGCAGCGGCTGGCCGGCGTTGTCAACCTGGCTGCAAACCGGCTTGCGGGCATCGGCGACAACCCCAACACGCTGAAGATTTTCATGGCGCCGGAGTTTTACTTTCGTCCCCTCACCACGATGGGCGGGAACTACTACAGCGGCACCTATCCGGTGCAGGATGTGGGCGAAGTTCTGCAGGCCCTGGCAGGAATGTTCGTGCATGCGGATTTTCGCGACTGGCTGTTTGTGCCGGGCACGATTCTGTGGAACACACGAGCCGATGTCACTCGTCCTCCTCTTTACTTCAATACGCTGGTTCACGTGCAGGGCGGGCAGCAGAACGCGCTCAACGTAATTGAGAAGAATCATCCCTCGGGAATCGACGGGATGCCGGTCGTGGGTATTCCCGCGCGGGACGTTCACTATGCGCTGTTTCATAACAGCTGGAGAAACCGCAAAAAGCGCGTTGCACTGGTATCGGGAACGCCGCATGGATTCGATGTTTGCCTCGATCACCAGGTGGGACCTGCATTCCGGATTCTGAAAGGCGTCCTGCATGACTGGCAGGCGAACGAAGGAAACCTGCAGAATGTATCCCTTCATCTTCTGTGCGCGGCGGGCATGAACATCCAGCCGCAATCTGTGGCCGCTCGCGCGAATGGATATATCCTGCGCAACGACGGTATTGCCAATCCAGGCGCTCGATCGGAGCTGTGCCAGGTGCAAAGATACGAGGCCCCGGATCCGTTGGGCGTCGGTCTGCTCCCTGCCACACCAATCGATATGAATGGCTCGGCAGTATTGGCGCCGGCCGTGGCAGCGCCGGCTACCGCGGCGATTCCTGCGGGCGCCCTGCAGGTTCCGTCGAAGGGTGCGGCGTTTGCGAGCTTTGCACAGCGCGTCGTCTTCTACCCCGCGCTGCCCATGCCATAAACCCGAAATCGATGTTGGATTCAGTCAAGACGATCTGAACGAGCAAGGAGCATCCCGTGGATTTCTCGACTCTCAGGAACGCCCTCAGGATCGACAACGGCAAGGTTACGATCGGGGTGGGCACGTTAACGCCAAACATCGATGCGTTGATCCAGGAAGTGTACGGGGGGAACGCGATCGTTCTCGACCAGGCCGCGCCCGCCTCGGGAAGCGTGGATGGCAGCGTGGTGGTTCTTTCGGGACAGAGCTCGCTGCTGAACGCGGAGAACGTGGGTGTACTGGCGTCATTTGTGGTAGACGGGAGCGGCAATGCGCAGGCGCTGCTTAAATACACGCTGATCGGCGACCAGCCAGTCGCGGATGGATGGAAGTTTTCAAAAAGCTTTCCCTCGATGCCGCCGGTGGTGGACTGGTCAAAGCAGATGCCCGATCCGGCGACCCTGCCGCTCGACGATCTGAGTCTGTCGCAAACGTCGTTTGTGGTTTCAAGCCAGGCCCGGCAGGACCCCGACTCTCATGTGGATTTGCAGCGCGGCATCAATTTTGTGAGCAACATGGAGCTGGATGGGATCGTGGGCCAGATCCAGAACCTGATCGGCTCCTCCGTGTCATTGAAACTCTGCGGTGCGATTCGCATTCCAGCACCAGGGTCCACGACGCAGCCACTTGCGGACGACCAGTTTCCGTGGGCGGTGGCCGGCGGAGTTCCGGGGATTCTGCTGCAGGCTTCTTTGGGCCACGATGTGACCTGGGGCAACTTGGTGTTCGGCGGGCTCGTCTTCAGGGCGTATACACCAACCTCGCAGGAATGGCAGAAGCTGAATTCGTCGTACCGGCCGGTGCTTGCCTACACCGGCCAGCTGTCCATCCCCAGTGCGGCGCTGAGCCTCGAGGTGGCGGCAGAGATCGCCGTCGGCGCATCGGACCTGCTGATCGCCGGCAACTTCAGCGGCTTCAAAGTCAGCAAGCTGGCCAGCCTGGCGGATATCGCGGGCACCAATGCGTTGATCAGGGAGATGCCGGACCAGATCAAGTCCATTGGCGATGCGCTGGGTGATTTGGAGCTGACGCACGCGAGCCTGGGTCTCGAGCTGGACCTGACCGCGAAGCGGTTCGCGGTTTCGTCGGCGTCGATGACCATCGGCATGCCGAACCTGGAATGGAAGGTCTTCGACGGCCATTTTCAGATCGACAGCATTACTTCAACCTTCAGCGTTTCCGCGCCCTTCGATTCCGCAAAACGCCAGGTAGCTGTCCGCGTCGTCGGCGTCGTGGAGGTTGAAGGCGTGCCGATAACTATAACCGCTGAAAGCAGCGAGCAGTTCAGCGTCTTCGCAGAGCTGGCGCACAGCCAGACGATCCCGCTGAAGGACCTGATGACGACTTATGTGCCGGGCGTGCCCCCGCCAAGCGATCTGACGATTGACGCGCTGGCGTTGGGCATCGTGCCGCAGAAGCAGTACTCGATGGCGGTTTCGATGGCGCAGCAGCCGAACCCGTGGACGCTGCCGCTGGGGCCGACGACGCTCACCGTCAGCGACGTCTCGCTGTATTTCATGTATCCGCAGGGCGGACCGCTGGGCGGTTCGTTCGCCGGCACAATTGCGCTGGGCAATGTGGCGTCGATGTCCATGACGTACACCATTCCCGGAGCATTCGTGCTGAATGCGAACCTTCCCAGCATCAGCCTTGCGGACCTGGCTCGCGAAGTTGCCGGCGCCGTGTCTCTGCCGCTGCCGGGAGGCTTCCCCGAGATCGACCTGGTGGACTCCTCGGTGCGATTCACGCGTGACATCGCCAACGGCGCGGCCACCTATGACTTTCTTTTGCGCACCACGGTTTCGGTGGGCGGCACAGCGGGGTTAAACCTGGCCGCGCTGATCGCCAAATCGGACAACGGGACCGGCTTTGCGGTGGGCATATGGACGCCGAATTGGGAGGCCGGCAAGGGGTGGAGCCCAGGCTCGCTGTGGCAGCCTCTGAGCATTCTTGAAGTAGATAGTGCAGGGCTTGCCATCAGCACCCTCGCCCCGGCCGATGCCACCAAAGGGCAGCTGATTCCCCTCTCGGTTGTGCCGGCGCTGGCGCAGGACAAGTTCAAAATTGTGGCCGGGCTGACGTTTTTCGCGACGCTGCGGCTGACGACCGGCCCGGTGGCTGTGCTGCGTGAAATCTTCGGCGATACCACGACCTTCAGCCTGTATGCCTCGTTTGAAAAGGCCACAAACAATACAACCCTGATCGCACACCTGTCTTCGGGCGCGAACAATGCATTTCTGTTCGACTCATTCGACCTGGCGTGGGAGAGCGTGAGCACGAGCTCGGCATCGATCAGCATCATGGCGAGCGGCCGGCTGGCGATTGAAGGCGAGCAGCTGGACTACTCGGTCTCCGGCAAGGTTTCGACCGATGGAACGGCACGCCTGGCACTCAACGTTCGCGACTGGGTGCATCCGTTCGGCTACGACCGGCTTGTGGTGAAGAACTTCGGCATCGCCATTGCGCTGGCTGACGGCGTAGTGATTGCGCTGCAGGGTACATTCCAGTTCACGACCAAACGCGCAAAGGTATTTCTGTTTGGTGTCGCCGGGGCCATCGTCGACTTCGAGGCGCCCTCCGCGCTGGCGTTCGAGTTGAAGAGCACATCGCCGGGGCAGTCGCTGAAGTTTGGCGAGGTTCTCGAGGGGATTACCACCATCGATATTTACGACCTGCCTCCGGGTACGAACGTTGTCCCGTGGATCCTGGAGATCAAGCTGCTCGATCTCTTCCTCGAGATTCAGCAACTGGCCTTCTGGGCCGTGGCTGTGGACGAGGTGGAGATCGGCGGAATCACGTACAAGAAGGGCTTCGGGCTTCGCGGCTCCATCGCAGTGTTCAACATCAGGGTTTCTCTTTACCTTGAGGTTCGCGAGGCCGAAAAGATGTTTGCCGGGAGCGCGGAGTTTCCCGATGAAGTGCGATTGGGAAGCGTGCTGCTGCTGAGCCGGCCATCGACGATCGATTTCGATTCGAAGCGCGACCTGGCCACCTCAGGCCCCCTGTCGTTGACGCCGAAGGGGCCGGTGCTCGCGGTTTCGTCAGTGATCGACGCGACCCACAAGTACTACCTGTATATGGCGGCGCATCTTGAGCTTTTCGATCTTATACGGGCGGACATCCTGGGGCAGGCCACCAATGACGGCGTGGCGTTTGTGCTGGATCTGCAGGCCGGTACGTCGGGACAGGGTGCGTGGGCGGCGCAACGCACAACGTTGCTGATCAGCCGCGAGCAGCTTGCCTTCAGCGCCAGCCTTGCTTACGACTTCGGACTCAGGGGCGTGACACTGGGCGGCTTCGACCTGTTCGGCACGCTGCCCGTGCCGGCAATCAGACTGCCGGACTTCCGCTTTGCCGTGGGCGGCAACGTCAGCGCGGGACTGCTGCCGCCCAGGTTCGGTTTGGGTGGCATGGTTGCGTTCGAGTTCATGGGACTCAACCTGAGCGGGAGCTTCAACATCAGTCTGGAGTTAGCAAACGCGCCGCAGAAGCTGGGTGATTTTGGAGCACTCCTGCTGGCGTGGATCAGGGAGAACCTCGCTAATCTGATGAAGAGCATCCTGGATATCGCGCAGAGGTTTGCCGACTGGGTAAAGGAGAACTTCGAGCAGTTCAGGCAATTCGCCGAGCAGGTGGCGCAGGTGTTGAAGGAGACGTTTGAGGTGGCGACCGCGGAGGCAGTCAAGGCCCTGATGGAAGGCATTGGCTGGGCATCCGACGTGGTGAATGAAGCCGTGGACACGGCGTTCAAGATCTGCGCGGCAACGCAGGCGCTCGCGTCGGTTTAGGTGGCGGCGGCGGCGATCAGTCGGCCATCACTTCGATGAGAGGGTTGTTCCGGGCCCACGCACACGGCGCGTCCAGGACACACTGACACCAGCGGCGCAAAGTCTCCGCGTGGGGATCGGCGGTGGGTCCAAGTTCGGCGAGCCGGCGGCGCCAGAAGCGCACCGAGGGGAGTGCCTCCATGCGGCGGTCGCGCCAGTGGCGGATGCGCCAGCCGGCAGCTTCGATGAGCCTTCGCAACTCGGTCGACGAGATCATGTGCATGGAGCCACCGAAGGCAGGGCCTGGCGGCGAGGCATCCTGGCAGTTGACCCGCATGACGATGCGCGAAGAGAACGGGCGAAGTGCGCGCAGCACGCGGTCCTTGTCGCGGAAGTGGCACAGCGACTCAAGCAGCAGGACGCCGTGGAAGGCGCCGGGAGGGAGCGTCTGCTCGGCATCTCCCAGCCGGACGCGGTAGCCGAGGGAAGCGATGTAGCGATATTGGGTGCGGCTGATCGTGAGGCCGATGGCCGGACAGCCCCGCTCGCGGACCAGCATGGCGAGCGGACCGGCCCAGCCGCAGCCAATGTCATAAATACTGCCGCCCGCCGGGAAAAACGCGTAAAGCTCGCGCACGGCGCGGCGCATTGCGTCCAGTGCCTGCACGTCGTCAGGGTCCGCAGCCGGATCGTCGAACAAGCCTGCGTGGTAGTGCATTTCTTCGCCGAGTATCGCCTGCCACTGCGCGATGGGGCCACTATAGAAACTGTCGAGATCGGGACCGGCCGGGGCTGCGGCCGGAGGCGCGTGCAGAACCGCGAAGACGCGTCTTTCCACATCCCGGTGAAAGGCGCTGGCGCCGGATGCAACGATGGATTGCAGTTCGGCTTCATCGCCCGGCCAGCGCGCTGCTGACGCCGAAGCATAGAGAGTGATCGCCGGCTCATCCTGACCCAGGCGGAAGGCGACGTGCTTGATGTTGAGGTCGAAGATGGGGTCGACAGTTGGGATTCCCAGCAGCTCAGCCAGCGCCACAACACCGGCCAGCGATTTTGCTGGCGGCCGCCATGGAAGCGAGAGGTCGAGCTGGCGGATGCGTCCCTCTTCACTCCGCAGCCAGAAGCCGGCCAGGGCCTGCACGCGGGGCTCGGCCTGCAAAAGCGCGAAGGCAGGCTGCAACTTTCCCGCAAGCAGCGACTCCGGCCTGAGCCCGTCCGGGGTCTCAGGCAACCAGGAGAAGAAATACCTGGAGGCGCGGACTTCGCCGCCCGGCTTCCAGCGCCAGGCTTCATAACGATCGGCCTGCGAGTCGCGGTTGCGGCTGTGACGATAGAAACGCAGCTCTGTGCCATCGCAAGCATGCGCGAAACCGATCCCCTGCGCGATGGGAGCAAGGTCTGTTGCGGCTTGAGCATCGCGGACTGCAGCCGGCGCTTGCAGCGCGGCGAGCGCGAATCCGGCGGGAGCCATCGCCTCGTGCGAGGGGGCCGAGAGCCAGCAGCTGAACCGGCCACTGGGTGCGATGAGACCCGGTTGAAGACGCACGGAGAATTCGAGTTCGACCTGAGGCAGGCCGGCAAAAAACTGCCCGAGCAGAGTGAGGAGTGCGGGCGCTGTCAGCTCGCAGAGCATGGACGCCGTATTACGCGAGCAATTGGGGGATTCCCGCACCCGGACACCTTATCACAGTCTTTTTTGAGTGCTGTGTAGCTTGCGGACACACAGCGGAGGCTTGCGGCGCAGAGAGACGAAGAGAGCAGGACCGGGTAAGATAGCCGCAAGTCGGCAATGGGGGTGCTGGAGTTGATTGACTCTCATGCTGGGGCGGGCAATGCGATGCAGGGTGTTCCGGCCGTGACAACGCGCGCGTCGATCGTTTCGGAACCCCGCGCGGCTGCACAGCAGCTGCGCGCAAAGTTGGGGCCGCATCCCGTTCCGCAAAGCGACCCGCGCACCCGCGGATTGCTGCTCGAGCTGAACCGGAGCGATGCTGACCGCGATTGGCTGCGGAGAGATTTTGCCCCGCTGGTTGCCGTGCTTTCGGCGGTGGGCGATCGCCGGCCGGAGGCGCTCGTGCTGGCCGTGAACGAGACGCCGCCAACCGACGCCGACACCTTCCTCATGATGCCGCACGTAGACCGCCGCTATGGTCGGGCAGGCTTTACAGCGTCTGCACCGGCGCGCACGACGGTGGTGATGCTGGATTTCCCCCCCGATGGCGTCGGCGGAGAACTTGTGGCCTTTGACAGCGAACAATTGCGGTGCAATTCGCCGGCATCGCGCCTCGGCGCGCGAGCCGCGGTGGCCAGGGCCGGTGGCTACCTCCTTCCGCCGACGCCGGGAACAGCTTACGAACTTGCCGGCACTCAACCACATGCGGTGCTGGGCTACGAAGCTGCGGCGGAGAGTCCATGGAGGCTTGTGGTGGTGATCGCCGAGTTTGCCGCGCAGGAATCGTGACACTGCCGGATCCGGATAGGACCGGACGACGCGACATGGGCTTGTCCGTTATGACGGATTTACCGATTGCGGGAAGGAAAACGGCCAGTTTCACGTCAGTTTGAGATACCAGGCTATTTCGGCCTGCTATCGGAGATCGTTCTCTCGTCGGCCATCAACTCCGGCAGATCCACATGTGGGACCTTTCCGCTTGCAGGGCGGGCGATTTCAGCATTGTATTGGATAGCTTGCGCCGCAAAACCGCCGTTTATCAGATAAAACTTGTCTCCTATCACCCCTGCGCCGCGATCCACGCGATCCCTATAAAATCCCAATGCCGTGTGCGTAAAACGCGCACCTGTCAGTTCAATCCATCGGCCATCGGTCGTCCTGATCCACTGATTTCCAAACTCGGCCAGACGCTCCAGTTGTCCATTGGCGCCATCGAAATCTTCGTTGAAGGAGTAAAGCTGCCTGAGATACTGTCCGTCCTTTGGTGCCCGAAAGCTGGCAATCAAACCCCATTTGTGCCTGTCAGGAAAATAGAAGTACGCAGTATATATAGTCGCTGAGCCGTCTGGTTGGGCATGCACGAGGAAACGATAGGTTCTTCCCGTCTTCCACGCATATACCAGATGGCTGTGCATGCCCGTTCCTTCATTGCCGAAACTCCCCGCAAATACACCCGCTCCCTTTTGCACCAGCTGGACCCGGTCATCGGCTGAAACAATGCGGCGATCCACACTTTCCGTTCCGGCATCCCACACGGAGAAAATAATGCGGCGTTCTGTCGGGCTGTTCACCTGGATTCCGAAATAGCCGCGTGAGAAGCCACACGCCTCGTAATAGGACGATATGGGATCCTTCTTTACAGTCACTTCGTTATAAAACCATTCTGCCTGCACCCCGCTGGGAATCGGAAATCTCAAATGGACCGACGGGGCCCCGCGTTGCGGCGTCAGATTAAACAACGCGTTTGCAGCGGCGGGACCCTGCAATTCGAGCGCCGCAATGTCGGCGAACACCGGTCCCGATTTCCATAACCCTGTCAGCGCAAATTTGTATGCTCCGGCGCTTTTTATCTGCGCTGTTCCAAACGACACAGTAATCGGGGCCGCAGTTCCTTTGACCGTCCTCGTCGCTACATATTTGCCGTTGACTTTCAGGCGCAATTTGGAGCTGCTCCCCTCCGGCACCTGAAGGCGCAGGGCGATGTCCAGCTCTCCTTTATCGTGGATCTGACCATACCACGCAACGGCAGTGGCAGGATCCGACCATCCTGTGACCGGTTGATTCGCAGAGATATTGAGGCTCTCCGGATTAGGCTCAGAATAGGCGGTAAACCCGGGAATTTCCAAATAATTTGTTGAGCTTGGCTCTGCTGCGAAACAAATCGGACTCACAAACAGACAGAGCAGGAGGGTATTCATCCAGGGCCGACAGCCTAACCTTTTCATGGTGCTCCAGCACTTCCTAAGATGGCTTAGCCTTCGACGGGATTAGCTTGCTTTTCAGTCAAAGGCTATAGGTTTTAGAACGGCGCTTATGCCGAGTTGTCGCCCAGCCACGGTTTAGAGCAGCGCGTTGCCGCGGCTCTGCCGCACATTGGTAGCGGGCTGGTTCATTACGATGACGCGCTCCGGAGGTGTGCCGCCTCCGGAGCGGTCAGAGCGGCTAACGAAAGGTTTTACTTACCAGAGTAGCTTGACGCCCAACTGACCATAGCGCGGATTATTACTTTGCCCATAGGTAAGTATTTTGTTTACCGTTCCGAAGTTGGTGTCTGTGGGATTCATGTCCACCTGATCGTACCAGGTGGGATGATTCAGCACATTGAACTCCTCCATGCGGAATTGCATCCTCAGGCGTTCAGTCAACTTAAAGTTTTTGGACAGGTTGGTGTCAATCTGGAATGTGCCGGGCCCGCGAATCAGGTCTGAGTTTGCCTGTGTTGTAGAGGGAGCATACGGCGCTACCTGTTGCCACGCAATGTTTCCCTGGCATGAGGCTTCCGTTTGCCCATTGCCGGTGAAAAGCTTGTAGTAACCAGGAGTCGTGGGGGTGGCATCGTTCCACAGCTCCACGCACTGATTCACCCCTTCGTCGATGATATCCGATGTATTATGCTTTGGCTTCATGCTCCGGATGTTGCCGACAATGTTATAACCCGTGTCGAGCCCAACCGGCTGACCAGTCTCCACAAAACTGTCTGCTGCCAGCTCCCAGCCGCCGATCGCTGCGTCCAAAGGACGATTCATATCGGAGAAATATTTCATTCCGCGGCCAATCGGGAAGTCCAGAACACTGGTCACCGTAATGCGATTCTGCCGGTCGGTTCCGGCAATAGTGCGAACCGGGGTCAAATAGATGCCGTTTGTATATCCTCCCGATTGCATCGTTTTTGACCAGGTGTACGTCGCGTTCAGTTGTTCCCAGCCCAGACGTTGCTGGTAAGTAGCCTGCATGGAGTTATACCAGGTGTGACCCCAGTTATTCTGCAGCTCTTCTATACCGCTGAATTCAGGATAGGGATTGGCAAGATAAATCGCAGGGAGTTCTGGAGATGTTTCGTAGCCCCCAACAAATCCCGGTACGCCATAAAAAGGATTGTGCGCCAGATTTTCGCACTGTCCTTGTGGATAAGGGTTCGATGCTGTACCGAGGGTGGCATTGCAGCTCTTGTAAAGGCCGAAGTTTACATCCATATCGCCGTAGTTCGTGTCCAGACCGTATCCTCTGCTCAGGACGGCGCTGACTTCGAGTTTTCCGTCTTTGGGAAGTGCCTGCTCAATGCCCAGCGAACTATCGATAACCGACGGGAGTTTATACCTGGGGTTTGCGAAGTACACGAACTGCCCCAGATAGGTCTCCAGGCCCTGTGAAGCTCCAGGGATTGCGGGAATTCCCTCCGGAAAAGGATTGCCGAGGTTGTCTGGATAATACGTGCGGCCGCTGTCAGGAGAGTTCGTGTATACAGGGTTATTGGTAAATCCGGCGGACTGCGGTTCGTCAGGGGGGCTGAGAATAACCCGGCCCGCACCGCCGCGAATGACGGTTCCGGGACGCATCAGCCATGCGAAGCCGAGTCTCGGCTGCCATTTCGTGTAGTCGCGCGCCCACGGCAGGTTCGTCCCCGAAGCAGTGGGAAAGGTGATGCCTCCCTTAAGAGTGCCGAGCCCCGTCACCTGAGAACTGATGGGATTGGTCGCATTGAAGTCAAAGCCCGTATTCAGCCAGCCGTGACGCGCCGCAGGCGGTAGATTCAGGTCGTAGCGGAAGCCAAGATTGAGGGTCAATCGCGAAGTGATCTTCCAGTCGTCCTGAACCCAGGGCGCATAGTAGTGCCAGGTGTAGTAGGGAAGGTCCTGGTTTTGGACCTGGACGCTGTTAGGCTGGCCGAGCAGAAAATCCAGGACCGCATTCCCGCTGCCGTTTTGCGAAAGCGGGGTGCCGTTCGGCAGGGCCGCGACGTCGTTCGAGTCGTTTTGATCCCAGTATTCTGAGGTTGCAATTCCGTTACTGGTGAAGGCGATGGTGTTGTCGTATTGGAATTCCTGCCATAAGTGCGAGTCGCGGAAGTCAAGCCCAAACCGGATGTTGTGCCTGCGCTTGTTCCAGGTGACCGCAGGAGACAGGTTGTAACTGTCGTCCGGCATATAATAAAAGTCCCTGGACATGGCCAGCCAGTTGTTATATCCATTACCGGTGGCGGTGCTTTGTTGCTGCATATTGAAGTTAAGTTCGGGGAAGCCGCGCTTAAGTGGAAGCTGGTTCAGCAGAGAAGAAGCAAAGCCCAGTTGCGCAGGATCGTAGTTCAGGTTCGCCGCGATTGGACCGTCTGTTCTCCAGTAACGCTGATAGCTGAAATGGATGTCAGAGATCAGGTTGCTGCGGTAAGTATGCACCCAGTCAAGGCCGGCATTCATATGGTACTCGGTAAATGTGCTGCCGTTGAACCATGGTACATTCGCCGGCGTGTCCGGCGAGAACGATGGATTATAGCTGCGGATCCAGCTTCCCGACAGATGATCTTTGCCGGTAAGCACATGATCGAATTTTACAATGTAATTCTGCGAGTTAGAGGTCGCTGGAATCGTATCGATCCAGATCGACTCCCATGGCAATTCGCCGGGGAAACGGATCGTCGTAGGCGTAGCGGCCGACAGCATCATGTTGGCCATTTTGACGGCAATGGGGTTCAGGAGATTCGGATTGACCTGGTTATATTGTCCGTTGTACTCGAAGATCTGCCGGGTAGGATCGGCGGTGGTTGCCGAAAATGGATTATAGACAGGCATCAGGGCGCCGGACGGATCGACAAAATCGGAAAAGTCACCGTTTACCCACGCCGCATTTGGAATATCGTAAGTCTGGAAAGTTGGAAGCACTTCCTTAAAGCGCTCCAGGTTGAACATGAAAAAGGTCTTGTCCCGCCCGTGATAGATGTGCGGTATATAGACCGGACCGGCTACTTCGAATCCGTACTGATCCTCCGTGTGTGCGGGGCGGGGTTGGTCGACATAGTTGTTTTCCCAGCTATTCGCGTCCATGTAGCCGCGCTTGGCGAACTCGTATACAGAACCGTGGAGGCTATTCGTTCCCGATTTCAGGTCCATGCTCACCACGCCGCTGGAAGTGCGTCCGTACGATGCATCATAGGGACTGGTGACCACCTTGAATTCCTGGATTGCGTCTACCGACGGCACAGTAGAAGGGCCATTCGAGTACCAGGGGTTCGAATTATCCGGCATTCCGTCTATCGAGTAGTCCGTGTTCTGCGCTGGAGTGCCGTTCACGGTAAAGAAAGAGATGTTGTACATATTGTTCGGCACGCCTTCAGATCCAGTCCCGGCCTCGTCCGTCACGCCGGGAATATAATCCATCAGCGACAGAGGATTGCGGCCATTGAGCGGAAGCTGGGTGATGGTTTTGTTGTCCACCACGACGCCGCGGTCTGCCTGCTCGGTGTCCAGGCCGACCTTATAGCTTTGGCTGTTGACGGTGATCTGCTGGGTAGCGACTCCGACCCGCAGCACAAAATTTGCTGTCTGCACCTGGGAGATCGCTAAAACCAGCGGGGGATAGGATTCTTTCATAAACCCCTGCATTTCGGCTGAGACCACCACCCTCTGCGCCGGGGTCAGATAGGACACAACGTACACGCCGGCCGCGTTCGTCTTCACCGTGGTCACTTCTCCGGTGTCGAGATTGCGAACCGTCACGGTTGCGTTGGGAATCACTGCATTCGAGGTGTCCGTGACGACTCCCGTAATCGACGCGCGATAGTCCTGCCCCCAGGACGAACACGTGCTGTAGATCGCAAACAGCACAGAGAGAACTACGCAAAACTTGCGCCAATGCATAAACCTGCCTCCAAAATGTTTGGCTTAACCCCTGAGCTGCTTCCGTCAAAAGGCGATTGAGAAGGTCCCCGCCATGCACTCACAATCACAGCGATACGCTGCAAATCGAAACTATAATCATAAGCAGTCAAAAGTGTCAATAAAGAATAATGGCGGGGTTTCCCGAGGATCGTGCTCAGCCAAATCTGCCGGGAGCGTCGACATCGACCCTCTTGAGGAACTAAAGACCTTAGAATCAGTTATATATAATATCTCACTGGATTCGTAAGCTATTGATTCTAAACGATCACATTCCATTTCCAGCTGACTACTCCCGTAAAGCTGATCTTCTCCATCATTATTTCTGGAAGTGATGCTTTATCTATATGTTGCGGTCTTGAAAATGGCCTTGTGACACGCTTTCTCTTTCACCGAACCGAACTGAACATGGGGTCAGCACAAGCACAGCCGCGGTGACAGGGACACAGTCTCAATAGGATCACGGTTGGCACGGGTCTGGAGCCAACGCCTCTGCTTGCGCAGCTTCACAAGCCGACGGCGTCGAACCACCATCGGAAAGATGAAACCAACGAACTGGTCGTGTTTCGGAGTGGACTGTATTATTCCGTGTTGTTGCGATTGGCTGCTTCTTCCGTTTTGTTATGCGGGGACTGCTTATTCCGTTTTATTACGATAGGCCTGCTTTGAATGTTTGGCCCGCCATGGCCTTGCTTCCAAAAGCGACCATTCCGGGAGGAGCCCGATCCCCTGGACTGGACTGCCCCCCTGCAGTGAGACAGTCTGACAATTGACAGTTTGCAGGGAAAAGGGGAACTGCAAATGGGTCAGAGGCCGAAGTACGGGAAGTTCACGCAGGCGTACCCGGAGCTGGCGGTGCGGCGGCTGCGGGAGAGTGAAAACATCTCCCAACTGTGCCGGGAGATGGGCATCTCGCTGCTGGGAAGCCCCATTACATTCCGCGATTGCTCAGTCGAATTGCCTTTGCGCTCCGTTTCAGGACGGTCAGGGAAATGCGCGAGCTGGCGTTGAGGAACGCGTGAAGCGGGCCGCGAATCGCACCGCAAACACGTCCATCTCTGGTCTAAGCTGCACGATTTGGGGGCAACTTTGGGGGCAGCTCTTCCCTGCCCCACATTCTGATCCCCTACGTATTACAGGCACAGGGACGTGTTTGTGGTAGCCGATGGCGCTGCCAATTTGGGCGCAACTCTCCGAGGTCAACTGGTCGTTGCCGACGCCGCAAACCGCGCGTGTCCCTCTGGTCGTGCATCCGGCTGGGACTGATCGCGACAACGATGCGCGCGCCACGGACAGGAAGAAGGTCGCCATCGATGGCGGCCTGCGCCGGGCCTTTCGTTTTTATTACTGCCAGTCTGGCTGCGCCGTTCGGGAAACGGCGTTATTGAGTCATGAAGTAGGTTCGGATGGTTGCCTGGTTGCCGTTGCTGTCCATCGTCGTAATCTGCCACTGGTATTGCGTGTTGCCAGCAAGAGCAGTCAGTGACGGTACGTTGGTTGAATCCGTCGGATCCGTTCCATAGACAAGGCTTCCCGCGATCTGCGTACTCGTGAAGCCGTTGGCGTTGGAGTTTTGGCTGGGAATCTGCCAGATTATGTTCCCGTTCGTGTCCGTTAGCTGGAACTGGTAGACGTAGTTGGCGGCGTTCGCCGGATACGTCCAGGTAAACGTGGGCGTGGTGCTCACGCTGGCAGAGCCTGGATTCGGCGCGAGGCTCGAAGCCGCCTGACCGGTGCCCAGCACTGCCGTCACCGCTGCCGTGTCGGTTCCCGTTCCCGGCGGATTCTCGGCGTAGGTCACGTCGAAGGTATACGCGTCGCCGACCTTCGGCGTATTGCCGGTATTCGCGTAGTACGCGAACTGCAGGCTGCCGCAGCTCAGGCAAAGGCTGCTCATATCGAGCGGCTGCAGCACGTTCGGCCCGGAGGCGAGGGTTACCGCCACCGGCAGATCGTCGCCCTCGGTCACATTCAGGCCCAGGCTGTAGGCAGAAGACGTCGCCGGAGTACCGCTGTTGTTGTAAGTGTTCTGGAAGAACGAGGTAGTCACGACCGCGTTGCTGTTACTGCTGGGCAGGGTGATGTCCTGACCGCTGAGCAGCCCGGAAATCGTGACCGTTGCCTGGCCCTCCCCGCCGTTGTTCACGTTGTCCACGTCGCCGACATCGATGAGGCCGTCGTCGTTCTGGTCGAGGATGCCGAACTGGATGTAATCCTGACCGGACGGGACATACACCGTATAGGCATTGGGCGTCGAAGCGGATGGGCTGGCGATGGCCGTCGCGTAAGCGGTGTTCGAGTCCTGGTCATAGTAGCCGGCGTACAGAACGGCTCCCGCATTGACGGTGATCGAGGACGGTATGGTGACGGTTCCGGTGATTTCGTTCCAGCCGCTGCTGGCGCCGGCTGCGCCTGGGGTCACCGTGATGGCGCAGCTCGCGCTGCTGCAACTGACCTTGGGGCCCGCCCAGTAGCTCCACGGGCCGTTTCCAGCCGGGTTGGTTCCCCGCGCGCGGAAGTAGTACGCCGTGCCATTGGTGAAGCTGCCGCTGATGCCCTTGATCGCGTTGTTGACGATCCAGATGTTAGCCGTTCTGCCGATGGCCTGGAAGGTGGCACTGCCTCCGCCGGTGAACGAGGTGCTGCTGGTGCTCCACTGCACGGTGTACGAGGTGAATTCCTCCACGCCCTCGCTGTTCGAGACCGAACCGCCGCCGAAGCTGATGACCACGCCCTGATCGGTGGGAGCGATCGATTTCAGCAAGGGAGCGGCTGTGGGCGCGGCCAGAGTTGGATCGGTCATCGCATCCGTCGCGCCGGTCACATTAGCGTCCGTCACAGAGAACGCAGCGTTGCTCGTGCCCGACGGATTCGACGTATTGGGCTCGCCCTGGCCCAGGGTGTCCATCCAGGCATACACCAGCCAACTGCCGGGAGGAACCCCGCGAACCGTGAATGCGCCGCCACTGGTCAGCGTGGCCTCTGCAATGCTGGTGCCCGGAACGCTGTCGATACCGGGGCAGCCCGACGGCTCAATCACAATGTAGGTCTGGCCGGTTTTCGTCCCACTGTAGGAGATATTGCCCGACACCGTGTACCCGATATCCGCACTGAAGTTATTTCCCGTGGCGGAGTTGTTGTTGATGGCGATCGAGTAGCTGGCCGGGAAGAACAGCGATTCCGCGCCGGAGATCGAGGGCGTAACCGTGTAGGTCCCGTTCGCCAGATTCGAGAACGAGTAATTGCCGTTGCTGTCGGTGGTCTGCGTGGATATGACGCCAGACGTATCGCTGAGCGTCACGGTGACAGGCGGCAGGCTGGGAATCGTTCCGCAGATGAACAGCAGGTTGAGGGAGATCTGTCCGCTGATCTGCGAGGCAGGATTCACCGTAATCGTGTAGGTGTAAGGACCCGCCGTCACCGGCGTAGATTCGCTGTCGGTGATGGTGACGCTGGCGAGCGTCACCGTTCCCGTGGATATCGGCGTGCCGGTCACGCTGAGGGTGGCGCCGCTGGCGGTGGCGCTCAGCCCGTCCGACAGTGTCACCGTTCCCGAAATCGGTACGCTGTTGATCTTCCAGGTATAGGGCCCTGCGCCGCCGGTAGCGGTGATGGACCCGCTGTACGCGTCGTTCTGCGTCGCCGCGGGCAGCGAACTCGGGTTCGTCGCGGGCAGAGTGAGCGGCTGCGGCGGGCTCACCACAATGCTGTAGCTGTCGGAGACGGAGATGTTCGTGAGGGTGTCGGTTACCGTCACGGTAATCTTTACCGTTTCCGCCGTCGACGGAGTTCCCGCGATCGTCAGTGGATTGCCATCGAAACCGCAGCTCGCGTTCGCCGCGGACGCGCTCAGGCCGTCGGAAGCGCCCGTGACGGTCCAGCAGTAGTTGCCGCTGCCGCCCGCGCCCGCGATCGTGCCGGAGTAGCTCGCGCCGGTGGTTGCCGTCAGGGGCAGGCCCGTCGCGCTCTGCGAGAGCGCGTTGTAGATCGTGATCGTCAGTGGCTGTTGCGCTGTGTTGCCGCCGGAGTCTTTCACGTTGGCGGTAAAGCTGGCTGTGCCCGACGTGGACGGTGTGCCGGAGACGACGCCTGCGCTCGAGAAACTAAGTCCGTAGGTCGAGAGATTGCTGCCGGTGGCAGTCCAGGTGTAGCTGGTGCCGGTGCCGCCAGCGGCCGCGAGCGTCTGCGAGTATGCGGTCCCGACGCCGCCTGCCGGCAGCGAGGTGGTGGTAATGGTGAGGGCGTTATAGACCGTCACGGAGAACGTGGTCTGCGCCGTGTGGCTCTGCGTGTCTGTCACAACCGCGGTGAACGTCGCCGCGCCGCTGGCCGTGGGCGTGCCGGAGACCACGCCGCCGGAAAAGCTCAGCCCCACACTGGAGAGCGTGTTCGTCCCCGTGGTCGACCACGTATAGGTTCCCGAGCCGCCAGTGGCCGCGAGCATCTGCGAATACGCCACATTCAGGGTGCCGGAAGGCAGCGGGCTGGTCGTCGAGATGGCCAGCGTCGCCTCGATGGCGATAGCGAACGTCGCCTGCGCGGAGTTATTCGCGGAATCCTTCACCGTGACCACAACACTGAAGGTTCCGCCCGTCGTAGGCGTGCCGGTGATGAGGCCACCGCTCGAGAGGCTGAGGCCCGGGGGAATCGACGATCCGCTGGCCGCAGTCCACGCCCATGAGTAGCCTGTGCCGGATCCGCCCGTCGCTGCAAGCGTCGTCGACGTGTACAGAGTTCCCTGGTAGCCGCCCGGCAGCGTTGTAGTGGTGATGGTAATGCCCGCGTCAACCGTCAGGGCGAGCGTCGCGCTGCCGGTGTTCTTCGCTGAATCTTCCGCCGTGACCACCACGCTGTACGCGCCGGCCGTGGTCGGCGTGCCGGAGATAACTCCCGTGCCTGAAAGGCTCAGGCCCGCCGGAAGCGACGAACCTGTCGCTGCAGCCCAGGTCCACGTGTAGGGCGTGCCGGCCCCGCCGGTCGCTGCCAGCGTGGTCGCCGTATACGCCGAGTTGGCATAGCCGGTGGGCAGCGAAGTGGTGGTGACGCTGACTGCCGGATCGACTGCGATCGAGAGCGTGGCATTCGCGGTATTCGAGGCCGAATCCTTGACCGTTACGACGACGCTGAACGTCCCAGCCGTCGTCGGTTTACCGCTGATCACGCCGCCGCTCGACAGATTCAGGCCGGCCGGCAGCGAGGATCCGCTCGCCGCGGCCCAGGTCCATGTGTAACCCGTGTTGCTGCCTCCGCTCGCGGCCAGCGTGGTCGACGCATACGCCGTGCCAACGTAGCCGGTCGGCAGCGAGCTTGTGGTAACCGTGAGCTGCGGATAATTGATCGTGATAGAGAAGCTGCCGGCAGCCGTGTCGCCGTAGGCATCCGATGCCGTGACCTTGAAGCTGCTGGTGCCCGCGGCCGAGGGCGTGCCGGTGATGGCGCCGCTCGACGCCATGCTGAGGCTGGCGGGCAGGCTGCCGCTGGTGACCGCGTAGGTGAGCGCACCGGCGCCGCCGGTGGCCGTCACACTCGCTGAGTACGCTGTCCCTATCGTCCCACTCGGCAGCGGCGTAGTGCTGAACGTGATCGCCGGGGCCGCAGCGATGCTGATGCTGAACTGGCCGCTGGCCGTCAGCGTCGTGGGCGATCCGGAATCGGTGACCGTCAGAGTGAATGTGTAGTTGCCGGAAGCCGTGGGCGTTCCGCTGATGGTGCCGCTGCTGGCGGCGAGCATAAGGCCGGTGGGCAAATTGCCCGAAGTCACGCTCCAGGTATACGGCGAAATGCCGCCCGAGACGGCAACCGTCGCGGTGTACATGGAGCCTACCTGGCCGGCCGTGAGCGCACCGAGTGCCGTGGTGATAGCCGGGTTTGCGGGCACGGTGAGCGAGACGGTTGCGGTCACAGACTTTTCTTTGACGGAGGTTGCAGTGATGGTGATGGAGAGCGCGCTGGTGACGGTGGAGGGAGCCGTGTAAGTGACCGAGGCAGAGGTCTGGTTGGAGAGAGTGCCGCAGGTGGAACCAGAGAGCGAGGTGGCACAGGACGTCCCGCTCAGCGTCCAGCTGACTCCTTCGCCCGAGCCATGCTCCACCGTCGCCGTCAGCGTCACGGAGTCGCCGGGATCGACGGTATTGGAGGCCGGGGTGTTGATAGAAACAACCGGTTTGCTCGAGCCGCCGCAACCTGCCAGGCTGGCGATGAAGGCGAAGGAGAAAGGAACAGAGAGAACGACCAGCCAGGAAACCGTACGGCGATGCATAGAGCCCTCCGATGAACTCCCGGGGCTCTGGTTTGTGGATTTGCTGAGGCCCGGGCGCGATCAGTCCGAACCTTTCACTGCGGGTCCCGCCTGCCGTGCTGTGCATACTCCTGACGTTCGGCTCAGTTCCCGATCACCAGGCATCATGTTGAACGCTTGTGCCAGCCAAACCGCAATACGTCTTTCGGCGTATGACGAAGGACTGGAGACACACGCGGTTTCAAAAATGAGGTGCCTAAGCTCTTTTTTGAACGGAGCAAATCCCCGACGCCCGGGCGGAAGCGGCAAGACGGCTCCTGGTTCGAAGTTTCGCGAAGATATGCTCCAGGTGCTTCTTGACCGTACGGAAGCTGATACCCAAAACTTCACCGATCTCCGCATTCGATTTTCCACGAGTGATCCAGAGAAGCACATCCGCTTCACGGCTGGTAAGGCCGGCTTTTCTGAAGGCATTGAGTGCCGTGATTCTCTTCATGGGTAAAACCCCACGTGAGGAAATCCGGAAGACGTCAGGAATCGAGCGTCGGAGCAACAGCCGAGACCGCATCTGCATCCATTGCCCGCCGAAAGCTTCCAGTCCATGCTGGGCGCCGGAAACATTCTGTGCGCGCGTCCCTGCCAGGACGCAATACGACTTTCAGCGTAGGACGCCGAGCAGAAAGCCGGTGTTTTTACCAACGACACACATCGTCAGGAATGCCCGGTTCTCAGGGCCAGAGCCGCTGCGGTGCGGGTTTCGACTCCGAGCTTGGTAAAGATATGCTCCACATGCTTCTTGACGGTGCCGACGTGCATTTGCAGGATGATGGCGATCTCCCGATTGGTCTTCCCCTGAGCAACCCAGTCCAGCACCTCTGCCTCTCGTTGCGTCAAGCCCAGGGATGCCGACCCGCTTCTGCCATTACCGATTTCGTCTTCCTTCAGAATGAGCAGATGCATTCCCGCCCCGGACAGCATGCGAATCACCAGCCGCTTGTTTCCCAACTCGCAATGAAGCGGTTTCCGCACCGGGGGCGCGTCACCTCCAGACAAGAGTGCGTCCTGGCGCCGCATCCAAAGAAGGAGATCCTCAGGAAGGCGGTGGTCGGTACGCCGGGAAGATCCAAAATAACGGAGCAGATACCGGCGTGCGTGGTCGCTAATGAATTGCACAGCCCCGTCAGCCGAGCACTCTATGACTCCAGTCTCCCCGCATTCCACGGCCTCGCGGAGCATCTGCACGCGGATCTGTGCCTGACTGACCAAAGCCGCATTGTTCCAGGCCTGACTAATATGGGGACGAACCAGATCCGCGATCAGCCGTTCACGATCCGTAAACACGCGGTCATCGTGCCATCCGACGCCGAGCAGGCGCGGCGGTGCGCACGGGACGGTAATGCACAGAGCGTCCGAAATCCCGTAATGCCTGTAGAAGTCATGATGCAAACCGCTGTCACGTAATTTCGATTGACTCCACAAGTCTGAGATCCTCATCGCCCTGCGATCGTTTGTCTCCAACACGTAATTCAGCACCGGATGCTCATTCATGTGGCGCGCCCAGAGCTCTCCGGCCCTGGAACTGCGCAGTTCCGCCGTGTTGACGTAGTTCAGCGACTCCGATGCCCCCGGATTCATCTCGTTATAGGTGGCGTGAGCACAAGGTATGAGCCGCGGCAACGCGTCGACCAGCCAGTGGGCGAAATCTTCGAAGCTTGCGGACTGAGGAATGGCGTAGCATCCCCGCACGAAATCAAGCAGGGAGAGTAGTTCGGATTGCCGCAAGCGCTCCATACAAACCGCATCTGTATGGGGGAGGATCGTTTCCTCGGCGACCGCTGCACTCAGGGTGAATTCTGCCTCGGATCATATGTTCACTTCCGCCACCATGCAACCGAAATATTTCATGTTTCCGGTCAGGCAGGATCCGGTGGTAACAAAGGGTGTGGTGGTTTTCACCGTACGAATGGACCCAGGCGATTTGGCGTGGAATCGCTTGCGCATTGCGGGAACGAGAGTATGCTCATTGGCCAGAAAAGTTGTTCTTCAAGTTAGAGGGACCTATTAAGCTGGATGGTCTTTGGCATGCACGTTTTATCGCCGGACCGGGGCACGGCGATGGGATGGGTGTGCTGCGCGACGGCGAAATCCTGCGTGGGGACCCAACCCCCACCTATACCGGTTCTTATCGGTTAGACGGGTCACTTCTCTACGCGAGTGTTCGCGTCAGCCCCTGCTCGCCGCCGGCCCTTCGGAGGATTCGGAGGGTCCGCTGACGTTCATTCTCAACCGTACGATGGCGGGGGAAGCGGGGTGGCTGACGGGCCACACCGACCAGAACACATCGTGGAAGGTTGCAGTGGAATTGCAACGAGCCGCATGATCGCAGTTCCTTTCTTCCGGTTGCGAACGAGCCAACCTGGACCGCAACTTTCTTCTTGCGCTCCGTTCCGACAAGAGTAGAATCTCGAAGTGGAGCCAGAATCGAAGCGAACTCCCCCTTCGAAGAGTTCGCGTCATGGGCGTTCCTGCTGCCCTGTGCCGGGGTAAGCTCGCTGGCGCCGAATTCCTCGGCCGCGCTGTGATTCGAATCTGCGGAGGGCTCGACGGGTTTCTTCGCTTGTGCCCGCCAGTTCGGCTCCGGACTGGAAACAGCACTGTGTCCTCCCCGCTGTGAAAGCGTGGTGGGAACGATGAACGGCCTTCGAACCACCGCTCTGCCTGCGAACGAAATTCATCCCCTGAGTAATGCCGCGCCCGGCATGTCCGGCTGGGATGTTGCGGAAGTTGTGAAGCTATTGCGCCAGTTTCCCGTCGCATAGCCGCACTCGCGTTCTCTTTCTCTTCCCGCCCTGCGCGACTTACAACTGCGACGGTCCAATCGACGCGCGGCCATGGAAGCCCTTTTTCCGTGTGCCGGCTATCGCCGGGTGTTCTTCGAAAATGCGCCCGTTTCCCTATTGCCCCGGAGCGCGGCTCACGATTGAGAAGACCGGCTAACTCGGAATGAGTATCACGAGAAAGGAGCGTACGCATGCAGGCGTACCCAGTCTCGGTTCCTCTTCCCTCCGACGACAAGCGCTGGAAGCTGGTTGCAGCGACTATGCGGCGCCACAACTATAACGCCACCGCGCTCATTGAGGTCCTTCATACCGTGCAGGAATCGTTTGGGTACCTCGACGACGTAGCGCTTCGTTTCGTCGCGTCCTCTCTGCGCCTCCCCATGAGCACGGTCTTCGGCGTCGCCACCTTCTATCACTTTTTCAGCCTCAAGCCGCCCGGCGAGCACACCTGTGTGGTTTGCATGGGAACGGGCTGTTACGTGAAGGGCGCCGCCAGGCTGATGCAAACCATCGAGGAGATCGCCGGAGTAAAAGCCGGACAAACGACGGCCGATGGAAAGGTGTCCGTAGTAGCCGCGCGTTGCATAGGAGCCTGCAGTCTTTCTCCCGCCGTTGTATTCGACGGTGAAGTCATTCCCAGGGTGCAGCCTGCAACGATCCGCGATCAGTTCCGGAGGTGGATGAGTCATGACGCATGATGAGCTCCGGGAAATAGCCGAAAAGGAACGGGATGAGCAGAGCAGGGTCCCGCGGAAACTCAACGTGTGCGTGGCCGCGGGCTGTCTGTCTCTGAGGAGCGACCAGGTACTCGACGCTCTGCAAACCGGACTCAGAGAGCGAGGCCTGGAAGGCGGATGCAGAGCCAGGGGTGTGGGCTGCATGGGACTGTGTGCGGCTGGCCCTCTGGTCCGGAGCGAGCCGCAGCACACCTACTATCGCGAACTCTCTCCCGGTGCTCCCGAGGTCCTGAGCGCGATACTGGACAACCTCGACGGAAGACCCGTCCCGGAATTCGCGTTGTCTCCCGATCTGCCTTTCTTCGCCGCACAGCAAAAGATCGTGCTGGAGAACTGCGGTGAAATCGATCCGGAGAGGATCGAAGACTATATTGCGGCCGACGGCTACGAGGCGCTACTCAGTTGCATTGCCGGCCGCTCCCCCGACGATGTGGTGCAGGAGATCATCCGTAGCGGGCTTCGCGGTCGTGGCGGAGGCGGATATCCTACCGGCCTGAAGTGGTCGATGGTCGCCAAAGCTCCGGGCGATCGGAAGTACGTGATCTGCAACGCGGACGAGGGCGATCCTGGCGCCTTCATGGACCGTTCGGTTCTGGAGAGCGACCCGCACCGCGTGCTCGAAGGCATGATCATTGCGGCCTATGCAGTGGGCGCCACAAAAGGGTACATCTACTGCCGCGCCGAGTACCCACTGGCCGTAAAGCGATTGAAGGTCGCCATTCGGCAGGCGGAAAAGCTGGGCCTGCTGGGGAAAAGGATCGGCGATTCGCAGTTTGGCTTCGAAATCGAAATTCGCCTCGGCGCGGGCGCGTTTGTCTGCGGCGAAGAAACCGCGCTCATCGCCTCGGTCGAAGGCAGGCGCGGCGAACCGCGCCAAAGGCCGCCTTTTCCCGCGTATTCCGGACTCCACCATGCCGCGACTCTGCTGAACAATGTCGAGACCTTCGCCAATGTCCCTCCCATCCTGCGCAAAGGTGGAAGCTGGTTTTCCTCCATCGGAACGGAAAAGAGCAAAGGCACGAAAGTATTCGCGCTGGTCGGCGATGTGATGAACACCGGGCTGATTGAGGTGCCCATGGGCATCACGCTGCGCGATCTGGTGTACAAGCTGGGCGGCGGCATAGCCGCAGGCCGGCAATTCAAGGCCGTGCAGACGGGAGGGCCATCGGGCGGCTGCATTCCGGCTCAGTTTCTCGACATGAATGTCGACTATGAATCGCTGATGACTGTGGGCTCCATCATGGGATCCGGCGGCTTGATCGTGATGGACGACAGCAAATGCATGGTCGACGTGGCGAAGTTCTTTATGGATTTCACGCGCGATGAGTCCTGCGGCAAATGCATTCCCTGCCGGGTCGGCACCACGCAGCTTCACAGGCTGCTGGAACGAATCAGCGAGGGCAACGGAAAGCTGGAAGACCTGGACACCCTCGATCGCCTCGGCACCATGGTGCGGCGTACCGCACTGTGCGGTCTTGGCCAGACAGCACCGAATCCAGTCAGAAGCACGCTGAAATATTTCCGCGAGGAGTATGTGCAGCACATCGCCGGCAAGACCTGCGCTCAGGGCCGATGTCCCTGTGCTGCCAAACCGGCTGCCTGCACGGAAAAGCAAGGAGAGCCGACAGATGCCGGAGCGAAATCAATACCAGGTTAAGACGCTCACCATCGATGGCCGGGAAGTGTGCGCAGCCGAGGACCAGACCATCCTTGAAGTGGCGCGCGAGAACGGCATCGATATTCCCACACTCTGCCATTTCGATGGCCTCAGCGAAATCAGCGCCTGTCGCCTGTGCCTTGTAGAGGTAAAGGGCAACAACAAACTGCTGCCTGCCTGCACCACGCAGGCTCAGGAAGGGATGGAGGTGACCGCCTTCTCGCCGGAGTTGATGGAATATCGCAGGCTGATTGTGGAACTGCTGTTCACTGAGCGCAACCATGTATGTGCGGCTTGCGTTTCATCCGGCCATTGCGAGCTGCAGGCGCTCGCGCAGCGACTCGGCGTCAGCCACGTGACTCTGCCCTACCTGCATGTCAAATGTTCCGTCGACGGCTCGCACCGCCGCTTCGTGGCCGATCACAATCGATGCATCCTTTGCGCGCGATGCCTGCGGGTCTGCGGAGAAGTGGAAGGCGCCCATACCTGGGGCATTACCGGCCGAGGAATCAATGCCCGCATGATCACCGACCTGGGGGATCGCTGGGGGGACTCGGACAGCTGTACCAACTGCGGGAAATGCGTGACCGTCTGTCCGGTCGGCGCGCTTGTCGAAAAGGGCAAAGCGGTATCGGAAATGACGAAGTCGAATTTCCTGCCCTATCTCCTCCAGATGCGCAGGGAGGCCCGCCAATGAAAAAAGCGCGCATAGCAACACTATGGCTGGACGGCTGCTCAGGCTGTCATATGTCACTGCTCGATCTCGATGAGCGTCTGCTGGAGCTGGCCGACCGGATGGAGCTGGTGTACAGCCCTTTGGTCGACGCCGCGGAATTTCCGGAGGACGTGGACGTCACGCTCGTGGAAGGAGCCATTGCCAGCGACGAGGACGAAAAGAAGATCACGTTGGCGCGCGCCAGAACCAGGCTGCTGATCGCGCTGGGAGATTGTGCCGTAACCGGCAATGTTCCCGCTATGCGTAATAACATCCCACTCGGCGTCCTGTTAGGGCGGAGTTACATCGATCTTGCTACGGCAAACCCGGGCGTACCGGAGAGTGAGGTTCCGAGACTGAATCCCCACGTGATACCGCTGCATGAACTGGTGCCCGTAGATATCTTCGTGCCCGGCTGCCCGCCCTCGCCGGCACTGATCGATTCCCTGCTGTCCGAGGTGCTTGCCGGCCGCACGCCTGACATCGCTACAGTCTGCCACTTCGGCAATTAGGAGTCACTTATGCAGACGATACGGATCGATGGAGTAACAAGGGTTGAAGGCCACGGCAGGATCACGATCCAGCTGGATGACAACGGCAAGGTGCAGGACGCTCATCTGCATGTGCTCCAGTTCCGCGGGTTTGAAAAGTTCTGTGAAGGCCGCCCCTTTTATGAAATGCCTGCGCTCACAGCGCGCATCTGCGGCATCTGCCCCATCAGTCATTCGCTGGCCAGCGCGAAGGCGTGCGACGCCATCATGACGATTCGTATCCCGGAAACGGCCGAAATGCTGCGCCGCATCGTTCATCTTGCACAAATCATCCAGTCGCACGCGCTTAGTTTCTTCTATCTCTCTTCGCCCGATTTACTGATGGGATGGGATGCCAGTCCGGCAGAGCGAAATATCTTCGGCATCGCTGCGAAGCACCCTGAAGTGGCTTTGGACGGCATTCGACTGCGCAAGTGGGGGCAGGAAGTTATTGAGTTACTCGGCGGCAAGCGAATCCATACCTCCTGGATTGTACCCGGCGGCGTGGCCGCCCCGCTGACGGCGGAGAAGCGCGACGAAATCCTGCGCAGGATTCCGGAAGCGCTTGCTATCGCCAGGCGCACCATCGGCCTCTTCAGAAACATGATGGAGAAGCTGAGCGACGAAGTCGCCGCCTTTGGCAACTTCCCCACGATGTTCATGGCGCTCGGACGCAAAGACGGCAACCTGTGTCTGTACGGTTCCCGCAGGCGTCACGAAGGCTGGCTTCGCTTCGCCGACGCGGACGGAACCATCGTCGCCGATAACATACACCCCAACGACTATCAGCAGTACATCGGTGAGGGAGTCGATTCCGGCAGTTTCATGAAAGCGCCGTATTACAAACCGCTGGGATTTCCCGCAGGCATTTATCGCGTCGGGCCCGCCGCGCGGCTCAACATCGCCCGGCAATGCGGGACGCCTTTAGCCGATGCGGCGTTGCACGACTTTCGCATGTTGTACGGGGTGGTTTCGCTCAGTTCGTTCCACAACCATTACGCGCGCCTGATTGAAACTCTGTACGCGATCGAGCGGATGCAGCAGATTCTGGAGCAGCCGGATATTCTGGATACGGACGTTCGTGCGGAAGCTCGCGCCAATGAATCCGAAGGTGTCGGCATTGTCGAAGCGCCGCGCGGCACCCTGATCCATCACTATAAAGTCGACAGTGACGGCATGATCGCCGGAGTCAACCTCATTGTCGCGACCGCGCATAACACGCTCGCCATGAACCGCGGTCTCCTGCAGGTAGCCGACAAATATCTGTCCGGACACACCGCGAACGAAGGAATTCTGAATCGTATGGAGGGTCTGATCCGCTCTTTCGACCCGTGCCTTAGCTGCGCAACGCACGCGAGCGGAAGAATGGCGCTGGAGATTGAGGTCGTTGACGCCAGGGGATTCGTAATCACGCGGATCGTGCGCGAGGATTCGAGCGAGCCGGCAGAATTGACCGTGCCCCATCGGGAATGACGAAGTCACGGTTGCACCAATCCACCCCTTTTGAGACGAATCACGCACAGGAGGCAATCAACTTTGCCCTGTCAAAAGCAAGGTTCTGCCGCGTTCTTCGCGGCGGCTGCGTTGGCCTCTGGCCTCCCACCCTTCACCTCCTGTGACCCGCATCACGGTCATCGCGGCCTCGAAAGATCTAACCTGTAAATTGAGTGGGTCCTGGAAGGCGCGCGTGCGCCAGCCGTAGCTTTGGCGGCCCAACAGGTATCGAGATCTTCATCGATGCCCTTTCCGCCGGCTCCAACTCCGACCAGCGCCTCCGCATCCATCCGTTGACCTTGGGATCCCATCCCGGACGGAGGATTTATGTCAGATTCTGCAACACCAGCAACTCCGACCACCAGCGATGTTCTGCACTCGGAGGGTCACAGTCGACTGACCGTGGAAGATATCGCCAAGGCCGTCGCGCGGCATCAGCGCGAGCATCCGAATCAGGCGGCCAATCGCCCTGCAAAGCCTCCGAAGACGACCCCGCGCCATTGATCCGCGCCGAAGATTGACGGGGGCAAACTGCCCGCGCCGGTTCCGAGCATCCATCGGTGTGGCCCCAGACCAATCGTTCCCCGCGGACCATCGCGCCCGAGACTTGGTCGAGCCCGACTCCAGGCAGGCGAGGTGACCCGCAATGCTGAATGAGGAATGTCCCGGTGCCGTGACACAAGTCGGTGTGGCAATTCGCAGGGTAGCCGTAGCCACGGATTTAGCGGCGTTCTGCGACCGTGGCGTTGGTCGAGCCGGTCGCCCCGCTGGAGATGGCAATCCCGGTCAGAGTCGAAGCTCCGATGCCAAAGCGCACCTCTTTGCCTTCCATGTTGCCGCCGGATATGGAGGATCAGCGACGGTGAGGACGCTTTGATGGAGACATTGGCAAATAAATTCGTCCAAACGAAATTGCCACCGCCACCGACCTTTGCGCAATTGATTCTGCGTGTAATCTACTTGAGCAAGTACTCCGTTCCCCGGGGAATGGTCAGTCATCGGTTTGGAAGAAATCGATCTGAGCGCTATCGTCCATCCTCCGTTCACCATCTGGCGGCGGCTCCTCCATGAACTGGAAGAATTCTTCATAACCGCGCTGGAGTTTGCCGTGGACCCCCATGCTGCGCAAGACAATATACTAAGATCGATTGCACCGTCTGGTGCATGCCGCCCAGTGAGCATGTTGAACCCGTCGAGCCGCTGATGACCCATTGCAGAGGAGCAGGGGCGATTTCGCGTCGCCAATTTCTCAGGTGCTTCGGACTCGCCGGCATGGGAAGCAGTGCGGCGTTCTCCCGGCATCCGCGCGGCCTGGGTTTCCTTGCCTCCACAGAAGAGCTTGCCGCTTCGCCGTCGGGCGCGCTCTTCCAGTCGCTGCCCGCAGCTGACACGGGGATTTCCTGGAAACACACAAACGGCCGATCCCCACAGGCCTATCTGCCGGAGACAACGGGAGCCGGCTGCGCGTTCTTCGACTACGACAACGACGGCTGGATGGACATCTACCTTGTCAACAGCGGCCGCTGCGACTTCTACAACCCCAATCCTCCGCTGCGCAACGCTCTGTATCGTAATAACCGCGACGGAACGTTCACCGACGTCACCGCGAAGGCCGGGGTTCCCGGTGGTGGGTACGGAATGGGCGCGGCAGTCGGCGACTACGACGGAGACGGATTTCCCGACCTCTACGTGACGCAGTACGGGCGCAGCATTTTGTACCACAACAACGGCAACGGAACCTTCACCGATGTCACCGAAAAGGCCGGCGTAGCAGCTCCCGGATGGTCTACCAGCGCGGTGTGGGTAGACTACGACAACGACGGACGGCTCGATCTTTTCGTGTGCCGATTTGTCGACTTCAGCAAAGACAACAACAAGTTCTGCGGCAATCCGGAAACGGGAGAACGTTATTACTGCATTCCCACCATCTACGATCCCATGCCGAGCTGGCTGTTCCACAACAACGGCGATGGCACGTTCACTGATGTCAGCCGCGAATCGGGGATCGCCGGACATCTCGGCAAAGCCTGGGGCGTTGTCGCCACAGACGTGGACAACAACGGAAGCATGGACCTCTTCGTGGCGAACGACACCACGGCCAACTTTCTCTTCATGAACCGTGGACGTGGCCGATTCGAAGAAGCCGGTCTCGCCGCGGGCGTTGCCTATGACGAAAGGGGCCAGGCGCGCTCCGGAATGGGCGTGGATTCAGCCGACTACGATCAGGACGGATGGATGGATCTTTTTGTGGCCGACATCGATCATCAGAAATACGCCCTCTATCACAACCACCATGACCTTACGTTCGACGACGTTTCCGATTCCAACGGGATCGGACCAACAACTTTCCTGATGAGCGGGTGGGGTCTGAAGTTTTTCGACTTCGACAACGACGGCAATCTCGATTTGATTCTTGCCAACGGCCATCCTGACGACCATATCCACGAGCGATTCGCGGATGTCACGTACGAGGAGCCGCTCCTGTTGTTTCGCAATACCGGCGGCCCCTTCCAGCGTGCCTTTGAGAATGTGAGCGCAGCGGCGGGTCCGGTTTTCCAGCAGAGATTCGCAGCGCGCGGCCTGGCTCTGGGCGATTTCGACAACGATGGCGCCGTCGATGTTCTGATCGCCGTGAATAACGGCGCTCCGCTGCTCCTGCGCAACGTTGCCGCCGCGGGCAGCCACTGGCTCGGAATCCAACTGGTCGGCAAGAAGGCGAATCGCGACGCAGTGGGGGCGCGGATCACCTACCAGGCAGGTGATTTGAAACGCAGCCGTTTCAAAGTGGGCGCGGGCAGTTTTCTTTCTTCCCACGACCCGCGGATTGTCCTCGGCCTGGGTACGCGAACCAAAATCGACTGGGTCGAGGTGCAATGGCCGCAACCCAGCGGTCTGCGCGAGCGCTTCGTCGATCTCCCTGTGAACCGCTATATCGCGTTACACGAAGGAACCGGCACCCCAGTCTGAGTGACGTCCCGGGATTCAGTTCGAAGATGGCGGCGTGGATTGCTGATCGCCCGGTTTTTCATTCTCGAGCGCCTGAATCTCACCGTGGCTCACGGCCAGCTCGGCTGCACGAAGGGTCTGAAAGGCCCGCATGGCTTCTTTCGCATCCGCCGAATCTCCAATCTTCCGATAGAATGCCGCCAGGCGAAAATGGATCTCGCCATCCTTGTCCTGGCTCAGGAAGGGCTGCAAGTCGGCGATCGCCTGACGGGTCTCCCCCACCTGGTTCTCAGCATCCGCAAGATCCAGTTTCGCCGCAACCGCCTGCGGAGCATCGGCGGGTATCTGGCTGAGTTCCGCAATGGCCTGCTTCCAATTCCCGAGCTTAACCATGGCATGCCCCAGTTCTGCGCGCGCCGCCACCGAGCCGGGCGCCAGCTCCAGGGTCTGTTGATATTCCGCGACCGCATGGGACCAGTCCAGCATGTGTGCGTAGGTGTCGCCGAGCCCCAGATAAAGATCCGGCAAAGTGGGCGCCAGCCGAATCGCGGTCTGATACTCCGCTACCGCCTGGGTGAATTGTCCCCAGCCCAGATAGCGCTCGGCCAGCATCTGGTGAACGCGCGGCGACGTCGGATCGAGCAGCGCCACCTTCACGAAACAGTCGCCAGCCAGCTCGGAATGCGCGCGGCTGAGCCAGTA
>JASHNW010000037.1 GCA_030041435.1 Acidobacteriaceae bacterium
ACCTGCTTCGCGTTGCCGCGCACTTTGAACCCTTCAAACATCGAGTAGTCGACGCGCATGGCGTGCGTCTTCGCGCTGATGGTGTGCTCCGCGTTGGGATCCCAGATGACCACATCGGCGTCGCTGCCCGCGGCAATCGTTCCTTTCTTCGGATACATGCCGAAGATGCGCGCCGGCGCCGTCGACGTGATCTCGACAAAGCGGTTGAGCGTGATCTTGCCCGCGTTCACGCCATGGTGATGGATCAGCTGCATCCGGTTCTCGATGCCGGGGCCGCCGTTGGGAATTTTCGTGAAGTCATTCGCGCCGAGAACCTTCTGGTCGGCAAAGCAGAAGGGACAATGATCGGTCGACACCACCTGCAGGTGATCGTGCTTCAGCCCATCCCACAGCTTCGGCTGGTTCTTCTTTTCGCGCAGCGGCGGCGTAAAGACCCACTTCGCGTCCTCGAAGGAATTGTGATTCATCGTCTCTTCGAGCGAGAGCAGCAGATACTGCGGGCAGGTTTCGGCAAACGCCGGCAGGCCGCGGTCCCTCGCCTCACGCACCTGATTGAGCGCGTCCTCGCTCGACAGATGCACGATGTAGACGGGCGCTCCTGCCATCTCCGCCATGGCGATGGCGCGCTGCACGGCTTCGGCCTCGGCGACCGTGGGCCGCGTTAGCGCGTGGTAGATGGGCGCGGTCTTGCCCTCGGCCAGCGCCTGCTGCACGATTACGTCGATCACCGAACCGTTCTCCGCGTGCATGCAGATGAGCGCGCCGTTCTTCGCCGTTTGCTGCAGCGCCTTGAAGATCGTCGCGTCATCGACCATGAGCACGCCAGGATACGCCATGAACAGCTTGAAGCTGGCCACGCCTTCGCGCACCATGTCGTCCATGTCTTCGAGCCCAGACGTTCCCAGGTCTGTGACGATCATGTGCAGGCCGTAGTCGATGCAGGCCTTGCCCGCGGCCTTCTTCCACCACGTATCGAGCGCGGCGCGCATCTTCGTCCCGCGCGCCTGGATCGCGAAATCGACGATGGTGGTCGTCCCGCCGATGGCCGCCGCGCGCGTGCCGGTCTCGAAATCATCGGCCGAGGTCGTGCCGCCGAAGGGCATATCGAGATGCGTGTGCGCATCGATGCCGCCGGGCAAAATCAACATCCCCGATGCATCCACCACGGTGTGCCCCGCGGCATCGATTCCGTCGCGGACCTCGCGGATGGTCTCGCCCTCGATGAGCACACTGGCGGGGAAGGTGTTGGTCGCGGTAACGACGGTGCCGTGTTGGATCAGCAGTCCCATCTGGCTTTCTTCCTTTACGAGCGCTGCGTGGTGAGGCCGGGAGGCGCGCATTCCTTCGCTCCGCCTTGCGAACTCGTCCGCTCTTCCCAGGTCTCCGGCCCCTTCCCCGTCTCGACTTCCACCATGGTGATGCATTGCTCCACCGGGCACACCAGCGAGCACAGATTGCACCCCACGCACTCCGTCTCGTCCACGCGCGGAATGCGCGCCAGCGGCGTGGCGCCCGTCGCAGGTCCGTGCCCGTCGAGCTTCGGGATCGGCGTGACCGCGATGCTCGCACGCGTGGCCGCTTCGATGGCGGCCGGCGGCGTGTGCAATTCGACATCATGCCCATCCACCGGACCCGAGACGCGGTCGAGGTGAATGCACTGATGCGCGCCGTCCCAGCAGGCGATGTAGCACAGCTCGCAGCCAATGCACTTCGCCTCGTCGATGCGGGCGACAATTTTGTAACTGAGATTGAGATGTTTCCACTCGGTTACGCGCCCGACGCTGAGCCCGCGGAAATCTTCAATGGTCGCGAAGCCCTTTTGCCGCATCCAGTTCGTCAGTCCGTCGATCATGTCCTCGACAATGCGATACCCGTAGTGCATCACGGCCGTGCACACCTGCACGGTGCCGCAGCCCAGCAGGATAAACTCCGCCGCGTCCTGCCAGTTGGCGATGCCGCCGATGCCCGAAATGGGGAGCGCTGCCTCGGGATCGCTCGCCACCTGCTGCACCATGTTCAGCGCGATCGGCCTCACCGCCGGCCCGCAATAGCCGCCATGCGAACTTTTCCCGTCCACGTTGGGCCGCGGAATAAACGTGTCGAGATCGATGCCGGTAATCGAATTGATCGTGTTGATGGCCGAAACCGCGTCCGCCCCGCCGCGCTTGGCCGCGCGCGCAATGACTGTGATGTCCGCAATGTTCGGCGTCAGCTTCACAATCACCGGCGTCTTCGCCTTCTCCTTCACCCACGCCGTGATCATCTCCGTGTATTCCGGCACCTGGCCCACCGCCGAGCCCATGCCGCGCTCGCTCATCCCGTGCGGGCAGCCGAAATTCAGTTCGAGGCCGTCCGCGCCCGCGTCCTCGGCCTGCGCGACGATGGTGTGCCACGCCTCGCGCTTCGACTCGACCATGAGCGACGCAACGACCGCGTGCCGCGGATAGCGCTTCTTCACCTCGGCGATCTCGCGCAGGTTGTCCTCGAGCGGGCGGTCGCTGATCAGCTCGATATTGTTGAGCCCCATCATGCGCTGGCCGTTCCAGTCGATCGACGAGTAGCGCGAGCTCACGTTCACGATGGGCTCGCCGATCGTCTTCCACACCGCGCCGCCCCAGCCTGCATCGAACGCGCGCATCACCTGTTCGCCGCTGTTTGTCGGCGGCGCGGAGGCCAGCCAGAACGGATTCGGCGAGCGGATGCCGGCAAAGTTGACCGTCAAATCGGGCTCGACCTGCGGACGACTGCCGTTCTCAGGCATGCACAGCCTCCGGTGAACCGGCTCCCTGCGCCGCGCGCTCCAGGTGTTCCGCGATAGCAATCCCCGAACGCTTGCCATCGGCCACGGCATCGACGACCTCGCGGCCGCCATTCACACAGTCGCCGCCGGCGTAGTATTTCGGATTCGCCGTGCGGCCCGTTGGCCGATCGACGGCCACGCGGCCGTGACGCAGCTCCACGCCGCGCACCGCCGACAGCAGCTGCAGCAGCGGCGACTGGCCGATGGCGCAGATGATCTGCCCGCAGTCGAAATGAAACGTCGATCCCGGCACGGGCGAGAGCGCGCCGCCCTCCCCGATCTGCACCTGCACGCATTCGAGCGAGCGAATGCCGCCCTCATCCGCGTGAATGCGCACCGGCATCACCCGCCACAGGAAGCGCACGCCCTCCTGCTTCGCGTGTTCGTACTCGAAGGAAAACGCCGGCATCTGCCGCTGCGTGCGCCGGTACAGGATCGCCACATTCGCCGCGCCCAGCCGCCGCGCCGCGTTCGCTGCATCGATGGCCGTGTTGCCCGCGCCGATGACCGCCACGCTTTCCGCCACCTGCGGCGGCGTGTCTGTCTTGTATTGCGCAATGAATTCGAGCGCGTCGATCACGTCGCGATGATCGTCGCCCGGGATGCCCAGCCGGTGCGCGGGCCCGAGTCCCACGCCGAGAAAGAGCGCGTCGAACTCGCGCTCCAGCGCCGCTACGTCCGCTTCGGTCGCAATCTCCACGCCGTGACGAAATTCGACACCGAGCTTGCGGATCAGCTCGATCTCCTCGACGCTCGCCCGCGCCGGCAGCTTGTATTCGGCCACGCCGTACGTATTCAGGCCGCCGGGCAGCGGACGCCGCTCGAAAATCGTCGCCTGAAAGCCGCGCTGCCGCAGCTCCGCCGCGCAGGCCAGCGACGCCGGTCCCGCGCCGATGCAGGCGATCTTCTCCGCGCGCTCCACGGCCGACCTGCGCGGCAGCGTTCCGCCACTCGCGTGAAACGCGTCCATGGCGAAGCGCTGCAGCCGCGCAATCTGAATCGGCTGCTGGTTGCAGCGGTGGAACACGCATGCGCCTTCGCACAGCACCTCCACCGGGCAGGCGCGCGAACAGCTTTCCCCCAGCACGTTCGCGTCGAGAATCGTCAGCGCCGAACCGCGCAGATTGTCGCGCGCAATTTTCCCGATGAAGCGCGGCACATCGATGTGCGTGGGGCAGGCCGCCGTGCACGGCGCGTCGAAGCAGTTCAGGCAGCGGTCCGCCTCCACGCGCGCCGCCTGCGGCGCAAACGGAGGGTGCAGGTCCTGGAATTTTTCCGCAATGGAGGGGTCCTGCCGCATCCCGTGTCCTCAGGGCTTCACAAGGTCGCCGTACATATCGGGCCGGCGGTCGCGGAAGAACTGCCAGGTCTTGCGCACCTCGGCAATCTTGTCGAGGTCGAGATCGGCCGTCAGCACTTCGTCCCTATCCCGCGAAGCCTGCGCGAAGATCTGCCCGCGCGGATCGCAGAAGTAGCTCTGCCCGTAGAATTCGCCGATGTTCCACGGCGCTTCCGTGCCCACGCGATTGATGGCCCCGACAAAGTATCCGTTGGCCGCGGCGTGCGCCGGCTGCTCCAGCTTCCACAAATACTCGCTCAGGCCCGCGACCGTTGCCGAGGGGTTGAAGACAATCTCCGCTCCGTTCAGCCCCAGCGCCCGCGCGCCCTCCGGAAAATGCCGGTCGTAACAGATATAGACGCCGATTTTGCAGAATCCGAGATCGAAGACCGGAAAGCCGAGATTGCCGGGGCGAAAATAGAACTTCTCCCAGAACCCCGGCGCCACGTGCGGGATGTGCGTCTTGCGGTATTTGCCCAGATAGCGGCCCTCGCGGTCGAGCACCGCGGCAGTGTTGTAGTAGACGCCCTCGTTCTCAACCTCGTAAACCGGGACGATCAGCGCCACGCCCAGTTCCTTCGCCAGGGCCTGCATCAGCCGGATGGTCGGCCCTTCCGGCACCGGTTCCGTCGCGTCGTACCAGCGCGTGCTCTGCTCGGCGCAGAAATACGGCCCGTAGAAGATCTCCTGCAGGCAGACGATCTGCGCGCCCTCGCCGGCGGCCTGGCGGATGAGCCCCAGGTGCTTGTCGATCATCGCCTTCTTGATCTCCGCCAGCGACTTCTCGGCAGGCTCCACGTTGGTGGCCTGAATGAGGGAACATCGGACGACACGCGCCATAGAGAGATGCGCTCCCGTTTGTGGTTCGATCGAGACTTGCGGCTCAGCAAAAGAAACCGAACCCGCCCTGGGTGGTAAGGCGAGGAATGGGGCGGAATAAGGTTCTCAGTCTACTCGAAAATCATTGACTGCAAAAGCAATTCCACCCCCGGTCGCGGCGCTGGCGAGCCACCGGAAGGCCCCGGTCCACCCCATCCGCCGGGCACGGGCAAGCCACCCTCTTTGTTATACTTTTCTTCACAGAGCGACCCGCGTGCGGAAGTGGTGAAATTGGCAGACACACCATCTTGAGGGGGTGGCGCCCAAAAGGCATGGGGGTTCAAGTCCCCCCTTCCGCACCAAATTTTCCGGCACTACCATCCGGCGCGCCCCGAGGTTCAAGAGAAACATCGTGATTTATCTCATTACCGCAATTCACGTCATCGTCAGCCTGCTGCTCGTCGTGATCATTCTGCTGCAGCAGGGCAAGAGCGCCGATCTGGCCGCCGCCTTCGGGGGCCAGGGCTCGCAGACCGCCTTCGGCCCGCGCTCAGCCTCCAACCTGCTCACCAAGTCCACCACCTGGCTGGCGGTGGTGTTTGTCTTCACCTCCGTCACGCTGACTGTGATGCTGCAGCACCAGACCGCCAGCCACCACTCCGTGCTGTCGGGCACCACCACCTCGCAGAGCGCCCCGGCAAAGAAGTAGCTTCCGGCGAACGGCGCTCCGCTCAGGAGCACCGTTGTTTTCCCTCACGCGGGCTTCTCTTCGATCAGCGCATGCGCAGTGTTCGCCCAGCGCGCCTGCGCCTCCGTCGTTTCCACGCCCAGCAGCATCGAGAGCACGCCGGTGTGGAACGGCAGCGCTACCTTGCGGACCTCGTCGTATCTGCGGCGCTGCTCGGCGGCGCGGGCGGTGAGCCCTGCTTCCAGATCGCGCAGGAAGCCGAGCGTCTTCTCGCGCCCAACATTCGTGCCCATGTAAGTGAAGCGCAGAAACAGCTCGGAAAGCCGGTCCGCGACGTCTCCTTCCGCAATCGGCTGCTCCAGCCAGGCAATCAGCTCCTGCCGGCCGGCGGCGGTGAGCGTGAACGGGCGTCGGCTGCGATTCTCTGCGCCGCCCTCGCCGGCGGCCGCTGGCTCAATCCATCCGCGCGCCTCCAGCCGCCGCAGCGCGGGATAGATGGTGCCCGGGCTGTCGCTGTAGTAGCGGAGGTTGGTAAGGAAGACCTTGCGCACGTCGTAGCCCGACCGTGGTTGGTAGCTGAGCGTGCCCAGAATGGCGTGTTCGAGGGTAGAAGGTGAGGTTTTCATAGTACGCTCCGTACAGTACGTCTCGTACTATAGTACGAGACGTACTATCAATCAAGAGCAATTTTGCGCAACTTGCGTTCTTTCGCCGACAATCAAGGTGTGATCCTCGAAACCTTCCCCGTCGGGCCTCTGCAGTGCAATTGCACGGTCCTCGGCGATGAAGCCACCCGCGAAGCCATGGTCGTCGATCCCGGCGACAACATCCCGCACATCCTGGCCCTGCTGGCAAGGCACCGCCTCACGCTGAAGCAGATCGTCGTCACGCACGGTCACATCGACCACGTGGGCGGGGCTGTCCGGCTCAAGCGTGCCACCGGGGCGCCCATTCTGCTGAACCAGAACGATCTGCCGCTGCTGCAGATGATGGGTGAGCAGGCAGCGTGGCTGGGGGTCGAGACGCCCGAGGTCGCGCCGCCGGACTCGAGCGCCGAGGATGGCATGACGGTCGGCATCGCCGGACACACGGCTACCATTCTGCACACGCCTGGGCACACCCAGGGCAGCATCTGCCTGCACTTCGCACCGCAGAATCTCCTCCTCGCCGGCGACACGCTCTTCGCCGGTTCCATCGGCCGCACCGACCTTCCCGGCGGCGACGGTCGGCAGATCATCCGCTCCCTGCACGACCGCCTGCTCACGCTGCCCGACGCGACACGCGTCATCCCCGGCCACGGCCCCCAGACGACCATCGGCGAGGAGCGAGCCACGAATCCGTTTCTCCAGCCCGGCGTCCGCCTGTAGCGACTGGCCGCGTCACCCCAGCAACGTGTGCACTGTGCACTGTGCCCTGAGCTGTGTACTGTGCCCTGAGCTGTGTACTGTGCACTGTGTACTGTGCACTGTGCACTGTGTACTGTGCACTGCGCACTGTGTACTGTGCACTGTGCACTGTGTACTGTGCACTGTGTACTGTGCACTGCGCACTGTGTACTGTGCACTGCGCTCCCAGCTCCCCGCTCCCAGCTCCCTGAGCTCTGAGCACTGTGCACTGCGCTCCCAGCTCCCAGCTCCCAGCTTTCCCTGTATCATCGAGCCATGACGCAGCTCGAAGTTCTCTATCGCTACGAGAGCCACCCCACCGAGACCGCGATGTTCGCGCTGGGCAAGCTGCACGAGGTGTACGGCATCCGGCGCATCCAGGTCAGCGAGGAGTGGAAGACGATCCGCATCGAGTACGACGCCACGCGCCTCAGCCAGCCCACCGTCCTGCAGATGCTGCGCTGCACCGGGATCGACATCGTCGAGGAGCTGCCGCTCATCCCTCCGCAGCAAGCCGCTCCCGCCGCTGTCGCTGAACCCGCGAAGTAGCCCGGCTCAGAACGCGCCCGATTCCTGCCGGAAAGTTTCCCCCCGCCCTCATTCCCCCAGATCGCGGGCAAACTCGTACAACGGCATGCCGAAGAAATCCTGAACGCGGCTGGTGGGCGCGTAACCGTTCCTTCGATAAAACGCGATGGCCCGCGTCAGCGGCTGGGTCGTATCGAGCGTCACGCGCCGGCAGCCCAGCGCCCGCAGCCGCGCCTCGGCTGACGCCAGCAGCTCCGGAGCGATCCCGCAGCCCTGCCACGCCTCGCGAACCGCCATGCCGCGCAGATGCCCCTCCCGCTCACCGGCAAGGCCGAAGCTGACCGTGCCCGCGATGGTCCCGTCATCGGCCGCAGCCACCAGCACGGTCATAGATTGCAGGCGGCCAGCCAGGCTTTCCGGGACGGTGTCGGCGAACGCGGCCGGCGTATACGCCTCACGATAAGGCTCGAAGGCCTCGCGCAGGCAGTCGAGAATGCCCGGCAAATCCTCCTCTGCCGCTTCGCGGATGGTGAAGTTTTGAACCATAACTCTACTGAACCTGATAGACTATTTTCAAAATAGTCTCCTGAAACGACTATGACGCAGAAAACCGAGTATCGCGACCTCTTCCCTGGCGCCCTGGAGCTGATGATCCTGCAAACGCTCCACCGCCGTCCCATGCACGGTTACGCTCTGGCACAACATATTAAGTCTGTCTCCGACGAGCTGCTGCAGATCGAGGAAGGCTCGCTGTACCCGGCGTTGCAGCGCATGCTGAAAGCCGGCTGGCTGGAGTCGAAAATGGGTATGTCGGCCCGCAACCGCCCGGTGCGCGTCTACCGCGTGACCGAAGCCGGCGCGCAGCGGCTCAGGCAGGAGCGGTCCAGCTTCGAGCAGATGTTCGCCGGCATCACCCGGGTGCTGGCGACAGCCAGAGGATAAGAGGCAGCGATGTTCAGTTTGCGATCGCTCTTCGCCCGCCGCGGCCGCTATGACGAGCTCTCCGCGTCCATCCAGGAGCACCTCGACGAAAAGATCGCCGACCTGATGGACAGCGGCCTGTCGCGCGAAGACGCCGAGCGCGCCGCCCGCCGCGAATTCGGCAACGTCGCCCGCATCGAAGAGCGCAGCCGCGAAGTCTGGCAGTGGCGGCGCCTCGAATCCCTGGCTGCCGACGCGAAATACGCCCTGCGCCAACTCACCAAATCGCCCGCCTTCACGGCGACCGCCGTCCTCACCCTCGCGCTCGGCATCGGCGCCAACACCGGCATCTTTACGCTCACCCGCTCTCTGCTGCTGCAGCCGCTGCCGGTTCAGGATCCCGGCCGCCTGGTCCGCGTCTCGATCGATCTGCACCGCGGCGGAGCATCGCACGACGTGCCGCTGAACAGCTTTCTCATCGATTCGCTGCGCCGCCATGCGACCACGCTGGCCGGAACCTTCGGATGGAGCCAGTACCTTTTCGTTCTGAAGGAAGACGCGGGGCCGCGCGTTTACGACGGAGCAGTCGTCAGCGGCAACACCTTTCAGGTCCTCGGTCTGCGGCCCGCGGCAGGGCGCCTGCTGACCCCGGCGGACGATCAGCAGGGTGGAGGCCCCGACGGATGGGCCGCGGTGCTGAGCTATCGCTTCTGGCAGCAGCATTACGGCGGCCAGGCCTCGATCCTCGGCAAAACAGTCACCCTTTCTGACCACAGAGTGACCATCGTCGGCGTGGCGCCGCAGGGATTCGAAGGCATGCTGGTCGGTGCGCGGCCGGATTTCTTTCTCCCCCTGGAATATGAGCCGGTGATGCGAGGCGCCGCGTCGATGCTCCGCCAGCCCGGCGGTCTGTGGCTGTTCACCTGGGCGCGGGTGCGGCCCGGCGTGAGCCTGCAGGCCGCCACGGCTCAGGTGCAGTCGCTCTTCCAGTCGGCCATCGACGAGGACTTGCCGGGGGCCATGCGCCACGCGCCGGTGGTGGCGCATGCCGCATTTGCCGTGCGGCCCGGCGGGACGGGATGGACGAACCTGCGCAACCAATACACCCGGCCCCTGCTGCTGCTGCAGATCCTGGTAGGCGTGGTGCTGCTGGTGTGCTGTGTCAACCTGGCCGGGTTGTGCCTGGCCCGCGCCTCGACGCGCGAGCACGAGTTTGCCATCCGCGCGGCGCTGGGCGCGGGACGCTCCCGTCTGATGCAGCAGATCCTCACCGAGTCGCTGTTGCTGGCGCTGGCCGGCGGCGCCGTCGCTGTCGCGTTTTCGTGGATGATCGACCGGTATCTTCTCCGCTTCCTCGGCAACCGCCAGGCCGCCGCAGCGCTGGCAACGCGTCCGGACTTCGGCATTCTGGCGCTGACCGGCGGCTGCGCGATCCTCTGCGCATTCCTGTTCGGCATGCTGCCGGCGTGGCTGGCCAGCCATTTTCCGCTGGAGCCCGCGCTGCGCAGCAGCGGGAAAAATCAGAGCCAGGGAGCCGGCCGCAGCCTCCTGCTGCGGCGTTTCTTTGTGCCGGCACAACTGGCGCTCACCCTGGGCCTGGTCGCCGTGGCTGCGATGCTCGGCGCGACCGTGATGCACCTGCGCGCCAACCAGCCTGGCTTCCAAACGGAGAATGTGCTGCTCTTCAACACGGATTTCCAGCAGCTCCCGCAAAAGGGCAAGGACCTGCTGCAGCTCTACGGGCGCATTGTGCAGCGCATGGAGCAAATGCCGGGCGTGGAAAGCGCGAGTGTGGCGCTGAACACGCCGCTCAGCGGCCGCGGCTACGTCGGCGACTTCGCAGCCGCGAACGACAGCTCCAGCGCTTATCGCTATTACGACACGAACGAGATCGGCCCGGGCTACTTCGCGACCCTGGGAACGCCGTTGCTCGCGGGACGCGACTTCGACGCCACAGACAACCAGAACACCTGTATCCTGAGCCGGGCCGCGGCGGCCGCGCTCTTTCCGAAGTCCGCGGCCGTGGGCCAGACCGTGCGCCAGAACATCACCTCGATGAGCACCGGCGCCTCCTCCACGGCGGACTGCCGCGTCATCGGGGTGGCTGCGGATACGCGGTACGCGAATCTGCGCGATGCCCCGGCGCCCCTTGTCTACACGCCGTACGGCGCCGGCTCCGACGACGTATACTCCACGACGCTGATCGTTCATGCCCAGACCGTGGCCCTGGCCACGGCGGCCTACACCACAGCGCTGCATGAGCTGGCCCCCGACAGTCCCGAAACCGATCCCATTCTGCTGGCCGCGCAGTTCGACGATTCCATCGCGCGCGAAAGTCTGCTGTCTGTGCTCTCCAGCTTCTTCGCTGTACTGGCGCTGCTGCTCAGCGGCATCGGAATCTATGGGCTTACCGCATCGTGGGTGGCGCGGCGCACCGCCGAGATCGGCATGCGCATGGCGCTGGGCGCCACCCGCGGCCGCATCGTCTCGCTGGTGCTGCGCCAGGTCGCGGTGCTGCTGATGCTGGGCGTGGCCACCGGCGGCTGCCTCGCATTTTTCGCAGGGCGCGCGATCCGGGCCTTCCTCTACGAAGTGAACCCCTCGAGCCTTGGCATCTTCGCCCTGGCCGTGCTCAGCCTCGGCCTCGTCGCTTTGCTGGCTGCCCTGCTTCCGGCGCGCCGCGCCGCGTCCGTCGACCCGATGCAGGCGCTGCGGACCGAATAGCGGCGTCCGGGGGTGTATCGACATAGAGGGATGGCTCGCGACGGGAGGCATTTTCGCTCAGTCCGAGCGAGCGAGGAGTGGCAGATATTGAAATATCTTAGCGACGAGCGACGAAGGAATGTGCGAAAAGGACCTCGTCCCGCAGGGTTGGGAGCGAAAACCCAGTCGGCCTTAGATTCAGGACGGCCGTTTTGGCCTGCCTCAAACTTATTTGAGCCTCCGTTTTTGCTCCCAACGCGGGCCGTTTCTATATGTCGATACACCCTGGGGCCTACTCTGTTGTGGTTGCAGGCAGGTACTGGGCCGGGATCGGCGCGTCCGCATTTTCCGCCTGCCACACAATCTCGATCACCTTCCAGTTCTGCCCGTCGAACACCGCCTGGATGCTGTTGATGCCGCGGTCGAGAGGCTTGCCGGCGAGTGCGGTGGTATAGGTGCTCCACAGATGGGCGATGCGGCCGAAGGTTTCCGTCTCATATTTGATCTGGTGCTCGGTCACCTGCGCGTCGCCGTTTTTGGCAACCGCAGCGATCCAGTCGTCGACCGTCAGCACGCGCATCGCGCCGGTACCCGGGTTCACCGGGATAAGCCGCACCGTGGGCAGGAAGATCTGCCTCATGCAGGTGCGGTCCTTGTTCGCGGGGCCGGTCACGGCGTCGTCGATGGCGACGATGAGCTGGTCGAGCGTCGCGGACGGCGGACACGCCGTTGCGCTCACCGCAGCCGGCGGAGTGGCCGTTTGGGCGAGCAGCTCAGGCTGACGGCCGCACAGAGTCGCAACAAAGGCGAGAAATCCGAGAAAGCAAACGCGTCGCAACATGCTGCGGATTCTACAGGCCGCCTCGCGCCCGAAACCAATCTCCACGGCTGTGACCCTGCACCCTGCTTTTTTTGTCAAGGGTTTGCCCTCCGCACCAAAGTAATGAGCGCAGATTCTACACAACTTATACCTGGAAATCCCTCAAAAACGTTGGCAGGGTTCACCATCAGATTTGGTATTCTGAACTTAGGATAGAAAAATGAAAAAAGGACCGCACGGCGCGGTCCTTTCGCCTTTTAAAGGACGGTTCCAGACCCTGCGGCCCGGGCCTTGCAGAGATCCGTGCGCGGCCGTTTTCCCCGCCGCCTGCATCAGGCCGAGCCGTTTTTGAGGCCCCGAGCCGTTTTTTGAAGCCCCCGGCCAACTGCCCTGTTTTCTGCGCGCACTCGGAAAACGGCCCTTTTGGAGCCCTCAGCAAGTACCTTTTTCCCTGGCAGTTATCCGCTGGAGCCCCCAGACGAAACCGGCACTTACCGGAAAAGAAGGTACTTATCCAAATCGTTGCGGTGGAAAAAAAAAACGGCTGCCCTCCCGTCCCGCAGGGTTGACTCGGCCTCCTGTCAGAACGGTCGTCCCGGCCTGCCTCAACCCTATCGAATCTGCACCGCGCGCATTTCCGCAATAATCGCCTCGGTCGCGGCGGCGGGATCGGGAGCCTGCGTGATCGGGCGTCCCACCACCAGATAGGTGGCGCCGGCGTCCAGCGCTGCTGCGGGTGTGGCCGTGCGCTTCTGGTCGCCGGCCGCGGCGCCCGCGGGGCGAATGCCGGGAATCACCAGCGTGCTGCCGGAGTAGCGTAGGCGCAGCGCAGGCACTTCCTCCGCGCTCGCCACAAATCCCGTAATGCCCGACAGGTAGGCGGTCTCCGCCAGCCGCAGCACCTGGCTGGCGGCCGAGTACTCGATGCCGGTGGCCACCAGCTGCCGCTCATCCATGCTGGTGAGCACGGTCACCGCGAGCAGTTGCGGCGGGTGATCGAGCTTGTCCGCCGCCGCCACTGCAGCCTCCATCATCGCCGGGCCCCCGGCCGCATGCACCGTCAGCATCTGGGCCCCGGATTGCGCGGCGGAGCGCACCGCGGCGGCCACCGTGTGCGGGATGTCGTGGAATTTCAGATCGAGAAAAATGGAGTAGCCGCGGTGCCGCAGTTCGTGCACGATGGCGTTGCCTTCGGCCAAATACAGCTCCAGTCCCACCTTGAACCAGCAGCAGAGGTTTTCCAGCCGCTCCGCAAGCGCCAGCGCCGGCGCGGCTTCCGGGTAGTCCAGAGCAACAATCAGCCTCGGGTCCATCGGTTCATAGTGGCATACTTTCAGCGTTTGGAGGAAGAATGGAGCGCGCGCATCGATTCGCCTTCACCGGCGCCCTGACCGTGGCGAGCCGCCTCCTCGCTGCGCGAGACCGCCTGCTGCGCAGGATTCATCCGGCCATCGACCCTGCCGCGGCGCAGACCATCCTCACCCGTCATGCCATCGCAAGCCACGGCAATCGGCTGGACGCCGTTCTGGTGACCCCGTCCGCTGCTGCCCCGCGGAACGTCCTGCTCATTTGCCACGGCATCGCAGAAACCGTCGACCACTGGATGGCGGCGCAGCAGTTGCTCGCCACGCACGGAACCGCTTCTCTGGTTTTCGATTACTCCGGCTACGGGCGCAGCACGGGTCGCGTCGATGCGGACCAGTGTGAGCGCGACGCGATGGCGGCATTTCATCACCTGCATCGGCTGATGCCCTCCTGCCCCATCGCCATGCTGGGGTTCTCGCTGGGCGCCGGCATCGCGGCCGCCGTGGCGCCGCAGCTGCGGCCCAGCCGCCTCGTGCTCTGCGCGGGCTTTCCCTCGTTTCGCGCGGCCGCGCGCTCCCTCGGCGTTCCGGCATTCCTTCAGCCGCTGGTGCCGCCCATCTGGCAGGCAGCCCAGTCGCTGCGCCACTATCCGCGGCCCGTGCTGGTGGTCCATGGGGAAAACGACCGGCTCTTGCCTGTCCGGCTGGCCGCGGAGCTGCACGCCTGCTGCGGGCCCCATGCCGAGCTGATGATCCTGCCCGGCCTCTCCCATACCCAGCCGTATTACCATCCCGCGCTTTCCTGCTGGGGGCCGATTCTGGCCTGGCTCGAAGCACAGCCCCCCGGGACTTCCCTGAATGGGTGATTGACCTCGCCGGGATCGCTGTGGCCCCATAGTTACTGATCGGCTACGCGGAAGTTTTTTGGCATTTCATGCTCGCCCCAACCGATGCAGACTGCTGATCTCTGCGCATGTTGGCGACAGCCTGATCGCTGGGAGGATGTTGCATGCCATTTCTCACCACCGCTGGACCCACCTCCAGCGGTCCCGGGGGCAAGATGGGACTGCTTTTAGGAATGAACGATTCGGTCGAGCCGGATTCGATCCCTGGACCGGAACACCGGCCACGGTCGACCAAAGAGCTCGGCGTGCGCCCTGCCATCATCGACGACCTGGCGCTGAAAACCCTCTATACTGCCGGTCCGTTCTCCGTCTTCGAGCTGAGCAAGCGCATGCGCATCAGCTACGACGTCGCCAACGAGGTGTTTAACCGCATGCGCGGCGGCCTGCTCTGCCAGGTCACCGGCATGAAGGGAAACATTCCCGAGATCGCCATCACGTCTCAGGGCAGAGCCCGGGCTCTGGAGTTGCTGGCGGTCAGCCAGTACACCGGTCCGGCGCCGGTCACCCTCGACGCCTACGTCGAGCAGGTGCGCAAACAGAGCGTGCGCCATGCCGTGGTGCACAAAGAAGATATCGAACGCGCCTTTGAGGCCATGGTCCTGTCTCCCAAGACCCTGTGGCAAATCGGGATCGCCCTCAACTCCGGCGCCTCCATTTTCCTGCACGGCCCGGCCGGCGTGGGCAAATCGGCCATCGCCGAAACCATGTCGCGCGTGCTGGCCGCCGACGACGTCTGGATTCCCTGGGCCGTCGAAGCCGACGGGCAGATCATCTCCGTCTTCGATCCCACCGTTCACCGCCGCGTCGCCACTTCCGACGGAACCATGCCCGACGATCGCTGGGTCCGTTGCCAGCGGCCTTCTGTCCTCGTCGGCGGCGAACTCACCGTGGAGATGCTCGACCTCCAGTTCAACGGCACCGCCGGCTTTTACACCGGCCCGGTGCAGATGAAAGCCAACAATGGCGTCCTCATCGTCGACGACTTTGGTCGCCAGCGCATCCGGCCGGACGAGCTGCTGAACCGCTGGGTCGTGCCGCTCGATCGCCGTATCGACTTCCTCACCCAGGTGGGCGGCAAGAAGATCGAGATTCCCTTTGAGCTGCTGGTGGTCTTTGCCACCAACCTGGAGCCGGACGAGCTGGTGGACGCCGCCTTCCTGCGCCGCATGCAGACCAAGATCCGCATCGATACGGCTTCGGACGAGCAGTTCTGCGAAATCTTCCGCCGCGTCGCCCGCGCCCGCGCGCTCCATCTGGACGATTCCGTCCTGACCGACATCGTGGCCATCATCCGCGGCCGGCTGCAGCAGGAACTGCGCGGTTGCCAGCCCCGCGACCTCGTGAACCAGGTCTGCTGGGCCGCCCGCTACGAGGACCGGCAGCCCTCCCTGGACCGCGAGTCCCTGGTCAACGCCATCGAAGCCTACTTCCTGCCCCTGGGATAATCCAACCTTCCCCGAACTCCGGCAGCAAAAGCCAATCGAGCGCCAAAGGCGCTGGCCGGAGCCGGGGGGAGGATATTAGCGGGATGCCGGAAGGCTGCCGGGCAGGTTCAGCACGGCTACTTCGGTAGAGGGCCCAATCAACTCCACCTTGACCGGGGCAAGACCGCGGTCAGAGAAGCCGAGCGAGTGCGCCGCCGCATAGGACAGGTCGATGACGCGGTCCTGCGGAACCGGGCCGCGATCGTTCACGCGGACCACTACCGAGCGCTGGTTGCGCAGATTGGTGACGCGGACCAGGGAGCCGAGCGGCAGATTCCGCTGCGCGCAGGTCATCGCGTTTTCGTTGTAGGGCTCGCCGCTGGCCGTGGTCTTGCCCTGAAAGAACCGGCCGTACCAGGACGCGATGCCGAACTCGTACCAGTGATGATGAGGCCGCGTGCTCGCCGGAGCCTCTTTCAGATGATCGGCCGGTGAAGCGGCCTGCGCGCCGGCGATTCCGACCATGATGGCCAGGATCGCGCCGGCGATAGTGAGCGAGCATCGAGGACGTTTCTCGAATCGTCGGAATGCGTTCATGTTTCTCCTTCCTCAAATTGTAGGAATCTGGAGTACCTAAGTCAAACATTCTGCAATATTTATTTCTTCCTTATGCCTTGCCAAATGGCGCTTTTCTGTGCTAGCTCTTTTGGCGCAAAAGGCGTGGTAGCCCTCTGGCGGAAAGAAAGGGTTACCGCTGCTCTCGCAGGCTGTGTCCGGAACAAAACCGCCCGGCTGGACCACACCCACAAGGTACGATGGCAGGCAGAGAGAGAGCGCTGCCCGGAAGGGGAGGAGGACACGAGAATTGACCCTTGAGTCTGGCTTTGTCAAGCAGCCGAGCAGCATCGCTCCCGTGGCGCTCACCGTGGCCGGGTTCGATCCCTCATCCGGCGCCGGGATCACGGCTGACCTGAAAGTCCTTGCAGCTCATGGAGTTTACGGCGTTGCGGCCATCACGGCGCTCACCGTCCAGTCCACCCAGGGGGTGCGCCTCGTGGAGCCGGTTTGGGACCGGGTGCTGCGCGATACCCTCGAATGCCTGGCCGAGGATGTGCCCGCCGGCTACGGCCAGTTTGCCGGGGTCAAGATCGGCATGCTGGGGTCGGCGGCGAATGTGCGCGCCCTGGTCGGCTTCCTGCGCATGGCGAAGATTCCGCGGGAGCGGGTGGTGCTGGACCCGGTGCTGCGTTCCAGCTCCGGCGCCGATTTGCTCGACCCGGTCGGCGTCGGGGTGCTGCGCGACGACCTGCTGGAGCTGGCAGGCTGGGTGACCCCCAACGTGGATGAACTGGGAGTGCTGGTCTCGGAGCCGTTGCCGGAGCCCGGCGGGAAGACGGTTCCAAATCGCGACCGGGTGCCGGAGCTGGCGCGACGGCTGACGGCGACCGCGCCCGGCCTGAACGTCGTGGTCACCGGCGGCCATCTCGACCCGCCCGACGATTTTCTCCTCACCGCGGAGGGTAACGTGACCTGGTTTCTGGGAACTCGGATCGAGACGACCTCGACCCATGGAACCGGCTGCGTGTTTTCCTCGGCGCTGTTATGCCGGCTGCTCGTCGGGGATGGCCCGGTGGAGGCGGTGCGCGGTGCGAAGGACTTTGTCTCGCGCGCGCTGGAGACGGCGGTGCCGGTCGGCAAGGGCAAGGGTCCAGTTCTCCGATAGCCGGGCTCCCGCAGGGTCCGCCCAGGAGCGCAGCCCAGCCTGCCGGGAGACCGGCGCGCCGTTCCATCCCCAACAGAATTCACCTTCAGAATTCGCCTTCTTTGATGTGATCAATGTCGTCGCGGGGTCGACATGGATCGTATGACTCTCAGAACCGTCCATCGTGAACGGGATGTGCCGGAGCTTAAGTGCTCGACGTGGAGTGCTGAGAATGGAGGACCCGCCATGAGATGCCCGCGCTGTCTGAAGCCTGTGGATGATGAGGGGAATTGTGTCGACCCCCACTGCGGCTACCGCGTGAAGCGCAATTCCCTGCGGCCGTTCTGGACGATCTTCGCCGGGGTTGGCCTGGTGCACCTGGCGCTGGTGGGCAGGTTCGGGTTTCCGCCGGTGGAGCAGCCGATCCCGATGGGCTTCTGGCTGTTCGTGGCCATCTGCTGGCTGTTCGTGAACAGTGCGGCGAGCATTCTGCTGTACGTGGCGTACGTCTACGCCTTCGAGCTGGAGCCCGCGGAGTTCCACGCCTGGCTCCGGCGGTTGAAGAAGGCGCTTCGGCCGATCACGTAGCTCGCCTAAATCGTCGTCCAGTCGAGGATGACCTTGCCCGTATTGCCGCTGATCATGGCCGCGAAGCCTTTTTCGTACTCCTTATAACTGAAGCGGTGCGTGATGACCGGGCTGATGTCCACCCCCGACGTCACCAGCACCGACATCTTGTACCAGGTCTCGTACATCTCGCGCCCGTAGATGCCGCGCACCGTAAGCATGTTGAAGATGATCTTCCGCCAGTCTGTTTCCATCGGCTTCGACGGGATGCCGAGGATGGCGATGCGGCCGCCGTGAGCCATGTTGTCGATCATCTCGTTGAAGGCGGCGGGGCTGCCCGACATTTCGAGCCCGACGTCGAAGCCCTCCGCCATACCGAGTTGCTTCTGCACCTCGGCCACCGAAGTCTCGCGGGGGGCGACGGCCACCGTCGCGCCCATCTTGCGCGCCAAATCGAGGCGGAAGGGGTTGAGGTCGGTGACCGCAACGTAGCGCGCGCCGGCGTGGCGGACGATGGGGATGGCCATGAGCCCAATGGGTCCCGCGCCGGAGATGAGCACGTCTTCCCCGAGCACCGGAAAGGCCAGCGCGGTGTGCACCGCATTGCCGAAGGGATCGAAGATGGCCGCGATCTCTTCCGGGACGCCCGTGTGGTGGCGCCAGATGTTGGTCATGGGCAGCGCAATGTATTCCGCGAACGCTCCAGGCCGGTTCACGCCCACGCCGGACGTATGGGCGCAGAGATGGCGGCGGCCGGCCAGGCAGTTGCGGCAGCGTCCGCAGACCACGTGGCCTTCGCCGGAGACCAGGTCGCCGACGTGGAAGTCGGACACATTCGACCCCACCGCGGCGATTTCGCCCACGAACTCATGGCCGATGACCATGGGCACGGGGATGGTCTGCTGAGCCCACTCGTCCCACTGATAAATGTGCACGTCGGTGCCGCAGATGCCGGTGCGGCGGACGCGGATGAGGACGTCGTTGATGCCATATTCCGGCTCGGGCACGTCCTCGAGCCAGAGACCGCGCTCGGCGCGCGCCTTGACGAGTGCTCGCATGCAATCTCCTGTAGAAGTCCTCTACTACGGTATCGCAAGCCGGCGCTCGGTGAGCGGCCTGGCTGCCCTGGGGCCGGGGGGCGGCACGGGAAATTTTTTCGCCGTCAATTTCTCCGTAAGTATTTTTCTTTCAGGTAAGTGTGCGTTTCGTTTGAGGCCCCCGACCGCGACTTACCGGCAAACAGTGCAGTTGCCGAGGGCTTCAAATCTCCGCCTTTTCGCCTGTTTGTTGGAACCGGGGCAGTTGCCCGAGGGCCTCGAACAGGGTGCAGCAATCGGCGATCAGGGTTCAGCGATCAGCGATCAGCAATCAGCGATCAGGGTTCAGCGATCAGCAATCAGCGATCAGGGAGCAAAGTTCAGAACAACGCGCCCCTGAAAGGAAAAAGCTCTGTTGGCCGCGTGCTGCACAGGGGCTGAGCAGAGCTTTCCCAAAGATCAGGATAAAAATTTGTGAGAGCAGATGGCAAGCGAATTCCGAGGGGCGAGCGGTACGAAGGTAATGGCGGGGCCTGAACCCGAGCGGCCGTGGGAGCGGGGGCGATTGGCCGCCGGCGGAGGAGGAACGCCCGGCTCGCCCCCCGAAAGGAAGATTCTCTCCGGCCGTTGCTCAGTTCTCCGCGCAAAGGTGCCCGCGATCTACATGGAGAGCGCGGACGAGCCGTATCCGCCAGTGCCTGGCAGCGAGGCGGAAGGGCAAAGGCCGCAGGCGTTCTGAGCGGATTCACGCATCACCCTTTCGACTCGAGCCACAGGTAGGCCTGAGTGGGCCACACGGCCGCGATCGGCGGCGAACCGGCTCGCCCGGTACACTTCGCCACGATCAGGGTGATGTCGTCGGCCTGTTCGCCCACGCTGTGTTCGAGCACCGCGGCGAGCACGGCGTCGACCGTGGCCTGGGCGCTCAGCCCAGCATGTTGCTGCAGAGCCGCAATGAGGCGATGCTGGCCGAACTCCTCGCCCTCGGCGTTGCAGGCCTCCGTAACGCCGTCGGTGAAAAGAGCCAGCCGGTCGCTCTCCTCCATGCGGCAGACGGCGCTCTTGCCGTCCCAGGAAGGAAACAAGCCGAGCACCGTTCCAGTGGGGGCCAGCTCCTCGACTGCGCCGCCGGCCCGCAGCAGCAGGCCGGGGAGATGGCCGCAGTTGGCGTAGTAGAGATGCTGGGTGTCGTCGCAGTATTCGGAGAAAAACATGGTCGAGTAGGCGCTGTCGACGGTGTTGTGGAAGAAGGCCTCGTTGACGGTGCGGAGAAACAGCCCCGGCTGTTCGCGCGCTATGGCCACCTGGCTGCGCAGGTTGGCCTGCAGGTTAGCCATGAGCAGAGCCGCGGCGATGCCTTTGCCCGAGATGTCGCCGATGAGCAAGCCGAGGTGATCGGGGCCGAAGGAGAGGAAGTCGTAGTAATCGCCGCCGACGTGGCGCGCCTGCACGCAGACCCCGGCGTACTCCAGGGTGCGCAGGACGGGGGTGGTTTGCGGAAAGAGCCTGGCCTGCACCTGCCTGGCGATCAGCAGCTCCTGCTCGAGCCGCCGTTCGGCTTCGATGCGCTGGCTGGCGGCGCGCCGCTGCGCCTCGATCAGCCGGCTCATTTCGTCGGAGCCGAGCAACTCGAAGGTGTTGCCGTCGATGTCCTGGAAGCGCGCAAAGACGCCGCCCCACAGCTGCGGCTGCGGCGGCTGGGCGAAACGGACGCCGCGGCTCGACCACAGATCGTAAATGGCGTTCACATCTTCGGCGATGAAGCCGATCTGCGTGTTCCGTCCGATGAGACGGTAGTTCTCCGATCCGCGGCGCGGGGCGATCAGACCCAGGATGGCCGTGCCGTCGGGCGGGGCGATGGCCACCCAGCGGCCGAATTCGAAGCGCTGATCGGCGACCACGCAGAAGCCGAGGCGGTGGACGTAGAAGTCGATGCTGCGATCGTGGTCGCGCACATAAACGTTGGATTTGAAGACGCGCAGGTAGGGATTCTGGCCGGCGCAGTCGGATCGCGCGAGTTCCAGGGACGGGCTCGGATTTGTGGCGGCAGCCACTGCAGACCTCCTTGCCGCAGGAAGCAGGAACACCAGCGCAGCGCGCGGCCTGGCTCCAACAATACCCCACCTCGGCGGGCAGGTCATACCGGGGATTGCGGGTGGGGGGACCTGGGCGGACGATTCGCGCCCGGGCCTGGAGGCTGATCAGAGAGCGATGACCCGGAGGTCGGGGATCGCCTGGAAGTGCTTCAGATTGATGGTAACGACGTCAAAGCCGAGATGCAGCGCTGTGGCTCCAATAATCAGGTCTTCGAGGGCGATGGAGATCCCCTGGCTCGCCTGTTCGCCTTCGATGCGCCCGGCAAGCTGGGCAATCGCCACTGAGACCGGATGCACGATCATGTCTCGGGTCAGCTCGTGGGTGAAGGCAATGCGCCGTACGCGATCCGCATCAGTTCTGGCCCGGTAGATGCCGTGCGTCAGTTCGACAATGCTGATGGCGGATAGTGCGCTTTCCTGATCGCCGTGGGCGGCGCGAACCCGCTGCATGACCTGGCCGACAGTTTCGCCGCGCCGTTCGCCTGCGATCAAAATGCTGGAGTCGAGGGTGAGTCCCAAGGCGTCAGTCCCATACCGACGTGTCGCGGGGCTTGCGGTTGCGAATGATCTCTTCCAGATCGGCAGCAAACTCCGGATCCATGCGCGGCTCGTAGCCCAATTCCTTCGCATGGGCTTCGGCCAGCGCGATCGACTCCGACAGGAGGCGTCCGCGCGGCTGGGCGGCTGCGCGCAGCACCACCGCAGGCGCAGCTTCTCTCTCGATCACGATCTCCTCGCCGGCGCGCGCACGCGCCAGCAGGCCGGCGAAATCGCGCGCGGCTTCTGCCTCCGAGATGCGGATCGTTCCCATGTTCACGATGATATGCCCATTCATTTCTCCGTGAGGCACCCACAATGATCCCGCCCTCTTGCAGCGCGTTGGTAGATGGTCATCAGCTCGCCCAGTAGCTCCGGTCCAGGGTCCGGTACTGGATAGCCTCCGCGATGTGGGGGACGGCGAGGTTTTCGGCGCCTTCGAGGTCGGCGATGGTGCGGGCCACTTTGAGGATGCGGTCGTGGGCGCGCGCCGTCAGGCCCTGCTGCACCATGGCGCGCTCCAGCAGCTTTTCGGCGTCGGGGGAAAGCTCGCAGTGGGCGCGGATCTGCCGGGTGCCCATCTGGGCGTTGGAGAAGATCTTTTCTTTCGTTGAACTGAAGCGGGCGCGCTGGCGGTTCCGCGCTTCGAGGACGCGGGCGCGGATGACGGCGGAAGATTCCGTCGCCGCACCGCCGCGGAGTTCCTTGTACTGTACGGCGGGAACTTCGATGTGGATGTCGATGCGGTCGAGCAGCGGCCCGGAGATTTTTGCCACGTAGCGCTGGATGAGCGGCGGCGTGCAGTGGCACTCGCGGGAGCGGTCGTTGAAGTAGCCGCAGGGGCAGGGGTTCATGGCGGCGGCGAGCATGAAGGCCGCGGGAAAGGTGAGCGACATCGACGCCCGGGCGATGGTAACGTGGCGGTCTTCGAGGGGCTGGCGCATCACTTCGAGCACGTTACGGGGGAATTCCGGCAGCTCGTCGAGAAACAGGACGCCGTTGTGGGCCAATGACACTTCGCCCGGCCGCGGGATGACGCCGCCGCCGATCAGTCCCGCGTCGGAGATGGTGTGGTGCGGGGCGCGGAACGGCCGCTGCGTCACGAGTCCGGCTTCGGCGTCGAGCACCCCGGCGACGGAATGGATTTTGGTGGTCTCGAGGGCCTCTTCGAAGGTGAGCGGCGCGAGGATCGACGGCAGCCGCCGGGCCAGCATCGTCTTGCCGGAGCCGGGCGGCCCGATCATCAGGATGTTGTGCCCGCCGGCGGCAGCAACTTCGAGGGCGCGCTTGGCGGCGTGCTGGCCGCGGACGTCGGCGAAGTCGAGGGCGAAGTGCTGCAGCTCGCCGAGCACCTGCGCGGCTTCCACTTTAAACGCCGGGATGTGAATGCCGCCGTTGCCGGCCTGGTTGAGCAGGTCGCGTACCTCGAGCAGCGACGCGACGGGGTAGACGCTGACGCCATCGACGACGGCGGCCTCGCGGGCGTTGGCTTTGGGAATGACCAGGTTTTTGATGCCGCGCTGGCGCGCCGCCACGGCTACGGGCAACATGCCGGGAACGGGGCGCAGCGCTCCATCGAGGCCGAGCTCGCCGATGAGGAGGAAGTCGTCGAGCTCGCGGAGCTGCAGGGCTCCATACGCCCCGAGGATGCCGACGGCCATCGGCAGGTCGAAGCCCGAGCCTTCTTTTTTAATGTCGGCAGGGGCGAGGTTGATGGTGATGTGGGTGGTGGGCAGATCGAAGCCGGAGTTGCGAATGGCGGCGCGGACGCGGTCGCGGCTTTCGCGGACGGCGGCGTCGGGCAGGCCGACGGTGTTGAAGTGCTCCTCCTGCGTCTTCATGGCGGAGAAGTCCACCTCGATGTCGATGATGCTGGCGTCGATGCCGTAGACGGCGGCGCTGATGGCCTTGAAGAGCATACTTTCGGATTTCTGCGGGGAGTGTAGCAGCGGCGGCGGGGATTTTCGGTGATGAGGGGCGCGGTTGGGGAACGTCGGTAATGGGAGGGACCGGCTTGCCTGGCGCTCGCCGGGTTCGGGCAGCGGGATCCCCTTGCCGGCCTGGGCTTTGAGGATTTCTTTGTAAATTTTTGATATCCGGCTACCTTCGGGCCTGCTACCGTGTGAGCCACGATGAAAAACCCACGAATGCCTATCCTTATATGTTGTGCCTGTTGTGCCGGTCTTTTTGCCGCGGGCATCCGGGCCAGCGCACTGGACGCGCCACAGGCCGCCGCTCCGGCTGCCCCGTCCGCGCAAAGCGTGGCGGGTGAGTGGGATGGCTCGCTGGGCGGGCAGATCCCGCTGGTGCTGCACGTCCATGCCGACTCCACCGGGGCGCTCACCGCGACCATGGACTCGCCCTCCCAGGGGGCGAACGACCTGCCTGGGGCGAACGTGAAGCTGGCCGGCTCGACGCTCACCCTGGACATTCCCGTGGTGCACGGCAATTACAGTGGCACGGTGAGCGCGGACGGCAAGACCCTGAGCGGAACCTGGACGCAGAACGGCAACTCCATGCCGCTCGAGTTTCAGCTGACGAAGACCGCGAAGCAGGTGGCTGCGGACGAGGCCAGCGTGAAGCCCTCGACCGTGGACGGCAACTGGAAGGGTGCGCTCAGCGCCGGCGGGCAGAAGCTGCACGTAGTCTTTCATTTCCATACAGTTCCGGGCGGCGCACCAGGCGGTACGATCCGCTGCTCCATGGACTCGCTCGACCAGAACGCGATGGGCATTCCCTGCGGCGACGTGAAGCTGGACGGGCAGAAAGTGGGCGTCGAGGCGACCGCCATCCATGGGACCTACGACGGCAAGCTGCGCGCCGACGGTATCCACATCGACGGCACCTGGAGCCAGGGCACGCCGCTGGAGCTGGATTTGACGAAGGAGTGAGACGGCAGCGAAAACGGCTGGCGCCGCAAGGGCCTGACGGGCTTCGGCATATATGTTTTGCCTATAGAATTGCATAGAAGTTGGTATATAGACTAAGATATATGTAAGGCGATGCGCAGTCGCTGCTGTGAGGTGGAGACGGAGCCGTGAGCGATCAACCGAAGAGGCAGAAACCCCTGAAGAAGAGCCCGCCCGCCGGGTCGCGAAGGCGAAGAACAACCAGCGCCGGAAGAGAGCGCGTGCTGATCGAATTTCCGACCGGGCTGCTGCAGCGTGCGACGGAGGCTGCGACGACGATGGAGAAGAACCGCAGTGAACTGATCCGCACCGCAGTGGAGAAATATCTGGAAGAGATGAAGAAGCAGCGATTTGAGGCGGAACTGGCTGCCGGGTATGCCGCCAATGCGGAAAGGAACCTGGAACTGGCGGAGGAATTCGCGCACGTGGACCGAGAGAGCTTCTGATGCCTGTGAAGCCCTTCCGGGGCATGGTGGTTGAGGTCAATCTGGAGCCGGTGATCGGTCACGAGCAGGGACGATCGAGGCCGTGCGTGGTGATCCAGAACGACATCGGCAATCGGTATTCCTCGACAACGATTGTGGCGCCACTGACCGACGCGGAGCATATCCAGACTCCTTCTCCCATCTACATCCTGGTGAAGAAGGGCGACGGGGGTACCACGAAGGACAGCTATGTCCTGTGCGATCAGATTCGCACCGTGGACCAGCGCCGCTTTCGGCGTGTGTACGGCACGCTTTCACCCCCCGCGATGATGGCCGTCGACCACGCTCTCCGCGTGAGCCTCGGCCTCTCGAATACCTGACATGATCTCCATCTCCCGCGCAATTGAAACCACTTCAGACGTCGAGGTGGAGGGGGAGTGGTGCGGCCGGCATCCGCAGCATCACGGTGGCCCCGTTGCGTTTCGCGTGGATCGGCTCGCGCCCGTGGGCGTAAAAGAGGAGCGACACGGCGATGCCGACGGCCATCAGCACAATGGCCACCCACAGCAGATAGCAGGCGACTTCTTTTCGCGTAAAGGGAGGCATAGCCGGACGGCGCACCTTCGGTGAGATGCGCGGTTTCGGTCCATCGCCGGCGCGGATCGGCATGCCTGCATGCCGGGCAGGAGCGGGTCAAGGAGGAGCGTGATCCGCGCGACACCGGCCCTTGAATCCCGGAAGCCTTTGCTCTCCATCCGCCATCGAATGAACAATAGGGATTTGTTTTATGGCGCGGTTGAAAGCGCCGCGGTGTAGGGGTACACTCTGATATAGGACTGCTTTAGTCGTATATTGAGCCTGCAAGGCACCGGCGACCGGATCGCCGCGACGCCCGGGCGCAGACGAGAAAGATCCGCAGGAGAGCCGAATGAGCACCGATATGAATGTCGTCCACGAGCTGGCCAGCCGGGAATACGAGTGGGGCTTCGTCACCGATATTGAGGAAGACCGCATCCCCAAGGGGCTGAGCGAGGACGTGATCCGCATGATCTCGGCGAAGAAGCACGAGCCGGAGTTCATGCTGGAGTGGCGGCTCAAGGCGTATCGTCACTGGGCGTCGCTCGAGAAGAGCGGCGCGGAGCCGAAGTGGGCCAACGTGAAGTTTCCCCCCATCGACTACCAGGACATTGCGTACTACTCCGCGCCGAAGCAGAAGAAGCAGCTCAACAGTCTGGAAGAACTGGACCCGGAGATTCTGCGCACCTACGAGAAGCTGGGCATTCCCCTGGCGGAGCAGAAGTTGCTGGCCAACGTGGCTGTGGACGCGGTGTTCGACTCGGTGAGCGTGGCCACCACCTTCAAGGCCAAGCTGGCCGAGGCGGGCGTCATCTTCTGCTCGTTCTCAGAAGCGGTGAAGAACCACCCCGAGCTGGTGAAGAAGTATCTGGGCTCGGTGGTGCCGCACACGGATAATTTTTATGCGGCGCTGAATGCGGCCGTTTTCAGCGACGGATCGTTTGTGTACGTGCCGAAGGGCGTACGCTGCCCCATGGAGCTGTCGACGTACTTCCGCATCAACGCGGCGGAGACGGGGCAGTTCGAGCGCACGCTGATCGTCGCCGACGAGGGCGCGTACGTGAGCTACCTGGAAGGCTGCACGGCGCCGGTCCGCGATGAGAACCAGCTGCACGCGGCGGTGGTGGAGCTGGTCGCGCTCGACAACGCGCAGATTCGCTACTCGACGGTGCAGAACTGGTATCCCGGCGACAAGAACGGCAAGGGCGGGATTTATAACTTCGTGACCAAGCGCGGCAAGTGCGCGGGGCGCAACTCCAAGATCTCGTGGACGCAGGTGGAGACGGGCTCGGCCATCACGTGGAAATATCCGTCGTGCATTCTGCAGGGCGACAACTCGGTGGGCGAGTTCTACTCCGTGGCGCTGACCAACAACTGGCAGCAGGCCGATACCGGGACGAAGATGATCCACCTGGGAAAGAACACGCGCAGCACGATCGTCTCGAAGGGCATCAGCGCCGGGCATGGGCAGAACACTTACCGCGGGCAGGTGAAGATCCTGAAGGGTGCGCAGGGGGCGAGGAACTACACGCAGTGCGACTCCCTGTTAATTGGGGATAAGTGCGGCGCGCACACCTTCCCGTACATCGAAGTGAAGAACTCGTCGGCGCGCATGGAACACGAGGCCGCGACCTCGAAGATCGGCGAGGATCAGCTGTTTTATCTGCAGCAGCGCGGGCTGAAGACGGAAGACGCGGTTTCGATGATCGTGAACGGCTTCTGCAAGCAGGTGTTCCGCGAGTTGCCCATGGAGTTTGCCGTGGAAGCGCAGAAGCTGCTGAGCGTGAGTTTGGAAGGCAGCGTGGGCTGACGCAGCTGTTAGCCGCCAGCTGTTAGCTGTTAGCTTGCCCGCTGGCGCGGGACGAAAAAGATCTATCGACGAGGGAACGGATGAGTTTGCTGGAAATTAAGAATCTGCATGTGACCGTGGGCGGTCAGGAGATTTTGAAGGGCATCGACCTCACCGTCAATGCCGGCGAGGTTCACTCCATCATGGGCCCGAACGGTTCGGGCAAGAGCACGCTGGCCCAGGTGCTGGCGCGGCGCGATGCCTACACGGTGACCGAGGGCTCCATCACGCTCGACGGCAAAGATCTGCTGGCGATGAAGCCCGAGGAAGCGGCGTGCGAGGGCGTGTTTCTGGCCTTCCAGTATCCGGTGGAGATTCCGGGCATCGGCAACACCTATTTTCTGCGCTCGGCGCTGAACGCGCAGCGCAAGCACCGCGGCCTGGACGAGATGGACGCGATGGATTTTCTGCCGCTGTTCCGCGAGAAGCTCAGGCTGCTGGAGATGGACGACAAGCTGATGAACCGCTCGCTCAACGAGGGCTTCTCCGGCGGCGAGAAGAAGCGCAACGAGATTTTGCAGATGGCCGTGCTGGAGCCGAGGCTGGCGATTCTGGACGAGACGGACTCGGGGCTCGACATCGATGCGCTGCGCATCGTCGCCAACGGCGTGAACTCGCTGCGCAGCCCCGACCGCGCCATGGTGGTGGTAACGCACTACCAGCGGCTGCTGAACTACATCGTGCCGGACTTCGTCCACGTGCTGGTGGACGGGCGCATTGTGCTCTCGGGCGGCAAGGAACTGGCGCTGGAGCTGGAAGAAAAAGGCTACGCCTGGACTGAGGCCGAAACTGTGGGAGTGCGGGCGTGATGGCGACTGCGGTGCAAACAGCGGATCGGAGCGGGACATCGCCGCACAACGAACTGCAGAGCTGGCTTGAGGCGTTTACCGACGCCGAGAGAGAAGCGCCGGGCCGCGCGCTGCCGTGGCTGCGCCACCTGCGCGAGAACGCGTTTGCGCGCTTCTGCGAAGCGGGTTTTCCCACCACCAGGGATGAAGACTGGCGCTTTACCAATGTTTCCGGCATTGCGCGGACGGCCTTTCGCGCAGCCGGCGTGGCAAAGATCGCGAAGGCCGATGCGGCGCCGTGGATCGTGGAGGGCGCGGCAGCGCGGCTGGTCTTCGTCAACGGCCGCTTCGCGCGCAATCTCTCTGCGCTGAAGAGTCTGCCGCAGGGCGTGACGGTCGCCAGCCTGCGCGAGCAGATCGAGAAGCATCCGGAGACGCTGGAGAAGCACCTCGCGCGCTATGCGGACACGCGGCGCGATCCGTTTGTCGCGCTGAACACGGCGTTTCTGAGCGATGGCGCGTACGTGCACGTGGCCCGCGGCGTGGTGGTCGAGGCGCCGATCTTCCTGCTCTATCTCTCCACCCAGGAAAACGCGCCGACCATGACGCATCCGCGCAACCTGATCGTGGCGGAGAACGAGAGCCAGGTGACCGTGGTCGAGGATTATGTTTCCGTCGGCGCTCCCGCCCACCCTTTCCGCGATGAAACTGCGGACAAGGGTGGGGCACCCATCTTCTCGAACGCGGTGACGGAGCTGGTGGCCGGCGAGAACACCGTGGCCCAGCACTACCTCATCGAGCGCGAGCACCTGAAGGCGTACAACGTGTCGACGCTGCGGATCGAGCAGGGACGCAGCGCCAACGTGGGCTCGCATTCGCTGCTGCTGGGCGGCGGGCTGGTGCGGAACAACGTGCACCCGGTCCTGGCGGGCGAGGGCGGCGAGTGCCTCATCAACGGACTGTTTCTGGGCACCGGGCGGCAGCACCTGGACAACTACATGCACGTGGAGCACGCAGCCCCGCACTGCGGCAGCCGCCAGTTCTACAACGGCATTCTCGACGGGCACACGCACGGGGTCTTCCATGGGCGCATCGTGGTCCACAAGGCCGCGCAGAAGACCGACGCCAAGCAGACGAATCGCAACCTGCTGCTGAGCGACGACGCGCAGATCGACACCAAACCGCAGCTGGAAATCTACGCGGACGATGTGAAATGCACGCACGGCGCGACGATCGGGCAGATCGAGGAGAACGCGCTGTTCTACCTGCAGTCGCGCGGCATCAGCGAGGCGGAAGCGCGCAAGCTGCTGCTGATGGCCTTCGCCGAGGAGTGCGTGGAGCGCATGCACGCGGGCGCGGCGCGGGAGCACGTGGAGCAGCTGATCCGCGAGCACCTGCTGTTTATGGAAAGCGTGCCGCAAATTGCCACCGGAACGGTTACAGAACGGAATTGGACAGAGCAGGGCTGAGAGGAGCAGGGATGAGCGCCAGCGTCGCAGTGCCGGAGACCGCCGTCGATGTGGAGAAGATTCGGGCCGACTTTCCGATTCTGCATACGCAGGCGCACGGACACAACCTGGTCTATCTTGACAACGCGGCCACCTCGCAGAAGCCGCGGGTGGTGATCGACGCCATCGTGCGCTATTACGAGAGTGCGAACGCAAACATTCACCGCGGCGTGCACTATCTGTCGCAGCTGGCCACGGAAGAGTTCGAAGCCGGGCGGGCGACGGTGGCGCGGTTTGTGAACGCCGCGAAGGCAAGCGAGATCGTCTTTACCCGCGGAACGACGGAAGGCATCAACCTGGTGGCGCAGACCTGGGGACGCACCCATGTGCGCGCGGGCGACGAGATCGTGGTGACGGCGATGGAGCACCACTCCGATATTGTGCCGTGGCAGATGCTCTGCGGGGCGACGGGCGCAAAGCTGCGGGTGGCGCCGATCAACGATCGAGGCGAGCTGATTGTCGAGGAATTTGCGAAGCTGCTGAACCCGAAAACAAAAATTGTCGCCCTGGCGCATGTGTCGAACGCGCTGGGCACCGTCAATCCGGTGAAGATGCTGGCCGCGCTGGCGCATGCGCAGGGAGCCATCGTGGTGGTGGACGGCGCGCAGGCCGTGCCGCACATTGCCGTGGACGTGCAGGACCTGGACGCGGACTTCTATTCGTTTTCCGCGCACAAGATGTACGGACCGACCGGCATCGGCGCGCTGTACGGCAAGGCCGCGCTGCTGGAGGCGATGCCTCCTTACCAGGGCGGCGGCGACATGATCAGCTCGGTGACCTTCGAGAAGACGACCTTTAACAAGGTGCCGCATAAATTCGAGGCAGGCACGCCGGACATGGCGGGCGTGGCGGGGCTGAAGGCGGCCATCGAATACATGAATGGGATCGGCGTGGACAAGATCGCCGCGCACGAGCACGATCTGCTGGAATACGCGACGGAAGCGGTGAGCGCACTGCCGAGTATCCGCATCATCGGCACGGCGGCGGAGAAGGCGAGCGTACTGTCGTTCACCGTGGACGACGTGCATCCGCACGACATTGGGACGATTCTCGATCAGGAGGGCATCGCGGTGCGCACCGGCCACCACTGCGCGCAGCCGGTGATGGAACGCTACGGGATTCCGGCCACGGTGCGGGCTTCGTTCGCTGTCTACAACACGCGCGCGGAAGTGGATGCGCTGGTGCGCGGCCTGCGCAGGGTGCGGGAGGTTTTTGCTTAATGGCGGAGCTGCGCGATCTGTATCAGGAAGTGATTTTGGAGCACAGCAAGGCTCCGCGGAACTACAAAGAGCCGGCGCACACGAACCATAAGGCGGAAGGCTACAACCCGCTGTGCGGGGACCGCTTCACCATCTACCTTGAAATGGACGGCGACACGGTGCGCGACATCGGGTTTCAGGGCGCGGGGTGCGCGATCTCGAAGGCCTCGGCGTCGATGATGACGCAGAGCGTGAAGGGCAAAACGAAGGCCGAGGCGCACCGGATCTTCGCGCAGTTTCACGAGCTGGTGACCGGGCACTCGCACGACCACGAGGCTGAACTGGGCAAGCTGGCGGTGTTCTCGGGCGTTTCGGAGTTTCCCGTGCGCGTGAAGTGTGCGACGCTGGCATGGCACACGCTGGAAGCTGCGCTCGAAGGCAAACAGGAGAAGGTTTCAACGGAATAGGTGCTGCGCGCACGGCGAACCCTCATGATTATTACCAACCAATCCGTGAAGCTGAAGCGCGACTGCGCGGCGATTGCCATCCCCGCCGGCACGAAGCAGGTGCTGCCTGCGGGAACCAGGTTGCGCATTACCCAGGCCGCAGGGACCAGCTACACCGTCGCGGCGGATTTCGGTGTGCTCTATCGCATCGAAGACGCGGATGCGGATGCGCTGGGGCTGAGCGGGCCTTCGACGGAGACGCACACGCCGCCGGCTTTCAGCGAGCGCATGGTGTGGGATCAGCTGAAGACGGTCTACGATCCGGAGATTCCGGTGAACATTGTCGACCTGGGGCTGATCTATGGGTGCGCCATCGCCGAGCATCCCGAGGGCGGGAAGAAGATCGACGTGCAGATGTCGCTGACGGCGCCGGGGTGCGGCATGTCCGACGTGCTGAAGGCCGATGTGGAGACGAAGCTGCGCCGGCTCCCCGAAGTGAAGGAAGTGAAGGTCGAGGTGGTCTTCGATCCGCCGTGGAATCCGGGACGCATGAGCGAGGCGGCGAAACTGCAGCTTGGCTTCGACCTGGACTACGGCAGCACGAATTCCTGGGGGAATTCGTCCGGGCCGTTTCCGATTCTCCGGTAGCGCAACGACAGCGGGCAGCGTATAGCGTACCGGGGGCAAATACCGGCCCCAATCAGCACCCGCAAATTCGTAACAACCGAGATTACAAAGCCGCGCCCGGCGGCAATCCGCCCCATTGCCAGAACCCTGTGTATTCCGCCTGGCTGATCCATTGGGAGAGCTGAGCGTCGGGGAAGCGCTTCACGTAAGGCACGGCCCAGCCGATGTCGGAGCCCGCGTAAGGACCGCCGGCGATGTCCTGCTGGACGCCGGTAGCTTTGCTGAACAGGCTGGGATCGGCAAGACCCGCAACGCACAGCTTCACCAGGCGATGGATGGCCCCGTTGTTATAGCTGTAGAGGTCCTGGCCGTTGGCCTCGGCCAGCTCCGCGATCATGATGAGCGGAGCCAGCGCGTAAAGGTGATAGTGCAGCGCGCGCCCGGCGCGGTCCATCTCGCGCGGCAGCACGCCATTGGGCTGGATCTGATCGGCGCCAACCTTGTAGGAGGAGATTCCCCACTCGTAGTCGCCCTTGTCGTCCATGGCGATGCCGGCGGCGCAGACGGCCAGCCCCGCCCAGTAGCGGTGGTTGTTCCAGGCATCGCTGGTCGGGATGTTCTTCTTGCTGTCCACATAATCGGTGACGCGGTTTGCCACCGAGTTGAACCACTTTTTAATGTCCTTTTCCTGGTCGGGCGCACCCACGCCGGTGTTGCGCACCTTGAGATACGCGACCGAGGTCCCGGCCAGCAGCCACTTCTGCTCATACGAGCCCTGGCTGGTGGGCATGGCGTCGGTCCAGGCTTTGGCCTTCGCGGCCGCGTCCAGCAGCGTGTAGACGCACGCAGCGGCCGCGCGGCTGCCCGTCCTCAGATATTTGTCGGCGGCCTGGGTGGCCCACTGGCCCAGATGCGTGGGGGCTTCGGTGGCCTCGCGCTCCTCCGCCTCGAGCTTTGGATCGATGACGGAATGGTGCGCGTCTGTGTAGTAGCTGTGGGCCTCGAGCGATTTCGCAAACGGCGGCGGCGCGGGACAAGTGTACACCGCATCGGTGAGCGCGATGTGCAGGCCGTCCCACGGTGAGTGCAGCGGCTCGGCAGAGCGCGCGGCCAGCGGCGTGAGCAGCAGCACAACACCGGGGAGGAGTGCGCACAGGTTCCGGATCACGGTTCCACCGGCTCCACGTAGAACATCTCATTCGTCGGGCGGAAGCCGTTGGCTTCGTAGAGGCGGCGTCCCTCCTCGGTGGAGTGCAACGCGACCACGCGAATGCCGCGGCGGCGCGCTTCGGCCAGCGCCAGCTCGATGAGGTTGCTGGCCAGCTTGCGGCGGCGATGGCTGGGCTCCACGTAGACGTTGCACAGGTAGCCGCGGACGGCGGAGCGCGGATCGAGCGGGTGCGGCGGCCAGTCCAGCAGCAGCAGGCCGGCGCCGGCCACCACCTGGCCTTCGTCTTCGGTGAGCCAGCCGACGTAGCGCCCATCGACGATGGCTTTCGCCACCCAGGGCTCATGCGTTTCCGACATGGTTTGCAGCACCTGGTCGTCGCGCCGCCCGGCGTCGACGAACATGCGGCTGCGATGGCGCGTGATGAGCGGAGCGTCGGCAGCGACGGCCAGCCTGGTTCTGAGCATGGAAAGCAGTATAAGACTTAGGATGAGGACGTGACACCGGCGCCACAACTCGATCGCAGCCGCCTGCGCGCCGGAATGCGCGTAGCTGTCGCCGTCTCGGGTGGCGCGGATTCCGTGGCGCTGCTGCGCACGCTCGCCCTCGCCGCGCCGGAGATTGGGCTGGTGCTGAGCGTGGCGCACGTGCACCACGGCCTGCGCGGCGCCGAGGCCGATGCGGACGCGCAGTTTGTGGCGGAGTTGGCGGAGCGGCTGGGGCCGGCGTTCGCTGTGCATCGAGTCGACACGCCGGCGGCCGCGCGCGAGCGCAAGCAGACGCACGAAGAAGCGGCGCGCGCATTGCGCTATGCGTGGTTTCGCTCGCTGCTCGCCGAGGGGAAAGCGGACGTGGTCGCGACCGCGCATACGCTCGACGACCAGGCGGAGACGGTGCTGCATCGGCTGCTGCGCGGCGCGTGGACGGAGGGGCTGAGCGGGATCCATCCCGTGATTGCCTGCGAACCAGACCAGCGGGCCGGTTCGCCGGGAACCCCGGCCCGCAGTGCGATCCTGCGGCCGTTCCTGGGCGTACGGCGTGCGGAGATCGAAGCGTGGCTGCGTGCAATCGGCCAGCCTTGGCGCGAGGACGCGACGAACGCGGACCTTGCGTTCACGCGGAATAAAATCCGCCACGAGTTGTTGCCGCAGCTGGCGGAGTTCAATCCGCGCATTGCCGAGCAGCTGGCGCACATGGCGGAGATCGCTCGCGACGAGGAGAGTTGGTGGGAGGCGGAGCTGGAGCGGCTGCTGCCGGCGCTGGTGCTGCCGGGTAAGCCGGTGCGCGGCGGAGGGCGCGCGGTCAGCACCCATCCCGGCGAAGGCAGCGTGGGCATGGAGCTGGAGCGGCTGCGCGGGTTAGCTCCGGCGGTGCGGCGGCGCGTGCTGCGAGCGGCGGCACAGCAGATCGGAGCTGCGCTGAATTTCGAGCAGACCGAGCGGCTGATGGCGATGGCCGCTGCCGAGCCGGATGCGGCGGGCGCAAGAAAGCAGCAGCTAACGGCAGAGTTCCGCGCCGAGCGGACGGCGCGGGAGCTGCGGCTCGCCCGGGAAACCGCTCGGGCTGACAAGAGTGCTGCGCCGGAATGCTATGAGCTGCTGATTCCCGGAGAGGTGACAGGCCTGGGCGTGACGCTGCGCGCGTATTTAACGGGAGACAGTCGAGACGGGACCTTGCCGCCTGCCATCCTGCGGACACCGCGTGCGGGCGATCGGGTCCAGCTGCGCCATTCCCGCGGAGCGAAGCCGCTCAAGGAGATCTTCGAGCGGATGAACGCCGACCCCGAGGCGCGAAAGACCTGGCCTGTGCTGGAGTGGCAGGGGCGGATTGTTTGGATGCGGGGGGTAGCGGTGGAGGGGCCGGAATGCGTGAGCTTCGTGGTTGACTGACATCTGCTCCTCCACCCAGCAATTGTCACTTCATGTATCCCATTGATTGTAAATACGATATATTCTGCAGGGCGTTAAGCGGCCGGATTATATGCAATTTAGCCTATTTATGCTCTTTTCATAAATATGCTAAGGTGCATACAAATGGATCCAATTACTAATCCCTATTGTCCTGGTGCTGGCTCCCCGCCACCTGAACTGGCCGGACGCGACAAAGTACGGGAGCAAGTGCGGGTTGCTGTTGAGCGCATTCGCCGGGGCAACCCCGCAAAGAGCTGTCTGATGGTCGGGCTTCGAGGGGTAGGCAAAACCGTTCTTCTCGAAAAAATGCGGCAAGACGCCGAAGGGGCACGTGTTTTGACTCTTCGCGCTGAGGCTCCTGAATCCCGATCCTTACCGGCTATTCTTGCTCCTCAGTTGCGAATCGCTCTGCTGAAGCTGAGCCGCATAGAATCGGCGAAGGCCCTGGCCGAAAAAGGCCTCCGTGCACTGGCTGGTTTCGCCCGTGCTCTCAAAGTCAAATACGGAGATATAGAGGTAGGTCTGGACTTTGAGCCCGAGCCGGGCCTGGCCGACAATGGTGAGCTGGAGGGTGACCTCGCTGCCGTATTCGAGGAAGTCGGGCGGGCGGCACGGGACGCACGCACGGCTGCGGTGCTCTTTTTGGATGAACTGCAATATGTGGAAGAGAAGCAACTTGCGGCTTTGATTTCAGCCCTTCATCGCTGCTCTCAGTTGAGGTTGCCAATTACCGTGGTCGGCGCCGGTTTGCCACAGCTGAGAGGCAGAACTGGAGATGCAAAGTCGTACGCGGAACGATTATTCGACTTCCCGACAATTGGTCCGCTTTCGCGGGATGACGCGGAAGCAGCCATTGTGAAGCCGGCTCGCAACGAACACGTTGAGTTCACCAGTGCCGCAGTCGACGAAATTGTGAGTCAAACCCACGGCTATCCATATTTCCTCCAGGAGTGGGGAAAGCACTCCTGGGATATCGCCCAGCAGAGCCCGATTACCGAGACCGATGTTCTGGCCGCATCGAGACAGGCCATCGCAGCTCTCGACGAAAGTTTCTTTCGCGTGCGGTTCGATCGACTGACACCGACGGAGAAAACATACCTGCGAGCGATGGCGGAATTAGGTGAAGGACCGCACCGGTCGGGCGATATCGCTGTGAAGCTGGGACGCTCTGTGACTTCCCTGGGCCCGATCAGAAGCAGCCTCATCAGCAAAGGAATGATCTGGAGCCCGACTCACGGAGACACCGCATTCACGGTGCCGCTTTTCGACGAGTTTATGAAGCGTATCATGCCGAATTGGAAACGGGTCAGGAGCGATGCCGAATAACAGAGAGTCTCCTGTCTTCCCGGTTGACCCTCCCTTTTCGCAAACCTACAATCTAAACAGGAGAACTCCACCCATTTCCGGATGGGTGGAGTGGGATTATGGGTGCTGAGACGCGCATCAGCCCGCGGGAACGCACGGTGCTGACGGCCATTGTCGAGACGTACATCGCAACCGGGGAACCGGTCGCCTCGCAGGCCCTCGCCCGCCATTTCGGCGGCGATTCCGGCAACCGGGAAGGCATGAGCTCGGCCACTATCCGCAACGTAATGGCGGCGCTGGGCGAGGCAGGGCTGCTGGAGCAGCCGCACACTTCGGCGGGACGCATCCCCACGGCGCGCGCCTTTCGCCTCTACGTGGAAATGCTGGGTGCGCCGCAGGTGGCGCTGCTGGCCCCGGCGCGCCTCGAGCAGATCGAGGAGAGCTTTGCCGGCATCGGGACCAGCGAGCAGTATCTGGAGCGCACCTCGCACGTGCTGGCGCTCATCTCCAGCGGGCTGGGCGTGGCGCTGGCATCGGCGCAGGAGTTCCACAAGCTGGAGCACATCCACTTTTCCCGCCTGGGCGCGGGACGGGTGCTGGCCGTGGTCATCACCAGGGCAGGCACGGTGCTGGACCGCGTGCTGCTGCTCGACCACGACCTGAACCACACGGAACTCGACACCGCGGCGCGCTTCCTGAACGAGAATTTTCACGGCTGGTCCATGGAGCGCATCCGCGGCGAGCTGGCGCGGCGGCTGGAGGCCGAGCGCAGCGAGTACGACCGCATGATGCGGTCGGTGGAAGAGCTGTACCGCAAGGGCGCGCTGGAGGCGGAGACCGGCGCGGCGCCGACCATCTTCATCGAGGGCGTGGCCAACCTGCTGGCCGGCGAAACCGACCGAGCGCGTCTGCGCACCATGCTGCAGGCGCTGGAAGCGAAGGAGCGGCTCATCGAGCTGCTGAACGCCTACGTGGACGCGCGGCAGCGGTCGGTGCGCGTGGTGGTGGGGCTCGAAGAGGCGATTCCGGAGCTGAAGGACTTTGTGCTGTTCGGCGCGACGGCGCGCCTGGGCGCGGAAAATCTGGGCACCGTGGCCGTCATCGGACCCACGCGTATCCAGTATCAGGAGACAATCAACGCGGTGTCGTACATCGCACAGCTTTCCGGCAGGATCTTCCAGCCGCCGCAGTAAGGTCGAGCTGGATCGGCCGCCGCAATCCTCCGCAGGCCTTCCCCCGGGAAGCGAGCCGGCGCGGACAGAAATTGAGAATGAGGCTATGAGCAGAAAGGCAATGGAAGAAAAGCACGCAGCAGACGACCGCATGGAGGCGGCGCAGGCCCCCGGCACGGAGGACGCTGCGGACGGCACAGCAGGCGGCGACGAGAAGGAGCCGCTGGTGCTGGTGGAAACCGCAACCGTTCCCCAGGAAGAGTACGACCGGCTGAAGGCAGAGCGCGATCAGCTCTTCGACCGCCTTGCGCGGCTGCAGGCGGAGTATGAAAACGCGCGCAAACGCGAGGTGAAGGAGCGGACGGACTTTCGCGACTTCGCGGTGGCCAATGCCGTGGAGCAGTTCCTGCCGGTGCTGGATAATTTCCAGCTCGCGCTGAAGGCGAAGGGCTCGGCGGAGCAGCTGCGCTCGGGCGTGGAACTGATCGTGAAGCAGATGGAAGAGGCGCTGCGCGGGCTGAACGTGCAGCCGGTGGAAACGGTGGGTGCGACGTTCGATCCCAAAGTGCACGAGGCGCTGGAGATGGTGGATCGCAACGATGTGCCCGATCATCAGGTTTTAGAAGAGGTGCGCCGGGGATATAAGATTCGGGAGCGCCTGCTCAGGCCCGCGCTGGTGCGCGTCGCCTCCAATTCGGAACAAAAGGAAGCATGACGAGCAGAACGGGAAACGTGAGCAAAGCCGACTACTACGAACTCCTTGGCGTAACCCGCACAGCCACCGATCAGGAACTGAAGGCTGCCTACCGCAAGCTGGCGATGCAGCATCATCCGGACCGCAACCCCGGCGATCGCGCAGCCGAAGAGCGCTTTAAGGAGTGCAGCGAGGCGTACCAGGTGCTGAGCGATCCGCAAAAGCGCGCGGCCTACGACCGCTACGGGCACGCAGGCGTGGGCGCCGGCGGCTTCGACGGCAGTCCTTTCGGCGCGCAGGACATCGGGGACATCTTCGGCGACATTTTCGGCGAGATGTTCAACATCGGGGGCACGCGGCGCCCGTCGCGCGTGCAAAAGGGCCGCGACCTGCGCCACGACCTGACCATCGAGTTTGAAGAGGCGGTCTTCGGCAAGGAAACGAAGATCACCATCCACCGCGCCGAGGCCTGCAAAGATTGCCGCGGCACCGGGACGGCGACCGGCCGCGGGCCTTCGACGTGTCCGCACTGCCAGGGCCGCGGCCAGGTGCGCTACCAGCAGGGCTTCTTCTCGATTGCGCGGACGTGCAGCCACTGCGGCGGATCGGGCAGCGTGATCAGCGATCCGTGCACGGCGTGCCGCGGCGAGGGCCGCGTGGACCGCCAGCACGAGATGCAGGTCACGATTCCGGCAGGCGTGGAAGAGGGCACGCGCATTCGCTACCAGGGCGAAGGCGAGGCCGGTCGCTTCGGCGGCGGGCCAGGCGACCTGTACATCGTGCTGCGCGTGCGCCCGCACAAGTTCTTCGAGCGCGAAGGCAACGACCTGCACTGCATCATCCCCATCTCGTTCCCGCAGGCGGCGCTGGGCGCGGAGATCGGCATTGTCACCCTCGACGGGCCGGCCCGGCTGAAGATTCCCGAAGGCACGCAGAGCGGCCAGGAGATTCGCGTGCGCGGCCGCGGCGTTCCTTACCTGAACGAACACGGGCGCGGCGATCTGGTGGCGCAGGTGGTGATCCGCACACCCACCAGGCTGACCAAAGCGCAGAAGGATACCCTGCGCGAGCTGGGCGAGACGATGAAGGTGGAGAACACACCCACCTCGCGCACGCTCTTCGAGAAGGTGAAGGAGATGTTTTCCTGAAGGCAGCGGGGAGCTGGTAGCTCGGAGCGTGTAGCTCGTAGCCAGTAGCGTGTAGAAAACTTTGCCTGCGCGAACCTCGGCTCAATCTTCCCCATCGCAGAACGGACAAAGCCCGGACCAGTTCCTGAAAAACTGCTCTCCGCGCGCTCCCGGCTTCGGGCTCCCAGCTCCCAGCTACCCGCTACCCGCTGCGCTTCTCACTCCAGCAGCGCTGCGGCGACGGCCATCGCAGTAATCGCTGCGGTTTCGACGCGCAGGATGCGCGGGCCGAGGCTCACCGCCTTCCAGCTCTCCGCGTCGAACATGGCTTCTTCTTCCCCCGTCCATCCACCTTCCGGTCCGACGGCGATGCGGATCGTCGGGGCGTCGTCGCCCGCGGCCGCCAACGCTTCAGCGAGCGCGCTCCGCAGCGTCGTGGAGCGCTCCTGCTCGGCGAGCACCAGACGCACGTACTCGCCTTCCTCGCGGATCGCGGTCCTGAGCGGGAGCGGGTCGTCGACCCGCGGCACGTCGGAGCGGCGCGCCTGCTTCGACGCCTCCATGGCCACGCGGCGCCAGCGTTCGGCGCGGCTCGCAGCTGCCTGGGCCAGATGCTTCTCGCTGCGCCGGGCAATGACGGGCACGATGCGCTCGGCGCCCAGCTCGGTCGCCTTCTCGATGGCCCATTCCATGCGATCGAATTTGAAGACGGAGAGCAGCAGCGTGACGGGCAGCGCCGGATCGGCTTCGACTTCGGCGACAAGATTGAAGCGAACCGCGTCGCCCGTGATGCCGGCGATGACGCCGTGCCACACCTGGCCGCCGGCAACGATGTCGAACTCCATCCCCGCCTGTGCGCGCAGCACGCGGATGAGATGGGCCGCCTGGTCTCCGGAGATGGAGGCGGTTGCTTCGTCCCAGGTGTCGGCGATCCAGCGGCGGCGGGCCATGGAAAAAGGGTACAGCGTTCAGCGTTCAGCGATCAGGAATTCGGTGGCCCGGCGCGCAGAAGGATGCAGGAAGAATGCGCGAAGCGACGCCCGGACGGGCCGCACTGAGCGAAATGCGCGAGCGGTGAATCGAAGGCGCGAGTCCCGGAAACCCGCATGAACACTGGCTCAAAAAGACTGAGGGGACGCTTTTCGCGTCCCCTCAGGGTGTTGCCGTTGACGGCTTACTTTTTCTTCGCGGCCTTCTTTGCTGCCTTCTTCGCCGGTTTCTTAGCTGCTTTCTTCGTTGCCATTTTTTCTATTCTCCCTTGTTCGATGCTTACATCGAAGTCTGCAACATAAATGCTGCAGTTAACGAATGTATAGATTTCCCCACATGGAGTGTCAAGAAAAAAATTGCATATTTCGAAAGAGATTTTGTTGCGCGGGATGGTGCGCGTCCTGGGGAACGATCGAAACATCGTCACAAAAAATGGAAGTGATGCGCGAGCGCGAGCATCGCTCCCGAGAAAATGTCGTGCCACGCATGCGCCATCATGCCCGGACGAAGCGTTCGGCGCAGAATCGTAAGACCGCAGAAGAGCGCGCCGTACGCGGCGATGGCGATCATTCCCGCCGCGCCTTCGTAGCCGTGACCGATGCCGAACAGCAGCGAGGATGCGACCACGCCGAGCCACAGACGATGGATGGGCGACGAGAACTGGCGCAGCAGGTAGCCGCGAAAGACGAACTCTTCGCAGAACCCCGCCGAGCAGCTGAGCGCGATCCACAGCAGCATCTCGGCTGCATTGTGCGGCGCCAGCGCGGCCAGGGTCTTCTGCGCCGTGCCCAGGTGGAAGGGCTGCAGCAGACCGGCGATGACCGCCAGGACGACCAACGAGACGATCCAGAACACGCCGGCCGCGCCGAGGTCTTCGCCGAGCGCGCGCAGCCCGCGGCGAAAGCCCAGCAGTTCTGCGATGCGCACGCGCCGCAGGCGCAGGCCCCACCACGCCAGCAGAAAAAGAAGCCACTCGATGGCAATCGCACTCAGGTAACGCTGCGGATGGTGCGCTGCGAGTCCGCTGCGATGCGTCTGGTGCGCGTTCAGCAGCGATCCGCCCGCCAGCAGCGCCACGATCAGCGCAGTGTGCCACCACGGCGCGACCGCGGAAACCGGGTAGCTTTTGGGCGATGGACTGGCTTCCGGCGGCGCATCGTGCATATGGTCCTCAATCTTTGGTATCTTCCATTGGATTCTACGGTCGGGCTTCGCGCATCGAATCGTATAAAGGTGCTTATGGAAGAAATTGTGATTGTCTCCGGCTGTCGCACGCCGGTAGGGAAGTTTCAGGGATCGCTTTCCGATGTTTCCGCCACGAAATTGGGAGCCGTCGCCGTGCGCGAAGCCGTGCGCCGGGCGCATCTCCAGCCGGAGCAGATCGACGAGTGCATCATGGGCAACGTGGTGTCGGCGGGGCTGGGGCAGAATCCCGCGCGCCAGGCGGCGCTTTTCGGCGGATTGCCGCCGGAGGTGAGCGCGGTGACGGTGAACATGGTGTGCGGATCCGGATTGCGCGCCGTCTCCCTGGCCGCGCAGTCCGTCCAGACCGGCAATGCAGAGATCGTCGTCGCGGGCGGCATGGAGTCGATGACGAATGCGCCGTATCTTCTGCCTCAGGCGCGCAGCGGCTTCCGCATGGGCAATCAGGTTGCCGTCGACGCCATGGTCAACGACGGCCTGTGGGACGTGTACAACGACTTCCACATGGGCCAGACCGCGGAGCTGGTGGCGGAGAAGTACGGCATCACCCGCGACCAGCAGGACTGCTTCGCACTGCTCTCACACCAGAAGGCCGCAGCGGCGTGGCGCGAGGGGCGCTTCGCGGCGGAGGTGGTGCCGGTGGAAATTCCCGCGAAGAAAAAGAGTACGGAGCCGAAGCTCTTCGAGCGCGACGAGTCCATTCGCGAAGACGCGAGCATCGAGAGCCTGCGCGCGCTGAAGCCGGCCTTTAAGAAGGATGGGACCGTGACGGCGGGGAATGCTCCGGGCGTGAACGATGCAGCCGCGGCAGTCGTCGTCATGTCCGCGGCGAAGGCGAAGGCCCTGGGCCTCCAGCCGATGGCGCGCATCGTGGCACACGCCACCAGCGGCATCGATCCGAAGTGGGTGATGATGGCGCCGGTGAACGGCGTGCGCAAGGTGATGGCGAAAGCGGGATGGTCCGTGGCCGAGGTGGATCTCTTCGAGTTGAACGAGGCCTTTGCCGTGCAGTCGATCGCGGTGGCGCGCGAGCTGGGCATTCCCGACGAGAAGCTCAACGTCAACGGCGGATCGGTGGCCATCGGGCATCCGATTGGAGCCAGCGGCGCGCGCGTGCTGGTGACGCTGCTCTTCGAGATGATGCAGCGCCGCGCGCGTCGCGGAGTAGTCGCGCTCTGCCTGGGCGGGGGAAACTCCGTGGCGATGGCCATCGAGCGGTAACGCCGGAACGGCGCAGCAGGTCAGCCCTCGCCGTTCTACCATGGTTGCGGTTCTTGTCAGGAGGCAGGAAGTGCAATCGGTTCGCTGCGTGGTTCGATTTGGATTTCTGCTCCTTTGCGCGGCTGCGGTGCCTGCCGCCCTTTGCGTTCCGTGTGAAGCACAGGTCACCGTGGAGCGGCAGCCCTGGGGCGTGCTGGTCCACAACGGCACGGAGACCATGCGCATCAGCGTCTGCGGCCCTGACCTCATCCACGTGGTGGCCGGCCCGGGCGACCCGCAGGCCGCTTCGCCGGCAACGCCCTGGATTGTCAACCCCTGCCAGCCGGATTCGTTCGGATTCGATCAGGATGCGAAAACCGCGACCCTCAGCACGGCAAAGCTGCGCGTCCATATCGACCTGAAGACCGCCGCTCTCCGCTTCGACGATGCCGCAGGCCGCGAATTGCTGCAGGAGTTTGCCAATCGCGAGCCGCGCCATTATGTGGCGGCAGAGGTGAACGGAGAAAAGGTCTATCACGTGAGCGAGCGCTTCCAGGCCGATCCGCTGGAAGGCATCTACGGCCTGGGCCAGCATCAGTCGGGTGTGTTCAATTACCGCGGCGCGGTGGTGGAGCTGGCGCAGGCCAACACCAACGTCGCCATCCCCTTCCTGGTCTCGACCAACGGCTACGGCCTCGTGTGGAACACGGCGTCCCGGTCGTTGTTCGACAACCGCTTTTTCCTCGAAATGAAGCTGACCGCGGAAGCCGCCGATGCCATCGACTACTACTTCATCTACGGGCCGGAGATGGATGCGGTCATCCATCGCTACCGCGACCTTACCGGCCACGCGCCTCTCTACGGACGCTGGGCCTACGGCTTCGTGCAGTCGAAAGATCGCTACAAGTCCGCGAAGCAGCTGCTGGACGTGGCGCAGGAGTATCGCGACCAGCACGTGCCGCTGGATTTCATTGTGCAGGACTGGTTCTGGTGGAAATACCAGGGCGATCCCGACTACAACGACGATTACCTGAAGCCCTGGCCGGATGTGCCTGACGCCCTGCGCAAGCTGCATGCGGAGCACATGCACGCGATGATCTCCGTGTGGGCCATGATGGACCCTCGTTCGCAAAACTGGCAGGAGATGAAAGCGAAGGGCCTCACCATTCCTGGCACCAACATCTACGACGCCACCAATCCGGCCGCGCGCGACTATTACTGGGATCACCTGATCGGGAAGAAATTCGCCGAAGGCTGGGACGGCTTCTGGCTGGACAGCTCGGAACCGGAGATCTGGGACGGATTCAGCGACGCCTCGCTCGACGAGAAACACCTGTACATCGGCAACGGCGCGCGCTACACGAATATCTTCCCGCTGATGCACTCGGGCGGCGTCTACGACCACTGGCGGAAGACCACGGACCAGAAACGCGTCTTTATTCTCACGCGCTCCGGATTCCTGGGCCAGCAGCGCAACGCGACGACAGTGTGGTCCGGCGATGTGATCGGCACATGGATGTCGTTCCGGCGGCAAATTCCCGCGGGGCTCAACTTCGAAGTCTCCGGCCTGCCCTACTGGACCACGGACATCGCTGGCTACGGCTGGCCGTATGAGCGCGACACGCGCGACCCCACCTACCAGGAGCTGTATACCCGCTGGTTCGAGTTCGGCGTCTTCTGCCCTATCTTCCGCACCCACGGGCATCGCGTGAACGACACCAACGAGATTTTCTCCTATGGGCCGCAGACGCCGACGCTCATCGCGTACGACAAGCTCCGCTCGCGCATGCTGCCCTATATCTATTCGCTGGCGTGGCGCGTGACCAGCGACGATTCCACGATGATGCGGCCGCTGGTGATGGACTGGCGCGAGAACCAGGAGGTGCGCGACATCGGCGACGAGTACATGTTCGGCCCGGCGTTTCTGGTCAGTCCCGTAACCGAGCAGGGCGCGACCAGCCGCCCCGTCTATCTGCCGCCGGCCGCCGCATGGTACGACTTCTGGACCGGTGCGCGGCTCACGGGCGACCAGCACATCGCCGCACCTGCGCCGCTCGATCGCATTCCACTCTATGTGAAGGCCGGTTCGATTCTGCCGCTGGGGCCGGAGGTGGAGTACGCCGCGCAGTCGCCCGATGCGCCCATTGAGCTGCGCATCTATCGCGGAGCCGATGGCAGCTTCAATCTCTACAACGACGAGGGCGATACCTACGACTACGAAAAAGGAGAACGCGCCGTCATCCCCATGCACTGGGACGACGCGTCCTCCACGCTGACGCTGGGCGCGCGCGAGGGCAGCTACCCCGGCATGCCGCAGCAGCGCACGTTCCGCGTGATTTTGGTCGCCCCGGACCACGGCGTTGGCCCGCAGGTGACGGCGACCGCCGATCGCGAGATTGCCTACGACGGGCGGAGCGTGAGCGTGACGCTCAAATAGGGGACCTGCGAGGATAGGCGAAGGAGCAGGAACAAGTGATTGCGAATCCGACAGAGCGCTTTACGGGACGCGTCGAAAGCTATCGGCGCTATCGTCCGGGCTATCCGGCGGAAGTGGTGGAGACGCTGCGGCGGGAGTGCGGGCTGACGAGCGCATCGTCGGTGGCCGATGTGGCTGCCGGGACGGGATTGCTGACCGAAGTCTTCCTCGCAGCGGGATTCGCAGTGACCGCCGTCGAGCCGAACGAGGAGATGCGCGCGGCGTGCGCCTCCCTGGAGCAGGAGTATCCGCAATTGCGGTGCGTGGCGGGGACGGCCGAGGCAACGGGCCTGCCCAACGCTTCCATCGACCTGATCACCGTCGCGCAGGCGATGCACTGGTTCGATCTCGACCGCACCCGCGCCGAGTTCGCCCGCATTCTCAAGCCCGGCGGCTGGTGCGCGGTGCTGTATAACAATCGGCGGCCCGGCGGCGATCCGTTTCATGAAGGGTATGAGCGGCTGCTCCAGGAGTTCGGCATCGACTACATGGCCGTGAAGGGGCAGCACATGGGGCGTAAGCGGCTGGCCGCCTTCTTCGCGCCGTCCCCAATGCAAAGCGCGGTCTTCGAGAATGCGCAGAGCTTCGATTACGCGGGGCTGGAGGGGCGGATTCTCTCCTCGTCCTACATGTCGCAACCGGGGCAGCCGCGCTTTGCAGAGATGCAGGCAGCGGCGGGGCGGCTGTTTGCGGAGACGCAGCGAGATGGCGCGGTGACGATGGTGCACGACTGCGTGGTGTGCTGGGGACAGATCACCTGAGAAGACATTCTGCGCGAAGCGCGTCTGCCTGGACGGCCAGTCCTTAGCACTCGATCACGTTCAAGGCTAACCCGGCCAGCGACGTCTCCTTATAGCGCGACTGCATATCGAGACCCGTCAAAAACATCGTTTTGATCACCTGATCGAGTGACACCTTGTGCCCTTCGGTTTCGTTCATCGCGATGCGGCAGGCCTGCACGGCCTTCACCGCGCCCATGGCGTTGCGCTCGATGCAGGGAATCTGCACCAGGCCGCCGATGGGGTCGCAGGTCATGCCGAGGTTGTGCTCCATGGCGATCTCCGCGGCATGCTCCACCTGGCCGTTGCTGCCGTCGAGGGCCGCGGCCAGCCCGCCGGCCGCCATGCTGCACGCGACGCCGACCTCGCCCTGGCAGCCAACCTCCGCGCCGCTGATGGACGCATTCTCCTTGTAGAGCACGCCGATAGCGGCCGAGGTGAGGAAGTAGCGCAGGATGCCTTCCTCGCTCGCGCCCGGGATGAAATCGCGATAGTAGCGCGCGACGGCGGGGATGACGCCCGCGGCGCCGTTGGTGGGCGCGGTGACCACGCGTCCGCCCGCGGCATTCTCTTCGTTCACCGCCATGGCGTAGACGGTGACCCAGTCGAGCGGGGCCAGCGGGTCGCTCGAACCCTTCTGCTTCAACCGTTCCGTCAGGCGCATGGCGCGGCGGCGCACGCTGAGGCCGCCGGGCAGAATGCCGTCGGTGGTCATGCCCCGGTCGATGCACGCCTGCATCACGTCCCAGATGTGGAGAATGCCCGCGCGAACCTCTTGCGGGCTGCGCAGCGCGGACTCGTTGGCCAGCATCAGTTCCCAGACGGTCAGGCCGGCCTCGTGCGCCATGGTTAGCATCTCCGCCGCGCTGGCGAAGGGATACGGCAGCGCGACGTCGGTGGCCGCCGTCGGCAGCGCCTGTTCGCCGTCCGCCACGATGAAGCCGCCGCCGATGGAGAACCAGGTGCGCACCAGCAGCAGGATGCCGCCCGCATCGTACGCGCTGAAGCGCACACCGTTGGGATGCTGCGTAATGGCGCCCGGTGGGATCATCTGGTCGCGGTGAAAGAGCAGATGCTCCGGCTCGCGGAAGGGGATGGTCTGTTTGCCCAGCAGCCGCAACCTGCCGGTGCTGCGAATCTCCGCCAGCTTCGGCTCGATGGTCGCCGGGGAGAGGTTGGCGGCCTCTTCGCCGCTCAGGCCCAGCAGAATAGCGCGATCGGTGCCGTGGCCGAGCCCGGTGAGCGCGAGCGAGCCGTAGAGATCCACGCGGACCTCCGCCACCTGCAGCAGCATGCCCGCGTCGTACAGCTCGACGGCGAAGCGCCGCGCGGCGCGCATAGGCCCCATGGTGTGCGAACTGGATGGGCCGATGCCGACCTTGTAGAGGTCGAAGAGGCTGGTCTTCACAGATACTAGGGTACAGCGATCGGCGATCAGCGTTCAGCGATCAGCGATCGCTGGCCCTACGTGCCCCCCACGTAAATGAACCTCGCCAGGAACAGCACCGCGAGCGTATACAGCAGCCAGTCTTTGCGATTGAACTTTCCCGTCGCCAGGTGCAGCGCGGCGTAGGCGATGATGCCGAAGCCGAGCCCGTTGGCGATGGAGGTGGTGAGCGGAATGAGCACCAGGGTCAGGAATGCCGGAAACGCGATCAACGGCTTCTTCCACTCGATTTCGCCCAGCGTGTGCAGCATCAGGCTGCCCACCACAATGAGCGCCGGCGCGGTCGCTGCCGTCGGCACCATGCTGACGTACGGCGCGGCGACCAGCGAGCAGAGGAAGAGCAGGCCGGTGACGATGGCGGTCACGCCGGTGCGTCCGCCGGCCGCCACGCCCGCAGCGGATTCGATATAACTCGTCACCGTCGACGTGCCGACCAGCGATCCGGCAACCGTCGCCGTAGCGTCGGCAAACAGGATCTGGCTCAGGCGCGGAATGTCGTGGTCTTCGTCGATCAGCCCGGCGTGTTTGGTGACGGCCACGAGCGTGCCCAGGTTGTCGAAGAGATCGACGAAGAGGAAGACGAAGACGATCTCGGCCAGGCCGACGTGCAGCGCGGCGCGGATGTTGAGGCGAAACGCGGTCTGCGTGATCGCGGCGAAGCTGTAGGGAGTGGGGTTCCACTCGACCAGGTGGAAAGGAATGGCCGCCAGCGTAACGGTGAGGACGCCGATGAGAATTGCTCCGCGCACGCGCCACGCCAGCAGCACCGCCATAAGGATGACACCGAAGAGCGCGAGAAACGTCTGCGGCGCGCGCAGGTTGCCGAGCGTGACCATGGTGCCTGGATCGGCGGCAACGATGCCCGCGTTTTTGAAGCCGATGAACGCGATGAAGAGACCGATGCCGCCCGCGACCGACGCGTACAGCTCGTGGGGAATGCTCTGCAGGATGGCCTGGCGCAGCCCCGTAGCGGTGAGCAGCAGGAAGATGACGCCGGAAAGAAAGACCGCGCCCAGCGCCGTCGGCCAGGGCACGTGCAGCTTCATCACGACGATGTAGCTGAAGTACGCGTTCAGCCCCATGCCCGGCGCCAGCGCCAGCGGATAGCGCGCCACCACTCCCATCAAAATGCTGGCGAAGGCCGCGGATACGCAGGTGGCCGCGGTGACCGCGGGGATGGGCAGTCCGGCTTTGCCCAGGATCGCCGGGTTGACCACGATAATGTAAGCCATGGTGATGAACGTGGTCAGGCCGGCGAAGATTTCGGTCTTCCAGGTCGTCTTCAGCCCGGCAAAATTGAAATACACTTCCAGTTTTTGGCGCATGGGCTCCGGCCGGCTGCTGGTTTTCAGGGTGTGAATGCTATCAAACCACAGATGCGCCGCGGCTCCCGCAATTTTTTCGCGCGCGGTTTGCGGGAGGCGTGTTTTTTTTCCTGTCCGATTCCGGGCCAGTCCCGAGCCAATTCCGTGCGAAACCGCGCCGCCGCTTGATATTCTTGGAATCGGACGATCCTGCTTTGATCCGCACTTCGGCCTGGTTCCGCAATCCCGATTGGCTCCCCACCCACGCCCTGCCCTCGCTGGCTGCGCTGCTCCTGAGCTCGCTGCTCATCGCGTGTAACCATGCGCCCTCGCCTTCGAAGGCCGCCGGCGCGGTGGCTGCTGCCGCGGCTGCGCGCGAACAGGCCATGCAGAAGGAAAAGGCGGCCGCTCAGGCAGAGGATGCGGACCGCCAGCAGCTCGACAGCATTCCGCTGCCTTCGAAGAACGTCTACGCCGCAATCCATACGCGGGTGAGCTGGGCGAATCCCTTTCTCATCGTGAGCAAGTCGACCGTGAACCTGACCATGCTGTTTCCGCGCACGGGTCCGGCCAGCAGCCCCGGCGATGAGCTGCTGCGCCCCATGGCCGCGCGCCGCCGCGAGCTCGATCTGCGCCTGCGCGACTTGCCCGAGGCGCTGACTGCGATGCCTCCCGATGCCTGGCCCTACGGCCGTGTGATTGCCGTGGAAGAAGACCCAACCGCGCCGCGCCAGGACCGCGTCGCCGTGCGCCGCAACGTGGAAGCGACCATGCAGGTGCTCAACGACCTGGGCGTCGTGGTCTACGAGTGGCCGGTCAACGGCACGCGCTGATGGGGTCTCCTGGCGGGCGCGCACGGACTGGCTGTGATCCCAGGCGGAAAAGAAGGCAATGACCAACCTCTGGACCAGAAGAAAGTTCCTGAGCTGCTCGGCGGCCTCCGCGGGCGCTCTTACGCTGGCTGCGCCGGGAAAAGATTCTCTGGCCTGGGGCGAAACCTCATCGCCTCTGCGCGGACGCTTCGTCACCCATATCTCCGTCGTGCGCGTCAACCAGATCGAGGTCACACCCGGCCGTTCCATCGGCGAGGACGAAGCTCCCGCGAACAGCCCCGCACACATCCGCGCCCGGCGTGAGGCCTTTGCCCGCGGCTGCCCCAACGGCAGAATGACCTGGGCCATCAGCTGGCTGGCCCTCAACGACGCGCGCCAGGAATATCAGGAGGCGCGCCGCCTGCTCGCTTCCTATCACGACCGGTATGGCGACGAGATCACCTTCATCCCCGGCGGCTACTTCGCGCCGATGTTCAACACGCGCGAACAAATCCGCGTAACCATTCACAAAGCGCTCCAGCTGGTCTCCGCGATGGTGGGCAACGGCTATCGCCCGCATTCGCTCATCGCAGGCTTCATGGATGCGGAGAATCAGCATTTCCTGGCCAGCGAAGAGGGCATTCATGTATGCCAGGGCCAGATCTGGAGCCAGCACGGCATCGACCATGGCGATGGCGACGGCGGCATCTGCTATCCCTACTATCCCAGCCGCGAGCATTACCTGAAGCCCGCCCAGGGCCCGGCCGACTTCATCGACTGCGTTTGCCTCGATGGCTGGACGTGCGATTTTCTCGCAGCCCGCCGCAACGGCTTCGCGGGAGGCTTCAACAGCCGCATGGGCGTAGGCCCCATTGAGACTGTCGGCGATCTGGGCGAAGAAGTCGGCCGCCGCGAGATGATGGCCACCACCGCGATGCACTTCGACCAGGGCCACGCCCTGAACGGGTTTGGCTGGGTCACCGGAATCTGGGAAGTGTCGATCGGCCACCACGACGACCTCGCCTGGTGGCTGCAGGCGGTGCGCGACCGATGGCCCGATACCCAGGTGCTGACCGAAGGCGAGTTTGGGATGCAGTGGCGCAGGCAGGTCCCGAACAACGCTTCGCTCAACTACCGCTTCGATGCCAAAGGGACCGGCGCGCCCGGCTCGGAAAAAGAACTGGAAATCCGCTGGTTCATGAACCAGGAATTCCGCCTGGCGCTGCTGCATAACTGGGTCGCCGACAGTCCCTGGACCGCAATCGACTTCACGCGATACGATCTGCCCGCGCACGAACCGCAGGACCTGGAGCGGGAATGGAGCCTGATGAACGTGCTGAACCAGAAGGGCACGCGCCCTCAGGACAAGCCAGTGCGGCTGGGCGAATTGCCTCCCGAAGACCGGCAGCGCATCTACGCGCGTTATCCGCAACTCAGAACGCTGGCGTAGCCCGGCAGGATCAATATTCTCCCGTGACCACGTTCTCCAGCGGCTCGCCGCCCAGGTAGCGCCCCACCTGGGCCGATGCAAACTGCATGGCCCGCACCATAAACATCGGCGTCGATGCGGCCACGTGCGGCGTCAGCAGCAGGTTCGGCGCGCTCCACAGCGGATGCCCGTCCGGCAGCGGCTCGGGATCGGTGACATCGAGCGCCGCGCGCAGTTGCCCCGCGTGCAGCGCCGCCAGCAGCGCGGAGGCATCGACGACCGCCCCGCGCGCCACGTTCACCAGCAGAGCGCCGGGCTTCAGCAACGCCAGCTCCTTCGCCCCGATCAGGCCGACTGTCTCGCTAGTGAAAGGCACGGCGAGGATCACGATGTCCGCCGTGGGCAGCAGACGCGCCAGCTCGCCGATCGCGGCGACGCCGTCCCCACCCCAGCCAGCCTCCCCGCCGCGGGCCTCGGTTTCGCGCGCCATGCGGGCGATGCGGGCCGTCTCGACGCCGAAGGGCCGCAGCCGCTCCTCGATGGCGCGCCCGATGGATCCGTACCCGACGATGAGCGCGCGCTGCCCGTGCAGCTCCTCGAGCAGCACCGGAGGATAGAAGCGCTTGTCGTAGCCATGCAGCCGGCAGTATTGCGTCTGCGCCTCCCTGCGCAGCGACCACGCACCCGCGCGGCGCACGTCGCCGTAAAACGGAAAGTACTTGTACGATGCGAGGATGGCCGCCACAACCCACTCTGCCGTCGCGATGGTGTGCACGCCGCGCGCATCGCACAGCACCACCTCGCGCGGCAGCAGCTTCAGCAGCGCGTCCACGCCGGCCAGCGTCGACTGGGCCACACGCAGGCCGCGCAGATACGGCCATGCCTGCTCTGCCTGTTTTGGAAAGGGCGGAACGATCCAGAAATCCACGTCCACCACGCGCTCCGGCTTGAGCGGAATGACTTCCAGCTCAATGCCCTTCGGCAAGAATCCGTACAGCTCCGCATCGACGGCTTCCGGCACACCAACTTTCAGCATCAGGAATCCTGGCTCCGTTTCTCCGGGGATACTTCGATCCTAATTGCTGACGCTGCGCGCGCGACAGTGCGCAGATACTCCGCAACGCGAGGCTCGGCGCGCACGCGAATCAGCCTTCCGCTCCCGCGCGCGTTCAGTCCTTCTGATGGAAGAACCGGCTGTTCAGGTCGGGCCAGAATTCCTTGAAGATGAAGACCCCGCCGTCGAGACCGCAGTTCAGCACCCAGCGCTGGCCGGTCTTCGTCCAGGTGCGCTCCTGCGAGGGATAGTAGAGGTTCGAGATCCCCGCGGCGCCGCCCCCGCCCACAATTTCCGACACATTGAAGGTCTCACGGCCGGAATCCGTGCGGGTGACAAACACGCGGCTGAAGGAGTAGGCCGTCCGCTTCAGGAAGCCGCCGTGGCCGAGCGTGTAGTAGCGCGAGTCCTCGTGCAGCAGGGCGGGCAGGATGAATTCCACCTGGTAGTTCTCGTCCACCTGATCGGCGAGCGTGTGCCAGTAATAACGGCCGTAACCGGCCGCGCCCTGGTGAAACTCCGGATAGGAGTCCTGCGCCTGCCCCACGCCGGCGAGAATGCCCACAAAGATGAAGCTGGAATAATCCAGGCTGTCCTCGGTGCTCTCCTTGAATTTTTCCCTCACCGTCTCCGGCGGCAGCTTCGTATCCGCGGAGACGGCCCGGAAGTTGGGGATGATGCCGAGAATGCGCTTCGTCTGCTTGCCTTCGAGACTGCCGCTGGACTGCGCCGAAGCCATGGACGATTGCGCGGTCTGAGCCTCGGGCGCGTCCGGAAGCGCAGCGCTCGCCAGCGGCACCGCCTGCTGGGCCCGCGCAGCCGGAACTACCAGTCCCGCTAAAAAAAGAACGGTGCACAAACGCACCGCAATCGCCGAAAAGCGCACGTTGAAATGTCTCCGGACTGGGGATTCCTCCGCTGCCGCACCGGGTGCGTACGCAGGCAAACGGCGATAGCGCAGCCGTTTTACATTGGAGTCGCCGGCGTAGGTTTTGGACGCATAAATTACTGGCTTTTCATCGGCGATTCAGCGCGCGCCGAGCTAAAATTGCGCCCGCCGCGCAAACCGCTCATCCCAGCACTTTGCGCAGCGCCTCCAGACCCGCGTCGATCGTCTCCGGCGAGACGGAATAGCTGAAGCGCACGTGCCCTTCGCCCTGCGCGCCGAAGACCACGCCCGGAATCGTTGCCACATGCGCCTTCTCGAGCAGCATCTCCGCCACTCGGCGGCTGTCTTTGTGGATCTTCCTGACCGCCGGGAACGCGTAGAACGCACCCGGTGGCAGTTCGCACTCGAGGCCCAGCTCGTTCAGTCCCTGCACCAGCTTGTTCCGCCGCTCCCGATACTCCTCGCGCCGAGCCTCGATCGCGGAGTGCGGCGTGGCCATGGCTTCGAGAGCCGCCCACTGCGTCGGCGTCGAGACTCCGTTCGTCGAGTACAGCACCATCTTGCGCAGGCCCGACATGAACGGCTCCTTCGCCACCGCATAGCCGCAGCGCCACCCGGTCATCGCATAGGTCTTCGATAATGTGTAGCCCGTAATGGTTCGTTCCGCCATGCCGGGCAGCGAGGCGATCGACACGTGCTCGCCTTCGTAGACCAGATCCTCGTACGCCTCGTCGGCAATCACCACCAGGTCGCGCCGGATGGCGAACGCCGCCACTTCCTCCGCTTCCCTGCGCGAAAAGACCACCCCCGACGGATTCTGCGGCGTGTTGTAGTAGATGGCCCGCGTCGCCGGTGTCGAATAGTGCTCGAGAGCCGTGGTGAGCCCATTGCGGCGCGCCGTCGCGGTCGGCACCATCACCGGCCGCGCCTGCGCCATCGTCACCATGTCGCGGATCGGAGTCCAGTAGGGCGAAAACAGCAGCATGTCGTCGCCAGGATCGAGCACCGTCTGAAACGCCGCGTAGAGCGCGTGCGCGCCGCCGGCCGTCACGATCACATCTTCCACGCCGGCATCCATGCGGTTCTGCGTCTGCAGCTTGCGCGCGATGGCCCGGCGCAGCGGATCGATGCCGGACGACGGCGCATAGCGCGTGCGGTTCTCGGCCAGCGCCTTCAGCACCGCGTACTTGATCGTCTCCGGCGTCTCGAAGAACGGCTCGCCGCCGTGGAACGCATGCACCGGCTTGCCGGCGGCCCGCAGCTCCATCACTTTGTTGCGAATCTGCACAATGTCGGAGAAGCCGACCTCTTCCAGGCGTTTTGCGACGCGCATTGCCTTCCTTTTTCCCGTCATTCTGGTCCGCCTGCCCGAACGGACGTTTTAGCTTAGAGCATTTTTCGGCAGGAACAGCAGCGAATCTGCGGAAAATGTGCGCCGGCCGGCTTTCACCGCGGCTCCTCAGGTGCCCAGCAGTCCCGAATACACGGCCATGCCGGCCACGGCGTCCACGCCCATCGCGTCCAGCGCGTCGATCTCCGCCTGCTCCCGGATGCCGCCCGCGACGATCAGCTGCCGCGCGGTCAGCGGACGCAGCGCGCGTGCCGCCTTCATGGGGAAACCGCGCATGGTGCCCTCCGTGTCTACGTGCGTGTAGAGAAACGCCCCGCAGTACGGATCGAGCGCTGCAATCGCCTCGGCCGGCGTCACGTTCACCCGATCGCGCCAGCCGCGCACCGCGATCCTGCCCCGTTTTGTGTCGATGCCGGCAACGAAATGCTCTGCGCCGATGCGGGCCGAGACCTCCGCCGCAAATTCCGTGTCGATGCCGTCTTCCTGGAACAGCGCCGACCCGAAGATCACGCGCCGCGCCCCGGCATCCAGCAGCTGCTGCGCCTGCTCTGCCGTGCGCACCCCGCCGCCCACCTGCACGGGCAGCCGCCCGGCAATCTGCCGGATGAGATCGCGATTATCGCCCGCGCGCTTCGCCGCGTCGAGATCGATCAGTTGCACCAGCGGATACGAAGAGAAGCGCGCGATCCAATACTCGAAGTCGTCGAAGGCCAGGCGAAGCTCTTCGCCGCGTTCCAGCTGCACGATGCGCCCGCCCATCAGGTCGATTGAAGGAATCAGCATGGCAGCCTCACCGGGATGCCGTCGCGCTGCAGCTCCTCTTTGAGCGCGCGCACGTCGGCAATGCCGAAGTGGAAGATGCTGGCGGCGAGCGCGGCGTCGGCTTTGCCTTCGCGAAAAACCTGCGTGAAGTGCTGTGCATTGCCCGCCCCGCCCGACGCGATAACCGGAATCTGCACCGCCTCGCTCACCGCCGCAGTCAGTTCGCAGTCGAATCCGGCGCGGGTGCCATCGGCGTCCATCGAGGTGAGCAGGATCTCGCCCGCGCCCCGCTCCTCCGCCTCGCGCGCCCACTCCACGGCGCGGCGGCCTGTGGGCTTGCGTCCTCCGGCGACAAAAACTTCAGCGGCTTCGACCGGCAGACCGGGGACGCGCCGTGCGTCGATGGCCACGATCACCGCCTGCGCGCCGAATTTCGATCCGATGTCGCCAATCAGCTCCGGCCGTGCCAGCGCCGCCGAGTTGATGCTGATCTTGTCCGCGCCTGCGTCGAAGACCGCCGCCGCTTCGTCCGCTGTGCGGATGCCGCCGCCTACCGTGAACGGCACAAAAAGCCGCCGCGCCGTTCGCTGGACAGTCGAGAGCAGCGTGCCGCGCCCCTCGTGCGTGGCCGTGATATCCAGCAGAACGACCTCGTCGGCTCCGGCAGCGGCGTGGCGAGCAGCCAGCTCCGCGGGATCGCCCGCGTCCACGATGTCCACGAACTGCACACCCTTGACCACGCGTCCGTCGCGCACATCGAGGCAGGCAATGATGCGCCGGGTCAGCATCCGGACAGCTCCAGAAAATTCCTCAGCAAACGCAGCCCCGCGTCGCCCGACTTCTCCGGATGGAACTGCACGCCCATCACGTTGCCGCGCTCGACCGCAGCGGTGAAGGGTTCTTCATATTCTGTAACCGCTACGGTTGCAGATATCACCGGCGCGCGCCAGGAGTGCGTGAAATAAACAAAGCTGCCGTCCGGAACGTCCGCCAGCAGCCGCGAACCCGGACGAATCGCCAGCGAATTCCATCCCACATGAGGAACTTTCTTCCCCGGCGCGAATTTCTCGCAGTTTTCAGGGAACGCACCCAGCCCCGCGCATTCCGGCGCCTCTGTGCTGCCGGAAAAGAGCCACTGCAAGCCGACGCAAATGCCCAGAAACGGCACGCCCGCGACGATCCTCTCCTCGATGGCGGCCTTCAGCCCGCGCTCCTCGAGGAACCGCGTCGCAGCGAAGTGTCCCACGCCGGGAAGGATGACCTTATCTGCCCGGCGGACCACGGCGGGGTCGTCGGTGAGCGTGGGATCCGCCCCAGCCGCCCGCAGCGCCTTCATCACCGAGGTGAGATTGCCGGCTTTGTAATCGACGACGGCGATCATGAGATCTGTACCAACAAAGCCAGCATGCTGAACCAGAGGTATGCGTCAGCGAGTCCGACAAGCACGAACACATAGCGCCTCCAGCCACTTCCGACAAGAGCCAGGGGAACTGAAGCGAGCGCGAGGCAGAGCCCTGCCCAATCCCACAGTGCCGCTTCGTGGACGGAATGATGCATACGCCATCGAAATGAAGCCGCGGCATACACCGGTGTTGTCGTGGCCAGCAGCAACAGCCCTGTGCGAACCAGAATTCTGCGCCAGCTACGCATCGCGATCACAATAATCCCTTCGTGCTCGGCAGCATTTCTTTGAGCTGCGGGTCCCGCGAGCAGGCAAAGCGCAGCGCCCGCGCAAACGCCTTGAACAGTGCCTCGATCTTGTGGTGGTTGGAGCGGCCGTACATCGTCTTCACATGCACGTTGGCCCGCGCCCCGCGCGCGAAGCCCTCGAAGAAATCCTCCACCAGCTCCGACTGCAGATCGCCCACCAGCCGCGTCCGCACCTTCGTCTCCACGCGATGCGCCGAGCGCCCGCTCAGGTCGACCGCGGCCAGGCCGAGCGTCTCGTCCATCGCCATCAGAAAATATCCCGCGCGCAGGACGCCGCGCTTGTCGCCGAGCGCCTTGTCGAACGCTTCGCCCAGGGCGATGCCCACGTCCTCGACAGTGTGGTGCTGATCGACGTCGAGGTCGCCTTTGCACTCGAGATCCAGATCGAAAGCGCCATGCCGCGTGAACAGTTCCAGCATGTGGTCGAAGAAGCGAATGCCCGTCGCAACGCGGTAGCGGCCCTGGCCCTCGATGGTCAGCTTCAGATGGATCTCCGTCTCGGCGGTCTTGCGATCGATCTGCGCGGTGCGCCTTTTGCCGGCCGCCGTGCTCTTCGCCTTCATGCTGTTCCTCCCCACTCGATCTCCGAGAGCGAGTGCTCGAGCGCTGCGATGCCCAGTTGCGTGTGCTCGCGCGTGCCCACGGTGATGCGCACGCAGCCATCGCAGCCCGGATCGTTCGAGCGGTCGCGCACCAGCACGTTGTGCACCCGCATGGCTTCAACGAACTGGCGGTGCTTCGGACCGATCTTCACCAGCACAAAGTTGGCCTGCGACGGCCAGTACGGCACGCCCAGCCGCCCCAGCGCCGCTTCGAACACCGCGCGCGACGCCAGCACCTCCTGCGCATACCAGCGCAGGTAGCCTTCGTCCTCCAGCGCCGCCGTCAGGCAGGCCAGCGCGACCGAGTTGACGCTGTACGGCGAGATGGCGCGCCGCATCCAGTGCATCTGCTCTTCTGCAGCGCACAGCACGCCCAGCCGCAGCCCGGCGAGTCCGTAGGCTTTCGAGAATGTGCGCGCGACGATTACATTTGGAACTCTTCCCACCAGATCGAGCACCGTTTCGCCGAAGAAATGGTAATAGGCCTCGTCCACCAGTACCGCCGCGTGCGGAGCCGCTTCGATGATGCGCAGCAAATCTTCGCGCCGCGCTGCCTGGCCCGTCGGACTGTTGGGGTTGGCGATGGCGATGAGCCGCGTCGCCGGCGTGATGGCAGCCAGCAGCGCGTCGGCAGGAAAGCGGAAGCCGTCTTCCGCCGGAACCGTCACCATGCGCGCCGGCGTGCCCGACGCGTAGACCTCATACATGGAATACGTCGGGACCGGCAACAGCACCTCAGTTCCCGCGTCGAGATAGGTCTGGCACAAGACGTGAATCGCCTCATCCACGCCGTTGGTCAGCATCACCTGCGCCGGCGCAAGGCCCAGCGGTTCGGCAACGCGCCGCTCGATGGGTTCCCTCTCGGGATAGCGCGTCAGGTCCCCGCGCGAAATCTTGCCCAGCGCTTCCAGCACCCGCGGCGAGCAGGCAAACGTGTTCTCGTTGAAGTCCAGCCGCACTCCGCTGCGATCGCCCAGCGGCGGATGGTACTCCTTCATGCGCCGCACGGCGGAAGAAGGCTGCAGCTGGGCTTCTGAAGCCTGCGCTCTGAGCTTTGTGCTCTGCGCCTTACGCATGGGCGCCTCGCGCTCGGATAGCCTCCGCGTGGCCCGCCAGTCCCTCAGCATTCGCCAGGCGAATCGCCGCGGGGCCAAGCCGCTGCACACCCTCTTTCGAGTACTCCTGCACGGTGACCAGTTTCACGAAGTCCAGCACGCTGAGCCCGCCCCGCACCCGCGCCAGTCCGCTGGTGGGCAGCGTGTGGTTCGGCCCGGAGACATAATCGCCCAGCGGCTGCGCCGACCATCGGCCGATAAAGACCGACCCGGCATTGCGAACCCAGGCCATATCCGCAGCGCTGTCAACCGTCAGATGTTCGGGCGCAATGCGATTCGTCAGCTCCTGCGCTTCTTCCGCTGATTTTGTCACCAAAACTATGCCATTCCTGGTCAGTGCTTCGCGAGCAATCTTGTTGCTTTTCGCCCGAAGCTTCGTTTCCGCGGCCACGGCCTTCGCCAGTTCCGCCCTGCTGGTGATGAAAATCGCCACCGCCTGCGGATCGTGCTCCGCCTGCGCCACCAGATCCGCAGCAATGCCGGAGGCGTCGCCCCCTTCGCTGGTAACAACGATCTCCGTCGGCCCGGCCAGCATGTCGATGGCGCAATCGAAGCTGACCAGCTTCTTCGCCGCTGTCACCCACGCATTGCCCGGCCCGACGATCTTGTCCACGCGCGGAATGCTCTTTGTTCCATACGCCAGCGCGGCGATGGCCTGCGCACCTCCAACGCGGTAAAACTCCTTCACGCCCAGCAACGATGCGGCTGCCAGCGTCTGCTTCGCCGGGCGCGGCGAGACGACCACGATCCGCTCTACGCCCGCCACCTGCGCCGGGATCGCCGTCATCAGCAGCGTCGAAGGCAGCGGATAGCGCCCGCTTGGCACGTAGCACCCCGCCGACGCCAGCGGAATGACGCGCTGGCCGGTCGTGACGCCGCGCGCCGGTTGCAGGTCGAAGTCCTTCGGCCGCTGGCGCACAGCAAAGGCGCGGATGTTCTTCGCGGCGAGTTGCAGCGCCTGGCGCACCGGCTCCGGCGTCCCGTCCCACGCCGCCCGCATCTCGTCTTCTGTAATACGTAACTGCGTCTGTGGCGAAATACCGTCCAGCTTCGCGCGCAGCCGCAGCAGCGCCGCGTCGCCGCCTTTTTGCACCGTGTCCACAATGCGCCGCGCCTGCGGCAGCACACGCTCGTGGCCAGCGTTGCGGCGGTCGCTGAGCGCGGCAATGGCTGCCGCGCCCCGGCCCGCTGTGCGCAGAACCCTCACAGCACCACCTTATTCAGCGGATATTCCACGATCCCCGTCGCCTTCGCTGCTTTCAGCTTCGGAATCACCTCGCGTACCGTGCTCTCTTCGAGAATGGTATTGACTGCGACCCAGTGGGAATCGCTCAGCTCGGAGACGGTAGGCGAATTGAGCGCAGGCAGCACGCCCAGCACCGCCGCCAGGTTCTCCTTTTCCACGTTGAGCATCAGCCCCACCTGCCCCTGCGCATCGATCGCCCCGCGCAGCATCAGGGCCAGGCTGTCGATCTTGTGCTTCTTCCACGGATCGGCATAGGCTGTCTTGTTCGCGATCAGGTGCGTCTCGCTCTCCATCACCGTGTCGATGATGCGCAGCCGATTCGCCCGCAGCGAGCTGCCCGTCTCCGTCACTTCCACGATGGCATCAGCGAGCGTCGGCGGCTTCACTTCCGTTGCGCCCCAGCTGAACTCGACCGTCACCGGCACATTCTTGCCGGCGAAGTAGCGCTTCGTCACCTCCACCAGCTCCGTGGCGATCACCTTGCCCGCCAGGTCTTCGGCCTTCTGCCACGGCGAGCTCTCCGGCACGGCCAGCACCCAGCGCACGCGGCGGCGGCTCTGCTTGGCGTAGACGAGGCTGGTGATGCTCCGGACCTCAAGGCCGCTCTCCACCACCCAGTCAATCCCGGTCAGTCCCGCGTCGAGCACGCCATGATCGACGTACCGCGCCATCTCCTGCGCGCGGATCAGCATGCACTCGATCTCCGCATCGTCGACGTTAGGAAAATAGGAGCGCCCGTCCGCGTAGATGTTCCACCCGGCACGTTTGAACAGTGCGATAGTAGCGTCCTGCAGGCTGCCTTTGGGAATGCCGAGGCGCAGCTTGTTCGTCATGCGCGCACCTCGCTGCCCGCCGTGAGAGGCCGGGTGAAGCAGCTGACGGTGCCTTCGTGACACACCAGCCCGTCGCCTTCCACTTCCACGCGAAAGAGCAGCGCGTCCTGGTCGCAGTCCGTCGCCACTTCCACGATGCGCAGCCGGTTGCCGCTGGTTTCGCCCTTCATCCACAGCTTCTGCCGGGTGCGGCTCCAAAATGTAACAAAGCCCGTTTCTTTTGTTTTGCGCCAGCTTTCCTCGTTCAGAAAGCCCAGCATCAGCACCTGGCCGGTGCGCGCATCCTGCACGATGCCCGGCGCCAGGCCATCCATTTTCGCGAAATCAATCGTCACTTCCGTCATGCTCCATCCTCTGTTTTCCGAATCTTCTGCAATGCGGGCCGAAAAATCAAAAGCCCGTCAGCGCTCTCTGCGCCGGCGGGCTTCTCGAATCCTTGAGTTTGGCTGCTTTAGCCTGGGATGCGGAGGTTCGCCGGCACGCTCGTCACGTGATGATGGTGGTGATGACGATGATGGGTGCGAACCTGCATCTCTAAAATCACATTAAGTGCGAATCGCACGGCTGTCAACTCTTGTGCGAGAATGCTTCTCGCCTGAGGAGGGGATCGTGGCAAAGGAGCTCTGCGCGTCCGTGGACGCATACATCGCCGCCCAGCCGCAGGCCGCGCAGTCTGCGCTGGCACAGGTGCGTCGTGCGATCCGCGGAGCCGTGCCGTCCGCCGAGGAAACCATCTCCTACCAGATGCCCACCTACAAGCTCGACGGCTGTCGATTGCTGTACTTTGCCTGCTGGAAGAAGCACTACTCGCTCTATCCGGCATCGAAGGAGCTGATCGCGGCGTTCCGTGCTCAGCTCGCCCCGTACTCGATCAACAGGAGCACGCTTCAGTTTCCGATCGCCGAGCCAGTCCCGGCAGACCTGATCCGTCGCATCGCTCTGTTTCGCGTCCAGGAAATCACCGGCCGGAAGCCGCCGAAGAAGAGCCGCCCGGCGCGATAACTTCGGAGAAATGCACCGCCCGGCGCCCGGTATTCTGCGCAATCTGCTCGCGGCAACTGAACCCATCCGCGACGAGGAGGGTGTCCGTCGCGGCGGCGCGCACGGCGGGCAGAAGCACGCGCTCGCCAATCGCCTGCGACACCTCGAACTTCTCGCGCTCGAAACCGAACGGCCCCGCCATGCCGCAGCAGCCGGAGTCGAGCAGTTCGACCTCGGCCCCGGTGCGGCGCAGGATCGCCAACTCGTCGGTCATTTTCATCAATGACTTGTGGTGGCAATGCCCCTGCAGCACGATCCTGCGTCCCGCAAGTTGCGCAGGCTGAAAATCCGGCGCGTGGAGCGCAAGGAATTCGCTCAGCAGCAGCGCGAGGCCGCGCAGGCGCTGGGCGCGCTCATCCTGCGGGAAGAAATTCACCAGCTCGTCGCGAAAGACGCTGGCACAGCTCGGCTCGAGAAAGACAAACGGCAGGCCAGCGTCGATCTGCGGCGCGAATTGTGCCAGAATCTGTGACAAATAGGCGCGCGCCTGGCGGAGAAATCCGAAATCGTAAAGCGGCCGTCCGCAGCAGACGTGGCGGCGGGGGACTTCGACGGCGAATCCGGCCCGGGCGAGCACGCGCGCGGCGGCGTGGAGAGACTGCGGGTGGTAGTAGTTATTCCAGGTGTCAGGCCATAAGAGAACCCCTACCTCAGGGGTTAAAGCCTCATCTTTTTTGCGGTCGACTCCGGCACGCCTGAAGTCGTGCCCCTTCAAAACCGCGTCGCTGCGACGGTTCAGCCACTCATGCTGAAAGCTGCGCAGCGCAAATTGCGGCAGGGTGCGTGGCTGCGCTACACCGAGGACAGCTTTGATAGCGTGGGAGACGCCCGGCATCGCCAGCGGCAGATTCGCCAGCCGCGTCGTCACGCCCGGAACGATCGATGCCGCCCACGCCAGCCGATCCATGAAGCCAAACGCGTAGTGCTGCAGCGGGCGCAGGCGATCGCCGTAGTAGTGGGCCAGAAATTCGGCCTTATAGGTCGCCATGTCCACGTTCACCGGGCACTCGGTCTTGCACGCCTTGCAGGAAAGGCACAGGTCGAGAGCGTCGTGCACCGCGTCGTTGTGCCAGTCCGTTGCGCCGCCGGCTGACCCCAGCACCTTCCCCTCCAGCATCTCCCACAGCAGGTGCGCGCGGCCCCGCGTGGAGTGCTGCTCCTCCTGCGTGGCCATGTAGCTGGGACACATCGTTCCCCCGCTCGCCTTACGGCACGCGCCCACGCCCACGCAGCGCAACGTGGCCTCGCCAAAGGAGCCGCGATCGTCGGGGAACTGAAAAAACGTCTCCGGCTTCTTCGATTCGTAGCCCGCGCCCAGGCGCAGATTCTCTTCCGGCCCGTACACCTCCTCCGGGTCGATCATCTTGCCGGGATTCATCCGGTTCTCCGGATCCCACAGCCGCTTGAACTCGCGGAAGGCCGCCATCAGCTCCGGCCCAAACATCTTCGGCAGCAGCGCCCCGCGCGCCTGGCCGTCGCCGTGTTCGCCCGAGAGCGAACCGCCGTGTGCGATCACGATATCCGCGGCCTCGTCGAGAAAGGCGCGAAATTTGCGAATGCCCCCGTCGCTTTCGAGATCGAAGTTGATGCGCAGGTGCACGCATCCCTGGCCGAAGTGCCCGTACATGGGGCTGCGATAGCCGTAGCCGCGCATCAGCGAGAAAATCGCGCGCAGATACGACCCCAGCTTTTCCGGCGCAACCGCAGCATCCTCCCAGCCTTCCCATCCGTGCGGCTCGCCGGGAACGAAAACCGTAGCGCCCAGCGCCGACTCGCGAATGCGCCAGATGCGCGCGGCCTCATCCGGCGTGCAGGCGCGCCCCGCCGGCGAACCCGGCAGCTCGCCGGCCACGGCCAGCAGCCCGCGCGCCTTCGACTCCGCTTCCTCGTTGCTCTCCGCGCCGAATTCCGCCAGCAGGAATCCTCCGCCCACGGGCAGCAGCTGCAGGTCGTCTTCGGCGAGATGCTTGCGGCGCATGAAGTCGAGCAGCATGTCGTCGATGCCTTCCAGGCCGATCGGTCCATGTGCGATCACCGCGGGCACGGCATCGGCAGCGAGAAACGGATCGGGGAAGGCCAGCACCGCCAGCCGCCGGCAGGGCGGCGAGTGCATCAGGTCCAGCTCCGCGCTCAGCACCGTGGCCAGCGTGCCTTCTGCGCCCACCAGCGCGCGCGCCACGTTAAACCCCTTCTCCGGCAGCAGCTCGTCGAGGTTGTAGCCGGAAACGCGCCGAGGAATCTGCGGAAAGCGCCGCCGAATCTCATCGGCGTAGCGATCGCGCAGCCGCTGCATGCCCGCATAGATCTGCCCCCGCCGGTCGCCGCGCAGGAGGATGGCGTTCAGCTCCTCGTCGCTGGTTGCGCCCACGGTCATGCGCGTCCCATCGGCCAGCAGGACATCGAGCGAGCGGATGTTGTTCGCCGTCAGCCCGCCCATCACGCTGTGCGTGCCGCAGGAGTTGTTGCCGATCATGCCGCCGATGGTGCAGCGGCTGTGCGTCGCCGGGTCGGGCGCAAAGGTCAGATGGTGCGCCTCGGCGGCCTCGCGCACGCGGTCCAGCACGATACCCGGCTCCACCACAGCAACCTTCCGCTCCGGGTCGAGCGACAGAATCCGCCGCATGTACTGCGAGAAATCCAGCACCACGGCGACGTTGCAGCACTGGCCGGCAAGGCTCGTCCCCGCGCCGCGCGGCAGAATGGCCGCGCCCAGCTTGCGGCAGGCCGCAATGGTCGCTTCCACATCGGCCGCGTCGCGAGGCACCACCACGCCCACCGGCGTCTGGCGGTAATTCGACGCATCCGTGGCATAGAGCGCGCGCGAAGCCGCGTCGAAACGGACTTCCCCGCGCACCACTGCGCGCAGCTGCGCTTCCAGCTCCCGCGCCGCAGCAAACCGCTCGTGCGGGTGCGGCACGCTGTTCAGAATTGGCAACGGATTCGTAATCGCCATAGTGCCTTTTGTCTGCCGGATTTCACCCTCCCGCCCAGCTCTCAGATTGCGAACCATTTCCGCGCCAGTCCTGACCGAGTCGAACAGGCGAACGGGCTATACGCTGACCGCCTCATCCCCGACCGTCTTTTGCCTGACCGCATCTTTCCCTGGCCGCCTCATCCCTGACCGCTCCCTACAGCTCCCTGCGCAGATAAGCAATCTCCAGCAACTCCGTGCGCCGCAGCGTCGGATTCTCGTTATACCGCTCCACCGGCGCAAATCCCATGGCACGGTAGAGCGCGTAGGCCGCCCGCATCGTTGCCGGCATCGTGTCCAGATACATCGCCGTGTATCCGCGCTCGCGGGCCAGCTCCACCACCGCCTCAGCCAGCCTGCGCCCCAGCTGCCTTCCCTGATACGCAGGCCGCACCCACAGCCGCTTCATCTCGCAGGCGCGTTCGTTTGCCTGCGTTGCTTTGGCGGGCAGCGGCTTCAGCGCCACGCATCCCGCCGCCTCATGGTCGACGAAGGCCAGCAGCACCGCGCCCTGCGGTTCGCCATAGTCGCCCGGCAATCCCGCCAGTTCCTGCTCCAGGCTCTCCACGCAAATGTGCTCGCCGCCGACGGACGCATTCAGATACACCGCGTATTCGCGCATCAGCGTGCGGCACAACGCCGCGTCGTCATTCTCTGGGCCAAATTGCGCTCGCCGCACCTGCGCCTCCGCCATAGCGGCATCATATGCGACCCAGGACCCGCGCTGCGTCTGGTATAACTTCCCCCATGACCACGCACAGCCGCCGCCACGCAGGGGTTTCTGCTGGCCGCCTGCCTCTTGCCTCGTCCTGCGCCTGCCTTTTGACTCTTGTGTTCTTTGCCTCGTGCCCGGTGCTGGCGCAAACGCCTCCCGTCAATCCTCCGCACGACCCGCGCATCGACCATCTCGTCGAGGCCCTCGGCCACGCCGAATCGGTCCGCGAGACGAATCTCTCCGCCGACGGCCACTTCATTGTGTGGACGGAGTCCGGCCACGCCGGTTCCGGCATCCAGCTGGCGACGCTGCCCGACGCCTCCTCGCCGCGGCAGATCACCGCCTGCGCGGAGGGCACGCGCGGCATGGAGAGCAATGCCGTCTTCTCGCCGGACTCGACGAAGCTCGCCTTCTTCTCCGAGTGCACGCCGGACCACAAGACCGCCATCTTCCTCGCCGATGTCTCCGGCGCCACGCCACCGCGCCAGCTCGCCGAGCTGAACGGCTACGCCAGCGGTCTTGCCTGGTCGCCCGACGGCAAATCGCTCAGCTTTATATATGTCGAGGGCGCGACGCGTCCCCCCAGCCCGCTCGCTCCGGAAAAATCTCCGTCCGGCGTCATCGGCGTCGAAGGCCTCGAGGTGAAGCGTGTCGCCCTCGTCGATGCATCGAGCGGCCAGCTCACCCAAATCACGCCGCCGGGCCTCTACGTCTATGAATTCGACTGGTCGCCGGACTCGACCAAACTTGCCTACATCGCCGCGCCGCCGCCGGGCGAGAACAACTGGTGGGTAGCGAAGCTCTATACGCAGCCGGTCAACGGCCAGCCCACCGCCATCCTTGACCCACAGACCGTCTCCGGCTCGCTCCACGGGCTGCAGATCGCCGTGCCGCGCTGGTCCCCCGACGGCTCGCAGATCGCCTTCATCGGCGGCCTCATGTCCGACCAGGGCTCGACCGGCGGCGACATCTACACCATGCCCGCCGGCGGCGGCGAACCCACTGACCAGACCCCCGACCACGCCGGCAGCCCCGCCTGGTTTGTCTGGCTGGACCAGCAGAGCATCGGCATCGCCGAGATCAAAGGCGGGTCGTCGCACCTCTTTGTCTACGATCTCTCCACGCATCAGGACTCGCCCGATTACAACCTCACCCTGCCCGACTCGGTGGGCGCAGGCGGCCTTGCGATGCGCATCGCCACCTCCAGCACCAACACGATCGCCTTCATCAAGTCGTCGTTTTCCGATCCGCCCGAGGTGTGGGCCGGCGATCTGATGGATATGCATCAGATCACCCACTTCAACGACGGCCTGAAGCCGGTGTGGGGCCAGGCGCACTCCATCGACTGGACCAACGAAGGCTTCCACGTCGAGGGCTGGCTGCTGGAGCCCGCGCACTACGACCCGGCAAAGAAATATCCCCTCATCGTCTACGTGCACGGTGGCCCGTCGGCGGCCAACATGCCGCGCTGGCCCTACGCCGGCTACGGCGCGGTGCCCTTCTCCGCGCTCGACTACTTCGTGCTCATGCCCAATCCCCGCGGCAGCTACGGACAGGGCGAAAAGTTCACCCAGGCCAACCGCAAAGACTTCGGCTACGGCGACCTGCGCGACATCCTCGCCGGCGTCGACGCAGTCGAGAAGCAATACTCCATCGACGATCATCGCGTGGGCATCACCGGCTGGAGCTACGGCGGCTTTATGACCATGTTCGCCGTCACGCAAACCCATCGCTTCCGCGCTGCGGTCTCCGGTGCCGGCCTCTCCGACTGGCTCAGCTACTACGGCGAGAACTCCATCGACCAGTGGATGATCCCGTTCTTCGGCGCCTCGGTGTATGACGACCCGGCCGTCTATGCGAAAAGCTCGGCCATCAATTACATCAAAAATGTCAGGACGCCAACCCTCATCGTCGTGGGCGACCGCGATGGCGAATGCCCCGCGCCGCAGTCGTTCGAGTTCTGGCACGCGCTGCACGATCTGGGCGTCCCCAACCAGTTCGTCGTCTATCCCAACGAAGGCCACGGATTCACCAACCCCGACCATCGCCGCGATGTGCTGGATCGCGCGCTGAGCTGGTTCAACCTGTATATGCCGGAATAGCAGGGCGCAGGGCTCAGGGCTCAGAAGGACGATTCCATGGCAGGGTCGTATCGCGACTTGGTTGTTTGGCAGCGTTCCATTGAACTATCAGTAGCGGTCTGCCGGCTTGCGAAAGCTTTTCCTGCTGACGAGCGATACGGCCTTACAGCGCAGCTTCGTCGTGCTGCAGTATCCGTAGCGAGCAATCTGGCCGAAGGTTACGGTCGTGGATCAAAGGGCGAATACCGGCAGTTCGCAGGCATTGCACGCGGCTCCGCCCTGGAGGTCCAAACACAACTGGTGATTGCAAAGAAACTTGGCATGGCGGGCGACCGGGACCTGGAAGCGGTTGCGGCAGTCGCCGATGAAGTCGGAAAGATGCTCTGGGCGCTGTTCCGGAAGCTCTGACTCCGATATGCATTTCACTGCGTCTAACTCACACGGTTCAAGCCCTGTTTTTCGCCTGAGCCCTGTGCTCTGCACGCTGTGCCCCGACCCCGGTCCTTTGTTATCCTGAATCACACCCGGGTAGTTTCTGGTGTTTGGACCGTTTGGGCGGCTCGACTGCTCAGACGGGGAGGTTTCATGCGGCGGTTCCTTGCTTTTGCAGTCCTGCTTGTGCTTTCGCTTCCGGTTGGTTTTTCCATCGCGGGCTGCGGCCATAATCCCAACAATTACTGCATCAAGAACGGCCATGCGTACGGCGTGAAGACCTCGCAGCCGGTTTACGCCACCATGCAGCCGGAGACCACGGGCCTTTCTCTCTCCTGGGGACAGACCGGCACCGTCGGCTCGCCCACCGCCTACAACTGCAACGGCGGCGCGGCATCCGTCAGCAAGTGGAACTACGCCAGCTCCAACCTCCTGCTCGCGGATATCTCCCCCACCGGCCAAATCTGCGCCGGCACATGGAACCGCAACAGCCCCGGCGGCATTTCCAATTTCAGCATCTGCACGCCGCCTTCCGGATCGACCATCTCCTCCTTCGCCGGCTGCACGACAACCAGCTGCGGCACCGCGCAGATCACCGCCACCGGCGGCGGCGTCACCACCAATCCGGTCAACATCTACGTCCATCCGCCCATCACATCCATTACCATCCCCAGCCAAACCAGCTGCATCTCCCAGGGAAAATCGCTGCCTGGGTCCCTGCTGGCGGAAACGACCGTAGTCGGCCCCGGAGGGGTTACGCTGTGCAGCCCCAGCACCACCTCGTGCGTGAGCCCCGCCGCCAATCTGGGAACCATCACCTATGCCGCGGTCAGCAGCGGGATCGTCAACATTAACAACACCACGAATCCCACCAATGCCAACCCCGTCACCGGAACCACCTCGACCAGCAACCCGAACGGCACAGCCACCGCCAACCTGCCCGGTTCCACCATCATCACTGCCACCACCTCCGACGTCACCTCCGCTGCGGGTTATTTCTCCACCTGTCCGCCGGCCAATATCGCGCTTTCCGTCAACGGCAGCTCGACGGTTACCGTCACACCGAGTTCGCCCCAGACCGTGGTTTCCAGCACAACGGATACCACCGGGGCCACCATCACCGGCCTGAACTTCAGCTACGCCTCCACCGAGCCCCAGAATCTCACCGTCAGCAACACCGGCGGCATCACCGCCACCTTCCCCAGCCATGCCTCGGTCACGGCCGTCTGCCAGCCGCCGGGCTGCAATCCCTCGCCCATCAACCTGGTCGGGATCAACGGCAACGGCATGCCCGTCACTGCCAACATCCTCACCGTCAACTCTCCCGGGCGCGTCAGCAACAAGATATGGATGGCCTCCTCCCAGTCGCAGTACTTCTCTGAGGTCGACCTGACCACAGGTTCCACCGGGGCGCCCATCACCCTGCCCTACACGCCCAATTCCATGAAGATGGATGCCGCCGGCGACACCCTCTACTTCGGCAGCTATCACGAGCTGATGATCTACACAGCCTCGAACAACCAGCTGTCCAAGGAAGTCACGTCGGTTCCCGGCGTGGTGCTGGCCGTGAGCCCCACGGACTCGACCGTGGTCATCAACGATCAGCTCCGCCAGGTCATCTACCTGTACGCGCCGTCCTCGGGCGCCTTCACCAGCATCTCCGGCATTGCCAGTCGCGCCGAGTACTCCCCTGACAGCTCCACCGTGTACATTTCCGGAATCGACCCGGCGACCGGCCAAAACACCCTGTTTGTCAACAACACCAGCTCCGGCTGGACCAGTTACCCGGTCACCACCCAGCCCACCTACAGCTGTCCGCTCGAGGCGGCAGGCACGGCCGAAGTGCCGGCCTATAACCCCTCCTGGGATCCCTTCTGCGGACCCTCCGTCACCGTCACGGTGCCGAACGTGGCCGCTTTCCTCTCCGGCACCACCACCGCCGCGCGCAGCTTCTGCCCCAACAGCAGCTCCACTCCGCCCTACTACCCGCCTGCCGGCGATACTGCCGCCACCACCACGCAGCTCACCGCCACCGCGGATGGATTCCATATCCTGGGCGCGGATGGAACCACCTTCTCCGACATCTGGCTGAAACAGTCGGCGTCGGCCACACCCGCCCCTGGCGTCCCCACCGGAGCCTGCCCGGCTTACAGTGGACCGCCGCTCACGCTGAATACCGCCGTCAATTCCGGGACGCTGCCCGTTGCCGCGTCGGAGATCGATCAGGTCGTCTCGTCGCCCTACTCCAACCTGGCATTTGTCACCTATCAGGGAACCGGCGCTACCGGCGTGCTGCCCTATTACATCCCGTCCGCTTCCACCACCAGCTTCGCCTTCGGCACGCTCGGCACCGTCCAGCTGTCAGGAGGCGCGCAGGCGCCGGTGGCCGGCGTCTTCTCACCGGATGGCTCCATCTTCTTCGCCAGCACCAGCGGCGACAATCTGGTTCACATGGTCGACACCACCACGCTCACCGATACGCAGACCATTAATCCCAAGCTGATCAACTCCAGCGGAGCGCCGGTTCCGGCGCAGTTCGTCGTGGTCAGAAGCCGCTCGACTACGTAGAATAAATCCGCAGCATGTACCACGGCCGGCGCCTGCCGGCCGTTTCCTTTTGCTGCCATCCTCTTGTGCGCGCCGCGCGCCCACCCCGCCCGCCGCCCCTCGCGCCGCGGGGTACACTTAAGCTCATGCCGCGCGTCGCCGTTATCTCCAAGCCGCAAAAGGAGGAGTTGCGGCAAACGCTGCCCCAGCTGGTGCTGTGGCTGAAAGCCCACGGCTACGAGCCGCTGCTCGATCCGGTCAGCGCAACCTACGTCACCGATGCGCGCATCTGCCCCCGTCCCGAAATGCCCGCGCGCCATCCCGAGCTGGTCATCGTCCTCGGCGGCGACGGCACGCTGCTGGCCGCCGCGCGCGTCTTCGCCCGCACCGGCGTCCCCATTCTCAGCGTCAACCTCGGCGCCCTCGGCTTTCTCACCGAGATCCGCCTCGCCGACCTCTATACCCACCTCGACGCGTGGTGCCAGAACTGCTGCGCCATCGATTCGCGCTCCATGCTGCACACCGAGTTGTGGCGCGAGGGCAAAATGCATCGCGAGCACGAGGCCCTCAACGACGTCGTGGTCGCCAAGGGCGCCATCGCCCGCATGGGCATCTTCACCGTGGAGGTCGACGATCAGCTGGCCGCATCCTTTCGCGCCGACGGCATCCTCGTGGCCACGCCCACCGGTTCCACGGCCTACTCGCTGGCCGCCGGCGGCCCCGTCCTCGTGCCCGGCACAGACACCCTCGTGGTCACCCCCATCTGTCCCCACCAGCTCACCCTGCGCCCCCTGGTGGTGCCCGGAGCCTCGCGCATTCTCATTCGTGTCGAGGGCATTCCCGACCAAACTTACCTCACCGTCGACGGACAGGAGGCGATCGAGCTGCGCGTAGGCGATGAGCTGCGCTGCCGCCGCTCCGACTACTGCGTTAAGCTGATCCGCATCAGCGCCAACAGCTTCTTCGACGTGCTGCGCCAGAAGCTGAAGTGGAGCGAAAGATAGGGATTAGGGTTTAGGGTTTAGGGTTTGGCGAGACGGCCCGACAGAGCACCGAGCAGCACGGGTTCGGGACAGCAGGAAATCTGATCGGAGGCATTCGCAATCAATCGGTCGCTGCAGAGTCAGGGCAGTAGCTTCTCCCGTGTTTCTGAACCCTATACCCTATCCCCTATACCCTATCCCCTACTGCTTCGTCAGCTCATCCAGCAAAAGCCTGGCCTTCGTCGAGTAGTTCTTCGCGCCGTCCAGATCGTCGGTCTTCAGCGCCTGGCGGGCCTTCGTGATGAACGTCCGGATCAGCGCGACCGTCTTCTGCTCCTCATCGCTCAGCGTCCGGTGCAGGCCATTCAGCGTGGTCTCTGTCGAGTTGATGTCATTCGTCAGCACCTGGCGATCGGCCGCGTTGGCATCGCTGGTCCCGGTCGACAGTTGTCCGATGGGCGACATCTCAGGCGGCTGCCCGGTGCTCGCCACCTGCGCGGTGTCGGCCGCATTCGCCGTGGTGGCGGGCGGCTTGGCCTCCTGCGCGGTCTGCTCAGTTTCGCTCTTCGCGCGATGCCGCGCATGATGCGGCGCCGGCGCCGTGGCCTGCTCGTCTTCCGGCGGGACCGACGTGTCCAGCATCACCGGGCGCTGTTCGGCATACGGCGGCAGGTTCGGCATCGGCGGCGCCAGCCGCGCCATCTGCGCCGGCGGCACCGAGGGCGCCTGCGCCGTCAACGGCGGAACAGACTTCGCCTCCCGGCGGTTGCACCCCCCCGTCAGGGCGAGCAGGGCGCCGAGCGCCACAGCCCCCAACCCGGATGTCATGCACCCGGATCTCATGGTCCGGACCTTTCTGGCTGGGTCTCTCCACCCTGGCGAGCCAGCTCGCCGGAAACAGCGTGCTCCGGCAATTCCGGCGCCATGCGCTGTCCCGAACCGGCAGAAATCAGCGGGAGCCGCAGCACAAAGGTGGTTCCGCTCCCAGGCTTCGATTCTACGTCAATCTGGCCGTGGTGCATCTGCACAATGCGATAGGTCATGGCCAGCCCGATGCCGCTGCCCTCCTTCTTCGTCGTGAAGTACAAATCGAAGATGCGCGGCCGAATCTCATCCGGGATGCCCGCTCCGTGGTCGTGCACCTGGATCGATGCCCACCGCGTCCCCGTGTTCAGCCGCACCTCCAGCGCCCCCCCCGTGGCCATGGCCTGGGCTCCGTTCAGCACGATGTTCAGCAGCGCCTGCTTCAGCAGGTCGGCGTCCACGCGGCACACCACGGCGTGCTCCGGCACGCAGCTCTCGACCATGATGCCCCGCGTCTCCAGCTCCGCCGAGGCCAGCATCAGCACGCTCGACACCACCCCGCGCAGGTCCTGATCCTTCAGTTGCAGTTCCACCGGCCGCGAAAAATCAACCAGCGTCTGCACCACGCGATCCAGACGGCGGATTTCGCTCTGGATCACGTCCAGATGCCGCAGCGCGTCCCCGCCGGAATGCACCTTGTTCCGCAGCAGCTCCAGGTGCACCACGATGGCGTTGATGGGATTCTTCACCTCGTGGCCCACGCCCGCCGTCAGCCGCCCGATGGCCGCCATGCGCCGCGACACTTCCAGCTCGCTCTCGATCTCGCGCACCGACTCGAGATCGTGCAGCGTCAGCAGCGCGCCCAGCGAATGACGGTCCCGCGCATGCGCATCGTGGATGAAGTCCAGCGACACCTCCACCCGCCGCCCCGTCTCCGTCGTCACCTCTTCCTGCACGATCGACATCCCGCCCTCGAAGGCGTCGCGCACGGTGCGCCCCAGCCGCGTGCTGCGATCGAAGATCTCCCGCACTTCCGCCCCGAAGATGCGGTCGCGGCTGATGTTCAGGAATCGCTCCACCGAACTGGACACCATCACCGCCCGCGCATCGCGCGTGAACAGCATCACGCCGTCCTGCAGGTTGGAGAGGATCTGGTCCAGGTTCTCGCGCAGCGCGGAGAATACTTCTTCCACGTTGCGGATGCGCTGGCCGAGCCGTTCGATCTTGCCCGAGACCTGAGCCACCGTGTCGTCGCCGAACCCCAGAATCGGATCGGCCAGCGCGGCCAGCGCGCCCGGCTCCTCGGTGGGCGGCTCCGGCGGACCCAGTTCTCCTGTCGTCTTGCTTTCCGCCAGCGCCTCCTGGGCGGCCAGCGTATCCAGCCGCCGGCTGATCTGTGCGATCGGCTGCAGCGCCAGGTTCGCCAGAAATGCCGCCACCAGCGTGGCGATAATCATCGCCAGGCCGATGAACCACAGCGACTTCATCAGCCACGGGCGGATCGCGTTGCGCAGAAACGTGGTGCGGATGCCGATGCGGATGGTGAGAAACGGCTGGTTGTTCAGTTCGAGGCCCAGCGAGTAGTTGTAAACCTGCGGCGGCCCGAAGACGATGCGCAGCGTGCGAATCAGCGACTGCTTGCGCAGTACCGCATAGGGGGGCCGATGCGGCAGCAGCTCATTTTCCTGGCTGGCTTCCGGCGCCGCGATCAGCGCCCGTCCGCTGCGGTCGGCAATCGTCACGTCCAGCACCGTGGGCGAATATTCCACGATCGCGTTCAGCTGGTCGTTCAGTCCCTGGTCCTGCCGCAGCACCGTGGCAACGGCCGTCCGCACCGCGTCCGGATCGCGCGGATCGAAGCGCTGCTGGCTCAATCCCGTGTCCAGGGCTCGATCCACCGTCCGCGATACCTGATGCGCCAGATCGTCCGTGGCCGACCAGGACTGTTCGATGTGCTGCTGCAGCAGCTCGCTCATCCAGATCCACGAGAACACCACCACGACGGCGAATACCAGGCCGGTGATGGCGAGCACGAGTTTGGTCTTCAGGCGCATCGATCCGATAGCACTTCGCAGAGCACTGGGCTATCGCGCATGCAGAGACAGTGCAATCCGAAGCCCAAATCCCAGGCTGGCGCGGCCCGCCGGCAGCGGCGGCCTCGCGTCAATTCGAAAAGTGCACAGAATCTCTGAAAACGCCGTAAGAGCGCAGGGCTCCGTTTGATACCACTGCATGGCAGAAGGATAGCCAGGGCCAGGGGTGCCCGGCCGAAATTCCTGAAGAAATTGCTGCGGCCGGCCTCTGGCGGCTCTGTCTTCCGCAGTCCCGCTGTGCCTCTTCGCTCAGTCCTGGTCCTGCAGCGCGCTGGCCGTGGCGGCGGTGCCGTACTCCCTTAATTTGTTGTGTAACGTCTTCAGGCTGATGCCCAGAATCTCAGCCGCCCGTGTTTTGTTGTTGTTCGTCGACTCGAGCGTCTTGAAAATCAGCATCCGCTCGGCATCGTCCACCGTGGCGCCCACTTCCAGCTGGATGGCGTTCGCCGGCAGCTCGCTGGCCGGCCTCGGCGCCCGCGTGCCGAATCCCGGCGGCAGATGCCGCGGTTGCAGCTGCCCTTCGCCGGCCAGCACTACCGCTCTCTCGATCGTGTTGCGCAGTTCGCGCACATTGCCGCGCCAGTCGTTCGCCATCAGCCGCGCCATCATCTCGCTGTCCAGGCCCGTGACTCTGGCTCCGTGCTTCTGATTCATGTCGGCGATCATCGCGTCGGCTATGGGCGGAATGTCCTCCTTGTGCTCGCGCAGCGGAGGCATATGGATATTGAAAACGTTCAGCCGGTAGTAAAGATCGCCGCGCAGGTGCCCATCGGCCACGGCCTGCTCCGGGTCTTTGTTCGTCGCCGCCAGCACGCGCACATCCACCGGCGATTCCACCTTGCTCCCCAGCCGCCGCAGTTTGCGGTCTTCCAGCACCCGCAGCAGCTTGGCCTGCGTCGCCACCGGCATCTCGCCGATCTCGTCCAGCAGCAGCGTGCCCTCTTCCGCCAGCTCGAAGCACCCCGCCCGCCGTTCGATGGCCCCGGTAAATGCGCCCTTCTCGTGCCCGAAAATCTCGCTCTCGATCAGCGTCTCGGGAATCGCCGCGCAGTTGACTGCGACGAACGGTTTGGTCCGCCGCGGGCTCAGGTCGTGCAGCGTGCGCGCCACCATCTCCTTGCCCGTCCCGCTTTCCCCGGTGATCAGCACCGAGACGTTGCTGGTGGCGACGCGCTCGATCAGCGTGAAGATCTCCTGCATCTTCTTCGACGCGCCCACCAGCGACCCCAGCACCCCGGTCTCGCGCAACTTGCGCCGCGTCACTTCCAGCTCGCGGTCGGTTTCCCGCTGCCGCGCCGCGTTGGTCAGGATGGCGCGCAGCCGCGTCGGGTCCACCGGCTTCTGGATAAAGTCGTAGGCCCCGTTTTTCATCGCCTCCACGGCGGCTTCGATCGAGCCCTGCGCGGTCAGCATGATCACGGCGACCTTCTCGCTGGTCTCCCCCAGCCGCGCCAGCAGCTCCAGCCCGTCCATGCGCGGCATTTTCAGGTCCGACACGATGATGCCCGGCTGCCAGGCCGTCACTTTTTCGAGCGCCTCGATGCCGTCCCGGGCCGTCTCCGTCCGGTAGCCCCACCCCGAAACCAGCTCGGCCAGCCCCGACAGGGCATGCGGCTCGTCCTCGACGATTAAAACCTTTTCCTGACTGGTCATTCTTTCGTACCAACACGGGGGATCACGGTTTGTTGTATCACGCCGGGGCGCTGGGCGGCAGGCGGCAAGGCCCGTCGATGCACCGCCCATTCCAAATTTGTTGACGGTTAAGTCACTGCTCATTCCTGAAATAATGGACTGCATTTTCGGATGCAGGATGCGCGCGGCCGGGTTTCTGCGCCCCCGGGAATTGCAGCTTTTTGGCGACGCAATTTGGTGTTTGTTCTCCAAAGGGCCGCCCGGCGGCATTGATCCGTGAGCGGCCGCTGCTGCCCTAGGCCGCTCCCAGAACGCCTTGAATCTGGCTACCCAGATCGGGAATATCGCTCTTCACCGCATTCCATACCAGTGCCAGATCCACCGAGAAGTACCCATGGGCAAGGCGGTTCCGCATCAGATACGCGTCGCGCAGCGGGATCTGCGGATGACGCGTCGCGAATGCTGGATCCAGCGTTTCGATATTCCGCGCTGCTTCGCCGATAATCTCGATATTGCGGATGACCGCATCCTGGACCAGTACGTTTGCGGAGAATTCCGCCTGTTTCATCCCGGCGGTATACGATGCGACGCGCGCAACTGCCTCGAGGATGTGACGCAGGAATTCAGGGGTGCGCGAGGGGGCCGGATTCATACCGGACTGGCCTCAGCCAGCACGCGATTCCGGTACGATTCCGGGAGGCTCAGCGGCGTGAGCACATCGACGGGAATGCCCATCAGCAACTCGAGTCTCCCCTGGATGCGAGCGACATCCATCAGGCTGGTTTCCGGCGCGGGGTCGACCAGCAGATCGAGGTCGCTCCCGTCTCTGTCCTCGCCGCGCAGCACCGAACCGAAGACACGGGGATTGCTGCTCCGGTTTTCGGAGACGATCCGCCGAATTTCGTCGCGATGCCGCGCCAGCGCCTCGGAAGGCCTCATAAGGGCTACCCGTTCCAGTATAGAGAACTGCTGTCAGAGGATTGCTCAGGAGTTGAAGAACCGGCGGAGCTGACGACCTGAGCCCTATTCGCTCACGGCCCCGCGCAGGTCCTTCATCAGCAGCATCAGGTGCAGGTCGTTCCCAGGCAGCGGCTCAAAGTGGAATTGGCGGTAGAACTTCGCCGCCGGGGCGTCGATGGCGTGCACCAAAACAGCCCGCGCTCCCACAATATCCGCCGCCGCGGCGATGCGCAGCATGGCGTCCCTGAGCAGCGCCTTGCCCAGCCCCCGGCCCTGTTCCGAGCGGTCCACGGCCAGGCGCGTCAGCAGGATCACTGGCGCGGGATGGTGCGCCAGCCCTTTGGCGATGCGCGGCGGCGCTTCCTCCCGCGCCACGCTGCCCGTGGCAAGGGAATAATACCCAACGATTCGCTGCCCGCGGTGCACCACATAGGTACGCGAAGTCTCGTTTTGCTGGTTCACCCAGGCAAAGCGCCGCAGCCAGTCGTTCAGCGAGGCGTGGGTTCCACAGTCGAACTGGTTCGGATCGTGCGCCCGCGTCAGCGGCTCGATGCGCGACAGCGGCGCCGGCTCGGGATCAGCGCCGCTCAAGGATGGAGGGCTCCTGCAGCAGCTTCTCGAGGCGGGGCAGGCGCTTCACAGGCCGGTCCAGCGCGGATGTGAAAGCCTCCCACTGCGCCGCGCTCAGTTCGAAATTCCGCTGATCGGCGAGAGTGCGCTGGGCGCGCTCAGAAGCGCTCTCCAGAATGAATGCGCTCACGCTGACGCCCGCCGCCGCCGCGGCGCGACTGATGGTGGAGACTTCGCGTTTGGACGCGCGCAGCTGAATCCTGTGCTCCTTTTTCGCGGCTGCCGGCATAACTTTCCTCCGTACTCACATTGTACTCCATTGCGTCCGCCGCCCCGTCCCGCCCCCCTGCCGTATACTCTTGTGTTTGCTTCACCCTTGCCGAGGTACCGTCATGGACGCTGCTGTCGCCTACGCGCGTGAAAACGCTCCGCGCTTCCTTGAAGATCTGAAGGCCCTGCTCCGCATCCCTTCCGTTTCCACCCTCCCCGAGCACCAGGGCGACGTCGAGGCGGCCGCCGAGTGGATCGCCGAAAACCTCCGCCACATCGGCATGGAGCACGTCGAGGTTATCCGCGGCGAAGGACATCCGCTGGTCTACGCCGACTGGCTCCACGCCGCCGGCCAGCCCACCTGCCTCTGCTACGCCCACTACGACGTCCAGCCCCCCGACCCGCTCGACGAATGGATCACGCCGCCCTTCGAGCCCACCCGCCGCGGCGACAATCTCTACGCCCGCGGCGCCGTCGACGACAAAGGCCAGCTCGTCACCCAGCTCAAAGCGCTCGAATCGCTGCTCCAGTCCGGCGATCGCAAATTGCCCGTGAACATCCGCGTGCTCTACGAGGGCGAGGAAGAAGTCGGCGGCGAGCACATCGCGGCGTTCGTCAGCCAACACCCCGATCGCCTTCAGGCAGATTTCGCGCTTATCTCGGACACGGAAATGTTCGCGCCCGAGCTGCCCACGCTCTGTGTCGGCCTGCGCGGCATGATCTACACCGAACTGGAAGTGCGCGGCGCGAAGACCGACCTGCATTCCGGCATGTTCGGCGGCACGGCGCCCAATCCTTTCGTGGCTCTGGCGCAGATCGTCTGCGGCCTCAAAGATCGCGACGGCAAAATCCTCATCCCCGGATTCTGCGACGACGTGCAGAAGCCGAGCGCCGAGGAGCTGAAGGCCTGGCACAGCCTGCCCTTCGACGAGGAGAAATACCGGCGCGACGAAATGGGCGCTCCGGCGCTGGTCGGCGAAAAGGGCTACTCCGTCATCGAGCGCCTGTGGGCGCGGCCCACCCTCGACGTCCACGGCGTCATGGGCGGCTTCACCGGCGCCGGCGCCAAAACCGTCATCCCCGCCAAAGCCACCGCCAAAATCTCCATGCGCCTCGTGCCTGACATGCACCCGGAGAAGGCCTTCCGCCAGTACAGCGACTATGTCCAGGCCATCTGTCCCGCTGGCGTCACCGTCTCCACCCGCCTCATCCACTCCGGCGAGCCCTCCGTCCTCAGCACCGACAATCCCTGGATTCGCGCCGCCACCCGCGCCATGAAGAAGGTCTGGAACAAGGACACCGTCTTCATCCGCTCCGGCGGATCGATCCCCGTCGTCGGCGACTTCGCCCGCCACCTGAAGATTCCATCCGTCATGATGGGCTTCGGCCTCCCCGACGACGGCATCCACGCCCCCAACGAGAAGTTCCACATCCCGAACTTCCATCGCGGCATCGAGTCGGTGGTCCGCCTCTTCGAAGAATCCGCCAGGCAAGGGTAAATCTCGAAAATGGACAAGCGCCGCTAACCGTACATATCCTTTTCGCTCACCACCGGCTCCATGTTCTCCCCGCGCGCAGCCCTGTGCGCCGCCCCGAACATCGCTCCGCGCGCCGCCACCACCGGCGCAAAGCTCGAGAATCCCAGCGGCACGGCCACGTCGTCGTAGATGGCCTCCATCCCGCCGCGCATCAGGTACGTCTCGTGCCAGAAGCCCGTGCCTCCGGAGTCGCGCAGAAAATTTTTCCACCACGCGCGGTGCGGCTCCGAGCGCGTCCACGCCAGCAGAGATTCCATGTCGCGCCAGTACTGGCGCATGCCCGCGTGCATGGGGAAGATCGAGAGCACGAAGTTTTCGTGCCGCAGCAGGCCGTCCGGGCGCGCCTCCACCGAACGCGCGATCCGCGGCCCAAACCCCGCCAGCGTCTTCAGCCCGGTGAGGCGATTCACGCGCATCCCCAGGTAGACGACCACCAGATCCGGATAGTGCGAAAGATCGACCGTGCGGCGTTCCACGCGAGACGGCATGCGCGAACCTCCAATTCCGCCAGCCTGGCACAATGCCCGGGCCGCGGTCTACCGCCCTCCCCGGTTCGCCTCCCTGCATGCCTCCATCGACTGCCTCCGCGGGCCAACCGCCGAATCTGCGTCGCCACCCTCACTCCCCGGAACATTTCCATCCCGCCGCGCATCTGCTACTGTGTTGGAGTTGCATCGGAAAGCGAAGGAACAGGGAACATGACAAAGGCAGTCTGGAACGGAAAGACAATCGCGGAAAGCGAGACTTTCGAGACGGTGGAAGGGAACGTCTATTTCCCTGAGGGCGCGGTCAACCGCGAATACCTGCGTCCCAGTTCCACCACCTCCACCTGCCCCTGGAAAGGGCAGGCCCGCTATTACAGCCTGATGGTCGACGGCCAGGAGAATCAGGACGCTGCCTGGTATTATCCCAATCCAAATCCTGCTGCCCGTAACATCAAGAACCACATAGCGTTCTGGCGCGGTGTCGAGGTCGAGAAATAATTGGCAGGCTTCGCTCGGTTTTATCCGCGGGCCGCTTCACGCCTGACCGCTTTATCCCTGATCGCTGAAATCTGATCGCTGATCGTCGGCTCACTGGTAGCGCTTCTGCTGCCACTCCCAGGCGCTGGCCACAATGGAATCGAGCTGGGTGTGGCGGGGCTTCCAGCCCAACTCCTTCCCGATCTTTTCTGAGCTGGCAATCAGCACCGCCGGATCTCCAGGCCGCCGCGGCGCCACTTCCACCGGAATCGGATGTCCGGTCACCCGCCGCGCCGTTTCGATCACCTCGCGCACCGAGAATCCGTCCCCGTTGCCGATGTTGTAGATCCGCTGCCCGCCTCCCGCCAGCGCCTGCAGGGCGAGGAGATGCGCCTGCGCCAGGTCTTCCACGTGGATATAGTCCCGGATGCAGGTGCCGTCCGGCGTGGGATAATCGTCTCCGTAGATTCTGATCTTGTCGCGCCGCCCTAAAGCAACATCCAAGATAAGTGGCACCAGATGAGATTCGGGTTCATGCGCTTCTCCGCGGCCAGCCGTCGCTCCCGCGACGTTGAAATACCGCAGGCTCGCGTAGGAGAAGCTGTGTACGCGATACATCCAGGTGAGCATTTTTTCCACGAGCAGCTTCGACTCGCCGTAGGCGTTCGTCGGCCGCAGCGGTGCATCTTCTCGAATCGGCGTGCTCTCCGGCTCGCCATAAACGGCCGCCGTGGAGGAGAAAACCAGCCGCCGGATCCCGGTTACCAGCATCGCTTCCAGCAGGCTCAGGGTGGCTGCGCTATTGTTACGAAAGTACAGCTCTGGCTTCGCCATACTTTCGCCCGCCTCAATCAGCGCGGCAAAGTGCATCACCCCGTCGAAGCCCTCGGCCAGCAGCTTCTCCAGTTTCGCGCGGTCGCCCACATCTCCTTCAACCAGTTCAGTTCCCGCCGGCACCGCTGCCCGCCGGGCGTGCGAGAGGTTGTCGTAAACCGTCACCCTGTGTCCCGCGGCATGCAGAATCGCTGCCACGGTACCTCCGATATACCCCGCCCCACCGGTAACCAAAATTTTCAATTTGTGCTCCCAGGTAACTTATGTATGCTGGTATCCTCGTTCCCACAGTCCAGTTGGCTGCAGGAACAAAGCGTGCCCGGAACCGCTCCCATGCTGCCCGGGTCATCCGCTGCGGGTTCAACCGTTGTTTTTGAGGTAAATCTTTTTGATGGGTTGCAACATGGGCCGCCGGACCGCACAGAACGCCTGCCGGACACGAATCGCTCGCTGGAGCGCTTCCCGTCTGCCTCACGTCCTGTGCAATTAGCGGGGAATTCCCCAAAAGAGGACCGAAAATGACCGCAAAGTTGTAGCGACACAAACCGGATGGACAGGGGTATGCTAATGGTAATCGCGCAGGTAACCCACTGCACTCTGGTAGTAATCGGCCGTTTCATTCCAGGACGCCGAGTGGATAACGTCACCGCCGTCCTTCTCCCCCGCTGAAGCCGATTTTGGTATTCCAAGTGCATCGCGTTACCTTGCACCCAGGGCTGTAGTCGCAAAATCTTCTCACAAGGGTAAGGACACAGGGTCATGGCGACAATGAATTCTTATTCTCAGCGTGCAGCATCGTTTGGCTTGCTCCCTGAACCCGAAGGCCGTCTCGGCTCCTTTGGGCTCAGCATGCTTCTCAATTTTACCGTTGCCGCCCTTATTGTGCTGTTCACGCTCGCTCAGGTGCATGCCGTGCATGAGCAGCAGAAATACATCACCCAGCTTGTCTTTCCCGTCGAGCAGCCCAAGCCGCCCGTCATCCCCATTCCCAAAGTCAAGGTCATTCCCCCTCCCCCGCTCATCAAAACGCCGCCCAGGATCGAGCTGCCCCGTGAGACTCCCCCTCCCCCGAAGGTGGTCGAGGTAAAGCTGCCCACCCCGGAGATGCCCAGGATGGAGGCCGCTCCGCCCCGGCGCATTACTCCGCCTCCGCAGCCCAAGGTCGGCCTCTTCAAGAGCGAAGCTCCCACCCGCGTGGCCAACAACATGGTTGCGCCCAGCGTGCATGCGGGCGGATTCGGCGACCCGCAGGGCGTCAGGCCCAACCCCAATGCCAATCGCCCGGCGACCATCGCCGCGGTGGGATCCTTTGACGCTGCACCCGGCGTCGGCCCCACGGGCGCAGGCCGCGCGCGCGCCGGCTCGGTGCAGGGTGTGGCCTTTGGCTCCGGCGTCGCCAACGGCGTCCCCGGCGGCCACGATCGCGGCACCATCGCTTCGGCTGGCTTTTCCAATGGAGTCGTGGGCGGAACCGGACGGCCCGGCAGCCACGGCACTGTGGCTCAGGCTGGTTTCGGCAACGATGAATACGGCACCGCTGCGGCCCGCGCCGTCCGCCAGGAACAGCCCGCCACCACTCCCATCGTGGTGCTCGAAAAACCCCTGCCGGAGTATACGGCCGACGCGCGCCAGCTTAGAATCGAAGGCGATGTCCTGCTGAAGGTTCGTTTCCTCGCCACCGGGCAGGTCGAAGTCCTGGGCGTCATCAGCGGGCTCGGACACGGCCTCGACGAGCAGGCCAGGCTTGCCGCGGAGCATATCCGCTTCAAGCCCGCTACCCGCGACGGCCATGCCATCGACCAGATCAGCATTATTCACGTAACCTTCCAGATGGCGTAGAAAAATGGATCTCGGCTCGGGGTCATTATTTTCTGCGAGCAGTTCGCAACACTCATGAGTCGATTCAAGCGGGGCACAATAATTCAGGAGTTCGAGAATGTTTCGTAAGTGCATTTTGCTGGGTATTTCCCTGTTGCTGGCCGTACCGATGTCACAGGCTAAACAACGCCACAGCGCGCTGGACACCCCCCGGCCGCTCACCCCGCAACAACAGCGCCTCGTGCAGGAATCCATCGCCCGCGAGAGATCCATTGTTCTTGAGATCCGCAAGAGCACCCCCGTCGTCCAGACCTACATCCAGGACATGCGGCCCGACTTGAAGCTCTATCAGGTGCCGGTCGCCGACCAGTACATGATCGGCCGCGTCGATTTCGGCAAGGCCTTCACCGCCGACGAATACTCCCTGCGCAACATGGAGCCCTCGCATTCTCATTTCTTCTCCGGCTCCCTCCACTTCATGGACGGCCTCACCAGAGCCTTCCACCTGGAGAACTCGCCCACCGGATTCATGGCCATGATGTTCGTCGATCCCACCGGCTTCGACCAGAACCATTACACCTTTGAGTTCGTGCGCCGCGAGTTCCTGGGCACGGTCCGCACCTGGGTCTTCGACGTCCGTCCCAAAGTCAAAGGCTCCGGCCGCTTCTTCGGCCGCATCTGGATTGAAGATCAGGACGGCAACATCGTCCGCTTCAACGGCACCTATCTCAACAACCCCAACGACGACACCAACCACTACTTCCACTTCGACAGCTGGCGCATCAACGTGCAGCCCGGCGTGTGGGCCCCGGCCGCCGTGTACATCGAAGACACCGTGCACAACGCCGCCGCGCATGCCACCAGCCTGCGCGGGCAGACCACCTACTGGGGCTACTCCCTCAAGCTGCCCACCAGCGAGTCCGATGCCGAGTCGATGGAGATCGAGGGAGCCGAAGACCAGAGCGACAACACCACTGACGTGAGCCCGCTGCAGGCCGAGCGCGAATGGATCTCCCAGGCTGAGCAGAATGTCCTCGACCGCCTCACCCAGGCCGGTCTGGTGGCCCCGCCCAGCGACTACGACAAGATCCTTGAGACCGTCACCAACAACATCATCATCAGCAATAATCTCCAGCTGCCCAGCGACATTCACTGCCGCGTCATCCTCACCCAGCCGCTGGAATCCCTCGCCATCGGCAATACCATCCTGCTCAGCAAAGGCCTCATCGACGTGCTGCCCAACGAGGAATCGCTGGCCGCGGTACTCACCTTCCAGCTCGCCCACATCCTGATGGGCCACCACATCGACACGCGCTACGCCTTCAACGACCGCCTCCTCTTCCCCGACACCGCGACTTTCCAGCGCATCACCATGAATCACTCCGTGCAGGACGATGAGGACGCGGCGAAGAAAGCCGTCGAACTCTTCGAGCACTCCAACTATCACGACCGCATTCCCGGCGTCGGCATCTTCTTCGAGCAAGTCGAAGCCCGCGAACACGACCTTCCCGGCCTGATGACTCCGCGCCTGGGCGACCCGCTCATGCGCGCCGACGGCCAGCCGTGGATGGCCGGCCTCATGCAGGGCGCTCCCAAGCTCGACATGGACAACCTCACCCAGATCGCCGCCTTGCCGCTCAACAGCCGCCTCAAGGTCGATCCCTGGGACGACAAGGTCTTTGCCCTGAATTTCAAACCTTCGCCGCTGCTCAACGCTCGCGACAAGATGCCCCTGGAAATTACCCCGCTCTACTACAAGCTGCAGCGCTACCAGGAGCCCGCCGCCACGCCGGCCAGCGCCACTCCTCCTCCGCCTGGGCCGGGTGCAACCCCGCCTGCCGCCGACGCTGCTCCGGGTCAGCCCGCCGCCAGCGCTCAGGCCCAGCCCCAGCCGGCTGCGCCACAGTAGTTCGGCAACGCCTCGGAGAATCAGCCACCGCGGTTCAGACAAAAACGAACCGCCAGCTGCATTTCGCCCATCTCCAGGAGGTTCAGATCAACGGGCGCGAACTCGAACGCTCTCAGAGGTTCTTTTCACCGGAGAACGACTCGTGGTTAAAGGAATCGGATTTTTTGCACTGCTTTTGTTTTCCTCTGCCCTTTTTGCTCAGAGTCCAAAGTCCGCCATCGGCGGTGATGCCTCCCTCTGGGCCGGAGCCGAAGCTTCCACCTTCAATCCCGACTACGGCTGCAGCAGCAGCTGGGTCTTCGCCTGCTCGCGCGACCTCTACGGCGTTACCGCGCTCTTCGACTTCAATGTTCATCCCCGGTGGGGCGCCGAGGGCGAGGCCCGCTGGCTTCACTGGCACGGCATCGGCAACGAAACCGAATCCAACTACCTGATCGGACCGCGCTACCAGGCCTGTCGCTTCTCGAAATTCTCCCTGTGGGGCAAGGTGGTCATGGGCGGCGGCTGGATCGCAACCCCCTACTACCCGCAGGCGGACAGCCTCAAGGGCAGCTTCTTCGCGTATGCTCCCGGCGGCACCCTCGATTACCGGCTCTCCCGCCGCCTGCGCCTGCGCGCCGACTACGAGTATCAGTTTTGGCCCAGCTTCCCCCCCAACGGCCTCAGCCCCAACGGCGTCAGCCTCGGGGCCACCTACCGCTTCCTCGGCCAGTAAGCATCACCCTTCTCCAAGACAAAAAGGCCGGGCGCCTGTCGCCCGGCCTTTTCTGTCTCTGCTCTCAGCTGGATGGTTGCCAGGCACGCGCCGGCCTCGTGCCATAAGCTGGCCCGATCGGAAGCTCAGCCCGGCGTCCCTGGCGCGCTCTGCGCAGGCCGCGGCTTCGAGGCCGCCGCTCAACAAAGTCGAAGGGCGTCAGCCCTAACCGCCTACCCCCCGGCTCTGTGCTCTCCGTGGTGCAATCGTCTTCAGGGATTCTTAGCCCCTGCTGCACCGGTGAATCGGAGACTAGAAGTGGTACGCGATGCCGACCGTCGGATCGTAGATGTTGTAGTACACGTTGGTGCGCAGCGAGTTCGCCGGATAGTCGAACGTGGGCGTCTTCACAAGAATGTTGCGAAACTCCGCCCGGATATCGAAGCTGGGGCTGATCTCATACGCGATCCCCGCTCCGTACAGCGCGCCGATTCCGGTGTTGCGGCTCACGCCAAAGGTGTTCGTCTTGGCGTCGTCAATAGGCGAAAACAGGACGCCCGCGACTCCGGCCTCGATAAAGGGATTGAAGTTTTTGTAATTGAAGCTGTAGACGTAGGCCCCGGAGACTTCCTCGATGCGGTCGTGGATGTGGTAGTTGATGCCCGGGCCGGCCGTGAAGTGCTGCACGTTCTGGTTGTACTGGTAGTTCAGTTCCAGCGCGCCATGCGGCGTCAGGTCGTAGCGGTAGCTCACCAGCATGCCGTACATACCGACCGTCGCATGAAGCTGAACGCCATTGCCGGCGGCAAATGGCGGGATGATCGCGGAATCGCTGATGCTGATATCCTGCCGGCTTTCCTGCGCAAAACACGATGCCCCCACCAGGGGAAGCAACAACAAGAGCAACAGCGATTTCTTCATTCGTCCGTCAACCTCATCACAACGCCCTTTGGGATTTTCGCCCTGCCGCACAATTCTGGCCGCGGCCGGATTCCCGGGCTCCCTGAAATTGCAAACATCGAGGGGATGTCTACCTGGCCATTGTACCTGTCGCGGGCCGTTTCCACAGCCTGCACGCCAGATTACCCGCCTCCGCGGCCCCCTCGTGCATGCCCGGATTCCCGGCGTCCTTCGCTGTGTTCGACGCGCCACGCGAAGGGATGTCCCCGTTTGGCGGCGAGATTTTTCACCACCGCCAGGAACGCCAGCCCGGAATGCGACAGGCTGGCCTGCGCGCGATGCACCAGCCACAGCCGCCGCGCAATCTTCAGCTCCGGCACCGCCACGCGCACCAGTTCGCCGCGCGCCAGCTCCGGCTCGACCGTCAGTCCCGGCACCAGCGCCACGCCGTTACCCAGCGCCACAAATCGCTTAATGGCTTCGAGGCTGGGCAGCTCCACGCCCATCTGCAGCGGCGTATCATAGCGCGCAAACGTCTCGATCACCCGCCGCCGCAACGGCGACGCCACAATGTGCGCGACAAAATTTTCTGTCCCCAATTCCCGAATCGATACCTGCTTCCGCCTGGCCAGCGGATGGTGCGGGTCCACCACAAACGCGACGGAATCCGTGTAGACCGCAATCGCTTTCAGCCGGTCGGACTCCGGCCGGAACGACAGAATCCCGAACTCGATCGCCCGCTCCAGCAGCTGGTCCGGTATCTGGCTCGCCAGCGACCGCTGCACCGTCACGCCGATCTCCGGATGCGCCCGCCGGAATGCGTCCAGCACCGGCAGCACCCACAGGCACGTGTATTCGTTGGCAACGATGGTCAGCTGCCCGCGCTCCAGCGACCGCAGCTCCTCGAGCGCCGTCGCCGCCTCCCCGCGCAGGCGCAGCAGACGCTCCGCATACCCGCGCAGCAGCTCGCCCGCAGCGGTCAGCGTCCCGTCGCGCGCGGTGCGCTCGAACAGCGGCTCGCCGATTTCTTCTTCCAGTTTGCGAATCGCATGGCTGATCGCCGGCTGCGTGCGCCGCATACGCACCGCCGCCCGCGAGAATCCCTTTTCCTCGCTGACCGCCAGAAAAGTCTCGAGTTCGTGCAGATCCATAAAGAAGCCCTTCGCGGATAGCTGATAGCGGATAGCTGATGGCTGATAGCTGAGAACACGAAGACCGTTATCGGTTGCCGGGTGCTGGCCACCAGCTACCCGCTACCCGCTCCCAGCTACCCGCTCCCAGCTACCAGCTCCCAGCTCCCAGCTCCCAGCTCATAAATAGAATCTATCGAAACCCAAACAATTACAAATTTGCTTTATGGTTAACCCTTTGCGAAACTTATTCTACGGAGCGCACAATCGCTGTTGGGGATTGCTCATGACCCAGAACCACATTCGTTTTTTTGATACCACCCTCCGTGACGGCGAGCAGTCGCCGGGCTGCAGCATGACGCACCACGAGAAGCTGGCCCTGGCGCACTCCCTCGCCGACCTCGGCGTCGACGTCCTCGAGGCCGGCTTCGCCATCGCCTCCGACGGCGATTTCGCCGCCATCTCCGCCGTCGCCCAGGAAGTCCGCGGCCCAAGGGTTGCCTCCCTGGCCCGCGCCCGCCGCGAAGACATCGAGCGCGCCGCGAAGGCCGTCGAAAAAGCAGCCCGCCCACGCATCCACGTCTTCCTCGCCAGCTCCGACATTCATCTCGAGTACAAGCTGAAGATCACCCGCGACGAGGCCATCGAGCAGGCCGCGAAAATGGTCGCCCTCGCCCGCACCTACACCGATGACGTCGAATTCTCTCCCGAGGATTCCACCCGCACCGATCGCGACTTCCTCTGCGCCTTCGTGGGCGCGGCCATCGCCGCCGGCGCCACCACCATCAATCTGCCTGACACTGTGGGCTACGCCACGCCGGAAGAGTACGCGGCCATGTTTCGCATGATCCGCGAGCGCGTGCCCGGCGCCGATCGCGTCATCCTCTCCACGCATTGTCACGACGATCTCGGCCTCGCCGTCGCCAACACGCTCGCGGCTGTCCAGGCCGGTGCGCGCCAGGTGGAGTGCACCATCAACGGCATCGGCGAGCGCGCCGGCAACGCGGCCCTCGAAGAAATCGCCGCCGCCCTGCACGTTCGCGGCGACTCGTATCCGTACCAGCACAGCCTCAGGCTCGACCGCCTCTATCCGGTGAGCCAGCAGCTGGCCGGGACCATCAGCTTCGGCGCGGCGCCGAACAAGGCCATCGTCGGGGCCAATGCTTTTGCCCATGAGGCCGGCATCCACCAGCACGGCGTGCTCTCCAACCCGCTCACCTACGAGATCATGACGCCGGTTTCCGTCGGCGTCCCCGCCAACCGCATGGTGCTGGGCAAGCATTCCGGCCGCCACGCCCTGCGCTCGCGCCTTGAAGAGCTGGGTTATCGCCTGTCCGCCGCCGATCTCGACATCGCCTATCGCGCCTTCACCGAACTGGCCGACCGCAAAAAAGCCATCTACGACCAGGACCTGATCAACCTGGTCGCGCACCATCAGCGCCACGAAGATTTGATCTCCACCGAAATCCGCGAAAAAGCGGTCGGCTGAGAGCAGGCAACAACGGCTACCAGCTACACGCTACCGGCTGAAAGACGAACCGCACTCATGACGAAAAAGCTGAACATCCTCATCGTCGCCGGCGACGGCATCGGTCCCGAAGTCACCAGCGAAGCTGTGCGCGTCCTCAAATCCGTCGCCGAAATGGGCGGCTACGATTTCCAGTTTCGCCACGAGCTCATCGGTGGCGTCGCCATCGATGCCCACGGAACCCCGCTGCCCCAGGCCACCCTCCACGCTGCCCTCGCGAGCGATGCGGTCCTCCTCGGCGCCGTCGGCCACAACAAGTTCAATGCCCTCCCTCCAGGCGAGCGACCTGAAGCCGGCCTGCTGCAAATTCGCGCCGCGCTCGGCGGCTTCGCCAACCTGCGCCCCTCCTTCGCGTGGCCGGGCCTTTCCTCGAACTCGCCGCTCCGCCCTGAAGTCGTCGAAGGCGCGGACATCCTCTTCGTCCGCGAGCTGCTCGGCGGCCTCTACTTCGGCCAGCCGCGCCAGTGGGACAAGCAGGCCAACGCCGCGTGGAACACCATGCGCTACACCCGCGACGAAGTGGTCCGCGTAGCAAAGGTCGCCTTTGAGCTGGCCGGCAAGCGCCGCAAAAAAGTCACCTCCGTCGACAAGGCCAACGTCCTCGAAGTCTCGCAGCTCTGGCGCGCCACCGTCACTGAAGTCGCGCAGCAGTATCCCGGCGTCGCGCTCGAGCATCAGTACGTCGACGCGATGGCCATGCACATCATGAATACGCCGCGCAGCTTCGACGTCGTCCTTACCGAAAATCTCTTCGGCGACATCCTCTCCGACGAAGCAGGCGTCATCACCGGCTCGCTCGGCATGCTGCCCTCGGCCACTATCGGCGGCAAGGTCGATCTCTACGAGCCCGTTCACGGCTCCGCGCCCGACATCGCCGGGAAGGGAATCGCCAATCCCATCGGCGCGATTCTGACCGCGGCCATGCTGCTGCGGCACTCGGCGGGCCTCGATCAGGACGCCGACGCCATCGAAGCCGCCGTGAAAAAGGTTCTCGACCAGGGCTACCGCACCGCCGACCTCGCGCGCGGCGACAAATCGGCACAGGTGTTATCGACCACCGACATGGGCAGCCGCGTCGCCGCAGCCCTCAACGAAATCATTGACCGCCGCCAGGCCATGCATGCGGTTTAGGTGCTGGCCGCACGGGCAGACGCGCCTTCGGCGCAGAACAAAGGCACAAACGGAATCGTGACTATGGCAGCAAAAACACTCTTCGAAAAAGTCTGGGAATCGCACATCGTCGCCGAGCCCGCCAACGAGCCTGCGCTCCTCTACGTCGATCTGCACCTCATCCACGAAGTCACCTCGCCCCAGGCCTTTGAAGGCCTCCGCCTCGCCGGCCGCAAGGTGCGCCGCCCCGACCGCTCCATCGCCACCGTCGACCACAACGTCCCCACCACGGCGAATCGCATCGTCATTGAAGACCCCATCGCCGCGAAGCAAATCGAAACCCTGCGCAAAAATTGCGCCGACTTCGGCATCACCCTCTACGACGTCGAATCGCCACGCCAGGGCATCGTCCACGTCATCGGCCCCGAGCTCGGCCTCACCAAGCCCGGCATGACCATCGTCTGCGGCGACTCGCACACTTCGACCCACGGCGCGCTCGGCGCGCTGGCCTTCGGCATCGGCACATCGGAAGTGGAGCACGTCCTTGCCACGCAGTGCCTGCCGCAGTCGAAGCCGAAAACCTTCCGCATCGCCGTCGAAGGCGAGTTGCCCGAAGGCGTCGGCGCCAAAGACATCGTGCTCGCCATCATCGGCCGCATCGGCACCGACGGCGCCACCGGCCACGTCATCGAATACGCCGGCTCCGCCATCCGCTCGCTCTCCATGGAAGGCCGCATGACGGTTTGCAACATGAGCATCGAAGCGGGCGCGCGCGCCGGCACGATCGCTCCCGACGAAACCACGTTCGCGTGGCTCAAGGGCCGCCCCTTCGCGCCCACCGGCGCAGCGTGGGACGAGGCCGTCGCCGAGTGGCGCCAGCTGGCCACCGATCCTGGCGCGCAATTCGACCGCGAGCTGACGATTCCCGCCATCGAAATCGAGCCCTGCGTCACCTGGGGCACGAACCCCGGCATGGTCGTGTCCGTCACCGGAGCGGTGCCCGATCCCGCCGCCGCGCAGTCCGACGCCGATCGCCGCGCCTTCACCCGCGCCCTCGAATACATGGCCCTCAAGCCCGGCACGCCCATCGAAGAAATCGCCATCGACCGCGTCTTCATCGGCTCCTGCACCAACTCGCGCATTGAAGATCTGCGCGCCGCCGCCAAAGTCGTCGCCGGCCACCACGTCCACGCCAATGTGCGCGCCATGGTCGTTCCCGGCTCGCAGCTGGTGAAAGCGCAGGCGGAAAAAGAAGGTCTCGATGCGATCTTTCGCGAGGCCGGCTTCGAGTGGCGCGAGCCCGGCTGCTCGATGTGCCTCGGCATGAACCCGGACATCCTGCAGCCCGGCGAGCGCTGCGCCTCCACCAGCAACCGCAACTTCGAAGGCCGCCAGGGCAGCGGCGGGCGCACCCACCTGGTCAGCCCCATGATGGCCGCCGCCGCCGCCATCAAAGGCCACTTCACCGACGTACGCACCTGGGAATTCAGAAAAGCAGAGGTACTGGCTTAATGGAAAAGTTCCGCACTCTCACCGCCAAAGTCATGCCGCTCGACCGCGTCAACGTCGACACGGATCAGATCATCCCCAAGCAGTTCCTCAAGCGCATCGAGCGTACCGGCTACGGCGAATTCCTTTTCTTCGACTGGCGCAAAGATCCCGCCTTCGAGCTGAACAACCCCCGCTACCAGGGCGCGCAGATCCTCGTCGCCGCGCGCAACTTCGGCTGCGGCTCCTCGCGCGAGCACGCCGCGTGGGCCCTCAGCAACTATGGCTTCCGCTGCGTCATCGCGCCCACCTTCGCCGACATCTTCCACTCCAACGCCGGCAAAAACGGCATCCTGCTCATCACGCTGCCCGAGGACCAGGTGCAGACCCTGCTCGACCGCGCCAGCAAAACGGACAACTACCAGCTCACCGTCTCGCTCGAAGACAACACCATCCGCGACCAGCACGGCTTCTCCACCAGCTTCTCTATCGATCCCTTCCGCCGCGACTGCCTCCTCGAAGGCCTCGACGACATCGGCCTCACGCTGCGCCACGCTGATGCTCTCGACAAATTCGAAAAGCAGCACGACGCGGAATTCTGGGTCGCTCCACGTTCCGCCACTTCGCAGGAGACACCTCACGCATGAGCAGTAACGGCAAAAGCGCCCCCGGCAAGCTCTACTCCATCGCCCTCACTGAAGGCCCCAGCCGCGCCCCCGCGCGCGCCATGTTGCGCGCCGTCGGCTTCTCGCGCGAAGACCTCGCCAAGCCCATCATCGGCATTGCGAATACGTGGACCGAGATCGGCCCCTGCAACTATCACCTGCGCCAGCTCGCCGAAGCCGTGAAAGAAGGCATCCGCGAGGCCGGCGGCACGCCCATGGAGTTCAACACTGTCACCATTTCCGACGGCATCACCATGGGCACCGAGGGCATGAAAGCCTCGCTCATCAGTCGCGAGATCATTGCCGACTCGGTCGAGCTGGTCGCGCGCGGCAATCAGTTCGACGGCCTCGTGGCCATCGCCGGCTGCGACAAGAACATGCCCGGCACCGTGATGGCCCTCGCCCGCCTCGACATCCCTTCGCTCATGCTCTACGGCGGCTCCATCGCCCCCGGCCATCTCAATGGCAAAGATCTCACCGTGCAGGATGTCTTCGAAGCCGTCGGCTCCCACGCTGCCGGCAAGCTCGACGACGCCGGCCTTGAAGCCGTCGAAGCCAACGCCTGTCCCGGCTCCGGCGCGTGCGGCGGCCAGTTCACCGCCAACACCATGGCCATGGCCTGCGAGTTCCTCGGCATCTCCCCCATCGGCCTCTCCGGCGTCCCCGCGTTCCTCGGCGAAAAGCTGGTGGCCAGCCGCGAAGCCGGCCGCATCGTCATGCAGCTCGCGCGCAAGGGCCTGAGGCCGAGCCAGATCATCACCCCCCAGGCCATCAACAACGCCATCGCCAGCGTCGCCGCTTCCGGTGGATCGACAAACGCCGTCCTCCACTTCCTCGCCATCGCCAACGAGATGGGCATTCCCCTCACCATCGACGACTTCGACCGCATCAGCTCAAAAACGCCGCTGCTCTGCGACCTCAAGCCCGGCGGCCGCTACGTCGCTGTCGACTATCAGGCCGCGGGCGGCAGCCGTCTGCTGGCGAAGCGCCTGATCGACGCGGGCCTCATCGATGGCTCCTGCCTCAACGTCACCGGCAAAACCCTGGCCGAAGAAGCCGCCGCCGCGCACGAGACATCCGGACAAAATGTAATCCACACGGTGACAGATGCCATCAAGCCCACCGGCGGCCTCGTCATCCTCAAAGGCAATCTCGCGCCCGAAGGCTGCGTCATCAAAGTCGCCGGCCACAAGCGCCTCGAGCATCGCGGCCCTGCGCGCGTCTTCGACTCGGAGGACGCCGCCTTCCACGCCGTCGAATCCGGCCAGATCAAGCCCGGTGACGTCATGGTCATTCGCTATGAAGGCCCCAAAGGCGGACCCGGCATGCGCGAAATGCTCGCCGTCACCGCCGCCGTCGCCGGCATCCCGGAGCTGAGCGAGACGGTCGCGCTGCTCACCGATGGCCGTTTCTCCGGCGCCACCCGCGGCCTCATGGCGGGCCACGTCGCGCCCGAAGCCGCCGTCCGCGGCCCCATCGCCGCCGTCCGCGAAGGCGACACGATTCACTTCGACATCCCCAACCGCAAGCTGAACGTCGAGATCTCCGACGCGGAGATCGCCTCGCGCCTCGCCACCTGGAAGCAGCCCGCGCCAAGGTTCGCGCGCGGCGTCTTCCGCAAATACGCCGACTCGGTTTCATCGGCGTCCCAGGGAGCCGTCACCAACTGAATTTGCTTTGAAGGGGCGCGGTTATCGCCGTGCCGTAACGATGCCAAGAGAAGAGGGGCTTCAGCCCCCGCGAACCTACCGATTCTGGCCGCGAAAGGGGACACTATGGCCGCCGCAAAGAAACACGATCACGACAGAAATCCACCCGCGCACACCACCCGCCTCACCGGCTCTGAAATCCTCTGGGCCACCCTCGAAGGCGAAGGCGTCACCACCGTCTTCGGCTATCCCGGCGGAGCCATCCTGCCGGCCTACGACGCGCTGCGCAAGTTTCCCATCCGCCACGTGCTCGTCCGCCACGAGCAGGGCGCGGCCCACATGGCCGATGGCTACGCGCGCGCCTCGGGCAAGGTCGGCGTCTGCGTTGCTACTTCCGGCCCCGGCGCCACCAACCTCGTCACCGGCATTGCCACCGCCATGCTGGACTCGGTGCCCATGGTCTGCATCACCGGCCAGGTCTCGAGCAAAGTTCTCGGCACCGACGCCTTCCAGGAAGTGGACATCACCGGCATCACCCTGCCCATCACCAAGCACAACTTCGTCGCCACCCGCCCCGAAGACGTCGCGCCCATGATCCGCGAAGCCTTCCTCGTTGCCCGCTCCGGCCGTCCCGGTCCGGTCCTCGTCGACATCACCAAAGACGCGCAGCAGGCCTCCGCGGAATTCGACTTCGCCGCTGCTGCGCCGAAGCCGCATCGCCCACACCCCATGCTGAAGACGGAATCGGCCTCCATCCTGCAGGCCGCCGAGCTCATCCGCAACGCGAAAAAGCCCGTCATCCTAGCCGGCCACGGCATCATCCAGTCGAACGCGGGCGCACAGGTCATCACCCTCGCTGAGAGAATGCGCATCCCCGTCGCGTCCACGTTGCTCGGCCTTGGAGCCTTCCCCGCCTCGCATCCCCTCTCGCTCGGCATGATGGGCATGCACGGCGAAGCCTGGGTCAACCACGCCATCCAGTCCTCCGACCTGCTCATCGCCTGCGGCATGCGCTTCGACGACCGCGTCACCGGCACGCTGGCCACCTACGCGCCCAACGCGAAGAAGATTCACATCGAAGTCGATCCCGCCGAAATCAACAAGAACGTCAAAGTCGACGTTGCTCTCATCGGCGATCTGAAGGAAGCCCTCGAAGCGCTGCTGCCGCACCTCGCGCCGCGTGACGCGAAGCAGGAATCCGCGTGGCTGCGCGAGATCGAAGCCGGCAAAGGCGAGGTCGCCGTGCGCGACATCCGCAACCTGCCCGACAGTGGCCACCTCTACGCCGCCCACGTCATGCACGATCTGTGGCGCGCCACCGAAGGCAAAGCCATCGTCGTCACCGACGTGGGCCAGCACCAGATGTGGGAGGCGCAGTACTACAAGCACGACGAGCCGCGCACGCTCATCACCTCCGGCGGCCTCGGGACGATGGGATTTGCTTTACCCGCGGCCATCGGTGCAAAAATCGCCTGCCCCGACAAGGAGGTTTGGGTCGTCGCCGGCGACGGCGGCTTCCAGATGACCGCAGCCGAACTGGCCACCGCCGCCCAGGAGCATCTCGACCTCAACATCGCCATCGTCAACAACGGCTACCTCGGCATGGTGCGGCAGTGGCAGGAGTTCTTCTACGACAAGAACTACGAATCCACGCCGCTGCTCAGCCCGGACTTCGTGAAGCTCGCCGACGCCCACGGCATTCGCGGGACTGCGGTCAGTTCCCGTTCTCAGGTTTTGCCCGCCGTGACAGAGGCGCGCGCGCACAAGGGGCCGTATCTCATCAACTTCATGGTCGAGAAGGAAGACTCGGTCTATCCCATGATCCCGGCCGGCTCCGCGCTCCACGAAATGATCCGCCGCCCGAAGAAGAGCCCGCTCGTCGAAACGGCGCAGGATAAGTAAGGGCAGGAATGAAGCGGTCAGGCAAAAACCGGTCAGGGATAAAACAGTCAGTAGTCAGAGCTGGCCGTCTTACCCCTGACCGCTGGCTGCTGATCGCTGACCGCTGAACGCAGAACGCTGGAGTTTCTCATGCTGCATACCTTCGTCGCTCTCGTTGAAGACAAGCCCGGCGTGCTCACCCGCGTCGCCTCGCTCTTTCGCCGCCTCAACATCAACATCGTCTCGCTCACCGTCGGCCACTCCGAGCGCGTCGGCGTCTCGCGCATGACCATCGTCTGCGAAGCCTCGCCCACCGCGGGGCACCGCATCGCCGCCAGCCTCTATAAACTGGAGAATGTGCTCCAGGTCGACGACGTCGGCCAGCTTTCCCACGTCGCGCGCGAGCTGGCACTCATCAAGGTCGCGGCCAATCCGAAGACGCGCTCCCAGGTCTTCGAGCTGGCCGAGGTCTTCCGCGCACGCATCGTCGACCTCGCGCCGGAATCCCTCATGATCGAGATCACCGGCGTTGAAAGCAAGATCGAAGGCCTCATCCAGGTGCTGAACGAGAACGGCGACCGCATCCTCGAAATCGCGCGCACCGGACGCATGGTCATGCGCCGCGGCCAACACACCAGCAAGGTGCTGGAAGCCATGCGCGTCCCCGGCGTCGAGACACCGGAGGAACTGAAGGCCGAAGAAGAATCCGCCGCCGCCAGCGACGTGCTGATGGCCGAAGAAACAGGGTTTAGGGAATAGGGTTTAGGGGATAGCAAACGGACCAAACCCATACCCTATCCCCTGGACCCTATCCCCTGTTTAGCCGCTACACTGAACTCAAGAAGGAAACAAAATGGCAAAGACTTATCACGATCACGACGCCGACCTCGCCCTCATTCAGCAAAAGAAAGTTGCCGTCATCGGCTACGGCTCCCAGGGCCACGCCCATGCTCTCAACCTGCGCGACTCCGGCGTCGAAGTTCGCGTCGGCCTCCCGCCAGCGAGCAAATCCGTCAACAAGGCGAAGAAGGCCGGCCTTGAAGTCACTTCCGTCTCCGACGCCGCCGCCTGGGCCGACGTCATCATGATCCTCACCCCCGACCACTCCCAGGGCGACACCTACGCCAAAGACATCGCGCCCCACATGAAAAAGGGCAAGACCATCATGTTCGGCCACGGCTTCAATATCCGCTTCGGCGCCATCGTGCCCCCCGCTGACATCGATGTCTCCATGGTCGCGCCCAAAGGCCCCGGCCACCGCGTCCGCGAAGTCTTCACCGAAGGCGGCGGCGTGCCCTGCCTCATCGCCGTCCACCAGGACGCCTCCGGCCAGGCGAAGCAGCTCGCCCTCTCCTACGCCAAGGCCATTGGCGGAACCCGCGGCGGCGTGCTCGAAACCACCTTCGCAGAGGAAACCGAAACCGACCTCTTCGGCGAGCAGGCCGTTCTCTGCGGCGGTGCTTCGGCGCTGGTTAAAGCCGGCTTCCAGACCCTCGTCGACGCCGGCTACCAGCCGGAGATCGCCTACTTTGAGTGCCTGCACGAGCTCAAGCTCATCGTCGACCTCATCTATCGCGGCGGCCTCGCCTACATGCGCTACTCCATCTCCGACACCGCCGAGTACGGCGACTACGTCTCCGGCCCGCGCGTGATCGGCGCCGAGAGCCGCAAGGCGATGAAGCAGATTCTCGCCGAGATTCAGGATGGCAGTTTCGCCAAGCGCTTTCTCGCCGACCAGAACTCCGGCAAAAAGGAGTTTCTCGCCTTCCGCGAAGCCGAAGCCAAACATCCCGTCGAAATCGTGGGCAAGCAACTCCGTGCTCAGATGCCGTTCCTCGATCCGGTCACGGTGGAGGAAGTGGCAAAGACGCGGTAGGGCGGCTTCAGCCCAAGGGGCCACGGCCCCGCAGGTGAGCGCCTGCGGGGCTTAAGTTCTCGAATACTTTT
>JASHNW010000038.1 GCA_030041435.1 Acidobacteriaceae bacterium
GACTCTCAAACCGGCGGGTTGCTCAGAGGTTTCCTAGAAGCCACATGCTGCGCGATTCCTTCAACCGCTCCACTTCAACTTCCCCGATAGCATGGGAAATCCACTTCGCGGCGCGTGGCTCGGTGGTCTTGAAAAACAGCTTGGTTGCGGGCTGCGAAAGCATGGCCTCGGCATCCTTGCCGTAGCGTTTCTCAAGCTGGCTGCGTCCCTGAATGCCCACCACAACCGGATTCCCGTACTTGCGGTTTTCGGTGACGGCGGTGTGGAGCTGCGGCAGCTTGTTGAGGCTTGCCAGCTCGTCCAGCACGAACCATACCGGCTTCGCCGTGTGGTCCTCGCAGTACCCCATCATGCGAAGGATGAATAAATCGAGCCACACGGAATGCAGCGGCAGAATCTTCGCGCGGTAGGCAGGAGTGGAAGTCAGAAACACCCAACGCTTTCGGCTCGCATACCACTCCGCCGTCGCAAAGGTCGGTCGCGTATGTTCCCACTCCGGCAACAACTCTAGGCTGTCTGCGACCATATTCAAGCTCGCCAGCACACCCGCCCGTTGTGCGGGCGCTCCCGCATCAAGTAGCGCGGCCAGCGGTGTTCCTTTCACCGCGTACTCAATCCGTGATGGTTCGGCCATCATGCTCAGAATGTCCCTCGGCTGCGGTTGCCGCTTGAGCAAGTGGGCCAGTATGCGGCGCGGCCCATCCGTGAAAAACTCTTTCTCGTACTCCTTTTCCGGCAGGAACGCGGCGGCGATGGTCGCCGCTGTTTCGTCGCGGTCAATCTCATCGCCTAGCCCCCAATACGGGCAACGCTGGTCTAGCGGATTGAGAATCAAATCCCCACGCGCGGGCGAATAGAACTCGCCCACAAAGTCCATCGCCGGGTCATAGACGATGGCGCTCTCTCCACGCTCCCGCACCTGACGGAGAAGCTGCCGGATGGCGTTCGACTTTCCGCTGCCGGTGTCACCCATCATCAAAATGTGGCTCGCTTCCAACCTCTGCGGGATGCAGTAGCTCGGTCCAAAAGGAAGCCATCGCAAAAGGTGATTCTCAAAGCGCAGACGGAAGCGTATGCCGTCTGTCTTTGCGCCGCGCCACCGCAAAGCCGATGCCAGCTCCGGGCCTTTGGTCCGGCGTCCGTGACGTTCTTCCTGCTGTCGCCGTCGCCCAAAAATCTGCTTCCTCTGGAGCCAAATGACGTAAAACAGCATCAGCACGGCAAGGCTGTTGAGCATCGGTCTGCCAAACAACCACCACACGCTCACCCCGTCATAAACGTAATCCCGCAATCCTTTGGCGAGCGCATCTGCGGGCACTTTCTCCGGGGCGCTGTAAGCCACTCCACGCCAGCCCTCCGCAATAGCTTTGGGCGAGAGGCTGACGGGCAGTTTCGGGTCTGTGCCTGTGACTACATCCTCGGCATCGGCAGGCACCGGCTTGCGCTTGGGCGCGGTCTTCATCACCCATCGGATAGTCATCTCGCTGTGCGGAATCCCAGCCCCTACGGAGCTGGCGGCATAGGTCGTGAGGTAAACCTTTTGCAGCGGCGTGAGTGTCCAGTAAAGCCATGCCGAAGCCGGGAAGATGAGCACAAGCGGCCCGACCACAAGCCAGAAAAGAAACCAGAACAGTCGCCCCGTCCGGCTCGGAAAACGCATCGGGCGGCTCACTGTTTGCCTCCGTCCGGTCCCTCCTGGGACAGAAATTCTGCGAGCAATTTGCGGGCGTCGGCCAGCTTCCGCAGGTTGGCCTGGTCACGGATTTTGACCACGGAATCGGGCAGCAGATGCTTGCCTTCGGCGTTCGCCTGGGCGGTCGCGTGGAAGAGATTCAGGAGCATGTATCGCAGCGCCGAAACCTCAGCCAGTACCAACTCAGTAGGGTCTGCCGGACGTTGCCGCGCGGCTTTCAGGGCCAGCTCGCGCAGCCATTCGGCTACGGTTTTTCCCGCGCCTTCGGCAGCGTTTTCTACCTCTGCCAGCTCTTCTGGCGTTACTCTGGTGGCGATGGTTTTAGCGCGCAAAACCGGACGCGCTTCGTCCTTCGGGGAGGCCGGAGACTGCAACGGAGCCGGGATGCGGGGAGTGCTCATGGGGAAACCCGCCTCGAAAACAGCTTGCACCTTGCGATTTTGCCCGTCAAGCGCCCGAATGCTGGAAGCCCTTGTCTATCAATGCGTTTACACACTGGGCGCTGTAAGGCGCTCGGCGCGTTTACGCACGTAAACGCATTATCGCTGCGCCTGATACGCGCATCACCAAACTGCTGATTCAAAGCGCGTTCACGTCACCCAACCAAGATTCCAAGCCGGTTTACCGGCGGCAACCCATTTGGGGGTGACGTGTCGCGCCTACTGCCGATGCCGTAGGCAGCGCCGCGTCTGACCGCGCCCGCCCAAATCGTCCGCTGCCCGAGAAGCCAACCGAGGACGCTGTCTCCGGCAACAGACGCTTAACTCCGGACCTGAGCAGTAGGATATTCAACGGGGGACGATTGTGAGTCGTGAACGAATCTGGGAAGTAGTTCTGACCATCATCGGTGCGGCGTTGCTGCTTGTAGCTGCGGTCGGCAAGCATCCTTACGGCTTTTACATGGTGCTCCGGCTTGTCATCACGGTTGGCGCAGTTTATTGGGCGTGGAGAGTGTACAAGACCGGCCTGCGGGCGTGGACATGGGCGTTTGTCGCGCTCGCGCTTCTTTTGAACCCGTTCTTGCCGATACGTATGCAGCGGGAGGATTGGCAACCGATTGATCTGTGTCTGGGCATTTTCTTAATTGGATGGTCAGGATATTGGCTCTTCCGCAAGAAATTTGAAGTGAAGAGGATTCGGGAATGAAGGCGAAAAGCAACAGCGCCCAAAACGATAATCAGCCAGTAGCGGTTTGTATATTTCCGAAGCTGTTCTTTTGGAGGTCTTTGAAATGATCATCTCAAACAGTTTCGCTCGGACCTATTTTTTTGGAAGTAAGGTGGCGAGAATTCATAACAAATCGTTCCAATGCTGCGTCAGCACGGCAAAAGAGGGTTTGTTTCAGAAACAATCGACCGTAATCTTAGAACCTAAAATTGGCAATACTGTTGCGGCAGGAGCCGTAGGATTACGTCTTTGCGGCAAGGTAATCTACTCGCCTGCCCTCCGAGCCGGTGATCGTTTCCAATTTCACGATGTCATTGCCAAAACGCTCGACGAGCTTGGAGAGGAAGTATGCACTTTAGAACAGGCACTTGAACAGATATTTGCGGACTTGAAGCGCAGAGGCATAGCAGTAGAGACGATGAACCTCGCAGCGGATCAAGGCCAAGCCAATGCGCACTTCAATCTTGGGGTGCTGGACATAAATGGTGAAGGCGTTTCGCAGGACGACTTCACCCAAGAGGCAGTTAGGTGTCGCAAGTTGGCAGAGCAAGGTGACACCAAGGCGCAATACAACCTCGCGTATTTCTACTCGAGGGGTAGGGGTGTGCCCGAGGACGACGCTCAAGCTGCGTTTTGGAATCGCAAGGCTGCTGAGCAAGGATACGTCATGGCGCAACACATGCTCGGGTATACGTACCGCTATGGCCTGGGTGTGACCGGGGACTACTCAGAAGCGTGTTTCTGGTTCGATCTAGCGGCTGCTGGTGAGCTAGACGCCTCAACAGCGAAAATCAATGCGGAGAATCGAGATGAAGTTGCGTCACACCTGACGCCGGACGAGTTGGCCCGCATACAGGAGCGGGTGCGGAAGTGGTTCGAGGCGCATCAGGCGAAGCCACAATAACGCGATATGTCTGTTCTTCTCCCGATGTAGGATCGCTAAACTCGACTAGGCTTTGGGCAGTTGGGGAGGGGAGGTCGCCATGTGGTTCCTTGTTGCTTCAGCCTTGATGGTGCTTGTTTACGCTGTTTTGAAACCACTGGGCGACGGTCTGACAGATACCAGCGCCTGGGCGGCTAAGGTGATGGCTCCTCCCGGGAGCGGGGACAACAACACCACAAAGCAATATCTCCGGCTTGCTCAAGCCGCATTGATGGATGGCTGGCTTAGTAATGTGCCGTTCTTCAGTTACAACGCCCTGGTTGTTGCTTTGGTTTTCGCCGCGCTTTACCACTGGTGGGCGGCGCTCATCGTGTTTGTAGTCGCCATATTTATCGGCACCTTGACCAAGAGTATCTGGGCGCGCTCTGTCTCGCATTACCTCATGTTTATGCACGCGCGGTTGCTCAATCGCGCTGCCACCTACAGGCAGAAGAATGACAACGAGCGGGCCGAGGCAGCCGAGAGCACGGCCAGTGAATTGCAACAGATCATTGTGGTCTACATGAACTCCACACTTAGGCCACCGACGGCAAAGCAGCTCAAAGCGATGCCTTATGGCGATGCGAGCTTTTATCTCAAGTATGACAACCAAGCATATTGCCGCAATTTGGCCGAACAAGGTAACGCCGAGGCGCAATACGTCGTCGGGGGGTGGTACTACCAGGGACGAGGGCTTCCTCAAGATTACGCGGAAGCTGCTCTCTGGTTTCGTAAGGCGGCTGAGCAAGGTTACGCTGAGGCGCAGCACGCGCTCGGGCGTTTGTACTACAAAGGACACGGGGTTCCGCAGGACTACACTCAAGCGGCAGCGTGGTATCGCAAGGCGGCAGAGCAAGGTAACGCTCTCGTACAGGCCGCTCTTGGGTCAATGTACTACAGCGGCCTAGGTGTGCCCCAAGATTGTGCGGAAGCCTACTTTTGGCTTGATCTGGGTGCTGCTGGTGAGTTGGACGCTTCGCAATCGAAACAGGTTGCGCAGTATCGAGACGATGCCGCATCTCACCTGACGCCTGCCGATCTTGCGCGCGAACAGGAACGGGCGCGGAAGTGGTTCGAAACGCATCAGGCGAAGCCACAATGACGGAAGCGGCGGTGGGCGGCAACTGGCCGTATACTGTCGCCGTCGGGAAAGAAAAAATTCCGGTCAAGATTATGAAGAAACCGAATGAGAAGAGACCGAACGAACAGAATGCGCGTGAAGCTTTTATTACCATTCTGAGGTCTCTCACGGACATAGAATACAAGTTGTCTAATTCGCCTGATGAGGTAAATCGACGCACTCCTGACGTTGACTTCGTTCTGACCTCCGGCAGCGATGAAAATGACAAGATTGCGGTCGAGCATACGACCGTTCAATCCTTCGAGGGGCAGATTAAGTATGTGAAAAGGTGGCGCGAAATCGTCTGTTCGGTCAATGCTGGCTGTAAAGAGCGAATTCCCCCAGATCGTTATTATTTTCTTGCTGCTCCTCCAGAAATAGTGGATTCCCTTGTGGGGGAGAGTAGGGTGCAGTTTGTCAGCGATTTCTCTTCCTGGGTAGCGAAGACCGCCCCGACGCTGCTATTGGTGGACAGATACATACAGACTGAATACGAAGGGCACAAGATAACACTTACGTGTAGTGGGGACCACGAGCGGTTGAATGGAAACGTCTGGGGCATGCCTGAAGAACCAGAGAACCGGAAAGCTCTACAAGGCGAAAGACTTGGGCGGGCAGTAAGAGATAAGCTTCCCAAACTGATGAAGTACAAAGAGTGGGGTTTCAAAACCGCGCTTCTGTTTGAAGACGTTGCTGGTACTTTGTCAGGCAGCACACTGAGAGGCTATGAAATTTGTTTAGAGCAAGTTGACTATATCGTCGTTTTTGTATCGAACGAGGACCGGATGATTATCGGCAATGTGTGGAAGGAGAGGTCTGTTTGGTATTCGTTTGTCCCAGGGAATAGGAGATTCCTATTCCCTAGGGAACCTCTGCACAAGTCTGCAACCCTCGTCTTTGTTGAATAAACTATAAACATGAAGCGAAGTGCGCGGATTCAGCAGACACTGACATCGCAGGCGAGTGTTGAGAAGCATGGGCGCAAGAGCAAGCGGGAGCTGCTTCTGGACCAGATGAGCCAGGTGCTCCTCTTACCTGGTGGACACAAACATTTTGCGGGGCCGGCCCTTTAAGGTGCAGCCTGCTCACGGGGGAAAACGGCTGGAGAAACGTGAGAGCAGGTAGCGTGCCCCATTGATTGTAATGGAATCCATTACAGCGTAATATCTGGATATGGCTACTGCGACTGCAAGGAAATCGAAGGTCTACACGATCAGCCTGCCGCCGGAACTCGCGCAGAGGGCCGAGGCGCTGGCGCAGCGGGACAGCCGCACCATGAGCGAGCTATTCCGTGAAGCCTTCCGCACCTACTCCGCGCAGCAGGCGCGGCGGACGCTGGATGAATTGGGCGAATACGCGGCGGGCCGCAACCCAAAGGGCTACACCGAAGCCGATGTGCCCCGGCTCATTCAAGAAGTGCGCGCCGAGAAGCCGCGCCGCCGCAAGGTACGGTCGAACGGGTGATCGTTGTCGTAGACACAAACGTCTGGATTTCCGCGCTTCAATTTGCGAAAGGTCGCGGCACACCGACGCGGGCGCTTGAAAAAGCGATGAGCGAAGACGTGATTGCTACCTGCGATGAGATTGACGCGGAGATTGTGCGCGTCCTGACGGAAAAGTTCTCCTGGGAACAACACCGCGCAATATCGGCGCTGCAAACGATTCTGGCGCGCGGCATCCGTGTGAAGATTCGAGGCACGGTAAAAATCTGCCGTGACCCGAATGACGATATGTTTCTGGAGTGCGCCGCCCTTGCGAAAGCGGATTTGCTGGTGGCAGGCGACAAGGATTTATTGATTCTCGGCGCGTACAAGGGAACGCGCATTATCACTCCCTCGGAATATCTGAGAGCCGGATAGAGGCATCCGGCGACTACTCAGAGATGAGCATGGCCGTAAACCGCCGGAGCGATATTTATCGCAACGGCTGCGGGGATACCGCTGACAGCGGCATCGCCGGCGTTTTCGGTTGTCTCGTTCTCTTCCTCAAATGTGCCGCCGAGAATCATGTCTACTGCTCTCTGTGCATTGGCTGCGGCATGAACGATGAGGCGGTTATCCTCTTCCAGCTTTTCAATCCAGTTCCGAATGTATGCGGTGGTGTTGCGGTCGGTGTGCTCGTTAGCGATGCCAGCGATGGCCGAAAAGAAGGCTGCGCCCATCTCGGCAACTAACTCCTCTTTGCTGTAAAGCTCATCTCCAAAGCGGTCGCCAAAGGTGCGATGCAAGCGGCTCTCGTGGCCGGTGCTGTGTACCAGTTCGTGAAACAGAGTGCTGTAATAGTGCGGTGCATCCACAAAACGGCTCCGCGCTGGCATGTGGACGGAATCGGT
>JASHNW010000039.1 GCA_030041435.1 Acidobacteriaceae bacterium
GCCGATCTCCTGGGTCTGCTGCGTCACGCCATACGCAATCACGCCGTAGATGCCGAGCGCAGCCAGCGTCAGTCCGAGCGCCGCGAAAATCCCCACCAGCAGTACGAAGAAACGCCGCGGCGAAACCGCCCGGTCCACGATCGTCCGCAGCGGCCGGAACTCCGTCGCCGGCTGGTTGGGATTCAGCTCCCGCAGCGCGCGCAGCACGCTTCCCGCCAGCGCCGCCGGCGGCACCTTGCTGCGGATGACCAGGTGCGCGGCACTCGGCGCCTCCTGCAGCGTCGAATAGTAGATCTGCCAGCCCTTCTCGTCTTCCACGCTCGAAGCGTGTACATCGTCCACGACGCCGATCACATGCAGTTGCGTCTTGCCCGACATCAACACTTTGCCCACGGCATCTTCCCCCGGCCAGTACGCGCGCGCCGCCGCGGCGTTGATCAGCACGACCGTCTGGCTCTTCAGGTTGTCGTCCCAGGTAAAGTCGCGCCCATGTACCCGCATGCCCATCGCGCGGAAATACCCCGGCGAGCACACATACACCAGCGGCGACGGCAGCGCGCCCTCCGGATACGTCTTACCCTGCGGCACCGGCACGCCCCACGCGCGATTCGGTCCCAGCGGCAGATAATCCACGATGCCCGCCGCCTCGACGCCCGGCAGCGCGCTCACCCGCACAATCGCCTGCTGCAAGGCCTGCGACAGCTTCGCTACGCTCGCATCCGCCGTGGGCGCGTTGTAGTCAACTTCCATCTTGATCGACGCAGCATGGTCCGGCGCGAACCCCAGGTCCACATCCAGCACCTTCAAAAAGCTACGCAGCAGCAGGCCGGCGCCCACCACCAGCACGCAGGCCAGCGCCACCTCGCTGATCACCAGCGCCGCGCGAATCCTCCCGTGCCGCAGTCCCTTGCCCGCGCCGGCCCCGGAATCCTTCAGCGTCTCCTGCAGCGACCCGCTCGCCATCTTCAGCCCCGGCATCAGCCCAAACACAAACGCCGTCGCCACCGTCACCAGCAGCGTCCAGCCCATCGCCGCCCTGTCCAGCCGGATGGTCGACAGCAGCGGCAGCGCGATCGAGCCCGCCCTGGTCAGGTAGAACGTTACCGCGTACGCAACCCCCAGCCCCAGAGCTCCCCCGGCAACCGAAAGGATCAGGCTTTCCGTCAGCAGCTGGCGCACAATGCGGCTTCGCTGCGCGCCCAGTGCGCTGCGCATCGCAAACTCCCGGCTCCGTGCCGCCGACCGCGCCAGCAGCAGGTTCGACAGATTCACGCAAACGATCAGCAGAATCAGCCCCACCGCGCCCCACAGCAGTTCCAGCGACCGCCGCATGCGCCCGCTCACATAGTCCTTCAGCGTGCGCAGCGCCATCCCTCCGTCCGGGCCCTTCGCGTAGCTTCCGCACGACTGCGGATACTTCTCGCCCCAGCACAGATGCGGGACCACTCGGTTCGCATCGGCCTGCGCCTGCGCCAGGGTCACGCCCGGCTTTAGCCGCCCGATCATGGGCACGATGTTGCCCCACTCCCGCTCATCGTCCAGGATCTCCGCCGACAGCAGATCCACGCGCTCGCCCGGAGAAAACACTGCGCCGAAATCGAAGCTCGCCGGCAGCACGCCCACCACCGTGGTCGGCGACCCGTTCAGGTCGATCTCTTTTCCCACAATCGATGGATCGCCCGCAAATTGCCGCTTCCAGTAAGCATTCTCGAGCAGCACGACCGGATGCGCGCCGTGCCGTCCGTCGTCTGCCGTAAACAGCCGCCCCAGCGCGGGCTGCACGCCCAGCGTCTGAAAGAAATTCGTCATCACCTCGATGCCCGTCGCCGGCACCGGCTCGCCGCGCCCCGTCAGCCGCAGATTGTCCGGCGTCGAAAACGCCATGTACCCGGTCACATCCTGATACGACCGGCTCTGCGCCTTGAACTCGTTATAGGCGTCCACCGAATATGTCGCGCAGCTCAGCCCGCACTTCTGCGGAGGCGGCGCAATCCACACCAGCTGTTTCGAATACTCCAGCGGCAGCGGACGCAGCAAAATCGTATTCACCACGCTGAAGACGGCGACGTTCGCGCCGATCCCCAGACCCAGCATCGCCACCGCCACGACCGTGAATCCCAGATCGCGCCTGAGCGACCGCAGCGTAAACCGCGTGTCCTGCCCCAGCACATCCAGGAACGGCAATCCCCGCGCCGCCCGCTGCCGCTCGCGCGCCTGCTGCACTCCGCCGAACTCTGCCATCGCCCGCCTCCGCGCCTCTTCTTCGCTCATCCCGCGCCGCACGTTTTCGTCCGTTGCCATCTCCAGGTGCGACGCCATCTCCGCATCCAGATCGCGATCCAGCGGCTCCTTACCGTAGAACGCGCGCATCCGGTTCCATCCCTGCCGCAGAAAATCGATCATCCTTTGCCGCCTTCCGATCGTGTGCTCCGATCCCTGATCCCCATCCCCTGTGCGCATCAGTTCGCCCGCAACGCCACCATCGGATCGATGCGCGAGGCGCGGCGCGCCGGCAGATACCCCGCCACCAGAGCCACGCCTGTCAAAAGCAGAACCATTCCTGCGTAGGTCACCGCATCCGTCGGCTGCGTGCCGAACAACAGCGAGGCGATCAGGTGTCCTGCCGCAATTGACGCCACTGTTCCCAACACCAGACCCGCCAGCACCAGCCCCAGCGTGCGCGCCAGCACCCCGCGCTGCACCCGCCCGCGCGTCGCGCCCAGCGCCATGCGGATCCCGATCTCCTGTGTTCTCTGCGTCACCGAGTAAGCAATTACGCCGTAGATGCCCAGCGCCGCCAGCGTCAGTCCCAGCGCTGCGAACACGCCCACCAGCAGCACGAAGAATCGCCGCGGCGACACGGAGTGATCCACCAGCGACCGCAGCGGCCGGAACTCCGTCGCCGGCTGCCCCGGATTCAGCTCGCGCAGCACCCGCATCACGCTTGCTGCCAGCACATTGGGCGGCAGCTGGGTGCGCACCACCAGCTCTGCGCCCTCCGGCTGCGCCTGCGTTACCGGCAAATACGCCTCCGGTCCATCCGATCCGCCCTCCACGTTCGTGTCCCGCACATCACTCACTACTCCGACCACCTGCGGCGGCTTGCTGCACGGCCCGATGTTGGCCACGCGGCCCAGCGGATTTTCCCCCGGCCACAGCGTTTTGACCGCCGCCTCGTTCAGGATCACGACGCACGCGCTCTTCGCTCCGTCCGACCACGCAAAATCGCGCCCCTCGCGCAGCTTCATCCCCATCGCCCCCAGATACCCCGGCGTCACAATCTGCACCAGCGCATCCGGACACTTCTGTTTGTTGCAGTCCATGCCCTCGGCCGAGAGATTCCAGCTCCGGTTGCGGTCCAGCGGCAGCATGTCCGTGACCCCTGCGTCCTCAATGCCCGGAATCCCCTTCACCTGCTGCAGCATGTTTGCGAGAATCGTCCCGCGCAGCGCCGCATCGCGCTGCCCGTCCTTCGTGGTGTCGTTGTAATCCACCTGGATCGCCGCTGCGCGGTCCGGCTGGAAGCCAAGGTTGATCTCCATCACCTTCAGGAAACTCCGCAGCAGCAGCCCGGCGCCGACCAGCAGCACGCACGCCAGCGCCACCTCGCCGATGACCAGCGCCGATCGCATCGCTTCATGCCGGCGCCCCGCGCTTGTGCCATGGCCGCTGTCTTTCAGCGACTCCTGGAGGTCCTTTCCCGACAAGCGCAACGCCGGGACAATCCCGAACGCCGCAGCCGCTGCGGAAGCAATCAGCACCGTCCACCCCACTGCCGCGCCGTCCACCCGCACGTCCGTCAGCAGGGGCAGCGCCAGCGAGCCCGCCCGCGCCAGATACGTCGTGATCCCGGCCGCCACCCCCAGCCCCAGCACAGCGCCCGTCATCGACAGAATCGCGCTCTCCGTCAGCAGTTGGCGCACAATGCGCGCCCGTCCCGCGCCCAGCGCGCTGCGCATGGCAAATTCCTTGCCGCGCGCAGCCGATCGCGCCAGCAGCAGATTCGACAGGTTCACGCACACGATCAGCAGAATCATTCCGACGGCGGACCATAGCAGCTCGAGCGACTGCCGCAGGCTTCCGCTCACGTGTTCCTTCAGCGGTTGCAGCCATGCCCGGTATCCCTTCCCCCAGTTCGGATGGCTGTTGCTGAAATAGAAGTCCGGAAACAGTCTCTGCGCCTCCGCCCGCGCCTGCGCCTCCGTCGCGCCCGGCTTCATGCGCCCGACAATCAGGAATACGTTCCCCCAGTTCCGCATATCGTCGTTGATGGCCGGGACAAATACGTCGAGGTTCGTTCCCGGCGCAAACACGCTGCCGAAATCGAAGCTCGGTGGCATCACGCCCGCCACCAGCGTTGGCGTTTTGTTCAGCAGGATCGGCTGGCCCACGATCGACCGGTCACCGCCGAACTGCCGCTTCCAGAAGTAGTAGCTGAGCAGCACCGCGGGCCGGCCGTGCTGCGGGGTCTCATCCGCGGTGAACAGCCGCCCCAGCATTGGCTGCACGCCCAGTACTTCAAAGAAGTTCCCTTCCACCGGCACGCCGGACACCGGCACCGGCTCGCCATGGCCGGTCAGCTTGTAGTCCGATGGCCCATAAAACGGCATGTACGCTGTCACACTCTCCAGTGTCCGATTTTGGCTCTGGTAGTCCTCGAACGCATCCACCGAATACGTCACGCACGACATCCCGCAGGCCTGCGGCGGCCCCTGCACCCACACCAGCCGCTGCGATTCCGGAAACGGCAGCGGACGCAGCAGCAGCGTGTTCACCACGCTGAACACCGCCACGTTGGCTCCGATCCCCAGAGCCAGAATCACCACCGCGACCACGGTAAAGCCCAGATCCCGCCGCATGGTGCGCAGCGCAAATCGCGCGTCCTGCCCCAGCACATCCAGGAACGGCAATCCTCGCGCCGCCCTCTGCCGCTCCCGCGCCTGCTGCACGCCGCCGAACCGCACCAGCGCCTGCCTCCGCGCCGCTTCCGGCGTCATCCCGTGCTGCACGTTCTCCTCGATCGCGAACTCCAGATGCGACGCCATCTCCGCATCCAGATCGCGGTCCAGCGGTTCCTTAGCGAAGAACGCCCGCACCCGGTTCCATCCCTGCCGCAGAAAGTCGATCATCCTTTGCCGCCGTTCTGTTACATCCCCAGCACTCGACCCATGACCGCCGACAATCGCTGCCAGTACGCTGCGTTCTCGGCCAGTTGCTTCCGCCCGCGCTTCGTAATCGAATAGAACTTCGCCTTGCGGTTGTTGTCCGACGTGCCCCACTCGGCGTCGATCCATCCGCGCTGCTGCAGACGCACCAGAGACGCGTAAATCGTTCCCTGGTTCAGCAGCACCTCGTTCCCGCTCACCTGCTCGATGCGTCGCGCAATCCCATACCCATGCTGTTCGCCCATCGCCGACAGCGTCTGCAGCACCATCAGATCGAGTGTTCCCTGCAGCAAATCGAGTTTTTCGTCGGACATGTGGTTCTCCTGTGCGATGACCACAGCAATATAGCACGAATACCTGTGCTATCGCCACAGGAGACTACGCTGGGCATCCACACTTTGTTCCCGGGCGAAGCATCGACCGGTGCAATCGGCCACACTCCCCCTGTGCCTTCCCTGGAGCTGCCAGTTTGCTGGCGCACTCCCCGCCGCGGCACGCAGCCAAACGAGGTTCATCCTTGAGAATGCATGCAATGAATCTCGTGGTTCTGTTCGCCGCGGCGCTCTTTTTCTCCGCGCACTCCCAGGCTCAATGGAAGACCCCATGGACCTATGGCGAGGCCGGCCGCTGGGGCGACCTCGATCCTGCCTATGCAGCCTGCAAAGCCGGACGGGAACAGTCCCCCATCGACATTCGGCGCACGGAAAGCGCCGATCTTCCCTCTCTCCGCTTCGAATACCACCCCGGTCCGCTCGAATACCTCATCAACAACGGCTATACCATCCGCGTCAATTACCACGACGCTCCCGGCAGCGGCAATTTCCTCGTTGTCGGCGATACGCGCTACCGCCTCACGCAGTTCCACTTCCACCGGCCCAGCGAGGAGTCCATCCACAGCAGACCGTACGCCATGGAAGTCCACCTGATGCACGAATCTTCCGACGGAAAGATCGCCGGCGTCACGGTGCTGCTCCGGGCAGGCAGCCCGAATTCCACCATCCGGCAGATCTGGGATCACATGCCGTTGACCAAAGGCCCGGAGCAGTCCATTCCCGCCGTCCTGATCAACCCCGCCGGCCTGCTCCCGCGCAATCTCGCCTACGACCGTTACATGGGGTCGCTCACCGCGCCGCCCTGCACCGAAGGCGTCACGTGGTTCGTGCTCCGTACGCCCGTCGATATTTCACCGGCGCAGATCGCCGCCTTCGCCCGCCTCTATCCGCACGATGTTCGCCCGCTGCAGCCGCTAAACGGCCGTATCATCCAGTCCAGCCGCTGAAAACTCGTTCCCGGCAGCTGGAACCCAGGTTGTTCCGGACGCCGATTTTCAGTGCCCTGCGCGCGGCAGACTGCCCTTACTCCCCGCGCAGCGCTTCCATCGGCTCCACGCCCGCTGCGCGCTGCGCCGGCAGCGCCGCCGCGAGCAAGGCGACCGAGCCCAGCATCGCCGTCGTTGCGCCCAGCACCAGCGGATTCCACGCGCGCACGCCGAACAGCTCGGCTGCCATCAGGCGCCCTGCCGCAATTGCTGCCGGAATTCCAATCGCGAGCCCCAGCCCCACCTGCAGAAACGCGCCGCGCAGCACCATCTTCTGCACGTGCCCGCGGTTCGCGCCCAGCGCCATGCGAATCCCGATCTCGCTGGTCCTCTGCGCCACCGCATACGCCGTGACACCGTACAGCCCAATCGCGGCCAGCGCCAGCGCCACCAGCCCGAACAGCGAGGTCAGCTGCACGATCATGTTCTGCTGGCTGAAGCCCAGGTTCACCTGTTCGGCGAAGCTCTGGAACCGTGTGATCATCAGGTTCGGGTCGATCGACTGGAGCGCGTTCCGCACCTGTGGCTGCAGATCGGGCACCGCTCCGCGCGTTTCAATCTCCAGTGAAGGCATGTAGTGAGTGCCGGCCTCGAACTGCGCATAGTCCGGCGCCAGCGGATTCGTCGCGGCCACCTGCGGCCACTGCGCCGCGGGCACAAAAAACATGGGGCGGCCGCCGCGGTCATCCGCGTCGTTCGGCGGCCAGTATTGCGCATCCTCCACGACTCCGACGATCGTGAACATTGCTGTGCTGGATGGGTCCCAGTCGCCAAAGTGGACGCCGATGGGATTTTCCCCGTGCAGATACTTCTTCACAAAGGCTTCGTCCACAATCGCCACATTCGGCGCGGTGCGATTGTCGCTTTCCGCAAAGGCGCGGCCCTGCAACACCCTGGTGCCGACAGTGGCGAAATACTGCGGGCTCACACGCACCCACGACGACAAATTTACATCCGATCCGGGGGGCGGCGCGGGCTGGCCGTCAATGTAGACGTCGTCGCTGGAGTTGTTCCCGTCCATCGGGCTCCACGTCGACCACGCTGCGTGCTCCACGCCCGGAATGCCGGACACCGCCACGCCCAGCCGCCGGTAGAAGTCGTCCAGTTGGTCGGTTCTTAGGCCCGCCGTCTGCGCGTTGAACTGCACGATGGTTCGGTGTTGCGTTTCGAAACCGAAATGCTGATGCTCCAGCTTCCTGAGGCTCAGGATCAGGAAGCCCGCCGCGCACAGCAGCACCACCGAAACCGCGGCCTGCGCCACCACCAGGGCTTTCTGCGCCAGGGTTGCATGCCGTCCCGTCGAGCGGTTTGCCCCGCGCAGCGCTTCAATGGGATCCGCCTGCGCCGCCATCCACGCCGGCGCCACGCCGAACAGCAAACCCGTCACCAGCGAGGCGGCGAACGCAAACGCCAGCACCACCAGCGACGGGCTCGCGCTGATGCTGATGGGATTGTGCTGGAACGCGAGATGCAGAATCAGCTTCGCGCCGCCCCACGCTACCAGCACGCCGGCCAGCCCGCCCAGCATCGCCAGCAGCACGCACTCCACCAGCGCCCGCTGCACCAGCCGCTTCCGCTGTGCGCCCAGCGCCGCCCGTACCGCAATCTGCTGCCGGTGCGTCACACTCCGCGCCAGCATCAGGTTGGCCAGATTCGCGCAGGCGATCAGCAGCACGAAGCTCGAAATCCACATCAGCAAATGCAGGTCGTCCTTGTACTGGTCCTGCATGCGCTGCACGCCGCCCCCGCCAGGCGAGAGCCGCAGATACTGCAGGGGAATCAGCGACTGCGCCGGCCCGGTGATTTTGGCCATGGGACTCTTCAGAAAATTCAGCAGCTCCACCTGCATGCGCGCCTGCACAGAGGCCGCGCTCGTTCCCGGCGTCAGCCGCCCGATCAGGTTGAGCCACTGCTCCTCGCCGCGCTGGAGAATATTCGCATTCGCCGGCGTCACCGTGGTTACCAGATGCAGCGGCAGCCAGAATGCCGGGGGCGTCGCGCTCAGCCGCTCGCTGTAGAAGCCCGGCGGCGCAATCCCCACCACCGTCACCGGCTGGCCGTTGATCAGAAAGGTCGACCCAATCGCAGACGGATCCCGCCCCAGATCCTGTTGCCACATCTGGAAGCTCATCACCGCCACCGGAGCCGCGCCCTGCACATCGTCGCTCGCCTCGAGCAGCCGGCCCGCATACGCGCGCAGTCCCAGCGTGTCGAAGGAGTTTCCCGAAACAAATTCGCCGTAAAACGGCTGCACCGGATGCTTGCTTCCGGCGCGCCGCACTGCCATCTCGTGATCCGACGACTCAAATGCCGCCAGGCTGGCGAGCCCCGGCGTGTGATCGCGAAACTCCGTGTACTGTTCGTAGGAGAAGAGCGACCAGTCGTTCTTCGGATCCTGATAATCCGGCAGCCCGGAGTTGTGGCAGCATTGCTCGTTATCGCCCACGCGCCACAGTCCGGCAGGATCGCTCACCGGCAGCGACTTCAGCAGCACCTCGTGCACCAGCGTAAAGATCGCCGCCGTCGCTCCAATTCCCAGCGCCAGGGTCAGCACCGCCGTCAGGGCGAACCCCGGCGACTTCCGCAGTTGCCGAAACGCGAGTTTCAAATCAGCGAGCACAGAAAAACCTCCAGACGGGTCGATCCCTCTTTCTGAGTTTGCAATCGCTTCTCCAACCCGCTCTCACCCCATCTGCCTGAAAACAAACTCCCCGGCGACCGGGCCCCCCCGGGGCCTCTGTCCGCTGGCAGACGCCGGTGTTCGCCTCCGAACACCCGGCGCCGCTGTATGATGCCCCAGTAGCTTTCCGCCAGCCTTCCAGGAGCCTGCCGATGCACCGCTCTCTTCGCCTGCTGCCTCTGCTTGTCGTTCTCGTCACCGCCGCCGCTGCTCAGCCCATCGCCCTCACCGTGGACACCACACAGTCTCCGCTGAAAATCCTGCACATCCATGAAGTCATCCCTGTTGAGTCGGGCCCGCTCACCCTCTACTATCCCAAGTGGATCCCCGGCGAGCACGCCCCCTCGGGCCCCATTTCGGATCTCACCGGACTCCACTTCACGGCCAACGGTCAGGAGATTCCGTGGACGCGCGATCTCCTCGACGTATTCACTTTCCATGTAGATGTTCCAACCGGCGTCACGACGCTCGATGCCGCGTATGACTTTATTGAGCCTGCCGGCGTTAACGCGACCGACAAGCTCCTCGTTCTGGAGTGGAACGCCGCCATCCTCTATCCGGCAGGGACGCCGTACAACAGACTCCAGTACGATGCCAAACTCATCCTGCCCGACGGCTGGAAGTACGGCACCTCGCTCCCGGTCGCCTCAGAATCCGGCAACACCGTCTCGTTTAAAACCATCTCCCTCGAGCTTCTCGTCGACTCGCCGGTCATCGAGGGCGAGTACTACCGCGCCATCGACATCACGCCCCCCGGCGAGCCGATCCACCACGAGCTCGATCTCGTTGCCGACAGCGAAGCCGCCCTCGCCATTCCGCCCGCCATTCAGAAGGGCATGACGAACCTTGTCGCCGAATCCGGAGCTCTGTTCGGCGCCCGTCATTATCGCGACTATCATTTCCTGCTGACGCTGAGCGACCACGTTGCGCACTTCGGCCTCGAACATCACGAGTCCAACGACAGCCGCCTGCCCGAGCGCGCGCTGCTGATGCCCAACGCCGGCATGATGGTCGGCGGCCTGCTTCCGCACGAATTCGTCCATTCCTGGAACGGCAAATTCCGCCGGCCCGCGGACCTGACCACGCCCGACTACGAAAAGCCCATGGAGACCGATCTGCTGTGGGGCTATGAGGGCCTCACCGATTATCTCGGGCCCATGCTCGCTGCGCGCAGCGGCCTGTGGACGCAGCAGGAATACCACGAATACCTGGCCAGCATCGCCGCCATGCTGGGGCCCGGCCGCCCCGGCCGCACCTGGCGTCCTCTCGTCGACACTGCCACCGGCGAGCCGATGCCCGGCCGCGATCGCGGCTGGCTCGACTGGCGCCGCGGCACCGACTACTACGACGAGGGCGACCTGATGTGGCTGGAAGTGGCCACCATCATCCATCAGGTCACGAACGGCCAGAAGTCCATTGACGACTTCTGTCACCTCTTCCACGGCGGCGCGAACAATGGCCCCGAAGTGAAGTCGTACACCTTCGATCAGCTGGTCGCCACGCTCAGTCAGGTCGCGCCGTACGACTGGGCCGGCTTCCTCCACCAGCGCCTCGACTCCAAATCGCCGAACGCCCCCACCGGCGGCATTGAGAATGCCGGCTGGAAAGTCGTTCTCAACGCCGAGCCTACGCACCTTACCGGACGCCGTGGCGGCGCCACCGACGCTTATTCGATCGGCCTCCAGCTGGGCGAAGACGGCACGGTCGCCGACTCCATCGTCGGCAGCCCCGCCTACAACGCGGGCGTTACGTCGGGAATGAAAGTCGTGGGCGTCAACGGCCGCGTCTACACGCACGACGTCCTCGAAGACGCCATCAAAGCCGCCGACAACACCTCAGCCCCCATCACCCTGCTGGTCGTCGACGACGACTACTACCGTACCGCCAACGTCGACTTCCACGGAGGCGAGAAAATCCCGCACCTCGTCCGCGACGAAAGCAAACCCGACTACCTGGATGAGCTGATCAAACCGCACGCGGCGAGCTGAGCGGGATGCCGGGCCCATCTGTGACGGATGCTGTCACAGATGGGCCCGGCGCTTACTCGGTTCTCAGCGCCTTCGCCGGGTCGACGGTCGCGGCCCGCCGCGCCGGAATAAGCCCGGCGAGCGCCGCCACCACGCAGAGGATGAGGATTCCCGCGCCATAGACCGACGGATCGGCTGCCGAGACGCCGAAAAGCTGGGTGCGCACAGCGTGCGTGGCCGCCATGGCCAGCGGAATGGTCGCGGCCATCGCGCCGCCGGCGAGAAGGAGCACTTCGCGCAGAATCAGACCCACGACAGCGCCTCTGCGCGCTCCGAGCGCCATGCGTATCCCGATCTCGTGCGTGCGCTGTGCCGTGGCGTAGGCCAGGATTCCATAGAGGCCGATGCCCGCCAGAAGCGCGGCGAGCAGGCCGAAGGCCGCAGCCAGCGTGGCGACCACCTGCTCGGTTACAAGGTTCTCGTCAATGTCGTCCGTCATGGTCCGCAGATTCGCGGCTATCAGTTTGCGGTCGACCCCGGCGATGGCCGCGCGAACGCTCGCCGCCGCGGCATCCGGCGGTTGCCAGGTGCGCACGTAATACGTCAACCCGGTCTGGCGGGTCGCCTGCGAGAACAGCGTGTAACAGGTGGCAATGGCCGGATCGCGCAGGCTCTCGTGCTTCACATCCCGCACGACGCCCACGACGGTCGCATCGGTGGCGGCCTGGTTCGGCCGGTCAACATGGTGCCCCAGTGCCGCCTGCGCGCTGCCGAAGTAGTGCTTCGCGAAGCTTTCGTTCACCACCGCAACGCGGTCTGAAGTCGCGGTGTCGCCGGCATTAAAGTACCGGCCGGCCATCAGCGGCACGCCCAGTGTCTGGAGGTAGCCGGTGCTCACCCAGGGCAGCTCCACGTCGAACTCCTCGTCGAGTTTGGCGTAGCCCACCGGCACCATGTCGCCCTGCCGGTCGTCGTCGGCCAGGTCCGTATCGTTGGTGGCGCCGGCGGCGCGGACGCCAGGCAGCGCGGCCACTGCGTCGATTACACGCTGCTCCACAGGCGCCACCTCATTTGCACCGTAGCCGGCAAGCTCCGGATTCAGATTGAACGCGAGAAGATGATCCGTGGAGAATCCAGGATTTACGCGGCGCAGGTTGCCGATGGTCCGGACAAATATGCCGGCGGCGACGATGAGAAACAGGCTGAAGCCAATCTGCAGCGCCACGCAGGTACGCCGGAACATGAGCGACCCGCCGGCCCCCGAACCTGCCCGCTGCTGCATCGCCTCCGCCAGGCGCGGATTGCGAAACTGCACGGCGGGCGCAAGGCTGAAAAGCAGGCTGGATGCCACGGTCACCACTAGAGCGAAGGCCAGCACTCGCCAGTCCAGGCTTGCGGTGAAAGGCAGATCGTCCCCCGAACTGGACGACAGCCAGCGAGTGAGCAGGCGCAGAGCTTCCGGCGCGCTGGCCAGACCCAGGGCCGCGCCCGCCAGGCCCAGCAGCATCCCTTCCACCAGCAGTTGACGCAGCACCCGGCGGCCCGTGGCCCCCAGCGCAAAACGCACAGAGAACTCGCGCGTCCGCGAGGCCGCGCGCACCAGCAGCAGGCTGGCCACGTTGACGACCGACATCGCGATGACCAGCAGCACCATGCCCATCAGGATGGTCAGCGGCATGGCGACGTCTTCGCGCAGCGGGCTGAAGCCTCTGGCTCCCGCATCCACATGCAGAACCGCCTGGCCCACGTAATCCTGGTGCGCTTTGGTGCTTTGGTCCTTCAGCAGTGGAAACTCGCTGGCCCGCAGCGCATGGAACAGCGTGTTCAGCGACGCCTGCGCCGTGGCGAGTGAGACGCCCGGCTTCAGCCGGCCGGCCAGGTCGATCCAGTAGGCCTGGTGGTCGCTCAGATACGGCCACTCCGGCGTAAGCACCTGCTCCATGGAGAGCGGCACATAGAGGTCTGGTGTGTGGCCCCACACCATGCTGTGAAAGCCCGGCGCGGCGACGCCGACAATCGTGAACGGCTTGCCGTTGACCTCGATGGTTCGCCCCGCGACGGGCGCTTCGGCCAGATGGGTCCTCCAATAATCGAAGCTGAGCACGGCTACGGGATTCGCCCCCGGAGCCGTCTCATCGCCGGCGCGCAACAGCCGTCCCAGCGCGGGCTGCACACCGAGCGTCTCAAAGTAATTGCCGCTCACCAGTTCCGCGTCCACTTCCTCGGCGCGATTGTTCCACGTCACCCCCAGGTCCGTGGGCTCCTCGGCGATCAGCCCGCTGAGCACGGTGTTGCTGTGGCGCAGATCGCGGTACATGGGATAAGAAAACTCGTGGATGCGGCCTGGCGTGTCGCCGCCCTCGGAGTGCAGGTGCCCGGGCCGCGCGCCGCCGAAACTCAGCACCACCAGTTGCTGCGGGTCCGGCAGCGGCAGCGCCCGCATCAGCGCCTGATCGATCAGGCTGAAGATGGTCGTGTTGGCGCCAATGGCCAGCGCCAGCGTGAGGACGGCGACTGTCGAGAATCCCGGATTCCGCCATACCCCGCGCAGCGCGTAGCGCACATCGCGCCCCACTGACTCCAGCGCAAACGAGGGCCGTTCTTCGCGGCAGGCCTCGCGCGTGCGTTCCCGGCTGCCGAAGGCGATGGCTGCGCGGCGCTGCGCTTCGGCCGGCGGCATCCCCGCCGCCACGTTCGCTTCCACCTCGCGCTCCAGGTGGAACTGAATCTCCTCGTCCACCTCGGCGCGCCGTTTACCGGCGACGAAAAACCGTATCTTTGACCAAAGCTCGTCCAGCATCGCGTGCCTCTCCCCGACTCACCGATCCCGCTGCCCGACTCTTCAGGCCCTTTGCAGCACCAGGTTCACCGCGCCGGCCAGCCGGTCCCAGTTGTCCAATTCGGCGTCCAGCTGCCGGCGTCCCGCGTCGGTGAGCGAATAAAACCGAGCGCGCCGATTGTTCTCCGAAGCTCCCCACTCCGCGCGAATCCAGCCCCGATACTCCAGGCGGTGCAGAGCGGGATAGAGCGACCCCTGCCCAATCTGCAATACATCGTTCGACATCTGCTGGATCCGCTGGGCAATCGCCCAGCCATGCTCCTGGCCCGGAGCCAGAGTCTTCAAAATCAGCAGGTCCAGCGTTCCCTGGAGCAAATCGGTCGGTTGACCCATCTTCCCCTCGACGTTCGACAACAGCGTTGGAAGGAAGGATCGCTCAGGCTCTTGTCGAATGTCAAGGGGAGGTTGTCGTGCGACCCTGCTCTGGTCCTGCGGAACACGCCACTGGCTCCTGCCCGCTTCCCGCTATCCGCTCCCCGCCTTTTTTTGTCAAGTTTTTTGCCCCATTACCAAAGTGCATGTTATTGACAAACATAAACTTACAATCAAAAATAGTTGGCAGGGTTGACGCCCCAACTTGGTATTCTAAAAATAGGGAGAGTTTTTAGAAAAAGGCTCGCATGGTAGCACCCACTCTGCCGCTTCCAGGCAGACCAGGTTCGCTCCGGCGGGCCTTTTCTTTTGCCCTCTCCACTCTGCATGCAAAGGACAATCATGAACATCTTTCAGAAAGTGGGCGTCAAAATCGCGGACTTCGGCAAGTGGTTTGCCGGCGCCGTCAAATCCGTTGTCGGCCTGGCCATCCGCGTCGAAACCATCCTGAAGTCCGAGAAGCCTCTGGAGGAGCCCTTTATCGCCGGCCTGTCCACGGTCGTGGCCGACGTCGAGGCGCTCATCGCCAACTCCGAGGGCGCTGTCACCTCCGACGGCCTGAACTTCTCCGCCGACTCCAAGGTTTACTCCGGCTTCGTGACGCTGGTCGACGACTTCAAAAAGCTCGCGCCCATCGTCGAGCAGGCCATTGCCATCCTCGAAGGCAAAAAGACCGCCTCCCCGGCCAGCTAATCGCCTCCAGGAAAAGGGAAAGGGGCTGGCCCCAGCCAGCCCAGCCCTTCAAATCATTCATGACAAGGCAGATAGTTTGAAGCCCCTGCAATCTGCCGTGGGTTCAGGCAGATACGGCCTGAGGGCCTTCGACAGAACCCGTAAGTACCACGATTTCAAATGCATGGCCGAAATGCCCCGAGAAAAAATTCCCTGCCCCGCGGCGAGGATCGCGGTCATTTACCGCGCGATGATGTCCATGGCCACCGGTGCGTTGCGGGGTGGGAAGCAGGTGTTCATGTCGCAGGCCTGGTAGCGCAGAGAGCTCTGGATCATGTGATTGCCGCGCTGGGCGACGATGTGCATTTTCAGGACGAACTCCCCGCTGTAGATGCTCAGCTTCTGTGAGGGATCGGCGGGGAAGGCAAAGTCGGAGCCGGGCGGAAAATCTACGGCCGAGACGGTGATCCCAGTCGGCTCAGCCACGATCAGTTCGGTGCGGATAAGGCTCTTTTGCCGGGGCGTGTGCGAGTTAATGTGCAGGCCGCTGGCGATACGGAAGTGCAGGTCGATGGTCTGCGGCTTGCCTGCCGGAACGGTTACCTGCTGCGGATAGAGGAAGTGCACGAGCTGCTGCCCGCTGGCGACTGACGTGTCAGAGGTCTGCCACGGCAGCTTTTGCGGATGGGCTGAAGCGGCGCCTGCAACGAGGGCAGCGCAGGCCAGAGAGACAGCGGCGAGTTTCATGACTTGGCTCCGTCGCCGATCGCTTTCCGAATATCGGCTTCGATTTCATCGCGCGGCGCCAGGCCCACGGTCGATGCGACGATTTTTCCGTTGCGATCGATAAAGAAGGTGGTCGGCGTGGCGTCGATCTCCCAGGCGTCCTCAACGGAATCTGCGCCCAGCACGATGGGATAGTTCATGTGCATCTTCGCGACAAAATCGCTGATGTCGCGCTTCTCGGTGAAGAGCTTTGCCGGGTCGTCCTGGTCCAGGTCGTCGGTGGAGACACCGATAATTTCCAGACCCTGGCTGGCATACTGATCGTGCAGCTTCTCAAACCATGGAATCTCGATCTTGCACGGCTCGCACCAGGTCGCCCAGAAGTCGACCACGAGGGGCCGTCCCTTATAACTGGCCAGCGATATCTGGTTGCCGTCCAGATCCTGAAGGGTGAAGTTTGGCGCCTGCTTGCCGTTCAGCGGCGAGGTAAAGGCATCGTCGCCGTTGGGCATGTCCGCGGACGACGAAGCATCCGGGTTGGCGCCGGGCTGGCCGTTGTCGGGCACCAGCTGCATCTTCCAGGCCTGGAGACGCGCCTGCTCGTCGTGGCGGCGCTGGATGTAGTTCATCACGCCCGCCGAGATCATGAGCGCCAGCGCCGCCACAATCGCTGCCAGTACCAGAAAATTCCGCCGCACTGCGACCAACCTCGCCTGTCTGCATTCTAGTGGAAGCGCGCGACCGGCGCCTGCCGCGTGACCGGCCCACGCGGAGTGATAGCATCAGGAGTTTCAGACCATGAGCTCTTCGGACAATCCGTCCCGCACGCCGTCGCGGCTGGTTCGCATCGAGGCGGAAGCCCTGCTGGCCCTTGCGGAACGCCTGGATGGGCCGATGGCGGCCGAGTTCGAGAAGGCAGTCGATTGCATCTTCCAGTGCGGGCAGTCGCGCGGCCGCGTGGTCGTGACGGGTATGGGCAAGAGCGGCATCATCGCGCAGAAGATCGCCGCCACGCTCAGCTCCACGGGCAGCCCGGCACTGTTTCTGCATCCGGCGGAAGCCGTTCACGGCGACCTGGGTATGATCACGGAAGGCGACATGGTCGTCGCTCTTTCGGCCAGCGGGGAAACGGAGGAAATCCTCCGGCTGCTCGTGACGATCGAGCGCATGGGCAATCCGCTGATCTCGTTCGTCTGCAATACGCAGTCCACGCTGGCATTGGCCAGCCAGATTGCCCTGGACTGCTCGGTTCCCGGCGAGGCTTGTGGCCTGGGGCTGGCGCCGACGGCCTCGACCACCGCCATGCTGGCGCTGGGCGATGCTCTGGCGATTGCCGTTTCGCTGCGACGCGGCTTTCGCGAAGAGGATTTTGCTCGGCTGCATCCGGGCGGCAAGCTGGGCAAGCGGCTGGCCCGGGTGCGCCAGCTGATGCACGGCGGCGATGCGATTCCGCGCGTGGCGCCGGAGACGCCGATGAAGGACGTCATCTACGAGATGTCGCGCAAGAAGCTGGGCATGACCGTCGTCGAGCGCGACGGGCGGCTGGCCGGCATCATCAGCGATGGCGACCTGCGCCGGCTGCTGGAACTGGACGGTCCGGATGGTCTGCGCAAGAGCGCAGGCGAGGTAATGAACGCTTCGCCGAAGACCATTGGCGCGAGCGAGCTCGCGGTTCGGGGCTTGCACACCATGGAAGAGCAAAAGATCACCTCCCTGGTTGTGGTCGATGGCGAGGGTCGTGTGGAGGGTGTGCTGCATCTGCACGATTTGTGGGGAACTGAACTCATCTGAGCCAACCTGAATCGGCCTGAACTTTCCAGGCGGCTGGTGCGTCTGTTGCAGGTAGCGGGCGGCGACGCTGTGCATCGGCGGCGTTTTGGGGCATCGAAATTGGAGTAGGATCGTTTCCATGCGGCGGGTATTTCCAGTCGCGATTTGTCGGGTTCGGACGCTGGGCGTCCTGACGGCTGGAGCCCTGCTGGCGATTGCGCCGGCGGCGCTCGCGCAGCGCGGTGGTGGACATGCCGGCGGCTTCGGCGGCGGTCACGTGGGCGGGTTTTCGGGCCACAGTTTCGGGGGTGGCTTCGCCGGTCACAGCTTCGGCGGCAACTTCGTCAGCACTCCGGGCAGATACTCTTCCTCGTTTGGGGCGCGCAGCTTTGCCGCGGCTCCCCGCATGACCTACAGGATGCCGGCGCGAAGCTTTGCCCCCGGCTATCGGGCGTATTCGGGAGTGAATGCGGGAGCGGACCGCAGAGGCTCGTCGCGCGACCGGGGTCGTTATCGCTCGCCTTACCGGGGCTACGGATACGCGGGCTATCCATATTACAGCTCGTGGGAAGTGCTGCCATGGAATCTCGGCTACCCTGACTTCACCGGCTACGGCGACGATTCCGGAAGTGCGCAGGCCGAGACCGCAGCTCCCCAGCAGGATTACGATTCCGCGCCTCAGACCGAGGACGGTTACCGGCAAGGTTACGGAGTCGCGCCCTATGGGTCCGCCGCTCCCGTCGATTCCACGGCGCTGGCTTCCGAGCCGCAGCTGACGCTGATTTTCAAGGACGGGCACCAGTTGCCGATTCGCAACTATGCCCTGACCGGCGATGCGGTGATCGATCTCGATCAGGCGGAATCGGGCCGCCAGCAGAGCATCCCGCTCGGTGAACTGGATTTGGCGGCGACGGAAAAGGCGGCGCAAGAGGCGGGAATCGATTTCTCACCGCCCGCTTAACGTCCGGATTCAGTCAGGCCTATCCCGCTGCTAACTCCTTTGCGCGCTCCGAGGCGCGCATGACTGCCTTGATGAGGGTGACGCGCAAGCCGCCTTCCTCCAGTTCCAGGATTCCGTCGATGGTGCAGCCGGCCGGCGTGGTGACGGCGTCCTTCAGCAGCGCCGGGTGGTAGCCGGTTTCGAGGACCATCTTCGCCGCGCCGAAGGTGGTTTGCGCCGCCAGCAGCGTGGCGATGTCGCGCGGCAGGCCGACCTTGACGCCGGCTTCGGCGAGCGACTCCAGGATGATGTAGATGAAAGCCGGGCCGCTGGCGGAGAGGCCGGTAACCGCGTCCATGTGCTTTTCGTCGACGACGACGGTGCGGCCGACGGCGGAGAAGAGGCTCTCGGCCAGTTCCATGTGGCGCGGCTCGACGAAGCGGCCGCGGCAAAGCCCGGAAATCCCTGCGCCCAGCATGGACGGCGTATTGGGCATGGCGCGGACGACGGGGACTTCCTCGATGGCCGCCCGCTCGATGGCCTCGGTGCGGACGGAGGCGGCGAAGGAGATGAGCAGCTTCTCCGGCGTGAGCGCGGGACGGATGGATTCAACCAGCGCCGGCACCTGGAAGGGCTTGACCCCGAGGAGGATCACATCGGCCTTGCCGGCGATGGCGACGTTGTCGGTGGAAACCTCGATACCCCACTGCGAGGAGAGCGCGGCGGCGCGCTCGGCGTGAGCAACGGTGGCGAAGAGGCGATCGGGCGAGAGAAACTGCTGCTTCAGGAAGGCCTGGAGCAGGATGCCACCCATTTTGCCTGCGCCGAGAACGGCGACGCGGAGCGTAGAGAGGTCGTTGGATTCGGGCATACGTACAGGGTACAGGGGGATCGCCGGTCGCCGGAAGCTCATGGCCGGCGGATCTGTCTCTGAAGCTGTAAGTCGGTCCGGTTGGTTGTCCGCTTTTGAACAACCTCGCTCGGCTCCGGACAGGCCTTTGCCGTCATGCGTTCCTTAAGCGCTCTGTTTTCATTGTGGAGGGGCTGGCATACCAACTGCACCACGGGAACGCGCAGGATTGTCTCATAGCGCCTGACATTGCGAGAGATTATGCTGGCTGACTTTTGGCACGCGTTGCGCCGGTTGCGCCAATCTCCTGGCTTCACCCTCACGGTGGTGCTGACGCTGGCGCTCGGCATCGGTGCGACCACGGCCATCTTCACGCTGGTGCAGCAGGTGATGCTGCGGTCGCTGCCAGTGACGAAACCCGAGCAGCTGTGGCGGATCGGCGACCAGGCGCGCTGCTGCAACTGGGGCGGCTACAGCCAGAGCAGCGACGACGAGCCGAACCAGTGGGGACTGTTTCCCTGGGAGGCGTATAAGCTCTTTCGCGCAAACACGCCCGCCTTTACGGATCTGGCAGCGATGCAGGCGGGGAATGCTGCGCTGGGCGTGCGGCGCGCCGGCTCATCTGCACCGGCCGATACGCGCAACGGCGATTATGTTTCGGGCAACTTCTTCCGGACGCTGGGCGTATCCGCCTGGCGCGGACGCCTCTTTTCCGATAGCGACGACCAGGAAGGCGCGCCTCCGGTCGCGGTGATGAGCTTTCACGCCTGGGAGGAGAAGTACGGCTCCGATCCCTCGGTGGTAGGCTCCACCTACCAGATCAACGGCCAGCCGTTTACGATCGTCGGCGTAACCCCGCCCGGATTCATTGGGGCGAAGATGGTGGACTGGGGCATGCCCGACATCTGGCTGCCGCTGACGACCGAGCCGATGATCGACGGCGCAACCGCGCGGCTCAAAGATACGAGCGTTGACTGGCTCGACCTGATCGGGCGCGTGAAGCCGGGCACGAATCCGAAGGCGCTCCAGGCGCAGCTCCAAAGCGAGCTGCACGCATGGCTGGCGAGCCATCTTGCGGACATGAGGCCGCAGGAAAAAGCCGTCTTTGCTCAGCAGACGCTGCTGGTGTCGCCCGGCGGCGCCGGGTTCTCCGGCTTGCGTAAGGATTACGGCCAGGGTCTGCTGCTGCTGATGGTCACGGCCTGCTGCGTGCTGCTGGTGGCGTGCGCCAATATCGCGAATCTTCTGCTGGCGCGCGGGCTGAGGAACCGGCAACAGACTGCGGTGCGCGTGGCGCTGGGCGCTTCGCGCCATCGCCTGGTGAGGAGCGCGCTGGTGGAAAGCGTTGCGCTGTCGCTCATCGGCGGCGCCGCGGGCATTGCTGTCGCGTATGCGGGGGCCAGGCTCATTCTGTATCTCTCCTTCCACGCGATACAGCAAGCCACCTGGATTCCCGTCGAGGCTGCACCGTCGACGCCTGTGCTGCTGTTCGCGCTGGGGGTATCCGTGCTGACGGGGATTCTGTTTGGCGTTGCGCCGGCCTGGATGACCTCGCGTGCCGAGCCAGTGGAGGCGCTGCGCGGAGCCAACCGCTCGGTGGGTGGCGGCCGCCACTGGGCGCAGAAGACGCTGGTGGTGGCGCAGGCGGCTGTTTCCCTGGTTCTGCTGAGCGCCGCAGCGATGCTGGGCGGGAGCCTGCGCAATCTGGAGCACCAAAATTTCGGATTCAACGCAGACGGCCGCTACCTGGTCTCCATCAATCCGATGCTCTCCAACTATAAGCAGCAGCAACTGGTCCCGCTCTTCCGTGAGATTCAGGACCGCCTCGACGCTATTCCCGGAGTGCGCCAGGTGAGCGCAGCGACCTACGCGCCGCTGAGCGGCGATCAATGGGGGTTCAGCGTTCGCTTCGAGGGCAGGCCGGAGCCCGGTCCTAAGGACGACATCTTCACCGACTGGACGCGCGTGACGCCGGGGTTCTTCGACACCATCGGCGCAAGGATGCTGACGGGCCGCCCCATCACCGAGGACGACAATGCGAGTACCCGGCCGGTGGCCGTGATCAATGAGGCTTTCGCGAAGAAGTTCTTCGGAAACCAGAGTCCCATCGGACAGCACTTCGGTCCGGAAGCACAGCAGAATGGGGGGACCTACGAGATCGTGGGCGTGGTGGGCGACGTTCATTGGGTGAACTGGGACTTCAAGGAGCCCGATCGCGCTATGTACTACGTCGCCGAGGCGCAGACCGTACCGTTCGCCCAGCATAGTGTCGAAACCTACGAAATCTGGTCGCACTACCTCTACAACATCGTGATGTGGGCGCCGGGGAATCCGCCCAACCTGCTGGCGCAGGTGAAGAGAGCGCTGGCCGACGTCGATCCGAGCCTTGTGCTCTACGACGTGCAGCCGTACTCCGAAGTGATTCATGACAGCTTTTCCCAGCAGAACGCGATCGCCAGCCTGACGTGGCTGTTCGGGGCGGTTGGGCTGTTGCTGGCGGCCATCGGACTCTACGGCGTGACCGCCTACAGCGTCGAACAGCGGACCAGCGAGATCGGCGTGCGCATGGCGCTGGGCGCCGACCGCGGCTCGGTGATCGCCATGGTGCTGCGCGGGGCGTTCTGGCAGGTGGGCCTCGGCTTGGGGATCGGGATCCCGGCCGCGATTGGAGCAGGGTATCTGATCGCGAGCCAGCTCTTCGGGGTCAGGCCGTGGAATCCGCTGCTGCTGGCGGGCGCGACTGTGTTGCTGGGACTGGCGGCGCTGGTGGCCGCGGCGATCCCTGCACGCAAAGCAGCGAGTATCGACCCCGTGCAGGCGCTGCGCAGCGAATAGCCGACCGGGGCGGGGCCCACGTTCATGCTAACTGGCCATGCGATCGGGATCAGCGGGGTGGTGCTGCCCGGGGTCCTGGGCCTGGCTGGACTCGTCGGCTCCTTCAAACATTTTGCCGATCGAGGTGCCGGAGAGGCTCTCGAGCATCTTCTGCGTGAGGGGATCGGCGGCGTTCTCGGCCTCTTCGGCGAGGAAGATCGGGTGAGCGGCTTCGCGGGATTCCCCGGTGTGAGCAGAAGGCGTGTCGTGGGGAACTGCGGATGCGGTCGCGGCTTCCTTCGACAGCGCGGCTGCGCCGTCGAAGGAGGCTTCGTGCGCAGCGGGGGCCTTGTTGCCGGTTGCAGTTTCATGGGTCACGGAGACTTCGTCGCTTGCCGGGGCCTGGTGCTGGCTGGCGGCCGAGGGCTCGTCGTTGGCGACGGGGTTTTCGTCGCTGCCGGGGGAAGCTGGGCTGCGCCCAGGGGCGCTCGCGAAGGGTGCGGATTCAAAGGTAAAGGCAGCGCGCTGGCGCGAAGTTGCAGCGACGGGGGCAGGCCCGGGCGCGGCGGCGGGACGGTTCGATGCAAGCCAATCGGATGCTGCGGGGGACGGGGAGCGATCGGGTTCGGCAGGCCGGGCGGATGGTGAGGAGCGATCGGGGGACCAGGCGGCGGCGGGACCAGGCTCGTTGGGTTGGGCACGGAGCGGGGGGATCGGTCCGCTGGGAGTGATGAAGCGCCGCGGATAGACGCTGTCTGCCTCGTAAGACTCCTGGCTGCCGCTGACGCGGTAAACCAGAGCGGCGATTGCGAAATAGAAGAGACCGCAGACGAGGCCGGCGACGATGCCGGGCCAGAGGCGGGTCGCGATTGCGGCGAGGCTGGCGATGTTCGCAGGGGCGGCCAAACTGACGACACGGAGGGGATTGCCCGAAGCAGACGGGGGCAGGGTGGGTTGGTTTGCGTTCTGCTCGGGGAGCGTCTGTTCCTGGAGAGAAGAGGGGGCCGGGGTTTGCGCTGCGGGCGATGGAGCTGGAGCCACGCCTGCTGCCGGTGTCGATTCCGCCGTGGCAGGAGCGAGGGGCTGCGGCGATTGCTGGGCAGCCGATTCTGTCGCGGGTTGGGTGGAGGACTCTGCTGCTGCCGGAGCTGCGGGCTGGGCGGCCTCGGCTCGCGCGATGGCCTGACGCTCTTCGCCGACGACGCCGATGGCGTGGTTCAGCTGCGCGCGCTCGCGGCGCAGATGGGTGGCGCTGGTTCCGGCGCCGTTGAAGCCATAGCCGCTGGAGCGGCGGAACGAGCCGGGAAGAATAGAGTCGAGCGCCTGCTGGATTCGATCGAGCCGGGCTTTTGTGCCCGCGCCGGTATCCTGATTGCCGGAGTGGGCGCGCAGCTCAGCCAGCTCTCTCTCGGCGGCGCGGACCCGGGTCTTGAGCAGGGACTGCTGCCGCGACTGGACGTAGGAGGACTCAGCGTAGGAGCGATGGCCGTGCCGCGCTTCTTCGGCGAGACGGTCGAGGTCGCGATTGGTGGCGGAGAGCTGAGCCTGAAGTTCGCCGAGAGAGACGGAGAGCGCGTGATCCGTCGCGGCGGGTGCGGGGGCCGTGCTCGGATGCTGGTTCTCATTCCGCGGCTGGACCTGATTCGTGGCCGCGGTCGATGTGGCTGGGGGCTCGGAGCCGCCGGAGAATGATGGTGCAGTGGCTGGGGTGGCGGGCGCAGGGGCCGGGGTTTGCGAAGGCGTCCATGCGGCGAGGGCTCCGGCGACAGCATTGGTGGTGGCTGCGGAGGGGCCGGACGCACCGGGGACAAAGCGCACCACGAGAGTGTTGGGAGAGGGCTGGGAGAGCTCGAGGCTGGAGCGGAATTCTCCGACGCGGGCCACGGCGGTGGAGGATGCGAGGTGGGCCTGCGCGGCGAGCGCGCCGACGGCCTGGTCGCTGAGGATGGAGTCGGCGAACGCGGCGGCGGGGTGGGCTGCGGAGGCGAGGCCGGGATCGATGAGGCGCGCCTGGGCAGGATCGAAGGAGAGCACCGCGGAGGATGGGGAGACGATCTTATTTCTCTGCCACCAGCCGAAGCCGGAAATGACGGCAATGGCGATGAAGAAGGCAATAACCTTGTGCCCGAGTGGCACGCCGGAGCGCGGTTGCAGATCTGAGTCGTCCATAGACCCTCGATAACCTCCCAGGATGTCAAGGCAGAAGCGAGCACGCGCTGAGCGATCCCGTGGGTTCGCCCAGTGGAAAGATGGCAAGGTCCCGGTTGAGGTTGTGTGCTCACGACCCTGGCGGCATGGAGCAACGCATCAGCAGATGCCATGCCGAACCGGCAGAGGGTTCTCTACCAAGATACGCTGGCTGGGGCGGATATTGTCATGTCGGCGGGCGGGGAAAGGGAAGGGGCGGACCTGTGACTTGAGTTGCGGGCGACACAGAGAAGACACAGGGGCGCGTTTCTCGATGGAAGGCCAGTCGTCCAGCGCCGCGCCGTCGGATACAGCAAAAGCGAAGATGCTGCGTCCTTGCCAGTCGACTCGGCGAAACTCACCACGATCTTAGTGAGGGAGGGCTCAGCAGCGCCTTGCCTGTGCTACGCTTCGCAGCGGTGGCCAATTTCGAAAAAGCACCGGCAGAGGTCCAGGAGATTCTCTCCAGGCCGATTCAACAGCTCGGCCTGAAACTGGAAGGCTCTCCCCTCGAACGCTTCGTCCAGCAACTCTACAAAGAGCTGGCGGCCAAGGGGCTCAACCGGTTCCGCCCCAGGTGCTACCTCACCGACGAGTGGGGTTGCCCCAACATGGAGCCGGTCATCGGAATTCCTTTCTACCTGGCCGACCCGAAACTGCAGCGCCTTGAATCGGAGATGAACGACATTGAAGACGCGCGGCAGATCATGATGTACATGCGCCACGAAGCCGGCCACGCTTTCAATTACGCCTACGCCCTCTATAAAACGAAAGAATGGCGCAATCTCTTCGGACCGTTCCGGCGGCCTTACAGGGACAGTTACAAACCGGTTCCTTTCTCGCGCCAGTTCGTGCGGCACATGGAGGGATGGTACGCGCAAAAGCATCCCGACGAAGACTTCGCCGAGACTTTCGCGGTATGGATGACACCTCGCTCCGGCTGGCGGAAGCGCTACCAGGGCTGGGGAGCGATCGAGAAGCTGCTCTATATGGATCGCATGGGCCGCAAGCTCCGCGATGTCGACCCTGTGGTCGCACACGGCGATACCGACATAACCGTCGATGAAATGGATGTGACGGTCGGCGAGTTTTATCAGCGTGCGCTCGATCAGCAGCTCATCCCCGGCGAGCTTCCCTTCGACACCGATCTGCGCGACATCTTCATCGCATCGAAGCGGCGCAGGAACAATGTTCGTCCCGCGGCCGAACTTCTCCGCGAGAACCGCAAGGTCCTCGTCGACAAGGTGACGTATTGGACGGGCGTGCAGCGTCCGCTGGTGAAGAAGCTGGTGGAAACCATCGAAGCAAAGGTCAGCGACCTGGGTTTGCGTGCCGACATAAAATGTGAAAGAGAATACTTAACCGAAGTCTCCGTGTACGCGACCGCGCTGGCGATGAACTACATGACTCGGGGCAAGTTCATACTGCCCTGACCGGCATTTTCCCGATGCCGTGACCGGCAGTCGTACGGCGTACCGAATAAGCGCAGAGGCATCATGGCGAACCTGAAAATAACGATCCTGCACGACGTCTGGGAGGAGGGCTCGCCAGAGCCTGAACCGGAGCCGGTCAAGGCACCCCGTGGCAAGAATGGAAAGCGGCGGAAGAGGAAAAAAGATCCGCTGCACGACCGCGAAGAGATCTTCGAGGCGCTCACCAGGCTCGGGCACGAACCTTCGTATCACGTCCTCGACGGCAGGACCCAGTCGCTGCTTGCGCTGGCAAAATGCGGCGCCGACCTTGTCTTTAACCTCACCGAGTCTTACGCGGGCGACGACACGATGGACAAAAACATCGCCTCGTATCTGGAGCTGCTGCACCTGCCTTATACCGGCAGTGGCCCGCAGGCTCTCTATCTTGCCCAGGACAAGTCGATCGCAAAAAAGATCTTCGACTTTCACAAGATCAGGACCCCGGACTTCGCAACCTCCTATAAAGGCCGCACCGAGCACTCCCACGACATCGAATTTCCGCTGATCGTGAAGCCCGTTTCCGAAGACGGATCGATCGGCATCGACAGCGGCTCGGTTGTCGACAGCGTTAAAGAGCTGATGGAGCGCATTCACTACATCCACGAGGAATTCGACAGCCCGGCGCTCATTGAGGAGTACATTGAAGGCCGCGAAATCTACGCCGCCATTCTTGGCAACGACAACCCCGAGGTGCTTCCGCTGATTGAGCTTGACCTCTCGAAGCTGCCCAAAGGAACGCCGCGGATCGCCTGCCAGGACGTGAAGTTCGATCACGAGACGGAAGCCTACAAGGTGACAAAATCCGCGCCCGTCGAAGACCTCGACGAGGAGACTGCAAAAAAACTTCAGGACACCGGGCTGGCCGCCTGGCGCGCCCTCGGCTTGCGCGACTACGGCCGCATCGATATGCGCCTGAACAAAAAAGGGGAAGTCTACGTCATCGAGGCGAACCCGAACCCATGGCTCTCCAGCGCCGCCGAATTTGCCATGGCAGCCAAAAAGGCCGGCTACTCGTATACGGACGTTATCGAGAAGATGGTCGGACTGGCCCGGGCACGCTCACTGTAGGTCAAACAGAAACGATCCGGCATAGCTCACGGTGGCCGTTCAGCGAAATCGTGTTGCAGGCAGCACGTCATCCACCCAGGCGAGCGCCTCCTGCAGGAGACCCTGATGCTCGAAGAAAACCACGTTTCCCCAGGAATGGGGAATCGTGTCGCTCCGATTCTGGTAATACGAGATCAGGTTCTGCTGGTCGACATGGTAGATGACCAAATGCCAGCGGTAACCGCGCGCGCGCATTTCGGACACCAGATCTGCGAGCCGGCCTCGCCCTGACCTGGCGAATTCGTGCTCGGCATCCCAGAACTCTGCCATCACCGCGGCGGCGCGCAAGCTGCCCATGCCGCGGATCACGTCAAGGTCGGATCCCTCGGTGTCGATTTTCAGCAGCCCGATACGTTCCGGGATGGTGCCTGCGCTGACCAGACTGCCGAGACTGCGCACGGGAACGGCAACGCTTTCGGCAAAGCGCAGATTTGCATCGGCGGAATGCGGCACGAGGGTGTGAAAGAGAGACACGTCGCCGCCGCGGCCGCCGGCATCGGATGCCAGATGCAGATGCCCGGCCTGATCGGCTTCGCCAACTGCCCAGGGGTGGGCGCGAAAGTTCGCGTGCTCGCGCAGTTTGGCTTCGAGCTTTGCGAACGAGGCGGGGAAGGGCTCGAACGCGATCACCGAGTAGCCCACGTCGAGCAGTTGTTCAGCGATTTCGCCGACGTGCGCGCCCACATCCACGGCGACCGGTTCCGGGAAGAAGGAGTAGAGATACCGGAGGAGACCAATTTCCGGATTCTGCGCATGAAATTCGCTGGCTGCGACCACGATGGGCCGCCGCGGACTGCGAGCGCCCGTTTGCGCGGCGAGATCCAGGCCGAACTGGTGGATCTGGTCGCTGAACTTCTTCAGAGTCTCTTCGTTGCGGTTTTGCAGCTGATGCACGGCCCCCAGCATCTGCGCCAGCCCATCGAGCACGGCGGTCTCATTGAGGATGAGAGATTCCACCGCGCCATCCATCTGCCGAACCGCATCCACCAGCCGGTCCAGCCGGTCGGTCAGTTCCATGCTTTCCCCGGTGGTTGTCATGGCGTCATGACTCCTGCAAGTTCCTGGCTGATGGGCGGCAGCAAAGTCTCATAGCGCATATCGCAGGGGGCGCCCGCCTCGAGCGATCGCCAGATCCACTCGCCCGAGCCGCGGGAGGAAAAGCCGGGGCTGAGCGCGAGGGAGCGTTGGCGAATCTCGCGCTGCGTTTGGGGGTTGAGCAGACGTGCGACTGCGCTGCGGACGGCCTTCTGCTCGTACGGCACCACCTCGCCGAGGCGGAAGCGCCGGACAAAACCAGCGGCGGAGGTGACGGGATTGCCGACCACGAGCATGGGCAGCTGCGAGGTAACGACCAGGGTGGGGATGCGGCTGGGCAAGCTGTATCGCGCGATGGCTTCCACCGGAGCGGGACTCAGGCCATCCAGCGGGTCGGTCGGGACGAGGGCGAAGAAGTACCGAGCCAGGGTGGCCGGCAGATCGGCCTCAGGAACCGGATGCATGAGCCGGATGCCGTCCTGCTCCATTGCCGCGCGATCGAAATTCAG
>JASHNW010000040.1 GCA_030041435.1 Acidobacteriaceae bacterium
GACGTGGGAGAAGGGGCTGGTGCGACCGCGGGTGGCGCTGCTGGACTCGAAGATGGGCAAGCTGCAGGACATGCCGAAGTGGCGGTATCCGGCGCCGGAGCCGGGTCCGGTGGCGGCGAAGCCGGCGGTGGGCGAGGAATTCGAACGCGGGATGGCGGCGGCGGAGGCGCGGCTGCGGCAGATGGATGCGGAGAGGAACGAGGCGGCGGAGAGCGGCGAGCTGGCGGTGGCGCGGGCTTGCGGGGAGGGGTAGTGGGTAGTGTCCTAAGTTGCCTTCTCTTCTGCCTGTTTTACTTCGTATTCGCTGATTCCTCCGGTATTCCACCACATGCCTTGCGTAATCAACTCCACGGAGGTCTTGGGGCTAGCGTTCGGATGGAGCATGTCGGTCAGAGAAGTAGGGGTTTTAGTGTAGTAAAAATTGAGGCGCATAGTCTTTCCGGGAAATTCGTATTCAACAAATCCGAAAAGACGGATCACCAATTGGTCCTCCTCCAGGTTTTGAGCCAGTGTGCTCAAGGTATCGGGGTACCCGTCCATCCTTGGCCAACTGTAGATGTAGGCTGGCGTCGGTTCGGAACTTGGGTCGATGAAACTGTCTGGCAGGTTGAGACTCATAACCTCTTCAATTTTAGGAGGAGGAGTCGATGGCGGGACTACGCTTATTCTCCCTCCGCATCTCTTGATGAAAGCGCGGGACGATCCTATATTCCTGAGTTTTACAGAACCTACCAAGTTCCAAAAATCGCTGTCTGGAGAACCAATATCGATTTCTCCGGGTTGGATTTCGATCCTCGCTCGCTCTCTATCGATCATGACTCGCATTTGTTCTCGCGCAAGCTCGCTAGCCACTTTCATTTCTCCGAGTTGTCCTTCCATGAGGCCAACCTGCCCGAGCGCGGCTTCAGCGGCTCGCTTAGTTTGGCTAGTCTGTTCGGCAATCACCATGAGGGTGAGCAATATCGCCCAAGTGGTTATTCCACCGGGCCACGAGAAAACTCGATACCAACGTGGCAGATGCCGCTCGGCGTCCTTCTCGCATTCGTCGCAGTTTTCAGCATGAGCCGATGGGGTAACCATCCTGCCGTTGAACTGGGTGCATTCCTTCTCGCATTGCTTGCTGGCGTTCTGATACTGACGGGATACGTAGGCGGACCCCAGGAGGATCAACAACACAACGGCGGGATATTTCCAGCGTATCAATACAGCCAGTCTCTTCAGCATGATGGCGAAAATGTATCACAGAAATATGAAAACATGGCAGCATCTCCACAAGGAGGTTTAGCGCTATGTTCAGACGTTGGGCCGAAGGAACTCTCCAATCCATCCTTGGTGCCGTCATCCTCGCACTCATTCCGGGGGTGGCTGTGACCTATCTGGCGCATGTTCAATCAGTCTGGACCAAACCGCTGCTGCTCGGTCTGACGGCGTTCGCCTTGGCCGCTTTCATCGTATTGGCTATTGATGCAATCCGAAGGCTTCCGCCGCGCCGCGTCATACCGAATGTCAAAAACATTGAAATATGCGTTCGGGATTGGCTGAATAATTTTCAGTATGCGGTGAAAAAATCCCCTGTGGAGACAGCCTATTTTCGCTACCTCGTTACTGTGGACAGCGGGACGAAGATGTTTATCGGACGCCCAAAGGGAGATTTTCAGGATTACGTGCTCATTCGATCCGATCTAATTCCGGGGCCCCAGGACTTGGAGCACATAGCCACTCTCACGACACTGCAAACCGCCGTAATTGTGGGAAACATCAGATTGGAACTCGCCCGTCATCACGTTGGGTATTTGAATATCTCGATTCCAATCAAGGATGCCCACATTTTCAAGCGAATCCCGATTAGGGAAACGCTTACGGAACATGACTTCGTCGCCGCCATCGAAGAAGTGGAAGCTGCTGCGCATAGCGTCGCGTTCGTCTTTGCCCTAGAAATGGTCCAGGCTGGAAAACTTATCGATCCGCAGCGGGATCAGAGGGCGCTTGACTTCGGTGGATAATTGTATTACAGTTATTGTACTGAGGCTTTTATGGCGAGCGTCCTGAACAAAGACAAGCAGATCGCGGTAATCGCGGCACTGGCTGAGGGGTCCAGCATCCGGTCTATTGGGCGCATGACAGGCATCCATCGGGATACGATCATGCGGCTCGGGGTTCGCGTGGGGCAGGGCTGCACGGCCCTGATGGACGGCACGATGCGCGATTTGCCCTGCGAACGGCTGGAGCTAGATGAGATTTGGGGCTACATCGGCAAGAAGGATGCGAACGTCCGGCCCGGCGACGATCCGCAATTCGGCAACGTCTGGACGTGGTGTGCGATTGACTCGGACACCAAGCTGGTTCCCGCGTTCAAAGTAGGGGATCGCACCCCAAAGTCCGCCATTGATTTCGTGGACGATCTGGCCCTGCGGATGCGGAACCGGGTGCAAATCTCCACCGATGGTCTGCGGGCCTACGTGGACGCCATTGACCAGGCTTTCGGGGTCAACGTGGACTACGGCCAGATTGTGAAGGTCTACGGAAGCCAGTTGACCGATCAACGGCGGTACAGCCCTCCCGAAGTCATTTCGAGCGAGAAGAAGGTCATTTGCGGCAATCCCAACATGGACCTGATTTCGACCAGCTATGTCGAGCGTCTGAACGCGACCACGCGGCTGCACGTGCGGCGGCTCACCCGGCTTACCCACGCCTTCAGCAAGAAGCGCGAGAACTTCGAGGCGGCGGTAGGGCTGCATTTCGCCTATTACAATTTCTGCCGCCGTCACAATACCCTCCGCTGCACCCCGGCAATGGCGGCTGGCGTCACGCAGGATTTCTGGAGCGTGGGAGATTTGGTGGAGGCGGCGGTATGAATCTCCGGGTGGCGTTTGAAGTATCTGCTACATATGGAACAGGTGAGGGAGGCTTGTGTATGGCATTGGATTGGGGACAAAAGGCCGCAGAGCGGTTACGCAGCAGAACGATCAACAAAAAGCGTGATGACGACATTCTGTCGGAGAAGAGAAGGCTTCTTCAAGAGCAGAGTCCGGCGTTATGGATAGCTTTGTGCGAGCGCGTTAAGAAATCCGCCATCTCTCTCAACGAAAACTATCGCATGGTTATCATGCGAGTTAAGGATGTCGTTGCAAATCGCTTGGAAGTCCGATTTGAATTTGAGGGTCGCGTCACCGATCTCACAGCAGAGTTCTCTGCAACAACATCCCCAGATGCTCTGAAGTGGCGTTACAGCGGTGATGTAGGAGCCCACGTAACAGATGGTAGTTGCGCTCTCTTCGTAAAACCAGATGGGAAAGTTGTCTTTCAGCAGACTTTGATCGCACGGGCACCGGAGAGTTTGGCGGATGAAATGCTCGATGGTCTTCTCGCGGAATAGACCCATGAGAACCAGAGAAATCGTTGAGTTGTGCGATGTGATCTACAAACTCCACGGAGCGAGAGCGAGGCACATTCACAGCGTGCCTGTGTGCGAGGAGTTCCAGGGGCGAGTTGTCTGGGATGGAATCGTCGAAGTCTTCGGCCTGAGCGGACATCCCAAGGCGAACAGGATTTACGCCTGGGCGCATGAGACGGGCGACCCATCGAATCCGATGCGATATGTGACCGTCTTGCACATCCCGCCCGTAGTCTCGCCCCAAACTGCGGTTCAGGCCGCAATCCTTCAGGAGTATAAGAGCCGTGCCAAGAGCAATTGAGAAGAAGCGGAAACCGGGAAGGCCGAAGCTGCCCAAAGGCGCAGCCAAGGGGAGCATCGTGCCGGTACGATTCAGCCCGGAGGATCGTAAGCGGGTGGAGGGAGCGGCGAAGGCCAGTGGCCAAACCGTCTCCGAATGGGTCCGCAGCACGTTGTCTGCTGCAATCGGAGACTGAGCCTGTGGATTTCAAATTAGGACACTACTGGGTAGGTGAGGGGTGGGGGCGAGGGCGAGGCTGAAGGTTGTTTTGTAGGGGTAGGGGCGGTTGGCGGGGCTTAATTCCTTTTTTCCGGCCGGCTACTCTCAATGATCGCATTGGCCTGAATGCGTCAATCAGGTTCGACGGTCTGTTGAACCCCGCCTCGCAAGAACGATCGGCTGATAATAGCCGCTGTCGCCTGGCAGCAGCCACTGCACGTCTCTAAAGCCAGCAGCCTCCAGCTCATCGCATAGTTCGCTGCGCAAGATGCAGCGGTATTCAGAGGCGAAGTGATGTGCCGTCCACGCCCGAGTCGATTGCAGCGTGATGTAAAGGTGAACGACATATCTTCTCTCATCGATCCAGTCCCAGACCTGATGAACGATGCGCCGAGTGCCCGAATCCCCGTAGAACGCGGGCTGTTGCATTGCCGGCCTTTGCTTCAGAACCTCGTCATAATCCCGTATACTCGCGATGAACAAGGCATTGGGTGCGAGTTTCGAGGCAATGGTCGTGAGTGCGCTCCGAACCTGAGCCTCGCAAAGGTGCGGCAGAGCGTTGTCCAGCACGGCGATCACATCGAAATCGGTTCCAGGAATTTCCGACATCGACGTCATGTCTGACACGGCGAATGTAATATCCAGACCGCGAACTCCAGCCTCGTGTCTGGCACGCGTCACGGCTGCTGCGCTCAGATCCGAAGCAGTGACCATGTGGCCAGACTTTGCGAATCCCAAAGCCTGGGTTCCGATACCACAGGCGGGATCCAGAATCCTGAGGCGCTGATTCGCGAACTGCTCCGCCAAGAGCTTATTGAGCACCTTCGCCTGGCGGTCAATTGCTCGGTCCCAGTCCTCGAAGATCAGGTGATAGTGGGCGGCAAGTGGTTCATAGAATCCAAGAACTGAATGGTCCAGAATGCCTCCTTTTACCTTCGTACAAAGGAGCTGATCGATCTGGTCATCATTCTATCGCGCGTAATGGTTCACTTATCTGAGCGGAACCCTAGAGGCTGTTATTAACTTTCCCACGACCGGCGCTGGGAGCCCATTTTTCTCAGTTCGAGGAGCGAGGAGCGACAGATACCGGGTGTATCTTAGCGACGAGCGACGACGAAATGAGGAAAATGGGCCCCAGCCCCCTGGGTTGCGGGGAAAATGGGCCATACTTCATTCTCGCCCTCGACAGTGGACCCGCCACAGCCTTCGGGCTCGGCTTCGTCTGGCCCGATTTTCGTCCGCAGTGGGGTCCCCGGTACGCCAGTTTTTGGCGCACTGGGGCAGAACGCCGGCCGCGCGAAAGTTAATAACAGCCTCTAAGGACACTCAAGCACTGCAAGTGCCAGTTGATGCTAAATCGCCGAGTCGCGCATTGGCGGCGGATTTGCATCGGCAAGTCGATTTGTATTCACGGGCGGACTTTTGGGTAAGTCTTCGGATGACGTCCGAGGGGGCTGTCGCCTGATGTTGTGGAGCGATGGCCGGCAGACGGGAAACTGAGCCGTCACCCACCCGGGCGTGCGGCGGGCTCCCACCCTGTCGCTCGAAAAGCCGAGCGACAAGGGTGGGGCACCCGGATTTGTTCCGGAAGTTCAGGATTCGCGCGCGACGACGATCCGGACTTCTTATTTCGCCTGCGCCAGCCCCGCGATCACCGCAGCAAGTTTATCGAGTATCTGGTTCCAGCCCTCCATTTGACCGCTGTTTTTCGCGCTCTCCATGGGCTCGTTTCCAATGAAGGTAAGTTTCGTCCGGCCGTTTCCGAGATCCTCAAAGATGGTCACGTCGTACGCACCGTCGATCGCCTCGTGTTCGATTCCTAATTGCTCAGGCTCGATCTTGTTTCCCTTCGAGTCGGCAAAGTACATCAGGGAGACGATCTTCTCGTACGGAACAATCTCGTGGTATTCCACCGCATTCCAGAACTCCTGCCCATCCGGCGCTCTCATGCAGCAGAGGAGTCTTCCTCCCACGCGAAAATCCATCTCGCAAACGGGCGCAGTAAAGCCCTTCGGTCCCCACCACTGCATCACGTACTTCGGGTCTGTCCACGCCTTCCAGACCAGTTCGCGTGGGGCATCGAAAACCCGCGTCACAACCATCCGCTCAGTCTCATTCACCGTGCTGTTTGCCATGTCCATCCTCCGTTTTTTTCATTTGAGTTACAACTGCATCCAGTTTGTCGAAACTCTCTTCCCAGAATTGCCGATAACTCATCGCCCAGTCGCTGACGGCCTTGATGGCCTGTGGCCTGAGCGTGCAGATACTCTCTCGTCCACGCTTCTTCCTGATCACGATCCGCGCCCGCACCAGGCAGGCGATATGTTTTGAGATCATTTGCTGCGAGAGCGCAAACGGCTCCGTCAGTCCATGCACTGCAGCAGGCCCGCGGGCGAGGCGCCGGACGATCGCCCGGCGGGTCGGATCGGACAAAGCCGCAAATGTTGCACCCAGTCTATCCACAACCACATGGTTGTGTATTTTCCCCGGAATGTCAACTGGAATTTTCGCGAATCCCGATTTTTCTTTCCCGATTCATGAACCTGAGGATGAGAGTGGGCGCCACCATGTGCGCAGCAGCGCGAGCCGCCACGGTTGCGTCGCTGCGATCAGCAGCCGGAGCCAATGAGCTGCCGAAGCGAGGCCAGGATGGTGCGGAACGAGTGTCGATCCTGCCGGCAATGCACTATCCACTGCCCCGGGTCTGTGACCGCATGAAGTTTTCCGGGCCTGAAGGCCGGGGAGTTTGCGACCGCCCGTTCCCCGGCCTGAAGGCCGGGGCTTCTACCGCAGTGCCGCGGGCGGCACGCGCTTCGCGCCAGGCCCCGGATCATGCGGTCAGGGGCCCAGAGGCCGTTTGCGCGCCAGGCAGAACCACGCTTTCGCACCGTGACGGTGGAACTCAGCGCTGCGCAGTTCGACAATTTCGAGGGCTGGTTCGATGGACTGAACGACCTCCCGCGCCGAGCGTCGCGGCGGACCAACCTCTCGTGGCGGACCTTCTGCCGAGCCGATGAGGCTCAGCCACAGGCCTTCCGGCGCGAGCGCGGTCGCGACCTGGGCGGCAAAACGCGCTCTCTCCCCGGGTTCATCGAAGACATGGAAGCAGCCACGGTCAAAAACGAACTGAAACGGTCCCCCGCTCGGGGAGGTGGCCAAAAAGTCGACGGTGGCGAAACGGCAACCGAGGCCGCGGCCCTCCAGCCTGGCGCTGGCTCGTTCGACCGCAAGCGGGGCCACATCGATGCCGAGTACGTCGAAGCCGCGCTCGGCCAGCCAGAGGGAATTCGTTCCAGTACCCGCGCCGACCTCGAGCGTCCGGGTGGGCTGAATGCGACCCGAAGCGATGAATTCGACGAGCAGCGGATCCGGCTCGCCGGTATCCCAGGGAAGCTCTCCCGCTGCGTAGCTGTCATTCCAGGAGGGATGCGACATTACTCCACGAGTGTAGCGCTACAAAACCTTCGGGGATCGCGGCCGGGGAAAGTTGGGGCAGCCGCGATGGATTTGAAATTTGGCCGTCGGTTGATTGGCTGCACCCGGCGAATATCCGGTCGGACACGGTATTCGTAGAAGCGATCTAAGCGCCGAAGCGGACGGCGGCGCGGGCTTTGGCTTTGGCGGCTTCTTCGTCGCGGTTCTTCGGCGGGGCGGCGGTGGCGAGCGATTGCAGCAGGCGCGTGGAGCTGGCGGCGACTTCTTCGACGGCGGCGAGGAACGCGGCTTCGTTGGCCTGGGAGGGTTTGGTGAAGCCGCTGATCTTGCGCACGAACTGCAGCGAGGCGGCGCGAATTTCGTCGTCCGTCACCGGGGGATCGAAGTTGAAAAGGGTTTTGATGTTTCTGCACATGGTGTGCGACCTCGCAGGCTCGGTCGTTGCGATCGTTTTCGCCTGGTTTGGGCAATACCAGCATAGCTCAGAGCGCAGAGCTCAGAGCTCAGAGCGCAGGGCTCAAAGTACAGAGCGCAGGGCACAGAGCGCAGGGCACAGAGCACAGGGCACAGGGCGCAGGGCGCCCGCGTCTCGCTTCCCCACACTGGCGGCGTCTTTTCCACGGCGGCGAAGCTGCGATACTGGGGTTTCCGATGAGTGCGATTTGTCCCATGTGCGGCGGGATGGGAGTGCGGGAGGTGGTGCGCCCGGGCGGCGTGCGTTCCGTCGAGGCGTGCGCGTGCCAGGCGGAGCAGCGCGCGGCGCGGCTGCTGCGGCGGGCGGGGATTCCGGCGCGGTACGAGCACTGCTCGCTGGACAGCTACCATACCGGTTTCGAAAAGGCGGACCCTTCTCTTGAAGCTGCTCTGTTCCATGCCCGATGTTTTGTGGAAGGCTACCCGGTCACGACGGGCGGGCGCGGGCTGCTGCTGACCGGGTCGGTCGGGGTGGGCAAGACGCATCTGGCGGTGGGCATTCTGCATGCGCTCATCGTGGAGAAGGGCGTGGAGGGACTGTTCTGCGATTATCGCGAGCTGCTGAAGCAGATCCAGCACTCGTGGAATCCGCAGGTGGCGACGACGGAGATGGAGATTCTGCGGCCGGTGTTCGACGCCGAGGTGCTGGTGCTGGACGAGCTGGGCGCGGCGCGGCCGACGGACTGGGTGTGGGACATGGTGGCGCTGGTGCTGAACACGCGCTACAACGACAAGCGCACCACGCTGATCACGACGAACTATGCGGACGCGCCTCCGGCGGGCAACGGCAACGGAAATGCGGCGGGGCGCGCGGCGCGCGAGGAGACGCTGGGGGACCGGATCGGCGAGCGGATGCGCTCGCGGCTGGCGGAGATGTGCGTGGTGGTGGAGATGCGCGGCGAGGATTTCCGGCGGACGGTGGGGCGGGCGCGGTTCGGGTGACGGTTAGGGCACAGAGCTCAGGGCACAGAGCACAGAGCTCAGGGCACAGAGCACAGAGCTCAGGGGTCAGGGGTCAGAGCACAGAGCACAGAGCTCAGAGCTCAGAGCACAGAGCTCAGGGGTCAGAGCACAGAGCTCAGAGCACAGAGCTCAGGGCGTTCGGGATGACAACGGCCAGGAGAGTTCGGCGGCACCGCGCTAGCTGCGGCGTTTGAGCCTGGAGGCGGTTGCGACGTTGTCGCGGGTGGTGCCTTTCACGGAGTACATGGCGGCATCGGCTTTGCGGATGAGCTCGTTGACGTCGGCGGAGTCTGAGGGCCAGGCGGCGACGCCGTAGCTGGCGCGGATGGAGACTTCCCTGCCCTCGGCGGCGAGGAAGGTGCGCCGGCGCAGGGTCTTGTGGAGATAGCGCGCCATGCGCTCGGCTTCTTCAGGGCCGGCGCCGTGCAGGAGCACGATGAATTCGTCGCCGCCGTAGCGAAAGACGGAGTCGCCGGAGCGGACGAGGGAGCGGACGGCCTGGCCGAATTCGGCGAGCACGCGGCTGCCGGCGAGGTGGCCATGCTCGTCGTTGACGCGCTTGAAGCGATCGAGGTCGATAAAGACGAGGCTGAATGCGCCGCCGGCGGCGCCGGCCTGCTCGCTCTCGGTCCTGAGCACGCGGTATAACTGGCGCTGGTTATAGAGGCCGGTGCAGTCGTCGGTGACGGTGAGCTCCTGAATGCGCTCGACGGCGCGCGCATTCTCGATGGCGATGGCGCCGTAGTCGCAGAGCAGGTGGAGAAAGGAGATGGTGTCGTCGGCGAGGTTCTCCACCTGGCAGTTGAAGAGCTGGATGACGCCGAGGGTGCGGTGGCGGGAGCGCAGGGGCATGCAGATGGCGGAGCGGATGCGGAAGCGGCGCTCGCTTTTGAGGCGGGGATCGTCCTGGGCCTCGGGGATGATGAGGGTTTCGCCGTGCTGGGCGACCCAGCCGGCGAGGCCTTCGCCCATTTTCACGCGGACTTCGCGCAGGCCGGCTTCGGAGTGGCCGACGATGACGGCGTAGAAGAGCTCCTGGCGGGCTTCGTCGACGATGAGCAGGGACCACTGCTCGGGGCGGAAGAACTGTTCCATCTGGCGCATAATGGCGCGGAGAACGGAATCGAGGTCGAGCTCTGAGGTGAGGGCGCGCGCCACATTGTGCAAGACGAGGAGATCGTTCTGACTGGGGCCGGGCGCGGGCGGTGGATTCATCGCGTTGAAGATATTTTAACCTTAGTCCGCGGAGATATTCACTTAGAGGCTGTTATTAACTTTCGCGCGGATGGCGCTGCGAGCCCATTTTTCGCAGTTCGAGGAGCGAGGAGCGGCAGATACCGGGTGTATCTCAGCGACGAGCGACGACGAAATGGGGAAAATTGGCCCCAGCCCGCAGGCTTCCACCGCAGCGCGCCAGCTTTTGGCGCACTGGGGCAGAACGCCGGCCGCGGGAAAGTTAATAACAGGCTCCAGCGTCCCGAGTCTGAAGTTCCTTTCGCTGATCGACGCATCGAAGTGGGTCGAAGAAGACCCCTCAGGGGCTAAAGCCCAACGTATTTTCGGCCGCTTACGGCACGACAGAAGTCGTGCCCTGATACAAAGACGAAGACAATTCCTTGACGAAATTAATGACTCAGGACGCTGGCTGTTACTTAGGGGTTTGCCGGATTCGCTGCGCTATCTCAGGCGGGGACGGAGGAGCGGAAGACAACGGGGGCGGGATGCCAGGAGAATCGGGAACAGGCGCGAAACTGAGATGATCGTTTCGGCGCGGCGCGCATCTGTTTTAACAGGGGCAGGAGCCTGGAAAGCGAGGAGCCGATGGCGACAGACAGACTGCATCGCAGGCCTCGGGTGCTGATTATCGGGGGCGGCTTTGCCGGCACGCATGCGGCGAAGGCGCTGGCGAAGCTGCCGGTGGACGTGACGATCGTGGATCGGCGCAATCACTTCACGTTTCAGCCGCTGCTGTATCAGGTGGGGCTGGCAGTGCTGTCGCCGGGAGATATCGCGTCGCCGATCCGGACGATGGTGCGGCACAACGCGCATACCGAAGTGCTGATGGACGAGGCGGTGGGCTTCGACCTGGAGCGGCGGCGGGTGCGCTTCGCGAGCGGCGCGGAGATAGGGTACGACTACCTGATGCTGGCCACGGGCGCGACGCATTCGTATTTTGGGCACGACGAATGGGAGCCGCTGGCGCCGGGGCTGAAGACGATCGAGGACGCGATCGAGATCCGGCGGCGGGTGCTGCTGGCCTTTGAGCTGGCGGAGCGGGAGATGCTGGAGACGGGGACGCATCATCCGCTGAACTTTGTGGTGATCGGCGGGGGCCCTACGGGGGTGGAGCTGGCGGGGGCGATCTGCGACATCGCGCGGCGGTACATGCGGCGGGATTTTCGGCACATCAATCCGGCGGAGGCGCGGGTGCTGCTGATCGAGGGCAGCGCGCGAGTGCTGGGGGCATATCCGGCGGACTTATCGAAGAAAGCCGAAGAGCAGCTGACGCGGCTGGGCGTCGAGGTACACACGAACAAACAGGTGACCGAGCTGGGGCCGGGCTACGTGATGGCGGGCGATCTGCGCATCGAGGCGGCGGTAACGCTGTGGGCTGCGGGGGTGCAGGCTTCGCCGCTGGGGAAGATGCTGGGCGTCGAGACGGACAAGCGCGGGTGCGTGCTGGTGAACGGCACGCTCAATCCGGAGGGGCACGGAGAGATTTTCGTTTGCGGCGACCTGGCGCACTTCGAGCAGGAGGGCCGCCAGGTGCCGGGGGTGGCGCAGCCGGCGATGCAGATGGGCGACCACGTGGCGAGGATGATCGCGGCCGACCTGAGCCACGAGCCGCGGCGGCCGTTTCACTATTTCGACAAAGGGGACATGGCGACGATTGGGCGGCAGGCTGCGGTGGCGAAGGTGGAGTGGCCGTTCAGGGCGCACTGGAGCGGGTTTCCGGCGTGGGTAACGTGGCTGACGGTGCACATCTATTTTCTGATTGGATTTCGCAACCGGCTGGCGGTGCTGTCGCAGTGGGTGTGGGCGTACTTTATGTACACCAGCGGCGTGCGGCTGATCTACGGCAGCCAGAAACTGCCGGGGTGGCCGACGCAGGATGGGGTGGACGAACGGGAGGCAGTGAAACCGGGCGCGGCGGCGGATTGAGGGGGTCGCCGCGATGCGAATCGAGTTTGTCGGCAGGCTGTGAGGTTGTGGGCTTCTGCAACGGGCTGTCGCGCTGGCGCGCGATTTCACCCACCCCAACGCCAGTGTGAGGCACCCGGCAGGGGCTACCCTGCTCCCGCCGGTTCGTTTGCCGTGAGCGATCCATCATAATGAGGACGATGTTCGTCAAGCCGTTTCTCCGTCTGCTGCGCGATGGCCGGCTACCCGCACTTCTGGGCGTGGGCGCCGAGCTCAAATCTTTCTATAAGCTCACCTGGCTGGCCGCGGCCGGAGAGGCCGGTCTGTTCAGCCGGCTGGCCGATGGGCCGGCCACTTTCGATTCTCTGGCGGCGTTCTTTGCTGCTGACGGCCAGGGAAGAGAGGCGCTGGAGGCGTGGCTGCAGATGGGGGTCCGCCTGCGGCTGCTGCGCCTGGGGCCGAGCGGCTACGCGTTGCGCGGGCTGGCCCAAGCACTGGCCCGGCCGGAGAACGACCCCGCACTGGCGATGGTGGAGGAGGTTGCCGGGCTGCACCACAAGCTGCTGTGCGCGACCCTGCCGAAGCTGCGCAGCGGGGAGCTGTGGAGCCTGGCCGACCAGGACGGAGAGCTGATTGCCCGCTCCTCTCGCGTGCTCGAAGCCTTCCAGGCGGAAGCGATTCGGCGTACCTTCCCGGCGCAGGGGGCGCTGCGTCTGCTCGAGATCGGCTGCGGCTCCGGAATCTATCTGCGCTACGCGGCCAGCAGAAATCCTTCGCTGACCGCGCTTGGGGTGGAGTTACAGCCAGCGGTGGCTGAAGTGGCGCGGACGAATCTCCGCGGCTGGGGGCTGGAGAGCCGCGTCAGGATCGAGGATGGCGACATGCGCGCGAAGGCGCCGGGCGAACTGTTCGACGTGGCGACGCTTTACAACAACATCTACTACTTCCCGGTCGAAGAGCGCGTGGCGCTGCTCGAACATATCGGAAGCTTTCTCAGACGGGGCGGATTTCTGCTTTTGACCACGTGCTGCCAGGGAGGCAGCCCAGCCGCGGAGGCGCTGAACCTGTGGGGCGCGGCCACCCGCGGGGCCGGGCGGCTGCCGGCCGAGGATGAACTTGTGAGCCAGTTGCGCCAGGCTGGCTACGGCAGGGTAAAAAGAACGAAGCTATTTCCCGGAGACCGCTTCATGGCTTTCCAGGCGTTTCGCGAGTCAGGTGCGGTCTCGCGGCGCGTCGCAGTGTAGCTTTCGTTTCATCGAAGGTGTGTTACAACGGACCATCGCGGAGTTATGAGACTCCAGATTCCCCTGCGAGGAGGCATCCGCCATGGCGACAAGCCCGCTGAGTTCCATCAACAACATCGTGGTTCTGATGCTGGAGAACCGCTCGTTCGACCACATGCTGGGCTTTCTCTACACCGCGCAGGGAAATGTGTCTCCGACGGGTGCGCCGTTCGATGGACTGACGGGGAAGGAGAGCAATCCCGACAGCAGTGGGAACGCGGTTCCCGTGGCGCAGATTCAGGCGAGCGACGCGAACGCTTACTATATGCCCGGCTCGGATCCCGGAGAAGGCTACTCGGCCACGAACTCGCAGTTATTCGGCACCACGACCGCTCCATCGCCAGCCAACGCGACCAACCAGGGATTCGTGACGGACTACTCGTACACGCTGGGATGGGAGGCGCAGGAGAACTGGTCGATCTTGCCGGGCACGACGGCGAACGACATCATGAACATGTTCACGCCGGCGACGCTTCCCGTGCTTTCAGGCCTGGCGACGGGCTTTGCGGTCTGCGACCAGTGGTTCGGATCGGTTCCCACCGAGACGCTGCCCAATCGCGCGTTTGTGAACGCGGGGACATCGCAAGGCCACATGGACGACAAGACGGAGAAGTACACCTGCCCAACGATCTACAGCGCGCTCTCGAACGCCAACGTGAGCTGGTCGATCTACGGTTACAGCGAGCCGCCGCTCACACGGCAGGATTTTACGGATACGGTGGATGCCGACGACAGCCACTTCGGCCTGTTCACGGACTTTCAGGCCGCGGCGGCGAATGGCACGCTGGCGTCCTACGTGTTTCTGGAGCCGAGCTGGGGCGCGGCAGGAAACAGCCAGCACCCGAACTACAACGTGGCGCTGGGCGAGCAGCTCATTCACGATGTGTACTACGCGCTGCGCAACGGCCCGAACTGGAAGCAGACACTTTTGATCGTTACTTACGACGAACACGGCGGCTGCTACGATCATGTTCCGCCGCCGCTGGGCGCAACGCCGCCGGACGACTCCGTGGGCGAGTACGGCTTCGACTTCACGCGGTTCGGTCCGCGGGTGCCGACAGTGCTGGTATCGCCGCTGATTGCGGCGGGTACGGTGTTTCGCGTAGCCGCAGGAACGACGCCGCTCGATCACACCTCCATCCTGAAGACAGTTGAGAACCGATGGGGAGTGGCGAACCTGACCGCACGCGATGCCGCGGCCCAGGACGTGAGCGCGGTGCTGACGCTGGCGACGCCGCGCACGGACGATCCACTGGCCGGGGTGACGGTTCCGGTCGCGGCTGCGGCTGCCGACGTGAAGCTCGACACGACTATCCCGTCGCACCTGCAGCAGGTTCATGCCGACCTGCTTTCGCAGTTGCCGGTTCCCGACGAGAGAGGCGGCGTCCATTCGACCCTGCCGGAGATGAAGACGAGCCAGGAGTACAGCGAGTACATCCGGCGGCGCACGGCGGCGTGGATTGCGGCCAAGCAATCGCATGCGGGAGCGACAAAGGTTCGCTGATGAGCGAATTTGAAGGCAGGGCCTGGTCAGCGCTGGATCGACATCGACAGGCATTTACCGGGAACTCGTACCGGGTTTCCTGTCTCTGAAATTCACTCAACAATGCGACGAATCGAGATGGTTCGAAGAACAACCCGCAGGGGCTGAAGCCCGGCGCATTTTCAGCGGCTTACGGCACGACTCGTACCCCAGCGAGCAAGCTCGCCGGGGACCCCGCTGAAGTCGTGCCCCGATACAAAAACGAAGACCATTCCCTAACGAAATTGATGACTCAGGAAACTGGAAAAACGTCCTTCAGGGGCTAAAGCCCAACGATTTTTCGGCCGCTTACGGCACGACTGAAGTCGTGCCCTGATACAAAATCAAAGAACAGTTATTTAACGTACTTCCGGTACACCACGTTGGGTTTCACCCAGGTGTTGCAAAAACGCAGATACTGCTCCCAGTCAAAGTCCGTCACACTGTGTTCCCCGCTGCGAACGTGGTAGCTGACCCGGCCCAGGACGGGGTGGTTGACCGGCGGCCATGCGGTCGTGGGCAGACCTGTGCTTCCGAGGAAGCGATACACGCGGGTGACCGCGAGCGCCCCGAGGAACTCGGCCTGCGGGTCGGCGTTTTCATCGAGGATGGCGCTGGCGATGTAGAGGGGCCGGGGAGCGATGAGGGCCAGCACCTCATTCTGATCGAAGGGCAACTCGGCGTCGCGGCCGTTGTACTGGCTGAAGTTCCGGCAGAACCAGTACGGGAACCGCGTATTCAGCAGTTGCACGGTCTCGCCGTGCACGTCGTGGAATACTTTGGCTCCGCCGGCGCCGGACTCGTTGCTGATGACTGCGGCAAAACGCGGGTCGGTGGCCCCGGCCCAGATGGCGGCCTTGCCGAGCCGCGACCATCCGAAGGCGACGACACGATGGGCATCGACGAGGGGATCGCGCTCAAGGTAGTCGAGGGCGCGGCTCATGGCCCAGGCCCAGGCGGCAATGGTGGAGAAGTTATCGCCTCCCTGCGCCAGTTGCGGCCAGGCACTGCGGATGCTCTCGTTGTAGCCGTCTTTCCGGTCAGGATCCAGATCGCCGCGATACGCGGTGGCTAACGCATACCCGGCATCGAGAATCTTCCCGACCGGCCAGCGCCCGGCGTCGATGCCGCGGCACGCCGCGGTGGCGCGGTTGTTGCTGACACACGACAAATCGAGGTAAGAAGTGGGCCCGGACTCCACCCAGCGGTCGGAGATACGTATCCCGGGATCGGAGCCGATGGTTTCGTTGCCCCAGAAATTGAACCCCAGAATAACCGGCGGCCGCGGCACCCGATTGGGAATGTAGAGCAGCAGGTCCATGCGCGGCCCGTCTTCCTCGCCGGTAAAGAGAAGGGAAACCTGCTCGCGCGTAGCTTTGCCACCCAGCGCGTGCCGGTCGAGATCGAAAACGTGGAAGCGCATGTGCGCGGGAGGCCCCGGCATGCGTCCATACATTTGCTCGGTCAGGAGCTGGAGCAGTTCCTGCCTTCGCCGGGGCCACTGGGCCGGCGTGGCGACCGGCGTTCCGTCGGCAAATAGCAGCGGATCGGGCAGGTTGGCGGGCATGACGGGCTGCCGGTTCCGGTCAGGGTTGGTCTGCGCAGGAGCAGCAGCGGTTGCGACGAGCGCGCACAGGGCAAGAACCAGCGCCCGGGCTGCGTAGCTTCTGTGTCTGCGGGATGCGGCGTTGCATTCATGCATGGGAGTGCGTTTCATCGGCCTGTGCCGCAGTATCCCACAGACAAGCTGAGTTGATCGGGGTGAAGCAGGCGCGACTCGGAATTAATTGGGGGGTGTGAACGCGGGCCGAGTAGGGGGGATTCGTATTGGAGCAGGCGACAATCGCGTGCGCTATACTCCCGCGCATCCGGAATTCCGCACAACGGAGCCGCCCATGTCTACCCCCGCCCCCCGGCCATCCACCGACACTCACGCCAAGGCCCTGGCCATCAATCTGGAGGCTTGCTACTACGGGACGTTTGCCGAGATTGGAGCGGGTCAGGAAGTGGCGCGCTGGTTTCTGAGCGTGGGCGCGGCTTCGGGAACGGTGGCGCAGGCCATCTCAGCCTACGACAAGACGGTGAGCGACGACACGTACGGCGCGGGCACGCGCTACGTCTCGAGGGAGCGGCTGGTGGCGATGCTGGATCGCGAATATCGGCTGCTGCTCGACCGGCTGGCCGAGGCGCGTGGCGCCCATACCCGATTTTTCGTTTTTGCGGACACCGTCGCCACGCGGAATTACCAGGGAACGAATGAGCAACACGGCTGGCTCGGTTTCCGTTTCCAGGCTGAACCGGAGGGCCAGCCCAATCAGATTGTTCTGCACATCAATCTCGGCGATTCGACCGCGCAGCTGCAGCAGCAGGCCATTGGCACGCTGGGCGTCAATCTGATCTATGCCTCGCTGCGCCAGCGGTCTTCGCGGGCGATGTTTCTTGCCGGCCTGTTCGACGATTTGTCCCGCGAACGGATCGAAATCGACGTTCTCGAAGTAACGGGCCCCGTTTTCGCCGGTGAAGACTCGCGCCTGTGGTGCCTGGAGTTGCTGCGCGCCGGCATGTGCCGAGCTCTGGTCTTCGACTCCAGCGTTCAGGTGGTGGAGCCGGCCACTCCTCTGCGCAAGCGTCCCCTCATCGTGCAGCGCACTTTACGCGGCCATCCCGGCCCCTCTGCCGCCGAGGCCATTCAGGCCGCGCGGCAGAAGTTCCTGGCTGAAGGGATTCCCTCCGACCGTGAACCTTTAGCCGTCCTCGATGTGACCACTCCCAGTCTCGAAGGCGCGGCTGCTTCCGATAACGCGGAACTGCTGGCGCTGGTGGAACAGCTTGCTCCTTTAGGCACGGTTGTGGTCACCGACTACGCGGAGGGCTATGAGGTTCTGAACTACCTTCGCCGCTACACCGCTGCGCCGATCCGGGTGATTCTGTGGCTCTCGATGATTCTTCAGAACATGGAAGAGAGGGTGTATGTGTCGCTGCCCGGCGCCGTGCTGGAGAGCTTCGGCCGATTGCTCTACACCGACGTGACCATTTTTGTGGCTCCCATGCGCAGAGAAACGCTGGTTGCGGCGCTGGGCCGCCTGCCGGAGAGCCTTTTGCCGGAGTCTCGCGACCACGACCTGCTGACGCTGGGCGATTTCCTTCCCAAGTCTCCGCTGGACCACCTTGTCCGGTATCTTCGCGCCGCAGGCCGCGTCGTTCCTCTGGAGGAAACGCAAACCGGGGCCTGACACCTGCGCTGCCAGCCGCATGCCGATGCGGTCTAGTAGATCGGCGGTTCGCCTGCGGGGCGGGTTTTCCAGCGGCGATGGACCCAGAGCCATTGGTCGGGGTAGCGGCGGACGGCGTCTTCGATGGCGGCGGTGCAGCGGGCGGTGTTCTCGACGGTGTCGCTTTCGTCGTCGCCGCTGTGGACGAGGGGGATTTCTGCGCCGAAGCGGAGGACGTATTTCTTTTCCGCGGGCTCCCAGAGCATGAAGCCGGGCAGGACGGCGGCGCCGGTGCGGAGGGCGACGCGGGCGAGGCCGGAGGCGGTGCAGGCGGGGACGCCGAAGAAGGGGACAAAGACGCCCTGGGGCGGGGTCATGTTGGTGTCCATGAGGATACCGACAGTGTCGCCGCGGCGCATGGCGGAGAGCAGGGCGCGGGCGAAGTCGTCTTTGTGGACGACGCGATTGCCGTGCAGGCAGCGGATGCGGTTGACGAGGCGATCGACGCGGGGATTGTCGAGGCGGCGGATGACCATGGTCATGGGGTAGCCCATGAGGGAGTGCCAGAAGCTGGAGAGCTCCCAGGAGCCGAGGTGGGCGGTGACGATGAAAACGCCGTGGCCGCGGCCGGCGGCGTTGAGGTAGTGGTCGAGGCCATCGTAGCGGATGCGTTTGCGGGTGTTGTCGCGGGTGTAGCGGCGCATGTGGCTGAACTCGGCGAGCTGCCAGCCGAGGTGGCGGTAGAGGCGGCGCAGGATGCGCCGGCGCTCGGGGAGGGGCATCGCGGGGAAGGCCAGCTCGAGGTTGCGCAGGCCGGTTTGGCGCAGGCGCGGGAGCAGCAGCCAGGCGAGGGCGCCGATGGCGGCTCCGGCGGCGCGGGCGAGGGGACGGGGCAGGATGCCGAGCAGGTTCAGCAGCGTCCACGCAAAGACAAATTCGAGGGCTTCACGCATCGATCGGTTGCGGCTGGATCACGCCCGGTTCACTCATGCCTGCATCCATTCTGCATTCGATGCGGAGGAATCGACAGTGTCAATGGAGGGTCATCTGAGGCCAGCGGATGGCGCCGCAGCTGCAAGGAGCCAGGTTCTTTCGCCTGGGATTGGAAAACCCTGCCTCAGGGGAAGCCCCCTGGATTCCGGGGCTCTTGCGGCACGGCTGAAGCCGTGCCCCTGCAAAGCTGGGAAACCCGATGCGGCTTCGTTTTGGGATTGCGTGGCGGAGCCCGCGGCGGTGGACTGCGCGGGCTCGCTCAGGCGATACGGTTCAGGCGGAAGCGCGGGATGCGCTGCTACTGGACGGAGTGGAAGTACTTGGCGACGGTGCGGACGAAGGGACGGGCGGGATCGGGCACGGGAACGCCGCCATCGAGAATGGTCTGGAAGGAGTGGGGCGTGTTGCCATAGAGGGAATCGGTGTCGCCGATATTCTGGCTGACCGAAACGCCGCTGAGATCGACGCCGGCAAAGAGGCCCTTGGTGCGCGACCAGGTGAGCAGCTCGGACTGGAGCTTCCAGTTGGTGGAAGCGCTGGTGTCGCGGCCGACGGGGCCGGCGGCGGCGGAGGCTCCGGCGCCAATCTTAAACTGGCTCTGGAGCAGGTCCTGCATGCCGCGCTGGTTGACGGCGACGAGGACGAGGTCGGTGCCCTGGCCGCCGATCTGGAAGCCCCAGGATCCGCCGGCCATGCGGATGAAGACGGGGGCGCTCCAGCCGTGACCGGTGCGGCAGGTGACGACGCCCTGGCCGTATTCAGCGCCGAAGATGAAGGCGCCTTTGACCAGGCCGGGGACAACGCCGACGCAGGTGGCCTGGGCGAGGATGGAATTGGGGATGGCCCGGTCGGGGACAGCCATGATTTCGGTGATGGTGTTGCGGGCAGCATCGAGGCGCTGCAAAATCTTCTGGCTCTGAGCGAATCCGGGGACGGTGAGAGCCAACATGCAAGCAGCAATCAAAAGTCTTTTCATTTCTGTCATTCTCCCGTTGAAAAAATGCGATCACGGTAACCCACGCTATGCTACCGCAATCTGGTTACAAGCCGTGGCTTGCGGGCCTGGATAGTTCGCGATTCTGGCTAGGGCGACACGGAAACAGAGGATTCTCCAAGGCTGGGTGGGCCGGCGCTCCACGCGGCGTTTCGGTTGCCGGAACCGCACGCGGCCCCGACAGTACGATGCGGGGCGGGCGGGGAAGGTTGAGAGGGAATCTGCAGAGGGGAGTTCCGGCGGATCCGCAAGAAACACAAAAAATGGGGGCTGTGGACGCAGTTGCCCGCCTCCGGTCAGCCCCGTTCCCCAGATCTGCGTTGTTAACTGCGTCCATTTGTAGTGGTCCGAGCCAGGGGGGAACAAGATAACGGAAGTAGTGTGACCTTTCGTAACCGGCACTTGCAAACTATTACAAAACATTACAGGAAGCTACTGTCCCGAGTCTGAAGTTCCTTTTAGAGATTGACGCATGAGGTGGGTCGAAGAACACTTCTCAGGGGATCAAGCCCGACGTATTTTCGGCCGCTTACGGCACGACTGAAGTCGTGCCCTGATACGAAAATCCCTTGCTCCTGGTGTTTTTCCGGGGTGTGTCGTGAGAACCCTCCCAGGCAGAACCAGCCTCAGTGGGGCGCCCGCTACGCCCACCCGAGCAACACCGGCTCGGATGGGGCACCCGCATGGTTTTGCGAGCCGGGGCTGAAGCCCCTGTTTTTGAACCGGCGCGATTTCCCCGGCTTAAAAGCCGGGGCTTCTACCGTCGATGCGCTGCGCGCATCCCGCTGCGCGGACAGGGGCTGCAGCCCTTTTTTCTTTTGCGGTTTTTCGACACGACTGAAGTCGTGGCCCGATACAAAAACGAAGACCATTCCTTAACGAAATCAATGATTCAGGGAACTAATAATTAGTGACTCAGGAAACTACATTTTGTATTTGCCCATGTCCTCGTCGCCGAGGTTTTCGAGCCAGCGGCGGAGGTCCTGTTCGTTGGGCTGGGCATCGGCGGGGCTGGGCAGCACCTTCGCGGCCTGCAGCACTTCTTCGGCAACGAAAATAGGGCAGTCGGAGCGGAGGGCGAGGGCGAGGGCGTCGGAGGGGCGGGCATCGAGGGCGACGACTTCGCCATTCTGCTCCATCCAGATAACGGCGTAGAAGGTGTCGCCGCGGAGTTCGGAGACGACCACGCGCTGCACCTGGGCGTTGAGGCCGGCAACGAGATTTTTGAGCAGGTCGTGGGTGAGGGGGCGGGCGGTGGAGGATTTCTCGATTTCCATCCAGATGGCGGTGGCCTCGTAGGGGCCGACCCAGATGGGGAGGACGGCTTCGCTGTTGGGGTCTTTGAGGATGAGCACGGGCGTGTTGGTCGAGGGGTCGACCATGAGACCGCGGATTTTCATTTCGACTTCCATGAGACCCTCACTGCACAACCGCTTCTCCAACCAGACTGTTCGGGAAGGCTTTTGTCACCCGCACGGGCAGGTAGACGCCGGGCGCGGGGGCGATGGGCTGCGACGTGGTGAAATTGAGCGTTTTGTTCTGCGAGGTGCGGCCGATGATCTGGGCGCGGGCAGGATTGAGGCCTTCGACCATGGTCTCCAGCACCTGGCCGAGATGCTTTTCGTAATTGACGCGCTGGATTTCGCGCTGGCGATCGAGGAGGATCTGGAGGCGGCGGGATTTCTCCTCTTCGGGGACGGAATCGGGCATGGAGAGCGAAGGAGTGTTGGGGCGCGGCGAATATTTGAAGGCGAAGACGCCGTCGTACTGGACTTCGCTGAGCAGGTCGATGGTGGCCTCGAAGTCCTGGGGAGTTTCGCCGGGAAAGCCGGCAATGATGTCGGTGGTCATGCTGATGGGGCGCTTCGCGGCCTTGATCCATGCGATGCGTTCCAGGTACTGGTCGCGGGTATATTCGCGCGCCATGAGATGCAAAACCCGGGATGAGCCGCTCTGAACGGGCAGGTGGACGTGGTCGCAGAGGGAGGGGACGGCGTCGATGGCGTCGACGATGTCGCGGGTGAAGTCGCGGGGATGGGAGGTGGTGAAGCGGACGCGGCGGATGCCGGGGACCTGGCCGACGGCGGCGAGCAGCTCGGCGAAGGTGCAGAGGCGGTCGGGGTCGCGGTACGAATTGACGTTCTGGCCGAGGAGCTGGATCTCGGTAAAGCCGGAGTCGGCCATGCGGCGGGCTTCAGCGAGGACGGAGGCGGAGCGGCGGCTGCGCTCTTTGCCGCGGGTGTAAGGGACGACGCAGTAGGCGCAGAATTTGTCGCAGCCCTCGATGATGGTGATGTAGCCGCGGTGGGGATTGGAGCGGGCGGTGAACTCGGTCTCGAAGGTTTCGCTGGTCTGGCGGTCGTCGAGGCCGGTGACGCGGGTAGCGCCCTGCTCGATCTGGACCAGCATTTCGGGCAGCCGGCGGTAGGAGGCGGAGCCGGAGACGAGGGAGACGAAGGGGGCGCGCTCGAAGATGCGCTCGCCTTCCTGCTGGGCGACGCAGCCGAGGACGCCGAAGCGCTTGCCCTGTTTGTAGAGGGCTTTGTAGTCGTTGAGGCGGTGAAAGACCTTCTGCTCGGCCTTGTCGCGGATGGAGCAGGTGTTGTAGAGGATGAGGTCGGCGGCGTCTTCCGTCTCCACCCGGGCGTAGCCCTGCTGCTCGAGCGTGCCGATGACTTTTTCGGAGTCATGGACGTTCATCTGGCAGCCGAAGGTTTCGATATAGAAGGTTTTTTGCGGCGCCATGCACTTCTGAGTATAACGAAGGACGCGGTGGCGGCGGAGAGAACGATGGGCGACGCGAACGAGGAGCGGGAGCGGTGGAACGCGAAGTTTCTGGCGGGTGAGGCGCAGCTGACGGAGCCGGATTCGCTGGTGGTGGAGGCGTGCGCGGGGCTGGCGGCGGGGAGCGCGCTGGATTTGGCGGGCGGCGCGGGACGGCATGCGCTGTGGCTGGCGGAGCGGGGATGGCGCGTGATGCTGGCGGACGTGGCCGACGAGGGGCTGGCGCTGGCGGCGCGGCGGGCGGTGGAGCGGGGAGTGGTGCTGACCTTGCGGCGGGAAGGGGTGGGCGAGACGGTGGCGTGGGCTCTACAGGGTGGCGCTTCCGGCAAGGTGCGCTTCGATCTGATTGTGGTGGTGTGGTTCCTGGCGCGGGAATATTTTGCGGCGCTGCCGCAGATGCTGGCTCCGGGCGGGGTGCTGGTCTACAAGACGTATACGTCGGAGCATGTGCGGTTCACGCAGGGGCATTCGCTGCGGTATGCGCTCGCGCCGGGGGAGCTGCGCGATGCGTTTCCGGGGCTGGAGAGGATTTTGTATCGGGAGCGGGATGGGGTTGCGGAGCTAGTGGCTCGCGCCGGATAAGAGCGCGCGGCGGGGGCCGGCGGTGCGGTCGAAGCGGAGGACGGCGACCCACTGGCCTTTGTGGGACTCGCCCCAGACGACCGTTCCGCCGAGGACGCGGGCGATGAGGCCGGCGGGCAGATCGCGATGGAAGTCGAAGTAGCGCGTGTCCCACGCCTGGCTGTGGCGGCCGAAGAGGAAGGGCAGGCGGGGCGGGTCGTATTTGGTGGAGAAGACGACGGCGGCGGAGTAGTCGTCGGGCAGCGACTCGGCTTTTTGAATTTGCGCGGCGGAGAAGTTGTCGATTTCGATGACGGGGACGGGCTGGGTGACGTAGCCCAGCTCGGGCTTGCGCAGCTCGTCGCTGACGGGCCATGCGGTGAGCACCGTGGCGCCGTGGAAATGGGAGAGGACTTCGCCGACGGCGGCCTGGTGGAGGCGCACGACGGTGACGTACTGCAGATTGTCTTCGGGGGCGAAGCGGTAAGGCGGATTGATAAAGAGGCCGACGACGAAGGCCGCGGCGCTGAGCGCGACCAGAGCCGACCATTCGCGGAGACGGCGGCGGAAGGTGTTGACGGCGAGCAGCAGCACCAGCGGATAGAGAGGCAGCAGATAACGGGTGAGCAGCGCTCCGCCAAGGATGGAGAAGAGGACGAGGTTGGCGGCGATGGTGACGTAAAAGATGGCCTGATCGGCGAAGGCAATGCGCTGGCGCAGGCGAGGCGATTTATCCGTATGCGGGGCGTCGCGCTCCAGGACCGGCGGCAGCAGGAGGCAGGCGAGCATGAGCACGACCGGGACGAAGAGGTTCATGTGCACGGTGATGTGCATGACGCGATAGGCGAGGGCGAGGAGGATGCGCTCGGGGGTGAGGGTGGCGGTGGCGTTGTAGCGCAGGTAGGCGGGATTGCCGAAGATGAAGCCGGTTTTCGTCCAGTGGAAGAGGTACCAGGCGGCGAGGGGCAGGACGGGGGCAAGAAGCGCGAGCACGGTTTGGATGCGGCCGTGGCGCGGACGCGGGCGCCAGCTTTCCCAGACGGCGAGGGCGACGGGGGTGACGATGGCGGTTTCTTTGGAGAGCGCGGCGAGCGAAAAGCAGAGAGCGGCCAGCCAGATTTTTTCTTCGAGGAGAAAGGCGAGGGCCCACAGGGTGGCGGCGGCGGCGAAGAGGTCAGCGTGGGCGAGGGAGCTTTGCGCGAAGAAGACGGGATAGATGGCGGTGAGCAGCACCGTGGCTGCGGCGACCGCGGTGCGGCCGGTGGCGATGAGGGCGAGACGCCACACGGCGGTAAGAGCGACGGCGGCGACGACGCACATGGCAGCGCGCGTGACGATGGGGGCGAAGTGGAAGAGCTTCCAGCAGAGCGCGAGATAGACGGAGGGCAGCGGGGGGTGGGCGTTGGAGAGCGTGGAGAAGGGGATGAGCGTGCCGGTGCGGAAGAAGTCCCAGGCGGCGGGGATGTAGTAGCCGGCCTCGTCCCAGTAATAGGGCAGGCGCAGGAGCGGGGCGTGCAGGGCGAGGACCGCGGCGAGGGCGGCGAGAAAAACGGCCCAGAGGGGAAAACGCTGAGCGCGTTGGGCGGTCGCCGCCATGGCCGGGGCTAGTGGACGGGCCCTTTGGGAAGCAGCTGCGGTTCGAGGGCGAGAGTCCCGAAGGTCTGCTCGTACTGGGCGAGGTTCTGGCCGAGGATGTTCCAGAGGGCCTTGGCCTGCTGCGGGCTGAGGTAGACGCCGGCGGAGTTCTGCACGGTGACCTGCTCGGGCGTTTCCTGATGGATGAGGCCGAAGACGAGGAAGAAATCCCAGACACTGACCCGCACCTGCACGCTGTTGGCGTAGACTTCGCGGTACTCCGGGGACTGGCTGAGCTGAATTTTGGGCTGCGGATGGGCAGGAGTCGTCATCAGGACAAGAGTAACGCATCAGGGCGGGGAAGAAAGCGGTGCGATTGGTGTATAGACATTGTGCGCACGTGTGCGTAGATGCGGATGCTCTGGCTGCCCTGGCGCGCACGTGTCGACAAGGGTGATTTGGATCACTGGCGGATGGCTGGGACCGGGTTACTCTGCCGGAATACGAGTGGTTCCGGAGTGGCCACCCGCAAGCGTCCCAACCGGTGACCGCAGCGGCGGCTGAGCAGTACAGAGCGGCATGGCAGGTTTCTGATCCTCATCTCCTGGGTCGCATACCTAACTGACTGGAAGGAACTTCCCGTGTCGAATGCTGCGGATGACCGCGTCCCTCCCTTTGTGTTTGTCGCCGACAGTGAGCTCGAAGTTGCAAACACGCTTGCCGCCATCCTTAACGAGAATGGATACGAAGCCGTCGCTTTTTCGAGCGGCGAACAACTTGTGGAAGCAGCGACGGTCATCAAGCCACACGTCGTCGTGAGCGCTGTATCGATGCAGGGCATGACGGGCACCGAGGCCGCGCTGCAAATTCGCCAGAGCATACCTGAGTGCAAGGTGGTGCTTTGGGCCGCGCCGGATTCCACCGACACACGTCTTCGCCGTATCGCCTCGGCGCATCGATTCGTCATCCTTCCCAGGTTGGCGGAGACCTCGACGCTGCTCCGATGCCTGGACAGAATCACCAGCCTGGCGGCCGCGTGAGGGCGGAGATTCTATGGATGGCGCGGCGGTGAGCGATCCCGAGAGGACGGTGAACAGCGTCCATCGTGGTGCGAAAGGGGGGACTCGAACCCCCATGGGTTGCCCCGCCAGATCCTAAGTCTGGTGCGTCTGCCAGTTCCGCCACTTTCGCACGCAGTTGGATTGTACTGTGATGCAGGCGGCGGAGGACAGTGCGGAGGTCGTGTCGTGGTGTCGTGTCTCTGAAGTTCCTTTCACAATTCGACCAATGGAAGTGGGCGAGGAACGTCCCTCAGGGGCTAAAGCCCAACGTATTTTGAGCCGGGGACGGCACGGCTCAAGCCGTGCCCCTTCAAAGCGGGGAAATGTTTGCGCGGGGCTTTGACGCTGTGGCAATTCAAAGCGGGAAAAGTTTCCGCGGGAGCGTGAAGCCGTGCCCTGATACAAAACCATTCATTAACGAACTTGTGAGACAGGGCTAGTTCCGTGACCGCATGAAGTTTTCCGGGCCTGAAGGCCGGGGAGTTTGGGGCCGCCCGTTCCCCGGCCTGAAGGCCGGGGCTTCTACCGCAGTGCCGCAAGCGGCACGCGCTTCGCACCAGGTCCCGGTTCAGGCGGTCAGGGGCCTGGTATGGTGTCCCGGAGACTCGTGGCGCACGGCCAGGGACGGCGCCATCATTGCGGCAACGCGCTGCCAGGACACTACTGATCGGCGGGGCGAGGGCGTGGCGTGAAGGGTGGAGTGCGGGGTTGAGTGCAGCTTCCACCTTTCGGTGGAGGCGCAGCGCCGCCGGGAGTGCGTAAGATCGTCGAGCAGGAAAATCCCGGAAGAAAGCCCCAGCCTGTTGTCTTGATTAAGAATGAGCGAACAATGAGTCCCGGCTCCGCACGCGGGGAAGGCGGCGAGGAGCAGCGGCCGGCGGTGAGCACTGGGCCGGTGCACGACAGCCACGCGGCGACCATGAACTGGCGGGTGCAGTGGCGCCCGCTGGCGTTCATTGCGTTTCTGCTGGTGCTGTGGCACTACGGGGTGAAGCACGAGCCGTCGCATCTGCTGCCCGGACCGTGGGGCGTGGTGGGCGGCCTGGTGGATCTGCTGCACCACGGGCTGCTGCTGAAGTATGTGGTGGCGTCGCTGTACCGGGTGACGTGGGGATTCGTGCTGGCGGTGGTGACGGCGATTCCGCTGGGGCTGGCGGCGGGCTGGTACCGCCGCGCGGAGATGGCGCTGAACCCGATCGTGCAGCTGCTGCGGCCGATTTCTCCGCTGGCGTGGATACCGATCGCGATTCTGTGGTTCGGAGTGGGCGATCTGGCGGCGATTTTCCTCATTTATCTGGGCTGCTTTTTCCCGCTCATGCTGACGGCGATGGGAGCGGTGGAGAACGTTCCCTCGGTCTACATCCGGGCGGGGCGCAATTTCGGGCTGAGCCAGAGCGAGGTGATCTGGCGGGTGGTGTATCCGGCGGTGATTCCGCAGCTGATCGTGGGGCTGAGGATCACGCTGGGCATCGCGTGGCTGGTGGTGGTGGCCGCGGAGATGATCGCGGTGGATTCCGGGCTGGGCTTTCTGATTGTGGACGCGCGCAACGCCGGCAACCGCTACGACCTGGTGGTGGCGGGGATGGTGGCGATCGGAGTGATCGGATTGCTGCTGGACCTGGGGATGCGGTCACTCGAGAAGGCGCAGTCGTTTCGCTGGGGATATACGGAGGATGAGGCGTGACGCTGATCGAACCGATGGAGGTGGCGGTGAAGGCGAAGCTGTGCGTCGAGCAGGTGGGGATGGTGTTCGAGCGCGACGGCAAGAGCACGCACGTGCTGGAGAACATCGACCTGGAGGTGGGCGATGGGGAGTTTGTGTGCCTGCTGGGCCCGTCGGGATGCGGGAAGACGACGCTGCTGAACGCCATGGCGGGATTTCTGGCGCCGACCAGCGGGACGATCCGGGTGGATGGGGAGCCGGTGCGCAGGCCGGACCCGCGGCGCATCTTCGTTTTCCAGGAGCGGGGCGTGTTTCCGTGGCTGACGGTGGAGGGGAACATCGAGTTCGGGCTGTTCAAACTGACGCGCGCCGAACGCGCTGCGCGGGTGGCGCAGTACATCAGGATGGTGGGGCTCAAGGGATTCGAGAAGAGCTATCCGCACGATCTCTCGGGCGGGATGAAGCAGCGGCTGGAAGTGGCGCGGGCGCTGGCGGTGAATCCGGACATGCTGTTTCTGGACGAGCCGTTCGGGGCGCTGGATTCGATCACGCGGCTGATTATGCGGGGAGAGCTGCTGAGGATCTGGGAGGCGGAGCGGAAGACGATTGTGTTTGTGACGCACGACATCGACGAGGCGGTGCAGCTGGCGGACCGGGTGGTGGTGATGAGCGCGCGGCCGGCGACGATCCAGCAGATTGTGCCGATCGACATCGCGCATCCCAGGGACATCAGCTCGGCCCGCTACCTGGAGCTGCGGGACGGAATCTTTAAGCAGATCGGGCTGGCGCACCGCATATGAACACGCTGACGGAGCCGAGAAAGTGGGAGGCGTATTTCTGGCCGACGCTGACGGCGGCGCTGTTTCTGGCGCTGTGGTATTTCTCGGTGGCGTGGACGAAGACCAATATTTTTCCATCGCCGCGGGAGGTGGTGCGGGGGATGGCGGAGCTGGTGCGGCAGCACGCACTGTGGGGAGACATCGTCGACTCGCTGCGGCGGGTGGCGATCGGCTTCGGCACGGCGGCGGTGCTGGGCATTCCCATCGGGCTGACGCTGGGCTGGTATCCGGCGGCGGACCAGGTGGTGAATCCGGTGATGCAGCTGCTGCGGCCGATCAGCCCGATTGCGTGGATTCCGGTGGCGATCATCTTTTTCGGGGTGGGAGACAAGGCGGCGATCTTCCTGATTTTTATGGGCGCGTATTTTCCCATCGTGGTGGCGTGCGCGAGCGGGGTAACGAACGTGCCGGCGATGTACCGGCGGGCGGGACACAATTTCGGCCTGACGCCGGTGCAGGTTCTGGCGCGGGTGGTTTTTCCGGCGGCGCTGCCGCGCATCCTGATGGGGCTGCGGATCGCTCTGGGCATCGCGTGGCTGGTGGTGGTGGCGGCGGAGATGATCGCGGTGGATTCGGGGCTGGGGTATCTGGTGATCGACTCGCGCAACTCCGGCAAGCGCTACGACCTGGTGGTGGCGGCCATGCTGATGATCGGGGTGATCGGGCTGATTCTGGATACGGCGTTCCGCAGCCTCGAAAAGATCCAATCGGTTCGCTGGGGGTTCCGCAATGAGTCTTAAGGGGAAAGCCCTGCTGGTGGCGTGCGGATGGCTGGTGCTGATTACTGGGCTGCACATGTGGCTGAACGTGAACTGGGCGGCGGTGCTGAACGATTTTCGGCCACCGGACCAGCGCAAGATCGTGGTGGCCTATATTCCGGTGACCTGCCAGCTGACCTGCCCGGTGACGGATTACATCACGAAATTCTCAGAGAGCGGGGAGATGTATCTGCCGCGCATGTTCCAGGATTTCGCGTCGCTGAAGGAAGCGCTGATATCGAACAAGGTGCAGGCGGCGTTCATTGTGGCGCCGATGGCGATTGCGCTGGTGGCGCAGGGGGTGCCCATCAAGGTGGTTTACCTGGGGCACCGCAACGGGAGCTCGCTGGTGGTGAGGAAGAACGGACCGATTAAGAGCTTCACCGACCTGCGCGGCAAGACGATAGCGATACCGAGCCGGTTTTCCGACGAGCGGCTGCTGGTGTACCGGGCGGAACAGATTTTTCACATGCAGCCGACGGACATCAAGATGGTGGAAATGGCGCCGCCGGACGTGGCGGGGGCGCTGGCATCGGGAGCCATCGACGGATTCGTGATGGGGGAGCCGTTCCCGGCGCAGGCGGAGATGGCGGGATACGGGCGGGTGCTGATCAGGGCGAAGAACTACTGGCCGAATTACATGTCGTGCATTCTGGTGGTGCGGCAGGACCTGATCGACAAGCGGCCAGAGGTGGTGCAGACGCTGGTGGACGGCATAGCGCGCTCGGGACTGTGGCTGGACACGAGCCTGCCGCATCGCGACGACGCGGCGGATTTTGTAGGGCGGCTGTACTACCACCAGAACCCGTCGCTGCTGCGCTGGGCGCTGACGAAGCCGATGGACCGGATCCGCTACACGCCGCTGGCGCCGAACCAGGCCGACTTCGATCTGGTGCGCGATTTGATGTTCGAGACCGGCCTGCTGAAGAAGAAGATTCCTTTCAGCGCCTATACGGATACGCGTTTCGCGGACGGGGCGAGCACGCAGACAGCATGGAAATACGACGCGGGCGACGCGGTTGCCCGCTGAAGCCGCGCCGGACGGGGCGGGGGAAGCGAACCGGAAAAAGGGGGAAAGCAGATGTACCGCAGACGATTCATACAAATGATGACGCTGGCGGGCGCGGGAAGCCTGGCGACGGTGGGAGCGATGGAGACCCGGGAGACGAAAACCGTGACGTGGCGGGTGAAGGGATTCACCTGCGTGACGTGCGCGGTGGGACTGGAAACCTTGCTGCGGCAGGAGAAGGGAGTGCGCTGGGCCAAAGCTTCCTGGCCGGATGCGTCGGTGGAGATCCGCTACGAGCCGTCGGAGGTGAGCGAGGCGCGGCTGAAGGGGTTTATCGAAGAGATGGGGTTCCGTGCGGAGCCGCAGCAGAAGGGATAACGGCGCGGGCTCGCCGCTTCCCTGCCGGCGCTTCCCTGCCGGTGCTTCGCTGGCGACTCTTCCCTGCTGCCGGGGGGCGAAGGGCGGAACGCGAGAGGAAGACGGGTGAGGACGGCAGCATCCACGCGTCCAGGACGATGAGAGACCCAGCAGCATTCAAGCCACAGGCAGGAGCAACAGGAACACAGCGATGAGCAGCACCGAATATCGAGAAATTGCACGGAGTTTGTCCGAGGCTCTGCATCTGCAGCAGCCGCCGGTGGCGGTGTCGTTTGCGGATACGCTGCCCGAGGGAATTCCCGGGCATGCGGGGCGCGTGCCGGCGGGATGCCGGTTCTGGGAAGACGCCGCGACGGCGACGTTTGCGACGCGGTCGGCGGATCACGAGAGCTGCGCGATCGGGGTGTACACGCATCATCTCGAGCCCACGCCGCAGCAGCAGACCGACCTGATGGACGCGCTGAAGGTGTTCGGCGAGCTGGGGTACGTGCGCGAGGAAGATGTGCCGCTGATCCCGGTGCTAGAGGCGCAGCCGCGGTACGTGGTGTATGCGCCGCTCGAGAGCGCGCCTTTGCCGCCGGACGTGGCGATCCTGTTCGTCGATGCGGGGCAGACGCTGATCCTGAGCGAAGCGACGCAGCAGGTGGAAAACCAAACGCCGCCGGCGATGGGCAGGCCGGCCTGCGCGGTGGTGCCGCAGGTGATGAATACGGGACGGGCGGCGCTGAGCCTGGGATGCTGCGGGGCGCGCGCCTATCTGGACGTGCTGGGGGATTCGGTGGCGGTGTTCGCGATTCCGGGCGCGAAGCTGGCGGCGTATGCGGAGCGCATTGCGACGCTGGCCAAAGCGAACGCGGTGCTGGCGCAGTTCCACCATCTGCGGCGGCGCGCGGTGGAAGCGGGCGAGAGCCCTACGGTGCAGGATTCGCTGGCGGCGCTGACGGGCAGCCGCTGACGCAGAGGCTACGCCAGCGCCAGCTCGATGCTGCCCGATTCGCGATCGAGCTTTGCGATGCGGAAGGTGCGGACTTCGCCGGCGCGCAGTGCGGCGGGCTGAGGCGTTGCGGGCGAGGCTCCGCCTTTCCAGCGCGCCTGCAGCATGGAAGTGAGGGACGAGAGGTCGGCCTTTGCCGGTGACTGCTGCGCGGCGGCCGCGGGCGCGTGGCTGGCGACGGGGCAGGTGGCGCGGATGCCGTCGCCCAGCTCGACGGTGAGGCTGGCGGCGGACTGCTCGACGATGCGGCCGGAGACGGTGTCGCCGACGTTGTGCTCGGCGAGATATTCGTCGCGGCTGGTGGGCACGGCCTGCCTGATGCTGAGTTTGAGCTGACGCTTCTCCGGGTCGACAGCGAGGACCTGGGCGCGGACCACCTGGCCCACTTTGAGCACGTCCTGGGGGTGGTGGAGATGGCGGTCGGCGACGATTTCGCTGATGTGGACGAGGCCTTCGACGCCCTCGGCGACCTGGACGAAGGCGCCGAACTTCATCATGCGGGTGACGGGGCCCTCGATCGCGGAACCGACGAGATATTTTTTTGCGGCGTCAGCCCAGGGATCGCCGAGCGCCTGCTTGAGGCCGAGGGAGATGCGCTTTTCAGCGGGGTTGACGGAGAGGATGACGGTTTCGACGATGTCGCCGGTATGGAGAAGGTCGCTGGGGCGGCGGACTTTTTTCACCCAGGACATTTCTGAGACGTGGATGAGGCCTTCGATGCCTGGCTCCAGCTCGACGAAGGCGCCGAAATCCGTCAGGCGGGTGACGGTACCGGCGATGCGCTGGCCGGCTTTGTATTTTTCGGGGGCGGCGTCCCAGGGCTCGGGCTGGAGTTGTTTGAGGCCGAGGGAGATGCGGCGGGATTCGGGATCGACTTTGAGGATTTTGACCTGGAGGGTCTGGCCGACGGTGAGGACGTCTTCGGGTTTGTCGACGCGGCTCCACGCGATGTCGCTGATGTGGAGGAGGCCGTCGATGCCGCCGAGATCGACGAAGGCGCCGTAAGGGGTGAGGCTGCGCACGGCGCCGCTGACCACCTCGCCGGGTGCGAGCGCGGCGAACTGGCTCTGCTGCTGGGCGAAGGCTTCTTCTTCGGCGATGGCGCGGCGATCGACGACGACGTCTTCCTCAGCGGAGTCGAGCTTGATGATGCGGCAGGTGATTTCCTGGCCGACGAGCTTCTCCATTTCGGCGGCGTCGCGAACGCCGCTGCGGGAGGCGGGCATGAAGGCGCGGACGCCGACGTCGACACTGAGGCCGCCTTTGACGACGGCGGTGACGGTGCCGGCGATGGCGGATTTCTGCGCGAAGGCTTCTTCGAGGGAGGCCCAGTCGGTGGGCTGGCTGACTCGGGAGAGCGAGAGCAGGTAATAGCGCTCCTCGTTGCGGCCCTTGACGGAGACGAAAAATTTGTCGCCGGGCTGGACGGCGTCGGCGTTGTTGCGGAACGCGGAGCGGGGCAGGATGCCTTCGACTTTGTAGCCGATGTCGAGGAAGACCGATTCGGCATCGAGGGAAACGACGATGCCCTGGAGCTGACGGGCCGCGCTGTCGGGCTTGTGGCTCTGCTCGAATTCAGAGAGCAGAGCGCCGAAGGATTCGGTGGATTCGGCTGTGGGTTCGGCGGTGAGTTCGGCTGGGGAGGGCGATTCCGGAGTGTTCTGATTTTGCATAGCGGCCTAAGGACCATTGTGGCATGGCGCAGCGCCGGGGCGTGGCGGGGCGGTCGGCGCGCTCTGATATTCTGCCCGACAGAACCACCACGCAGACGGGGCCAGCCATGCTGCTCGAACTCCGAGCCGAGAATTACGCGGTCATCGATCACGCCATTGCCGGCTTCGGCCCCGGCCTTAATCTGCTGACCGGCGAAACGGGCGCGGGCAAGTCGATTCTGGTGGACGCGCTGGCGCTGCTGATGGGGCAGAAGGCGTCGACGGAGATCATCCGGCACGGCGCGGAACGGGCGGTGCTTTCGTGCGTGTTCGAGTCGACGCCGGGGGCGGAGCTGATCCTCGAAGCGAACGGGATCGATGCGGAGGGCGAGGAGATCATCCTGCGCCGGGAAATTCTGGACAACGGGAAGGGGCGCGTGTACGTGAACAACCAGCCGGCGACGGTGGCGGTGCTGCGCGCGCTGGCGCCGGAGCTGGCGCTGATCCACGCGCAGAGCGAGACGCTGGCGGGGTTCGATGGGGCGCAACAGCGGCTGCTGGTGGATCGGTTTGGGGGCGTTGCGACGGAAGCGGTTGAGGAGGCGTTTGCGCGCTGGCGGGAGATTCAGGAGCGGCTGGCGGAGCTGGAGCGCGACGAGCAGGACCGGCTGCGGCTGGCGGATTTGTGGAGCTTTCAGGCGCGAGAGATTGAGGCGGCTGCGCCGGAGCGGGGCGAAGACGAGGCGCTGGCGACGGAGAAGCGCGTGCTGGCTAACGCGGAGAAGCTGTACGCGGCCGCGATGAGCGCCAACGGTCTGCTGTATGAGGACAGCGCGTCGGCGGAAGCGGCGCTGGTGGCGGCGCAGAAACATATCGAGGACCTGGCGCGCTACGACACGAAGTTTGCGGAGGCGGTGCAGCAACTGGCGTCGGCGCGGGCTGCGGTGGAAGACGTGAGCGCGACGGTGCGGGACTACGCTGAGGGGATCGATGCATCGCCCGAGCGGCTGGCGGAGATTGAGGATCGCCTGGCGGTGCTGGATCGGCTGAAGCGGAAGTACGGGGCGACGCTGGATGAGGTAATTGCGTTCGGCGAGGAAGCGGCGCGGAAGCTGCGGGAGATTGAGAATCGCGACGAAATTCTGAAGGGGCTGCGGGCGGATCTGGGCAAGGCGGCAGCGGCGTACGAGGCGGCGGCACGGGCGCTGACGGCGGAACGCGCGGCGGCGGCGAAGAAGCTGGAGAAGCTGGCCGAGGCGCAGATAAACGATCTGGCGATGAAGGCGCGGTTTGCGATTGCCGTGACGCCGAAGGAAGATGTGGCGGCGTGGACCGCGCATGGGTGGGACACGGTGGAGTGCCGCATTGCGACGAATCCGGGCGAGCCGCTGGCGCCGCTGGACGAGATTGCGTCGGGGGGCGAGATGTCGCGGGTGCTGCTGGCGCTGAAGGTGAGCGTGGAGGACGGGGCGGCGGCCGGAGCGAAGAGTCGGGGCCGGGCGCGGAGGGTGCAGACGCCGCGGACGCTGGTGTTCGACGAGATCGACATCGGGATCGGCGGGCGGGCGGCGGAGGCGGTGGGGCAGAAGCTGAAGGCGCTCTCAAAGGCGCAGCAGGTGCTGTGCGTGACGCATCTGCCGCAGATTGCGGCCTTCGCGGATCAGCATTTTCTGGTTGAGAAGCAGGAGAAGCAGCGGCGGACGCAGACCCAGGTGCGGCTGCTGACGGCGCAGGAGCGCGCGGAGGAGATTGCGCGGATGATCAGCGGGGCGACGGTGACGGAGACGAGCCTGCGGCATGCGGAGCAGATGCTGAAGGCGAGCGGGGCGCTAGCCGGTTAGTCCATCGGCTCCGTGCTTGCGTCACAAGACAGCCTGTCGTGAGTGAACCCACGTCTGTATTCTTGCCGCAGCCGCGCTATAATGAACCCAAGCGGCTTGGGTTATTGCAACCATGGGCTCGCTGTGGTCGCGCTTTGGGAGTCCATTCATGGCAAAGCATAAGGTCGTCACCACGGACGCAGAAATCGATCGAGCCATCCAGGCAGCAGCGAACCTGCCGGACGAGCCCCGCGTTGTCGCGGCGGACTACAAACCGGGTCCGGGTCTGAACCTGCTCATCCTCAAACTGAACAACGGTCAGCGCCGCGCCATCCCTGTTGAGGACATTCAGGGGCTGCAGCACGCCTCGAAGGCACAAATTGGCGAGGTGAGGATTGCCGGGAATGGAAGCGGGCTCCACTGGCCCACATTGAACCTGGATCATTCCGTGCCGAGGCTGCTGGACGAAATCTACGGAACGAAGCAATGGATGGCGGAGTTGGGCCGGCGCGGTGGCGGCGTGACCAGCGCGGCGAAGCGCAGATCGGCGCGCGCCAACGGGCGCAAAGGCGGACGGCCGCGCAAACTGGCGATTGCCGGCTGATCCCACGGTCGTCGCTTCCGCTGACGTTGCGTTCAGGCCGCCATGCCGTGCTGAAAGAGTGTGGAGACGATGAGGCAGCGCGGGGCCACGGTTTAAAGCCGTGCCCGGATACAAACCCCCTTGCGTCTGGCGTTTTTCGCGCGCTGGAAGCCGCGCCCTTCGAAAACGTGTTTTTGAAGCGTGCTGCAGGACGGCGGGCGGACCGGCAAAAACGGCTGCAACTGATTGACTTTGCAAGCCGAACGGAATGCATCTACTATGTTCAAAAGGGGCTGGACCGTTTCCCCAATCGCCACACCCCAACGATGGAGCTGTGCGGCAGCTGGTTCGCCGCAGGGCGTGCGCACAGCAAATGCTGCCTGGGCCGGCAATTGTGGAAACGGATAACTTACCCAGGAGCGACGCCTTTTATGACGAAAGCCGACCTTGTTGAGGAAGTGACCAAGCTAGGCGACCTGACCCGCCGCGACAGCGAAGTGATCGTCGAGACCATCTTCGACTCGGTGATTGGCGCGCTCCGTTCGGGCGATAAGATCGAAATCCGCGGATTCGGCAGCTTCCGCATTCGCCAGCGCAAGCCGCGCATTGGGCGCAACCCGAAGACGGGGACGCGCGTGGAAGTACCGGCGAAGAAGGTTCCCTACTTCAAGCCCAGCAAGGAGCTGCGCGATCTGGTGAATCCGGGAGCCCGGGCGCCGGAGACGCCGACGCCGACGCCGCAGGCGGGGAACACGGCAGCGTAACGCAACCGCTTGCCGTGGAGCGCACGCTCGGCGGCAATCAGCGTCCTAATTTGTAGATGAGGTGAATCTCGATCTGCGTGAGCGGGCAGCTCACCTGGATGGCTGCGGTTTGAAACGGCGGCGCAGAGAACAGGACTTTTGGATTGTTGGCGAATCCGAAGCCCTCTTTGGGGATGCCGAGGAAGTTGCGATCGAGCTTGTGATTGCCGTTTTCGTCGTGGATGACGGCGACGGCGTATTTGCCGGGCGGGATCTGGAATTCCTCAGTGGCCTGATTGCCGTCAATAGGAAAGCCGCCGTGGACGAGGGCCTTGCTGTTATTTTCGGGCCAGCCGTCGGGCGTGGCGAAGACGGTGCCGCCGGCCTTGCCCTTTTCGTTGCGAAAACCGGTGACGTGAATCTGGAGGGTGCAGAGCGGCTTGCCGGCCTCGGGTGCGGCATAGCGGGCGGAGGGATCCTGCTGGGCGCGCGCATTCGTCGCAAAGAGAAGCAGCACGACCGGCAGAAGCGGCGACGAGTTCTTCAGGAGATTCCTGAGTGGAGCGCGAGAGCCGACGCGGAGCATGTGTTCAGGCTAAACCGTTTCTACAAATATTGTGCCTGGATTGGCTGCGTTCAGCGTGCGGCTCCCGGGTACACCGTTTGTAGAAACGGTCCAGCGTCCTGCTGCTGAAGTTCCCTGAAGAATTGGATGGATGGAAGTGCGCGAAGAACAGCCCTCGGGGGCTGAAGCGTGTGCGTGAGAACCGGGAATGGAGGACCAGGAATGGAGGACCGGGAATGGAGGAGGAGTTGATGTTTCAAATCGGTTCTGCGTGGGGTACTTCGGGCGGAATCCAGGGAAGAAGTGGTTTGACCCTCCGGCGCGAAAAGAGTTCGCTTCTTGCTGTGGGGTGAACCTGGCTGTCGCGCCGCGCGGTCCTTTCCCCGCGCATCGATGGCCGGGGAGAGCGCGGTGTGGGGCTGGGGGCGAGGGTGAACCTGGCCGCCGCGCTTCACTGTCCGTTCCCCGCGCATCGATGGCCGGGGAGAGCGCGGTGTGGGGCTGGGCGCGAGGGTGAACCTGGCTGTCGCGCCGCGCGGCCCTTCCCCCCGCGCATCGATGGCCGGGGAGAGCCCGGTGTAGGGCTGGGCGCGAGTACTCACGCAGACACTGGAGCCCATTTGATTTTGGGCTTTTTGCGGCACGACTCCCACGTCAGCGAGCACGCTCGCCGGAGTCCCCGGTCTACCACCCCAGCGAGCACGCTCGCCGGGGTCCCGGGTTAAAGTCGTGCCCTGATACAAAACCAAAAAACAATTCCTGAACGAACTTCAGCGACACCACACTGGAGTGAAGCGCGCGCGACGCGGAATCGTGTGAACGGCTCTTCGTGCGCTGGAGATTTCCGCGGGATTTCACGCAGAGACCGGACAAAACCGCCGCAAATCGGATAGCTTGATGGGTTGGCTTTCCAGGCCTGGGAGGGAATCGACCGATGCAAGCCGCAACTGTCGCCGAAGCCGCTGCCGCGTCCACGCGCGCAACTGATTATCCGATACGCCGCGTGGCCGTACTGGGCGCGGGCACCATGGGCTCGCGGATCGCTGCGCACCTGGCGAACGCGGGGTTGCCGGTGCTGCTGCTGGACATGGCGCAGGCGGGCGAGCGGAATGCGCTGGCAGCGAAGGCGCTGGAAGGGCTGAAGAAGTCGAAGCCGGCGGCGCTGGCGGCGCCGGAGTTTCTGGGGCGCATTGCGATCGGGAATTTCGACGACGATCTCGAGAAGCTGCAGCAGTGCGACTGGGTGATTGAAGCGGTTGCGGAGGATCTGGAGATCAAGCGCGGGCTGCTGGCGCGGGTGGCGCCGCATTTGCGGGCGGATGCGCTGCTGACCACGAACACGAGCGGGCTGCCGGTGGGCGCGATTGCGGAGACGCTGCCCGCGGAGGTGCGGCGGCGCTGGTTCGGCACGCACTTTTTCAATCCGCCGCGCTACATGCAGCTGGTGGAGACGATTGCGACGCCGGAGAGCGATCCGGCAGCGGTGGCGGCGGTGGCGCGGTTTGTCGCAGTGCATCTGGGCAAGACCGTTGTGCCGGCCAACGACCGGCCGAACTTCATCGCCAACCGCATTGGCGCATTTTCTCTGCTGAACACGCTGCGGGTGATGCAGCAGCAGGGGCTGAGCATCGAGGAAGTGGACGCGCTGACGGGCCGGCCGCTGGGCTGGCCGAAGACGGGGACGTTCCGACTGGCGGACATGGTGGGGCTGGACGTGCTGGGTGGCGTGGTGCGGAATTTCGCGGCGAACACGAAAGACGAACGCGGCGACGTGCAGCTGCCGGGATTTCTGGAGCAGATGCTGGAGCGGAAGTGGTTCGGCGATAAAACCGGGCAGGGGTTTTATCGCAAACAAAAGGGCGCGGAAGGCGACGAGCGGCTGGTGCTGGACGTGGCGACGCTGGAGTATCGCGCGGCACAGAAGCCGCGGATTCCGGCGCTGGACCTCGCGAAGAATATCGAATCGCTGCCGGAGCGGATTCGCGCGCTGCTGGGGGGCAATCCGGAAAAGGACAGGGCGGCGGCGTTCTACGGGGAGATTCTGCCGGATCTGTGGCTCTACGCGGCGAACCGGATTGGGGAGATCAGCGACAGCGTGGCGGACATCGACCGCGCGATGCGCGCCGGGTTCAACTGGGAGCTGGGGCCCTTTGAGATGTGGGACGCGGCGGGCGTGGCGGAGACGGTGGCGAAGATGCGCGCGGCGGGGAGAGCGATTCCTGGCGTGGTGGAGAAGCTGCTGAGCGCCGGGGCGACGGGGTGGTATGGCAACGGCGGCGCGGAGGTTTTCGATGCCCGGGCGGGCGCTTATGTTCCGGTGGAATCGCCGACGGCGGTGGTGACGCTGAGCCGGGCGAAACGGTCGGGCGGCGTGGTGGCGGAGAATCCGGGCGCGTCGCTGATCGACGTGGGCGACGGGATCGGCTGCATCGAGTTCCACACCAAGATGAACGCGCTGGGCGGCGACATTGTGAACTTTGTGCGGGAGACGCTGCGGCCGGAGAGCGAGGCGGTGCGGGATTTTCGCGGGTTCGTCGTCACGAACGACGCAACGAATTTCTCCGCGGGCGCGAACCTGGTGCAGCTGCTGCTGGCGGCGCAGGACGAAGAGTGGGACGAGATCGATTTCTATATTCGCGGCTTTCAGGAGATGACGCAGGCGATCAAGTTCTGCCCGCGGCCGGTGGTGACGGCGCCGTTTGGGATGACGCTGGGCGGCGGCTGCGAAGTCGCGCTGCACGCGGCTAAGAGGCAGGCGCATCTGGAGCTCTACATGGGGCTGGTGGAGACGGGGGTGGGGCTGATCCCCGCAGGCGGCGGGTGCAAGGAGATGACGCTGCGGGCGATGGAGATTGCAGCGGCGGCGGCGCCTGCCGGCTCACGGAGCGATTCCGTGGAGCTGCACCACACGATGCGGACGATCTTCGAGAACATGGCGCTGGCGAAGGTGTCGACGTCGGCTTATGAGGCGCGGAGCCTGCGGCTGCTGCGGGAGTGGGACGGGATCACGATGAATCGCGACCGGCTGCTGCACGATGCGAAGGCGCAGGCGGTTGCGCTGGCCGAGTCAGGCTATGGTCCGCCGCTGCCGGTGACGGACATTGCGGCACCGGGAGAGAGCGTGCTGGCTGCGCTGAAGCTGGGGGTCCACATGCTGCACGAAGGCGGCTACGCGAGCGACCACGACGTGACGGTGGCGACGCACCTAGCCACCGTGCTGTGCGGCGGCAACGTGACGCCGGGGACGCCGGTGAGCGAACAGCACCTGCTGGAGGTAGAGCGGGAGCATTTTCTGTCGCTGTGCGGGGAGCGCAAATCGCAGGAGCGGATTGCGCACACGCTGAAGACGGGCAAGCCGCTGCGGAATTAGGAAAGGGTTGGAATTGACGATGAGAGACGCCGTTATTGTCAGCGCCGTTCGCACGCCGGTGGGGAAGGCTCCGCGGGGAGCGCTGCGGTCGACGCGCCCGGATGAGCTGGGCGCGGTGGCGGTGCGCGGGGCGCTGGAGCGCGTGCCGCAGCTGGATACGCGGGAGATCGACGATGTGATCGTGGGCTGCGCGATGCCGGAGGCCGAGCAGGGCATGAACGTAGCGCGGGTGATTGCGCTGCGCGCGGGGCTGCCGGTGGAAGCGGCGGCGATGACCATCAACCGCTTCTGCGCGTCGGGACTGCAGGCGATTGCGCTGGCGGCGGAGCGGATTCGGGGCGGAGGGGCTGAGGCGATCGTGGCCGGCGGAGCGGAGTCGATGTCGATGGTGCCGATGGGCGGCAACAAAATCGCGGCGAATCCGTGGCTGGTGGAGAATTATCCGGGGTCGTACCTGACTATGGGGCTGACGGCGGAGCGGGTGGCGCAGCACTACGGGATTTCGCGGGAGGACGCGGACCGATTTTCGCTGGAAAGCCACAGGAAGGCGCTGGCGGCGATGGAAGGCGGGAAGTTTGACGGCGAAATTGTGCCTGTTGCTGTGACAAGTACGTCTGCGAATGGAAACGGCAGGCCGCAGGCGGCAACGACGGAATTTCGCGTCGACGAAGGGCCGCGCAGCGACACGACCTACGAGGCGCTGGCGAAACTGCCGGCGGTGTTTCACGCGAAGGGCACGGTGACGGCGGGCAATTCGTCGCAGACGTCGGACGGGGCGGCGGCGGCGGTGGTGATGTCGGCGGAGCAGGCGGAGCAGCTGGGCATCCGGCCGCTGGCGCGGTTTGTTTCCTACGCGTATGCCGGGTGCGATCCCGAAGAGATGGGGATGGGCCCGGTCTACGCGGTGCCGAAGGCGCTGAAGCTGGCGGGGCTGACGCTGGAGGAGATTGACCTGATTGAACTGAACGAGGCGTTCGCGGCACAGGCGCTGGCGGTGATGCGGGCGCTGGGGCTCGATGCGGGGAAAGTCAACGTGAACGGCGGAGCGATTGCGCTGGGGCATCCGCTGGGCTGCACCGGGGCGAAGCTGACGGCGACGATACTGACGGAGCTGGCGCGGAGAAAGGGCCGCTACGGGCTGGTGACGATGTGCGTGGGCGGGGGCATGGGGGCGGCGGGGGTGTTCGAGAGGCTGGGCTGAAGGCGGCTTGCAATGTGTCACATAATGTGGCACATTGGATCGATGCGGACCATTAACATGCGCCAACTCCGCGATACTCGCCAGATCGAAGCCTGGCTGAAGGCTGGGGAGACGCTGCGCCTGCAGAAGCGGAATCGGCCCCTCGCCGAAATTACGCCCATCGACAAGCCTGCGCCAAAGGAAAAGGTGTGGCCGGATTTCGCGGCGCGCCAGCGAGAGATCTTCGGCGACCGCGTCCTCAACGTCGTCGATGAATTCATCAAGGACCGCCACGGACGCTATTGACTATCTACGCCGATTCCAGTTTTTTCGTGTCGGTCTACATCCCCGACCAGCACAGTGCGGAAGCAATCCGCCGCATGTCGACGCGCCCGCGGATTTGGTTTACGCCATTCCACAAACTGGAATTTGCGCACGCGGTCGCACGAGGCGTCTTTTATCGGCTGATTTCCGCGGCCACTGCCGATGCAGTCCAAAAAGACCTTGAGCGAGACTGCCGCGCGGGATTGTGGGAGCTCGCAGATTTTCCGTTCGCCGCGTTTGAGACCGGAGTTGTGCTGGCGCGGCGGCACGTCGCCACGCTGGGCACGCGCACGCTCGATTCGCTCCACGTGGCCTGTGCGCTGGAACTGAAGGCGGACCGATTCTGGACCTTTGACGATCGTCAGGCGAAGCTGGCCAAAGCTGCGGGCCTGAAGGCTACCTGATTCGTCGAATGCTCGTCCAATCGGCGTAGGATGGTGGGTCGGAGACGTCGCATGGCCACGGCTACAGTACCGAAAATCGTTCCTGGCGGGAGCTTTCTGATCGCGGATGCCGCGCCGGAAGAGATCTTTACCCCGGAAGATTTTTCCGAAGAGCAGCAGGAGATTGCGCGGACCACGGCGGAGTTTGCGGAGAAGGCGATTCTGCCGCGGGTTGCCGAGATCGAGGCGAAGAATTTCGCGGTGACACGCGAGCTGATGCGGGAAGCGGGCGGCCTGGGCCTGCTGGCGGTGGATGTGCCGGAGCAGTATGGCGGGCTGGCGCTCGACAAGGTGACGTCGGCATTGGTGTCGGACCGGATTGCGGTGTCGGCCAGCTTTTCGGTGAGCTTCAGCGCGCACACGGGCATCGGCACGCTGCCGGTGATCTGGTACGGGACACCGGCGCAGAAGGCGAAGTATCTGCCCAGGCTGGCGTCGGGTGAGTGGATTGCGGCGTATGCGCTGAGCGAGTCGTCGTCCGGCTCGGATGCGATGAACATTCGGGCGCAGGCAAAGCTTTCGGCGGATGGGAAGCAGTACATCCTGAACGGCGAGAAGATGTGGATCTCGAATGCGGGATTCGCGGATCTGTTCATCGTGTTTGCCAAGGTGGATGGCGAGCAGTTCTCGGCGTTTCTGGTGGAGCGCGGCACGCCGGGGCTGACCATTGGAGCGGAGGAACACAAGCTGGGCATCCGCGGATCGTCGACGTGCCCGCTGGTGCTTGCGGACTGCGCGGTGCCGGTGGAGAACCTGCTGGGCGAAGCGGGCAAGGGGCACCGCATCGCGTTCAATATTCTGAACGTCGGCCGTTACAAACTGGGGGCGGCGACGCTGGGCGGGGCGCGCCACACGCTGCGCAACGCGGTGCGCTACGGCAAGCAGCGCATGGCGTTCGGCAAGCCGATTACGTCGTTTGGGCTGGTGCAGGAAAAGATTGCCGAGACCGCTGCGGGCATTTTTGCCGGCGAGGCGCTGGTGTACCGGGTGGTGGGCGCGATTGACGCGGCGCTGGCTGCGCTGGCACCCGATGCGCCCGCGGCCGAAGTGCAGAAGCGGATTGAGGATTACGCGGTCGAGTGCTCCATTGTGAAGGTGTGGTGCTCGGAGATGCTGGATCGCGCCGTGGATGCCTGCCTGCAGATTCACGGCGGGTACGGCTACGTGGAGGAGTATGCGGCGGAGCGCAGCTATCGCGATGCGCGCATCAATCGCATCTTCGAGGGGACGAACGAGATCAACCGGCTGATCATCACCGGGTTCACGCTGAAGCGGGCGATGCAGGGGCGGCTGGCGCTGCTGCCGGCGATCGGCAAGTTGATGGACGAAGCGATGGCGGGGCCGAGTGCGCGCGCAGAAGCGACCGGGCCGCTGGCGGCGGAGAAGGCGCTGCTGGCGAGCGCGAAAAAGCTGGGGCTGTTCTGCGCGGGCGCGGCGAGCCGGAAATATCCGACGAACCTCGAGGATCAGCAGGAGATTATGGGGGCGCTGGCCGATATGCTGATCGAAATTCTGACGATGGAGTCGGCCATTCTGCGCGCGGAGAAGTTTGGCGGGCGCAGCCAGACGGCGGTGGAGCTGGCGCAACTGGCGGCGGCGCGCTCGTTCGGCATTATCCAGGCGGCGGGCGAGCGAATCCTGGGCGCGATCGCAGAGGGAGACATGCTGCGCACGCAGATGGCGATCTTTCGCCGCCTGGCGAAGCACGATCCGGCGAACACCGTCGCGATTGGGCGGGCGGTTGCGGAAGAAGTGATTGCGGCTGAGCGCTACACGCTTTAAGGAGGCGTGGAGCCGCCTGATACAGGCGCGCCGAGCAAACCTTCCACGAGCGCCTGCCACTCGTCTTCGAGAGCGGGGCGGCAGAACTGGCGGCCGGCGCGGTCGTACCAGTAGCTGGCGTTCCAGTCGGTGCCTTCTTTGCGATGCAGGTAGGCGTGGACGGCCATGCCTTCCCTGCTCTCCAGCTCGTCGACGAGGCCGTGAGCGCGGGCCCAGTCTCCTTTTGCGTCCCACCACAGTGCGGTCAGCGGCGCGGTCAACATCTGCGGGGGAGAATCCAGCGTCAGCGAGGTGCGAAACTCCTCAGGTGACATGATGGTCCTCTCCGGGGGAGGATCATTGCAAAATCAGCTTGCCGATGGTGGCGAGCTGCATGTTGGAGGTGCCTTCGTAGATGGCACCGATTTTGGCGTCGCGGTAGAACTTCTCGACGGGGTAATCCTTGACGAAGCCGTAGCCGCCGTAGATCTCCACGGCTTTGCTGGCGGCTTCTTCAGCCACGCGGGAGGCGAAGAGCTTGGCCATGGCGGCTTCCTTCACGAAGGGAACGCCGGCGCCCTTCATGCGGGCGGCGTTGTAGACCAGCATGCGCGCGGCTTCGATCTGGGTGGCCATTTCCGCCAGCGCAAACTGGACGGACTGAAACTCGGCGATGGGCTTGCCGAACTGTTTGCGCTCCTTCGCATATTTCACGGCGCAGGACCACGCGCCCTCGGCGAGGCCGAGCATCTGCGCGGCGATGCCGATGCGGCCCTCGTTCAGGGTCTCGATGGCGATCTTGTAGCCCTTGCCGACTTCGCCGAGCACGCTGGATGCAGGGACGCGGCAGTCGTCGAAGAGCAGCTCGCAGGTGGAGGAGGCGCGGATGCCCATTTTGTCTTCCTTGTGGCCGACGGTGAATCCTTCGGCGCCGCGCTCGACCAGGAAAGCGGTGATGCCTTTGTAGCCGGCCTCGAGATTGACGGTGGCGAAGACGAGAAAGAGGTCGGCTTCGATGGCGTTGGAAATCCAGAGCTTGCGGCCGCTGAGAATGTAGCTGTCGCCGGAGGGGCGCGCCTGAGTGGTGAGAGAGAAGGCGTCGGAACCGGAGCCGGCCTCGCTGAGGGCGTAGGCGCAGACGGTTTGCCGGGCGAGGCGCGGCAGCCACAGGCTCTGCTGAGCGGGCGTGGCCCAGCGCAGGAGGGCGTTGACGGCGAGGGTGTTCTGAACATCGACGATGACGGCGACGGCGGGATCGACGCGGGCGATCTCTTCGACGGCGAGGACGGCGGAGAAGAACGAAGCGCCGGCGCCGCCGAGCTCAAGAGGGGCTTCAATGGCCATGAGGCCGAGCGCGAAGAGCTGGCGCAGGATTTCCGGATCGAGCTTCTGCGCTTCGTCCATGGCGCGGACGCGGGGCGCGATCTCCTGCTGGGAAAACTGGCGCACGGTGTCGCGCAGCATGGTTTCTTCTTCGTTCAGCGAAGTGAGCGGCATTGCGATGCCGGCATCGGTCTCGATCATGCAGTCCCCTTCTTCGGTGAGGCGCGGGCTGAGCGGCACCGCGGGTGCGGGCGCGTGCGGGTTCAGCTCCTCAGAAAGGGTCTACGCGGGGGCGTTGCGCTGTCAATCGGTAGTGAAGGCGGCGAGGTCAAATTCCCGGTCCGCATCGGGGGCGAGCTCGCCGACGATGACGGTGGGGCCAGCGCCGGAGTAGCCGGGCATGACGCGGAGGCGCTTGAGGACCTTGAGAGCGAGGCCGGTGAGGGGCCGCTGCTGCAGATCGCGCACGGGGACCCAGGCGCGCTCGCCGAGGGGGGCGGCGAGGAACTTCTGCTCGGTGCCGCCGAGTCCGTAGACGGAGACGTAGTAGTTGGTGTTGGTGATGGAGTGGCGGACGGTGAGCAGGAGAGCGTCTTCGCTTTCTTTGCCATCCTTCAGCTGGGGCAGCTCCCACATGCCGGGCATCTGGGCGGCGTCGACGGGACGGCGATCGAGGAGGACTTCGGCTTTGGGCCACTGTTTGCGCTGCAACAGACCGAGCGCGGCTTTGCGGCTGAGCATTCTTTTGGTGCGGGGGGCGGCGTGCTCGCCCTGGGTGGAGCAGCCTTCGCGCAGGGGGCAGGCAGGACAGAGGGGCGCGCGGGGCAGGCAGACGGTTGCGCCGAGCTCCATCATGGCCTGGTTGAAGTCGCCGGGGCGGAGGGGATCGACGAGAAGCATGGTTTCGCGGCGGAGGCGTCCGCTGCGGGCCGCGCCGACCACCGGCTCGTGGCCGAGATAGCGGGTGAGCACGCGCTCCACGTTGCCGTCGACGGCGGCGACGGGCTCGTTGAAAGCGATGCTGGCGACAGCGGCGGCGGTGTAGACGCCGACGCCGGGCAGGCGGCTGAGGCCCGCAGCGGTGTTGGGGATTGCGCCGGCGTACTCGGCCATGACGGCCCGCGCGGACTCATGCAGGGCACGCGCGCGGCGGTAGTAGCCGAGGCCGCTCCACTGCGTGAGCACGTCCGCTTCGCTGGCGCCGGCCAGCGATTCCAGGGTGGGAAAGCGGATCATGAAGCGGGTGTAGTAATCGATGACCACGGCGACGCGGGTCTGCTGCAGCATGGTCTCGGAGACCCAGATGGCATAAGGATCGCGGGTCTGCCGCCAGGGGAGGTCCCTTGCGCCTTCATCAAACCACCTCAGCAACTTGCGACGGAACTCAGCAACCAGCGGTGTTGACAGCATGCGAGGATTGTAACGGCATATGGCCGGCCGGCGACGCGCATCTTAGGTAACCGCTTTGCAACGGTGCGCCGGGGAGCAACAGCGCGATCGGATACGCTGGACGGTTACCCTATGGAGATTCTGCGGTACATCAGAAAGCTGCCCAAAGCGGAACTGCACCTGCATCTGGAAGGCGCGGTGACGGCGGAGACGCTGGTGGAGCTGAGCGCACGGCACGAGGGCGGGCGGATGGATCTGGCCGCGGCGCGCGCGCTGTTCCATTACACGGACTTCAGCGGCTTTCTGATGGCGTTTAAGGCGGTGACCGAGCACCTGCGCACGGCCGAGGACTACGAGCTGGCGACGTGGCGGATGCTGCAGGCGCTGGCGCGGCAGGGGGTGGTGCACGCCGAGGTGTACGTGTCGGTGGGGGTGGTGTACTACTGGCGGCGCTGCGAGTTCGAGCCGTTGTTCGTGGGCATGGAGCGGGCGCGGACGCGCGCGGAGGCGGAGCTGGGGATTTCGCTGTACTGGATTTTCGACGCGGTGCGGCACTTCGGGCCGGAGGAGGCAGCGCGGGTCTTCCGCAAGGCGGCGGAGCTGCGCGGGCAGTTCCCTTCTATCGTGGGGATCGGCATCGGGGGCGACGAGCGGCGCACGGGGGCGGAGCCGTTTCGCGAGCTGTATGAGGAGGCGCGCGCGGCCGGGCTGCGGCTGACGGCGCACGCGGGCGAGACGGTGGGAGCGGAGGGGATTTGGGGCGCACTGAACATCGGAGCGGAACGGCTGGGGCACGCGCTGTCGGCGATCGACGATGCGGAGCTGATGGAGCTGCTGGCGGAGCGGCAGGTGCCGCTGGAAATCTGCATGACATCGAATCTGCGCACCGGGTGCTGCCTGCGGCTGGAGGATCATCCGGTGCGGCGGTACTTCGACGCGGGGCTGATGGTGACGCTGAACTCGGACGATCCGGCACTGTTCGGGAGCGCGCTCGAGAACGAGTACCGGCTGGGGCAGGAGCACTTCGGATTCACGCGGGAGCATCTGCGGGAGCTGGCGGCGAACTCGATTGAGGCGAGTTTTCTGCCGGGAGAGCGGAAGGTGGCACTGCTGCGGGGGATGGAGTCCCTCGAATGACGTATAGACGGAAGCGGAATGGCCGATATAGAACAGCAGACACGAATGGGACCGGCGCGTCCTGGGCTATCATGGAGCCAGGCGGCGGACTCGCAGGATGGACTCATGGCGCACGGGGGGAAGCGCATGTTTTGTCGTTGCAGCAGGGGGAAGAGGGCTGAGGTGAGGGGGAGCGAAGACCCGGAAATGGGCGAGTCGCCCTTGCGCGCGCTGCGGGCGGTGGGATGGACGTCGGTTGCGCTGGGAGTCACGGCTCTGGGCCTCTACATTGGCCGCGAACTGCGTCTGCGGTACAAGATCAGCCATCGCACGCCATCGGGGCTGTATTCCCATGCGGGTGAAGAGCTGGGCACGGAATACGGGATGGGGATTTAGGATCCCGCCGCTATCGCGCTGTTTGGGGATGACCGTTGGTTGGCCGGAGTCCGCCCTGGAGCTCCAGGCCTGACCTGAAGAACGGCGCTCAGAGAATGAAGCCCGAGGTAATTTTGGGTTCTGTGCGGCAGCGTTCGGCTCGCGTCGCTCGCTCAGGAGAGGCTGCTTCTACTTCGCTCCGGGCAGGCTTTAGAGTCGTGCCCTGATACAAGGCCGGGCCGGTAACCGCTTCGAATTCAGAGATCAACAAGAGCGCCGGGAAATTCTTGTGCGTATTTTGTGCGGCGGGCGATCGCGAAGATGAGGGCGCGGTCTCCTGCAATCGAAACTTCCGAGTTGCGGGTTAACCTGCCGCCAATTGTCCGAGTTGCCGGATATACTGCCGTTACGCGCCTGCCGCGAGGCAACCGGTGGGAGATTTCTGCGCCTCAACGCAGCACAGGGGTCTGCGTATGGAGAACGCAAAGAAAATCCTGCTCATTGATCAGGACGACCACCGCCGTGAATCGAGAGTGAGCCTTCTCACCCATACCGGTTATCTGGTTTCCGTCAGAACCGATCACGTCGAAGCCTACCAGCTTGGCCATGAGGGCTCTTTCGATTTGATCATTGTCGCGCTGCACGGAGACCCCGCGAAGGCAACCCATTACAGCGATCAGTTGAGCAAGCTCAAACCAAAGCTGCCAGTCTTGTTGCTGGCCGACGTGGGAGTCTTCGTTCCACCAGGCACTCTCGGCCACAGCATCGAAACAGGAAGCCCAGCAAGCCTGATTGAGGAGATCGCGAGAATCCTTGCGGGCACCACGCACGTTCGTGAGCTGCCGATTCCGCCGCTGGACTGAGGTCGATTGGCAATGTCGCTACGCTGAGGCGAGTCGCCGATTCGGATATTCCCGAGTGGCCGGCCATACTTCCCTTTCGGGCGCCGGCCTCGTGCGCGGCCGGCGGTGGAAGGCGTGGCATCCGGGCCGAGGACCGATGTGAGTTTCAGGCTGGTTGCGGCTGCGGCTGATGCGCAGGCTGCTGCGTGGCGCCGCGGTGGACGCGCAGGTTGTCGAGCGCGTAATCGAGGTAGCGGGGCTCCATCTGCGGAACCTGCTCCATGAAACGACAGGTTGCGATGACCTGATCGACGATGAATTTGGGCTGATAGGCGGCCAGCTCGAGGCCTTTGTCGATTTCGATCCTGCAGACGATGGAGTCGAAGGTCTCGCTGGAAAGGGTGAGGCCCACTTTGGCGCACTCGGTCTCGAAGATGCGGCGGAAGGCGTCGAGACTGGGCGCGCCCACCTCGATTTTGTAGGGCAGGCGACGGAGAAAGGCGGGGTCCATCAGATCTTCCGGCTCGATGTTGGTGGAGAAGATGACGAGCTCTTCAAAGGGAACGCTGAAGCTTTTGCCGGTGTGGAGTTTGAGGTAGTCGATGCGGTTTTCGAGGGGGACGATCCAGCGGTTGAGGAGGGCGGTGGGGCTGACGATCTGACGGCCAAAGTCGTCGATGATGAAGCAGCCGCCCAGGGCCTTGATATGGAGGGGCGCCTCGTAATAGTGGCCGATGGGGTTGTAGAGGAGGTCGAGCATCTCGAGGGTGAGCTCGCCGCCGGCAACGAGAAACGGCCTGCGGCAGGGAACCCAGCGGGCGTCGAGAATATCGTGGCGAACCGCGGGGAGACGGCCATCGTCGCTGAGGCCGGCGGGATCGACGGCGACGTGAATGGCGGGGTCGAAGACGCGGATGATCTGGCCCTCGACGGCGATGGCGTAAGGCACGTAGACGATGTCGCTGAAGACGCTGGCGAGGCAGCGGGCGATGGAGGTTTTTCCGTTGCCGGGGGGACCGTAGAGCAGCATGGCGCGGCCGGAGTTCAGCCCCGGCCCGCACTTCTCGATGAGAGCGTCGTCGAAGGTGAGCGAGCCGATGGATTTGCGGATGCGGTCGAAGGTGATGACTTCGTTGGTGAGCTTCTGGTGGAGCACCTGGCCGTTGAACTGATCGAGCGGGACAGGCGCGGGACCGACATAGCCCACCTGCCCGAGGGCGTCGAGCGCCCAGCGCGTTCCGCCTTCGGTGAAGCCATAGCTGGCGCCGCCAACCTTGTCGGCGCCGCGCACGCCCAGCGACTGCAGCAGCTTGCGATCGACGGCCATCTGCACCAGCTCGGTCACCATGCGAGCGGGGAGCATGATGGCGTCGGAGATCTGGCGGACGGTCTGCAAACGGGCGGAGTAGATGAGCTTCATCATGAGGCCCATGAGATCGACACAGTCGATTCCGGTGGCGGCAATATCGGCGGGCTCGGTGGGAAAGTGGTGCAGAAATGCATCCAGCGCGTTCTGGGTGAGCGCTCCCATGGCGACGAGGTTCTCGCCCAGGCGGCCGCCGTGGCTGGCCTGATGTTCGAGCGCCGTGGCCAGGTCGGCGGCCGTGACCAGTTTGGCCTGGACGAGCAGATCTCCCAACTGCAATCGCGTGGCGATGACATCCTCCTGAAATCGGTTGGCGTGGTCGTCGTACCGGGGAGCGCCGCGCGCCAAGACCGCACGGAGCAAAAAAATGCAATGCAATGTCCGTCGGTAACCAGGCTTTATTCCGGCAGTACCCGATCGACGTGCAAGGTCGCCGCTCCCTGGGGGTCGCGTCGACCTGAGTGCAGCGGCCTTGGGGTACACCGACTCAGGAATTGCTATGGCCCGACGAACTGAGCCTACCGTGGCGGCTGACGATCAGCCCATCCCTCTTCCGTGGTGTGGCGCTGGGATCGATATCTGGCGTAGCGCCGGAAAAACGCCAAACGCGACCGGCATCAGGGAAAAGCAAACGCGGATCCTTTGTCGCTCCGCTCCTCAGGATGACAGCGCGGGAAATTGTCTTTATGCGTTGGCTATGGTGGGCGTCGTGGCAAGCCGGGCCTGGTGTCCCGCGTCTGAAGTTCCTTTTACAGATTGACGCATCGAAGTGGGTCGAAAGACACGCCGCAGGGGCTAAAGCCCAGTTTATTTTCGGCCGTATCGGCACGACTGAAGTCGTGCCCTGATACAAAAACGAAGACAGTTCCTTGACGAAAATTAACGACTCAGGACACGAGTGTCGCGAGTCTGAAGTTGCTTTTCAGATTGACGCATGGAGGTGGGTCGGAGAACACGCCGCAGGGGCTGAAGCCCAGTTTATTTTCGGCCGTATCGGCACGACTGAAGTCGTGCCCTGATTTAAGAGCGTACCTGGAAGTAGTTCAGGATCATGTAGTTAGAAGATTGGCACAAATTTCTGTGGCAATTTTGTGGCTTCCATAACTGCCGAGCTTGTATACGTAGCTCTCACGCAATCGAACTTTCCGTATTGCCGGTGATCCGCTCGGAAAGCGTGTGGGCCCGCGCGGCACTGGTCGTCGATGAGCGCATTGGCGGACGTAGCAAAACAGGCAGGGGACCACTGCTGAAGCTCGCTTCCATGTTCGGGCGCAGCAAGCCCTCGAATGTGATCCAGTTCGCGAAAAAAACGGTCTGATAGGAACCGTCACGCGTGCTGATGGAAGGCGGTATAGTAGCCGCAATGAACGGCAACTTCAGCAACCTGACCGAAGACGAACTCCGCTCCCTCTACGAAAGCCCGGGTTCTCTCAGCGAGGAAGATCATGAGACGGTCACAATTGAGCTTGGGGCTCGCGTGATGCGCCGGGAGCGGAGGGAAGAGTGGAGCCGAAGATGGCGTCAACTTCGCGCTCTTGCTGTTCTGGCAGCGCTCGCAGGAGGTGCGGCTTGGGCCTACCAGCAACTCGATCAAAGCGGCATGATTTCTCACGAAGAAGACAGCACCATCACTGCGGCGAATGACTGGATCGTCGGTGAGAGTAAGGACTGCACATCGCCAGTACTCGACGCCGATACCGCTGCCGCTGTTCAGAAGGAGACGGGATACGCCTTCTCTGAAGTGTCCTGTGACGATGGGCCAGAGCACCAGATTAAAATTCGTTTCTACGGCCAACAATCGCAGCCAGAGCATCGCGTCGTACTATGGCACTGCACCCGAGCGGAGGACTCATTCACATGCAAGGAGACTGGTGCCCGCTGATTGATTGCAAGGCGTAATTACACAGTGTAAGATTGCTGCATGCCCATCCCTATGCTTTCTGTCCCTATCAGCAACCCAGAAGAGATGAAGCGCTACCGGAATTTTCTGGGTCTTACTCAGTCAGAGCTTGCATCGGAGCTTCAGACAACCACTACCTCGGTCAGTCGGTGGGAATCGGAAATCGTCCCCATCGCACCAATGACCATGGCGCATCTGCGCGAAATGATCGTCGTGAGGCTACAGCAGGAGATCAAGGGCCTTGTTGCGGCGCTGGTTCCGAAGCTCACAATCTCGCGGTATCACAGCCTCTTCAGCGTGCCCGACGCCCGCTTCACCAAGGATCGCGACGGTCACCTGTATCTCGGTTCGGTTTATATCGATCCCGGTTACAAAAGACATGTGCTCTACCTTCGGGTCGATGATCGCAAGTGGTACGGCCTTGACCGGGATGAGAGAGCCACCGAGGTTGACGAAGAATTTCTTCGCGGGGTGATTGCGTCGTCGTATAACTCACTCGCCAGGATACCCACTTGATGCGTCAGTTCGAGCGGATTCGAGAGGCGCTGCGCCGATTGCTGCAATCTGACCGGAGGGATATCTGCAGCGTGCAAAGTCAACTTTTTGCCTTCAGAGCGAATCACTCGTTGACCGGTTCTGGCCGCAATGTCGGCCATACGGAAGTTTCGAGGCGGTGGAAAGCAAAAGGCAACCACAGATCCCTCGCTCGCCTACCCCATCTGCGATGGGGACCCGGGGCGCTCGCTTCGGGATGACAACTCGAAGGTGAGGGTGATGTCCGGACGGTCGGCAGTATGGAAGTGTCGACCGGCGTTTGAGGAACGCGCACAGGTCTGGGAAGCGTGTCGGGGCATCCTCCCCCAGGCCTCGTTTTTTCTGTGGCATATTGTGGCACCGCTTTGCGAATCTGGGGCTTCCTGGGCTTCTCGGACATTGGAGAATCATTAACTTACATAGAATCAGAAGCATTTTGAGCCGTGCCCTGATGCAAAAACAGGGAACGATTCCGGAACGAAGGTGTGGGACAGGCCGTTCATCCTTGTTTGCGGAGTTAGTTCGTTCTTTCCACCAGGTAGCGGGCGAGGGCTTTGAGCCCTGCGGCGGCGTCGCCGCAGGGTTCGAGGGCGGCGAAGGCTTCCGCGATGAGCCGGTTTGCGTCGCGGCGCGAGGCCTCCATGCCGAAGACAGCGGGCCAGGTGGCTTTGTCGCTGGCTACGTCTTTGCCGGCGGTCTTGCCGAGGTGCTCGGAATCCTGGGTCAGGTCGAGAATGTCGTCGACGATCTGGAAGGCGAGGCCGGCTTTGCTGCCGAACTCGGTGAGACGCTTCTGGTCCTCGGCATCGGCGCCGGCGTAGACGCCGCCCGCGACGATGCTGACGCGGATGAGGGCGCCGGTCTTGGCGCGGTGAATGGCCTGGACCATTTCCGCGGTGGGTTTGGTGTGCTCGCCTTCGAGGTCGAGGACCTGGCCGCCGATCATGCCTTCCACGGTGCCAGTGGCGTCGGCGATGAGGCCGACGATTTTGACGGCGCGGTCGGCGGGGCATGGCATGGCGGCCAGCGTCTGGTAAGCGAGCGTCTGCAGGGCATCGCCGGCCAGGATGGCGATGGCTTCGCCGAAAGCGACGTGGCAGGTGGGCTTGCCGCGGCGCAGGTCGTCGTTGTCGAGAGCGGGGAGGTCGTCGTGGATGAGGGAGTAGGTGTGGAGCATCTCGATGGCCGCGCCGAGGTCTTCGATGCCTGGCGGGAAGCCGGAGGCGCCGTGGGCGGTGCGGATGGTGCGCGCGGCTTCCATGGCCAGGATCGGCCGCAGCCGCTTGCCGCCGGCGAAGACGCTGTGGCGCATGGCTCCGTGAATGGACGCAGGAACCTGTGCGACCGGCGGGAGCAGGCGCTCGAGCGCACGGTCGGTACGCTCCACGCCCTCGCGGATGAGGGATTTCACGTCGACTGACATTCCCATCATGATAGCCGAGCGACGGGGAGCTTCCGCTCGAGGAAGCCGAGCGCGGCGAGGAGCAAAAGGGCCAGGGCACTGATGCAGCGGCCGGCGATGACGTCGCGGGTGGTGGTCCAGTCGACGGTGACGTCGACTTTGCCCGCATGCACGGGAACCGCGGTCAGGCCGTAGGTGCGCTCGGCAAGCGCGGTTGCAGGCTGGCCGTTGACGGCAACTTTCCAGGCGGGATAGCTGCGCAGACGGAGGACGAGGTAGCCGTCGCGATCCGCGACGCCGGAGAACTGCTTGTGCTCGGGCAGGTAGAGATTGGCAGCAAAGCGGCCGGAGCAGCGGCTCGCATCGCCATCCCAGGCGGGAGCGATGGCGGCGCCGCTTTGGCCGGACTGATGCGGAGGAGTGTCGAGGAGGCAGGTGGCCGGAATTCTGCGATCGACGAGCGCGTACTGGACGCCCGGCGGACCGTACTCACGCATTCCGTCCAGCCCTGCGTCCGCGTAAAAGGCATCGATGGTTCTGGCCAGGTTGCGGTGGCATTCCAGGTACCAGTAACGGCCCGCGGCCATGCTGGTGAGCAGACAGGCAGCGGCGCAGGCGGCCACGACGGCGATGCGGAAGCCGGGCCTGTCGACCCAAACGGCCGCGGCAAAGAAGATGGCCATGGGCGGTTCGAGAACCAGCAGCCAGCGCCAGGGAAACTGCAGAAGCCTCCATTGGGGCAGTGCGTTCCAGAGGGGCAGCGAAATGGGGAGCTGCAGCAGCAGAACGGCGATGGGGATGAGGAGGAGCGGCAGGGACCAGCGGAGTTCGCGCGGGAATGTGCCGCGCAGCAGCGCGACGAGGGCGCCGGCGAGGGCGACTCCGAGCATGAGGACGGCCAGCCAGGAGATTTGCCGCAGCATGACGTCGTGAGCGAAGAGGGTCTTGTCTGCGTGGCGGGCGAAGAGCCAGCCGTTTTCGATGAGGTAGTGGTAGTTGGTTGTCGCGTAACGGAGATCGATCCAGCGCCGCTCCCACACGGCAGGCAGCAGATAGATGGCGGCCAGGCCATAACCCAATGCCGCAGCAGCGCCGGCGCGGACGAGGGGAGCCGGCGACTTTTGAAGGAACGCAGCCAGCAGCGCGACGGTCGAGAGCAGATAGCCAGCCATGACGCCGACCGGTCCGTTGCTGAGACAAGCTCCCGCAAAGACGAGGGCGAGGGGCAGGGTGGATCCGTCGAAGGCGCGCTTCCAGAGCGGGCCGGAGGGGTTGCGGCTGCGCAGCAGAAAGAGGAGCAGGAGGGGAATCCAGAAGCCGCCGGTGAGCTCGGCGTACGCGCCACGGCGGTATGCGGTGAAGAGCGCGTAGCCGAGAAAGATGGAGGCGCAGCCGGCCAGGGTGGCCGGACCTTCAGCAAGCATGGCGCGGGCCAGCATGCGGTTGGCGAGGCCGGTGGCGGCCAGCTGGAGGAAGACGAAAGCGACGGGGACCCAAAGCCACGGGAGCAGCAAACCGAGGATGGCTCCTTCGACCCAGGTGAGCGGGGGATAGAACATGAAGCGGGGCTCGCCGGCGCCGAGGTTGGGAGCGTTGGCCCAGTGCGGGTTGGGCACGCCGAGGACGATGGAGCGCTGCGCATCGAGCCAGGAGACGAAGTGGAAATAGAAATCGCCGGCGCAGGAGGGGCCGCGCGCGACCATGGGAGCGACGGCGATGGCGGCGGCCAGCACGACGACGGCCGGTCCTCGGCACTTCTTCCATCGCCGCGAAGACTTCTGCTCCATGCGCGTAGCCCCGTGAAGGCTCCGAGTCAGCTCCCGGCACGTTTGTCAGGGAGCGAACAGGCAGCGGACAAAGCCGCCCTGAGACACGAGCGAACTCGTGGCCTGACACGCAACAGGTGCGTCCGGGTGTGCTGCGATCAGGGTAGCGAAAGCTTGCGGCGGCGGCTGATCTGGCGCCAGCGAAAACCCACCATGGTAACCAATGCGGCGAGGGACAAAGCGATGCCCGCAGCCTGGTCGCGCGTGGTGTGCCAGCGGACATCGATGCGGTTGGCTCCGGAGTTCAGGGGGATGGCCATGAGGCCGTCGGAGCGATGGATGCGGTTCGCGATGACCGAGCCGTTGACGGTGACGCGCCAGGCAGGATAATCCGTGAGGAGGAGGACTGCGTAGCCGGGCTGGGGAGTGGTGACCACGGCGGTTCGGCGCTCTGCCTGCCAGCACAGGATCTTCACGTGGGCGGGAATCTGCTTCCAGCTTGAGAGAGTGGGAGACATCTCATCCGGAAATGACGGCGGAACTTCCGGCACATTCATGACGACGATGGGGCCGGTTTCACCCTCGATTCCCGTGGCGATTCCTGCCGCGGCAGCGAGATTCACACCTTGCAGCGAGTACTCGTCGGTTCCCTGAAAACCTGAGGAGCGGAAGGTGTCGATCTGGGCCTGCACGTTATCCTCCTCGTCGCAGGCCTGCCAGAAGAGGGCTGAGGAGAGCGCGGCGGCGGCAGCGGCGAGCACGAGGAGGATGAGAGCGCGGAGGGCAATGGCGCGGCGTGTGGGCGGCCCGGGACGCAGGGCCAGGGCAGCCAGCGCGGGGAAGATGAGGGCGAGAATCAGCATCCATCGCCAGGGAAACTGGAGAAACTGCAGCCAGGGGGCATGGCGCCAGACGAAATCGCTGAGGGGAAACTGCAGGGCACAGATGGCCGCGGCCGCGACGACCAGGGGCGGCCAGAGAGCGCTGCGGCGGCGGCGCGACAGCCAGGCAGCCGCCAGGGTGGGAACCATGAGCGAAACCACGATCCACGAAGCCATGCGCAGGATCTGGTTGTGATAGCTGAGGGCGAACAGCTCATCGGGGGAGCGGGGGAGACCGGCGAGCGAGCCGTGGCCAAACAGGAAGCTGTCCTGGACGCGCATGAGGGGGCCGATGGCGCGGCCGATCTGGACCCACTTCTGTTCGACGATGGCCGGCACCAGCCAGAAGCCGGCGAGGGCCAGGCCCAGGGGTACGGCGAGGGCAGCGCGCAGGAGCAGGGCCCACGAGCGCTGGCGGATGGCAGCGACGGCGACAATGACGGCCAGCATGTAGCAGCCCATGACTCCCGCGGGCGGGTCGCTGAGCCAGGTGGCGGCGACGGCGAGCGCCAGAGGCAGCAACGAGGGGGTGCGCCGCAGCCCATAGAGCACGAGGAGGGGAATCCAGACGGCAGCGAGCAGCTCGCCCAGGGCTCCGCGCTCATAGAGGACGAAGATCATGTAGGGATTGAGCACATAGAGGCAGGCGGCGAGGGCGGCGTTGTCGTCGCCCGCCCACTCGCGGGCCATGGCGCGGCAGCTCCAGGCGGCGGCGAGCAGCACCAGCAGCGTAAAGGCGAGAGGGGTCCACGACCACGGCAGCACAGAACCGAGCGCGGCGCCGAAGAAGCGGGCGAGGGGCGGATAGAAGACGAAGCGCGGCTCGCCGGCGAGGAAATTCGGAGAGGCGGCCCAGTGCGGGTAGAAGACGCCCTGGCGCCAGCTGCGGGCTACTTCCAGCCAGTTCTGGAAATGAAAATCGAAGTCCTGGCCGCAGGAGGGGCCGCGCCACGCGAGGGGCAGGACGGTAATGCCGACGACCGCCAGCATGATGGAGCGCCTGCGGATGGCGCGCGTGGCCTCACTCGAGAGGGTCGCGGGAAAGCGAAAGGAGAACTTCACGGCTCCAGCCGCAGGGTGTGCACGGTTGCGGCGGTGACCGCCTGATCGGTGAACGGCAGCACAAAGGTTGTGCCGCCGTACCAGTACGGCCACTGGTCGCGATAGTACGGGCTGAGCGGATTGCCGGACTGGCCCATGACGATATTCTCGGTGGCCGCGTCCACGCTGCTCCAGTCGATGGTGAAGCGCTGGGATGGACCAAAAGTGCGGCCCACCTGCTTGACGGTGGTGCCGTCGCCGGACTGCGGCTGCACGCCGGTTCCGGTCCAGTCTTTAAACCAGGGCAGGAGGCCGAAGAGGGGATGCTCGATGTCGACCGGATGCGCGTAGCCGTAGCGCCACAGGCGCAGGTCAGAGGGCGCATGCGCCTGATCGATGCCCTGGCGGACGAGGCCGGCGAGAAAGTCGTCCCAGCTTGCATAGTGCGGGGGGAGCCATGCGGGCGGCTCGTTCATGAGAATCTGCTCGCCGGCGTAAGTGCTCGCCGCCCAGTTGTAGAGCGTCCATTCGTCGCCGAGTTTGGGGCGCAGGATCATGGGCCAGAAAACGGCTTTGGCGGCGTTGACGATGGCCGCGGGCGCGGAGTCGATGCTCACCGAGCCGTCCCAGGTGCGCAACAGGTCGGCGGCCTGGCGCAGGCGCGCGTCGGTCTGGCCGGCGTGGTCGATGCCGTAGGCGAGGCGCTGGGCGATTTCCTGATCGACCTCGGAATAGATGTCGGTCTGCAGGGTCAGCATGTCGTGCTGGGTCAGCTTCTGCTTGGGCTCGAGCCACTTCCAGATGCGCTCGTTGCGATAAGGCTCGGCCCACTCGAGGGTGAGAGGCGTGGGGTAGTTGTCCGGGGTGACGCGGGCGTTGGCCGTAGCCAGGATGCCGTCGGGCGGATCGTACCCGGAGGGGAGCTGATCGAAGGGGATGAATCCCTGCCACTCATGCTGGTTGTCGGCGATGGGCACGCCGGCGAGGCCGCCGGGGCGCAGAGGAATGAGGCCGACGGCCTGGTAACCGATGTTGCCCTGATCGTCGGCGTAGACGACGTTCTGCGTCGGTCCCCACCACTGGCTGAGGGCATTGCGAAAATCGGTCCAGTTCTGCGCGGTGTCGAGAGCGAAGAGGGGAAGGCCGGCGGCCTTTGGGTCGTAGACGGCCCAGCGCAGGACCAGCACGCGCTGCTCGCCGTGGATGAGCGGCGAGATGACGACGCCGCGATCAGTGCGCTCGACGTCCACGGTGACGTCGCGCCCAAAGCGGACCTGGATGGTCTCCGGGTCGTGTTCGAAGGCGTGCCAGGCGCCATCGACGCCCTGGTATTCACCCTGTGCGTTGATCTTCTCAACGTAGAGGTCCTGGGTGTCGCCGTAGAGCGCGGTGAACCCCCAGGCGATGTGCTCGTTGTGGCCGGCGACGACGAGGGGAATGCCGGGCACGCTGACGCCGGTGACGTGCAGGCCGGGAGCTTCGAGGTCATTCTCGTACCAGAGATCGGGAATCTGATGGGGCAGGTGCATGTCGTTGGAGAGCATGGCCTGGCCGCTGGCGGTGCGCGATCCGGAGACGACCCATTCATTCGAGCCGGGATTGCAGCCGAGGCACGCGGCGCGCTGGCCGGTAAGCGCGGGCAGACCCAGCAGATTCGTGTTCAGCCAACCGGTTTGCGATTCGTCCAGGGGAACGTCTGGGATGGCCTGGCCGGGCGCGGTGATGGGCGGCTGAGTGGAAATGGGGGGATGGTCGCGCCAGGAACCGGTGGGATACAAATCGGCAGCGAGGGTGGGGCCGAGGCGCCGGGTGATGCGTTCGCGCTCCAGCTTCTCGGGCCACTGGGTGTCGAGCAACTGCACCATGCTCATGGCCACCAGCATGGAATCGACGGGCTGCCAGGGTTTGGGCCGGTACATGAGCAGGCGAAATTCGGGGGGAAGATCGTCCTGGTGGGAAGCGATGTAGGCGTTGACGCCGTGCGCGTAGTCGTCGAGGTAGCGGCGGTCGCGGTCGTCGAGCGTGGAGGTAAGCCGCTCTGCCGTGGCGCGCATAGCGAGGACGCGCTGCATGCGGTCGTGGGCGACGAGCCGGGGCCCGAGAATTTCCGCGGCCTCGCCGGCGGCCATGCGGCGCGCCATATCCAGCTCCCAGAGGCGGTCCTGGGCGGTGACGTAGCCCTGGGCAAAGAGGAGATCGTCGAGGTCGGCGGCTTCGATGTGGGGAACGCCGTGCGGGTCGCGGCGCACCATCACGGGCGCGCTGAGGCCGGAGAGGACGATGCGGCCGTCCAGCTGGGGCAGCGAGGACTGCATTTTGTGCCTGAGCCAGACGCCGGCGGTAAGCGCCGAACCCGCCAGCGCCACGAGCAGCAGCGCCAGCAGGATGAGCAGCACGCGGAGAACGGGATGCCCGCGCTCCTCTTCGACTTCTACGTTGCGTCCGAGACCCATTCCGGGTTCATTGTCTCAAAGAGGAGCGCCGGTTGTTGGCCGTTTGCAGAGGACTACATGGAGCCGGACTGTCGGCTGGCGGGGGGCACGATGCCGTTCATGCGCAGATACTCGACCATCTGGCCGTAGTGATCCATGGAGTGAGCGATGCAGAAGGCGGCCATCGAGGTGTGGGTCATCTTATACTGCGCGGGGCCGGGCAGGGACATGAAGGCGTTCTCCGGGGTGATGGTGCCGATGGCCGCATGCGCGTAGGCGTACGAAGCCTTCAGCGCGGCGACGAGGTCGTCTTTGGTCTTGAGGGCTTCGATGGTTTTGCGGTCGACAGCGCCGGGGACGCCCCAGCCGTGGAAGAACTCGTAGTTGGATTCGGTGAGGTGCTTTACCTGCTGGGCAAAGGTGCGCACGCCGGTGTACAGACCGATGGTGGGGGACGGCGCAAAGTCGTATTTGTCGGCGGGCATGGCCTCAGCGGCGCCCACCACCTGGCTCTCCATGATGCTGAGCACGGCGTTGAGCGAATCGGCGGGGGCAATGAGCGAGGGCGTGAAGGGTTTTTGGCTGCTGGCTGCTCCCTCCTGGGCAAAGGCAATCGCTGGCCCGGCCAGCGCTAAACAAAGTCCCATACACATCAACCGGCGCAGATGCATAGACGAATCTCCTTGCAGGCGGCTCGTGGCCGCGCGCCCCAAGGCTACCAGAAGTTTGCGAAGGCTTTGTCACCGGGGGGGATGGGAAGCAGTGCTCATAATGAAGGTATGGCGTCTCTGGTGTCGCGCCCGGAACTGGAATCGATGCTGAGCGCGATGGCACAGCAGGTGGCCGACCCACGCGCCGGGCTGTTCGGCCCGGGGTCGGTGACGTGGAAGATGAACCGCGAAGCGGCGTTGTTTCTGGGCGCGGGGCGGGCGGCGCTGCTGCAGCTGGCGCATCCGTGGGTGGCTGCGGCCATCGCCGAACACTCCACGGTGATGGATCGCCCGATTGTGCGCTTTCACAATACGTTCCGCATCGTCTACACGATGGTTTACGGGAGCGTGGGGCAGGCTTTTGAGGCGGCTCGCCGGCTGCACACGCTGCACACCGGCATCCAGGGAGAATTGCCGGAGGCGGTGGGGGCGTGGCCGCAGTCGGCGCACTACGAGGCGAACGAGGTGGCGGCGCTGCGCTGGGTGTGGGCGACGCTGGTTGAGTCCGCGGTGCTGGCCTACACAACGGTGCTGCCGCTCTCTGCCGCCGAGCGCGAGCGGTACTACGGAGAGATGAAGACGTTTGCCGCGCTGTTCGGGCTGGCCGCCGGCGCGCTGCCGACGGACTGGGAGGCGTTCAACAGCTATTGCGGGGAGATGTTCGATTCCGGCGAGCTGGGGGTGAGCGCTGCTTCGCGGGGCATGGGCCAGAGGATCCTCTCCGGCGCGGGGTCGTGGATTCGGCCTCCGCACTGGTATCGCGCGCTGACGGCGGCGTGGATGCCGCCGCGGCTGCGCGAAGGCTTTGGACTGGCGGCGGACGAGGGCGCTGCCGAACGCGCGCGCCGCTGGCTGCCGCGCGTCTACAGGGCGCTGCCCGGCTCGGTACGGTTTGCGGGGCCGTACCAGGAGGCGCAGGCGCGGTTGCGCGGGCGGCCGGCGAGCTGGCTGGCGCGACGCAGCAATTGCTTCTGGATCGGACAGCCGGAAATGCCGTTTGCCGGGCAGTAATGTGGAGCCTGGCCGCGCAGGCCGGCCAGCGGCGCGGGCCATTTACCCTGCGTGGTACATTCGGAGCCATCGAGAGCATGAGCCAGACGGAACAACTGATCCGCGCGCCGCGCGGGAATACGCGAACCGCTCGCGGCTGGATTCAGGAAGCGGCGAAGCGGATGCTGATGAACAATCTCGACCCAGCGGTAGCGGAGAAGCCCGCGGAGCTGATTGTCTATGGCGGACGCGGGAAGGCGGCACGCAACTGGGAGTGTTTCCACAGGATCGTGGAGACGCTGGATCGGCTCGAAAACAATCAGACGCTGCTCATCCAGTCGGGCAAGCCGGTGGCGGTGCTGGAGACGCAGCGGCTGGCGCCGCGGGTGCTGATTGCCAACTCGAATCTGGTGCCGCACTGGGCGACGTGGGAAGAATTCGACCGGCTGGATCGCGCGGGGCTGATGATGTATGGGCAGATGACCGCGGGGTCGTGGATCTATATCGGCACGCAGGGAATTTTGCAGGGCACCTACGAGACTTTTCAGGGCGCGGCGCAGCGGTACTTCAATAACACGCTGGCGGGAACGATCACGGTGACGGCGGGGCTGGGCGGCATGGGCGGCGCGCAGCCGCTGGCGGTGAAGCTGGCGGGGGGCGTGAGCATTTGCGTGGAGGTGGATCCGCGGCGCATCGAGCGAAGGCTGGCGACGCGCTATCTGGACCAGGCGACGGGGTCGCTGGAGGAAGCCATCGCCGCGGCACGCACGGCGAAGGCGGCGCGGCAGGCGGTGTCCATCGGATTGATGGGCAATGCCGCTGAGGTGCTGCCGCGCATGGTGGAACTGGGATTCACACCGGATCTGGTGACGGACCAGACGAGCGCGCACGATCCGCTGTGGGGCTATCTGCCCATTGCGCGCGCCGATGAGGACCTGAACACGCTGCGCGCGAAGGATCCCGAGGCGTATACAAGACGCGTGCAAAGCTCCATTGCCGCGCACGTTGAGGCGATGCTGACGATGCAGAAGCGCGGGGCAGTCGCCTTCGATTACGGCAACAATCTGCGCACCCAGGCGCAGATTGCGGGCGTGGCGGAGGCATTTTCCTATCCTGGATTTGTGCCCGCGTTTATTCGCGATTCGTTCTGCGAAGGGCGCGGGCCGTTTCGCTGGGTTGCGCTGTCGGGCGATGCGGCGGACATTGCGGCGACGGACGCCGCGCTGCTGCGGCTCTTCCCGGAAGATGAGCGCCTGCATCGGTGGCTGACCTACGCTGCCGATCAGATTGCGTTTCAGGGGTTGCCGGCGCGCATCTGCTGGCTGGGCTACGGGCAGCGCGACCGCGCCGGGCTGCTGTTCAACGAGATGGTGCGCGACGGACGGCTGCAGGCGCCGATCGTGATCGGGCGCGACCATCTGGATGCGGGGTCGGTGGCCAGCCCGTTTCGCGAGACGGAGGCGATGCTGGACGGGTCGGACGCGGTATCGGACTGGCCGCTGCTGAACTTTGCGACGGGCATCGCCAGCGGCGCTTCGTGGATGAGCTTCCACCACGGGGGCGGCGTGGGCATGGGCTACAGCCAGCACGCGGGGCTGGTGGCGGTGGCCGACGGCAGCGACGAAGCCGAGGAGCGGCTGCGGCTGTGTTTGCGAAACGACCCGGCGCTGGGCGTCGTCCGCCACGCCGACGCCGGGTACGACAGGGCCGTGGCCGTGGCGCGGGAGCGCGGGCTGGATTTGCCGAGTTTGCGATGAAGGCCGACCTGCTGGTGACGGGAATTTCGCAGCTTGCCACCGCGCAGGGCGCGGGGCCGAAGCGCGGTGCGGCAATGCGGGCGGTGCGGGTGACGGAGCATGCCGCGCTGGCGGTGGCGGACGGCATGGTGGTGTGGGCCGACCGCGAAGAGGCATGGACCGGCGAAGCGGCGGCGGCGATCGATGTGGGCAATCGCGCCGTGGTGCCGGGGCTCGTCGATCCTCACACGCACGCGGTGTGGGCCGGGGACCGGCTTGCGGATTTTGAGGCGCGGACTTCGGGGGTCGGGTACGAAGCGATTCTGGCCGCGGGCGGCGGCATCTGGAGCACGATTCGCGCAACGGCAGCGTGCCCGGAGGATGATTTGGCAGCGCTGGCCAGGCCCCGCATCGAAGCATTGCTGCGTTCCGGCGCGACGACGATCGAGGTGAAGTCCGGCTATGGTTTTGTTCCGGGGGCCGAACTCACCATGCTGCGCGCGATTCGGTCGCTGGGCGCGTCGACGGCGGCGCGCATCGTGCCGACGCTGCTGATTCATGTGCCGCCGAGGGTTGCGTCGGATCGCGCGGCGTATGTGTCGCACGTGTGCGCGTCGCTGATTCCGAGAGTCGCGCAGGAGGAACTTGCAGCTGCCGTCGACGTGTTCGTGGAGAAGGAGGCGTGGAGCGCCGAGGAGGCAGAGGCGATGCTGGCTGCGGCGCACAACAACGGCCTCGCGATCAAGCTGCACACGGAGCAGTTCCAGCGCGTGGGCGGACTGGAGCTGGGGCTGCGCCTGGGCGCGCTCAGCGTGGATCATCTGGAGGCGTGCGTGCCGGAGCAGTTCGCGGCCATTGCGCAGAGCTCGACGGTGGCGACGATTTTGCCGGGCGTGTCGCTGCATCTGGGGCTGCCGCCGGCAGCGGGGCGGGCGATGATCGATGCGGGCGCTGCGGTGGCGGTGGGGACGGACCTGAACCCGGGATCGAGCCCACTGTTTTCCGCGGCTCTGGCGCTGGCGCTGGCGGTGCGGCTGAATGGGCTCACAGCGCAGGAGGCGCTGGTTGCGGGCACGGTGAACGCGGCGTGCGCGCTGGGGCGGACGGGCCGGGAAGTGACAAGCCGGGGCCGTCTGGAAGCGGGGCTGGCGGCGGACTTCCTCGTGCTGGAGGGTTCCGACTGGCGCGACCTGGTGTACACGCTGGGCGCGAATCCGGTGCGCGACGTCTTCGTTCGCGGCCAGCGGATCGCTGTATAACGGACAGAGCCGCGCGATGACCACCTTCTATCGTCCCGACCTTCTTTACGCCGATGGGCGATTCGTGTCGAACAGCGCGCTGGTGGCCGGCGACGACGGACGCATAACGGGGATGGCCGCGGCGGACACCGCGAGCGCGGCAGACACGGTTGTCGATTTGCCGGGCAGAGCTCTGCTGCCGGGCTTCGTGAACGCGCACTCGCATGCATTCCAGCGGCTGATTCGCGGCAAGTCGGAATCGCGCGCGACCAGCGGAGATGATTTCTGGTCGTGGCGCGGCACCATGTATCACGCGGCCGCGTCGCTGAGCCCGCAGGACGTGTACGACGTGTCGCGCATGGCGTTTCTGGAAATGGCGCTGGCCGGGACGACGACGGTCGGCGAGTTCCACTATCTGCACAACGCGCCTGATGGCCGGCCGTACGAGGATCCGAATCTTCTGGGCAAACAGGCGATCGCCGCGGCGCGGTCCGTGGGCATCCGCATTGTTCTGCTGCGCACGGCGTACCTGCGCTCCGGGTATGAGCTGCCGCCGAATCCCAGGCAGGTGCGGTTTTTCGAAACGCTGCCTGAGTATCTGGCGAACGTGGAAGCGCTGGCGGGAGCAATCCCGGCGGATTCGGCGGAGGTGCGCGTCGGCGTGGCGCCGCACAGCATCCGCGCCGTGCCGCTCGATGCGCTGCGCCCGATTGCCGCGTGGGCGCGCGACCGGCAGCTGCCGCTGCACATGCACATGGCGGAGCAGGTGGCGGAGAACGAGGCCTGCCTGCGCGAGTACGGGCGCACACCGGTCGATCTGGTGGGCAGCGCCGGACTGCTGGGCCCGGACTGGACGGCGGTCCACGCGACGCACACGACCGCGGAAGAGATCGCGCTGCTGGCGGAAGCGGGCGCGACGATCTGCGCGTGTCCGACGACGGAGCGGAACCTGGGCGATGGGATTTTTGCCGCCGACGAGGCGATGATGTGCGGCGTGCGCGTGGCGCTGGGCTCAGACAGCCAGACGCAGATCGATCCGCTGGAGGACGCGCGCGAACTCGACTATCACCTGCGGCTGATGCGGCGGCAGAGAGCCATCCTCGATCAGATTGAGGGGGAGCTACTGGCGGCGCGGCTGCTCGACTGCGCGACGATGCACGGGGCGCGTGCGCTGGGCGTGCAGGCCGGGGAGCTGAGGCCGGGCGCGGCGGCCGACTTTTTCACCGTGGATCGGCGCGATCTTTCGATCGCCGGACACGCGGCGGACGATTTGCTGCCGCTGATTGTATTTGGGCTCGATCGCAGCGCCATTCGCGATGTGTGCGTCAACGGGAGGCTGATTGTGCGCGACGGGCGGCACGCGCTGGCGGACGAGATTGTGGGCCGTTATGCAGAGCTGCACGCGAAGGTGTGGGCTGAGACGCGCGGTGCGGCGCGATGAAAACGGTTGTTGAGTTGTTGTCCGACCTGGTGCGCATTCCCTCGCACTCAGCGCTGTCGAATCGGCCGGTTATCGATTATGCGGCGAAGGTTCTGCGGGCTGCGGGCTGGTCTGCACGCGAGCTGCCGTATCGCGATGCGGCGGGCGCAGAGAAGGTGAACCTGATTGCCGCGCCGCCGGGGCAGGATGCTGCGCGGCGCGATGTGGATCTGGCGCTGATGTGTCACACGGACACCGTTCCTTACGCGGCGGACTGGGCGCGGGCGCTCGATCCGTTTGTTGCCGACGGGATGCTGCACGGGTGCGGGGCGTGCGACGTGAAGGGATTTCTGGCGTGCGTGCTGGCGGCGATCGCGGCGAGAGGCTCGAGCCGGCCGGCTGACGGCCTGCGCGTGGTGCTGACGGCGGACGAGGAGATCGGCTGCGTCGGGGCGGCGCGTCTGGTGGCGGACGATGTGCTGCGGCCGCGCAGGATGGTGATTGGCGAGCCGACCTCGCTCGATCCGGCGCGGGCGGGCAAGGGCTATTGCCTCGCGGAGATCGAGGTGAGCGGCAAAGAGGCGCACAGCGCGCATCCGGGGCAGGGCGTGTCGGCGATCGTGAACGCTGCGCGGCTGATCGCGAAGATTGAGGAGCTGGGGGCGCAGCTGGAGCGCGACCGGAATCGGTTCTTCGATCCGGCATACACCACGCTGAACATCGGGACGATCGAGGGCGGCACGGCGAAGAACATCGTGCCCGGCTTCTGCCGTTTCCAGCTGGAATGGCGGCCCATCCCCGGCCAGTCCGCGGACAGCGTGCTGCATTCTGTAACAGAATTGGTTACACATCTGACGAGGACGCATTCCGGATTTCGCGCGGAGATTCGGCCGCTGCGGCAGCAGGCAGGCTTTGAGACGGCAGCGGATGCGCCGCTGGTGAGGACGATGGAGGCGCTGAGCGGAAAGCACGCGGTGTCGATTCCCTTTGGCTCCGAGGCCAGCGTGTTTGCGGCGCTGGCGGAGGAAGCGATCGTCTTCGGCGCGGGCGACATGCGCACGGCGCACAGCAGCCGGGAGTGCGTGCCGGTTGCCGAGCTGGACGAGGCGGTGCGGATGCTTGCGGAACTGATGGGCGCGGGCTGAGCGGCTATTCAGGCCACTGTTCGCGATTTCCGGTTTCGGGAAGGCTGCTGCGCAGTCTTTGCAATCGCTTTTGTGGAGCACCGAGCGGGAATTGAACCCGCGAATACTGGTTTTGCAGACCAGCGCGTTAGCCACTTCGCCATCGGTGCTCTCGGTCCGCCATGCGCGGGCGCGCACGGCGGAGTTGCGTTACAGATTTACTTCGGCTGCGCCGCTGTCCGTATGTACGGATTCACGGTTTTGTAGCCGGGAAAGAGCTTGTCCGCCTCTTCGTTCGAGACTGCGCCCCCGATGATCACATCCTCGCCCTGCTTCCAGTTCGCCGGCGTGGAGACCTTATGCTTCGCGGTGAGCTGGATCGAATCGAGCACGCGGAGAATCTCGTCGAAGTTCCGGCCGGTGGACATGGGGTAAGAGAGGGTCAGCTTGATGCGCTTGTCCGGCCCGATGACGAAGACGGTGCGCACGCAGGCGTTCTGCGCGGGGGTGCGGCCTTCAGAGCTATTGCCGGCGTCGCCGGGCAGCATGTCGTAGAGCTTGGCGACCTTGAGCTCGGGATCGCCGATCATGGGGTAGTTCACCTGGTGCCCAGTGACTTCCTGGATATCCGGCTCCCACTTTTTGTGGCTGGCCACCGGATCGACGCTCAGCCCGATCACTTTGGCGCCGCGTTTCGCGAATTCCTTCTCGAGGCCCGCCACGGCGCCCAGCTCGGTGGTGCAAACGGGCGTGAAGTCCTTGGGGTGGGAGAAGAGAACGGCCCAGTTGTCGCCGATCCACTCATGGAAATGGACGGTGCCCTGGGTAGTTTCGGCGGTGAAGTCGGGAGCAACATCGTTGATGCGGAGTGACATTTTCGACCTTTCCTGTGGGCGCTCGCCCACCGTAGTATTTCCTGCAAACCGAAAAACCCACCCGGCGTTCGGCAGCGGGTGGGTTCTGAGCAACTCTCGAATTTCTTCGGCTTCCTCAGGGGCACACCCGCATGTTGCCGCGACAGCAGCAGCAGCACATGCAGGTTGGAGCGGAAGCGATCATCGATTTCAGCCTAGAGCCTCGCGGCGCAGTGTGTCAACCGCGCTGTGCCGCCGATGCGGGCGCTCCGGGCAGGAGCAGACGCATCAAGAAAATTATCCTGGGCTGGGCGCCCCTTCAGAGAAAAAACCAGTAGTGAAAGGGCAACCCCGGTGAGCACACAGAACAGCCGATGCGCCCAGGAAATTCGAGTCTAACAAGTCAATTCGGGCGAAAACGCATTTGCGGGCGGCGCCTGAAAATAATTTCTGCAGCCTCCGGAGGAGCCGCTGCGCCCGAGGGAGGCGAAGGACGTTTACGCCCATCCTTGTTACCCTGCCATCATGGGTATTGGATTGGCCGAAAGCCTGGTCGTGGTGCATCCGCGCGGCATTCTTTTCGACATGGACGGTGTGCTGATCAGCTCACTGGGGTCGGTGGAGAGGAGCTGGGAAACGTGGGCGCGCTCGCGGGGCATCGATGCGGAGCTGGCCATCCGCACCGCGCACGGGCGGCGCGCCATCGAGACGGTGCGCATGCTGCGGCCCGATCTGAACGACCAGCAGGAGCTGGACTGGATCGAGGAGATGGAGGTCGCGGACAATGTGGGACTGGAGATGCTGCACGGGGTGGGGCCCATCCTGGAGGCACTGCCGGAGAAATACTGGACGGTGGTAACGTCGGCCACGGAGCGGCTGGCGCGCAGCCGCATGGCGCACGGAGGAGTGCCGGTGCCGGCGCGCATTGTCTCTGCCGAGATGGTGACGCAGGGCAAGCCGGATGCTGAGCCGTATCGCAGGGGCGCGGAGCTGCTGGGACTCGACCCCGCGGAGTGCCTGGTGATTGAGGATTCGGCGTCGGGAGCGCAGGCCGGCCACGCGGCAGGCTGCAAGGTGCTGGCCACGCTCTTTTCGCACTCGCTCGAGAGCCTGAGCGACGCTGACTGGATTGTGCGCTCGCTTGAAGACGTGCGGGTGCGCGTGGAGGGAGACGGGCTCGAAGTGCGCTTCACGCCGGTGGTTCGGGAAGCGGCCGGCACGCACCTATAATTTTGACGCCGGACAATTCCGCCAGCTATGGCCCTGACCCTGCGAGTCGAGTACGCTCACCAGCGCAAGATGCGCACGCGCAACACGCGGCGGTATCGCGCTGCGCACTGGCCCATCTGGATCTGGGTGTTCTTCCTCGCGCCGGGGCCGCTGACCTTCGAGCTGTTTGAGCGCGGCGGCAGCGTGCGCAATCTGGTATGGCTGGGCGCGGTGCTGGTGCTGACCGGCGTGGCTGCGCTGTTCGGGCAGCTTCCGGGCGCGGAGCCAGCGCCGTACATTCTGCGCTTCACGGAGGATCGGCCCAACCCGCTCTACCGGCGCATCTGCTACACGTTTGCGTGGAATGCGCTGCTCAACTTCGCGCTGCTGAACCTGGCCGGGCTGGTGTGGGCGGCGGGCAGCGGACAGTGGCGCCTGAAGCAGATTTACGCGCACGGATATACGCCGCTGCTGCTGGCGATTCTGGCTCTGGGATGGTTCGGTGCGCTGCCGCGGGTGCGGCGCTCCACGCAGGGCGAGGGCTGGGAGCGGCGCTACTTCTATGGCGCGGTGTGGTCGGTTACGGCGGCGCAGACCGTGCTGCTGATCCTGTGGAAGGCGCTCGCGAAGAACCACACCACCGATCTGGTGAAGCTTGCCGTCTACTGCGCGGTTCTGGCCGGCATGGGGGTGCTGGCTGCCTTCGGGGTGCTGCCGAGGACGCGGCCGATCCTGCCGGGCGAGCTGATGATCGCGGACTGACGCTGCGCCCTTTTATAAAACCTTTACAGGTTCCTTGTGCGGCCTTTGCAGGCGTTCGCCTCCAATGGGAGCAGAGGGATTTGGCATGCTTATCGGCACCGACAGCCTGGCCCTGTCCGCGCTGGCCATCGTGGTCGCATTCGGAGTGGCATTTCTGCTGTGGACGCTGGCCCACCTGTTTCGAGAATCGCACCCGCCGAGCGGGTCGAGGACGCAGCTCTTTATACCGCGCCCTCGCCGCCACTGAACGGCGGGCCCTCTAAAGATTGCCGCGGGCGTCCTGCTCGCGCTCAATGGCTTCGAACAACGCCTTGAAGTTGCCCTTGCCGAAGCTGCGGCTGCCCTTGCGCTGGATGATCTCGAAGAACAGCGTGGGGCGATCTTCCACCGGCTTGGTAAAGATCTGCAGCATGTAACCCTCGTCGTCGCGATCCACCAAAATCCCCAGCTTTTCCAGTTCCGCAATGGGCTCGTCGATTTTGCCGACGCGACCCTCCAGCTCCGTGTAGTAGGTGTGCGGCACGGTGAGGAATTTGACGCCCTGGCTCTGCAGGCCGGCAACGGTGTGCAGGATGTCGTTGGTGGCCATGGCGATGTGCTGCACGCCGGGACCGTGGTAGAACTCCAGATACTCCTCGATCTGCGATTTTTTGCGGCCTTCCGCCGGCTCATTGATGGGGAACTTGACGCGTCCGTTGCCGTTGGCCATCACCTTGGACATGAGGGCGGAGTATTCGGTGGAGATGTCCTTGTCGTCGAAGTGCTGGTAGAGGGAGAAGCCCATGGTCTGCGCGTAGAAGTCGACCCAGCGGTTCATCTCGTTCCAGCCCACGTTGCCGACCATGTGGTCGATGTAATTGAGGCCGGTAGGGCGAGCCAGCTTGTCCTCGGGCTCGGTGCGATAGCCGGGCAGGAAGGCGCCGCGGTAGCTACCGCGCTCGACGAAGGAGTGGATGGTGTCGCCATAGGCGGCGATGGAGGCGATGCGGACCATGCCGTCGCTGTCTTTCAGCTCAAAAGGCTCGCGCACGCTGCGGGCGCCGCGCTTCGTGGTCTCTTTCCAGGCCTGGCGGGCATCGTCGACCCAGAGGGCCACATCGCGCACGCCGTCGCCATGGATGCGCACATGCTCGGCGATTTCGCCGTCGGGGCGCAGCGGCGTGGTGAGGACGAAACGGATCTTGCCCTGCTGGAGCACGTAGGAGGCGCGATCGCGCATGCCGGTCTCGGGGCCTGCATAGGCCACCAGCTTCATGCCAAAGGCCAGCCGGTAAAAGTAGGCGGACTGGCGCGCGTTGCCAACGTAGAACTCAACGTGGTCGGTGCCGTTCAGGGGGAGAAAATCTTTCTGCATAGCAACTTCAGGGTGCAACAAAGTCGACATGGGGATACAGCTCCTTTGCACTGCGCTTTTCCCGCCGCTTCCAGGCAAACCGGACGTCGCCCGCCGCGGTCCTGGGGTGCGGTTGGGCGCGCAGCGACTGATTACATTAAACCCGCGCGGCCAGAACGGTCCAGCGCCTGCTGCATAAAGAATTGACGAATCTGCGTCCCCCCGAGTTGGCCGCCTGGGTGGGGGTGCGCGGGGGGTAGCCGGGTTCGTCGTACCATAAATGCGAAGAGGCTCCTGCGGCGGGGGATTCGCGTGCATAAACACTGGTGGGATCTGCTGCTCCAATACTGGCACGTCATCGATAACTTCGTGCCCTACGTCATCGGGGGCGCGGGTGCGGCGGGCGGGACGACGCTGTTGCAGAGAATGCGCCAGCGGCGCGCCGCGGCATGGCCGAGCGCGGACGGCGAGGTGCGGTACGTCTCGATGAAAAGGAAAAAGGGCTATACGGCGACGGTTGGGTACCGGTACTACGCGCGTTCCGAGTACCACGAGGGAAAATATTCGCGCCAATTCCGCCGCAAGGAGCACGCCGAGCAGTTCACCGAGGCGCTGCGCGGACGGCATATTCAGGTGCGCTACAAGGAAGACAAGCCGGGAGTCTCAGTGGTGCTGGAAGACGACCTGCGCATGACCGGGGCGCTGCAGGTGAGCTGACGGGCCGGGGGGTCAGGCCGGGGATTGGCTGAATATCCGGCAGCCCTGCGGAGGCTCCAGGACTCCAATGGTTGAGATGGCCAAACGCGCGGCCCCATCCCGATCTCGACGAAAATCGCCTTCCGATGCGGTCGATGGGCAGCTGGCGCGCTATCGCTCCATGCGCGATTTTGCGATGACGGCGGAGCCGCGGGGCGCTGCCGGGAAGAAACGGGGCGGGGCTGAGCTTCCGTTTGTCGTGCAGAAGCATGCTGCTACGCGGCTGCACTACGACTTTCGCCTGGGCTGGCGGGGCGTGCTGAAGAGCTGGGCGGTGGCCAAAGGCCCCAGCTTTAATCCCGCCGACAAGCGCCTGGCCGTGGAGGTGGAGGACCACCCGATCGAGTACGGCGGATTCGAGGGGACGATTCCGCAGGGGCAGTACGGCGGCGGGACGGTGATGGTGTGGGACCAGGGGACGTGGGAGCCGCTGGTGGACGTGGACGAGGGCCTGAGGGACGGGAACCTGAAATTTGCGCTGAACGGGAAGAAGCTGCAGGGACGATGGGCGCTGGTGCGCATGAAGGGCGGTCGCTTTGCGCGGGAAAGCAAGCCCAACTGGCTGCTGATTAAAGAGCGCGACGAGTTTGCGCGCGGGCCGGAGGATGAGCCGATCACGGAGGAGGCGCCGAACAGCGCGGTCACCGAGCGCAGCCTGGAGCAGATTGCCGCGGCGGAGGACCATGTCTGGAATTCCGACGAGCCGGTGAAGGCTCGAAAAAAGGCGCAGGCGAATCGTTTGGGACTGAAACGGAGGAATGCCGGAAGCGAGGGGAAGCAGTCGCGCTTGCCGGATCGTGCATCGCTGCTGCGCGATGTGCCTCGGGAGAAAATGCCGGGGTTCGTCGCACCGGAACTCGCGGTTTCCGTCGAGGAGCCGCCGGAGGGCGAGGACTGGCTGCATGAGCTGAAGCTCGACGGGTACCGGATTCAGGCGCACGTCGAGGAGCGGGGCTCGGCGCGGCGCGTGCGACTTTTCACACGCAAGGGGCTGGACTGGACGCATCGCATGAAGGGCATTGCGGAGGCTGCTGCGGAGCTGCCGGTGCACGCGGCCATCCTCGACGGCGAGGTGGTTGTGCTCACGCCGGATGGCGGCACGAGCTTTGCCGATTTGCAGGCTGCCTTCGAAGAGGGCGCCCGGCACCCGCTCACCTATTTCGTCTTCGACCTGCTGCACCTCGACGGGCACAACCTGCGCGGGCTTCCGCTGGAGCGCCGCAAGACGATTCTGGAAGGTTTGTTCCATGAATACGGCGATCGCTCTGTGCTGCGGTACAGCAGCCATATTCGCTCACGAGGCGCAGAGATGTTTCGGCGCGCGTGCGCGATGGGGGCCGAGGGCGTTGTTTCCAAGCTGGCCAGCGCGCCCTACCAGTCGAAGCGCTCGCACGACTGGGTGAAGGCGAAGTGCCGGCTGCAACAGGAATTCGTGGTGGGCGGATTTACGCCGCTCTCGAACGGCGAGCATGGCGTGGGCTCGCTGCTGCTGGGGCATTATCGCGACGGGCGCCTGATTTATGCGGGGCGCACCGGCACGGGCTTCAATCGCAGGACGCACAAGCTGCTGCGCGACCGGCTTGAAAAGCTGCGCCAGGCGAAGACGCCGTTCTACGAGCCTCCCGCTGAGGCGAAGAAGGACGCGATCTGGGTGAGGCCTGAGCTGGTGATTGAGGCGCGATTCGCCACGTGGACGGCGGACGAGCGGGTTCGCCAGGCTGCGTTCCTCGGGCTGCGCGAAGATAAGGACCCGAGAGATGTTGTTCGGGAGGGGGCGGCCAGGCCAGCGGAAACGGGGGGCCGCAGGCATGGCGCGGCGAAGCCGGCGGCCAAACGCTCGAAGCGGAGCTCCGCGCGGCACGCGGCCAGGCCGGGCATCGCGGCCAGCACGCGCGCCGGAACGTCCGCCAGCGCCGAGGTTGCCGGCGTCCGGCTCACGCATCCCGACAAGATTCTCGATGAGGGATCGCGGCTGACCAAGCGGCAGCTCGCCGAATACTTTGCTGCTGTCGCCGAGCACATGCTGCCGCACATCGCCGACCGGCCGCTGAGCATCGTGCGCTGCCCGGAAGGCAGCGGCAAGCCGTGCTTCTTTCAGAAACACATTGGCAGGGGCTTGCCGGCGGGCGTGGACAGCGTACCGGTCCCGGCGAAAACCGGCGGGGCGACGGAAGAGTATCTGACCATCTCGAAGGCGGAGGGCCTCGTCGGGCTGGCGCAGATGGGGGTGCTGGAAATTCATCCGTGGGGGTCGCGCAACGAGTCGCTGGAGACGCCCGATCGCCTCATCATCGACCTCGATCCCGATCCGGATCTTCCTTGGCAACAGGTGGTGGAGAGCGCGATGGAGGTGCGCGGCCTGATGCATCATCTCGGGCTCGAGACGTTCGTGAAATCGACTGGGGGCAAGGGGATTCACGTTGTCGCGCCGATCAGGCCGGAGCGCGAGTGGCCGGAAGTGAAGGAATTCGCGCACAACTTCGTACTGATGATGGAGCGCGCGAACCCGAAGCTCTATCTGACGAAGATGACCAAGTCCGCACGCACGGGGCGGATTTTCCTCGACTATCTGCGCAACGAGCGCGGAGCGACCGCGGTGGCGCCGTTCTCGCCGCGCGCCCGCGCCGGAGCCCGCGTCGCCATGCCGCTGACGTGGGCAGAGCTGAAGCGGACGGATGCGAAGCAGTTTGCGGTGGCGAATTTCGAGGCGTGGAAGAGCCGGCTGAAGCGCGATCCGTGGCTGAAGATGGGCCAGGTGAAGCAGGGGCTGACCGATCGGGCCATCGCGGCCGTTACAGAAATGACCGGGACAAAGTCAGCTTAGCAGAGCAGTTTCGGAATACACGCAGACTTTTTGAGGCTGGTGCAGGGTGGCTTCTTCCTGATGAAAAAGCCACTGGAGCGTGTGCCTTCGGTCTGCACCGATTCCGAAACTGCTACAGGCGGCGCAGGGCCATCTTTGCGGCGTGGTAGCCGCACATGCCGTGGACGCCGCCGCTGGGCGGTGTGGACGAGGAGCAGAGATAGAGGTTTTTCGTTCCCGTGTAGTAGTTGCCGAGGGCGGGGCGAAACACGAACTGTTTGATGGACAGCAATCCGCCGTTGATATCGCCGCCGACCAGGTTCGCGTCCATGCGCTCCAGCACGGCGGGTGAGGCAATATTCCGCGCCAGGACGCAGTCGCGGAATCCAGGCGCGAACCGCTCCAGCTGCGCCTCGATGCGGCCGGTCATGTCCACATCCGATGCATTGGGGACGTGGCAGTAGACCCATGCAATGTGCTTCCCTTCCGGTGCGCGCGCGGGGTCGAAGAGAGTGGGCTGCGCCACCAGCATGAAGGGCTGCTCGGCGATCTGGCCGTGCGCCGCCGCGTACTCCGAGCGGGCAATCTCCGCGAACGTTCCGCCCACGTGCACGGTGATGGAACGGTTGCACTCGCGCGCCTTCCACGGAATGGGCGAGGAGAGGGCGTAGTCGATCTTGAAGACGCCGGGGCCGTACTGGTAGTCTTCCATGGCCTTGCGGTAGGTCTTCTGGAGCCGGCCTGCGGCGACAGAAAGTAACTGCCGCGGTGTCAAATCGCAGAGGATGGGGCCGTCTCCGGCATCCAGCTCGTCGAGCGAGGCGATGCGGCGCCGGGTGTGAACCTCTCCGCCCAGGTCGCGCAGGACCCCGAGCAACGCATCGGTAATGGCCTGGGAGCCGCCGCGCGGAATGGGCCAGCCGACGACGTGCGCCGCTGCGCCCAGCACCATGCCGATGGCGGGGCTGAGGGGCTCGTCGAAGCTGAGGAAGGAATGGCCGGCGAGGCCCGCGAAGAGCGCCCGGGTCCGCTCGCTGCGGAAATGGTGCTTGGCGAGCGAGCTGGCCGACTGCATGGCCAGGCGCCCGAAGTTGGCCATGAGGAACGGCCTGCGCGGAATGCGCGTGACGGGGCCCAGGGCATCGACGACGAAATCGGTCCAGTGCACGGCCAGCGGCCCCACCATTTCGCGCCACGCGCGGGCATCCTGGCCGAGCACAGTCTCCTGATCTTTGAGGCTGTGCTCCAGGGTGACCGCGGTGCCGTCGTCGAGGGGATGGGCGAGGGGAGCGGTTCCGTGGATCCATTGCAGCCCGTGAGCGGCCAGGGGCAGCGAGGCGAAGAACGGCGAGCCGGCGCCCATGGGGTTGGCCGCGGAGCCGAAGTCGTGTCGGAATCCGGGGAGGGTGAGCTCCATGGTCCGCGCGCCGCCGCCGGGCTGGGCTTCGGCCTCGTACACGTCTACCCTGAGCCCGGCGCGGGCCAGCACAATGGCCGCCGCCAGACCGTTGGGGCCCGACCCGATTACGCAGGCGCGCCGCATGGTCTCAGTCTCACGTTAACAGGGTAGCCCCAGGCGGGCGCAAGTGACGATCAGGCGCGCTGCGCGCGACGGCGGCGGCGCTCCTGCATGCGCATCCTCACATAGAAGACCAGGTATACGACCACGGCCAGATTGATGGCGGTGAGGCCGATCCTCATCCACGTGACATGCCGGATCACCAGGATGACTTCCCAGGGCAGGAAGCACGCGGTGAGGGTGAGAGTGACGAACTCCGCCCAGGCCTGGTTGAGCACGAGGCCGGTGCCCTCGATGGCATCGAGCGCGGCGATGGCAAAGATGGCCGCGCTGATCTGCTTTATGCGGTGCGGATCGATCATGGCCACGCGGATGAGGACCAGATTGACGAGGTGGCCTTCGGGATTGAACCGCATTTCATAGATAAAGTGCTCGACGATGCCCACCAAGTCCTTGTGGAGAAGGCGGATGGCGCCGATGCCGAGCAGGACGAACAGGAAGGCCTGGGCGAGCTTGAATGCGCCGATGGCCATGATCCAGCGGTCGTGGCGCGAAGGCACACGCTGGGCCGGAGGATGCGGTGCAGTCGGCGAAGGGTGGGAGTGCATGCAGTGAGATGCTGCTTCGATCTTCCCACATTGGATGCGATGCGAGCCAGCGCAGGGCTAACGCGCGACCAAATGCGGCACGCCGCGTTTGAGATAGGGCGCCAGCTTGTCGAGCGCAGCCTGCACGCTGACGCCATAGCGCGCGCGCAGCGCATCCACCTTGCCATGCTCGATGAAGTGGTCGGGCCAGCCGATGCGGATCACCGGCGTCTCGATGCCCATCTCGTTCAGCGCCTCCAGCACCGCGCTGCCAAAGCCGCCCATCAGCACGTGGTCCTCAAAGGTGACCACCGCTGCAGCGCGCCGGGCGTAGCGGGCAATCAGCTCGCGATCGAGGGGCTTGACGAAACGCGGATTGATGACCGCGGCCGAGTATCCCTGGCGGTCGAGCTCTTCGGCGAGCTTCTTCGCCAGAGGCAGCAGCGCGCCGAGGCCAAGAAGGACAAACTCGTCTCCGTCGTGGACGACGTCGGCCTGGCCGATGGGCAAGGCGCACGGATGCGGCTTCACTGCGGCGCCGGGTCCGGTGCCGCGCGGATAGCGGATCGCGCTCGGCCCCTCGTGCAGCATGGCGGTGTACATCATGTCCGCCAGCTCGTCCTCGTCGGTGGGAGCCATGTGGATCATGTTGGGGATGCCGCGCAGGTAGGCAATGTCGAAGAGGCCGTGATGCGTGGGACCGTCGTCGCCGCTGAGGCCGGCGCGGTCCATGCAGAAGACCACGGGAAGGTTCTGCAGGCAGACGTCGTGCACGATGGGATCGAAGGCGCGCTGCAGGAAGGTGGAATAGATGGCGCAGAAGGGCTTGAAACCCTGCGTGGCCATGCCCGCCGCGAAGACGACTGCGTGCTCCTCGGCGATGCCCACGTCGAAATATTTTTTGGGATGATGCGGACGGAAGAGGTCGAGGGCGGTTCCGTTCGGCATGGCTGCTGTAATGGCAATGACTTTGTCGTTTTCGTCGGCCAGCCGGACCAGGGACTCGGCGAAGACCTCGGAATAGGTCTTCTGGCCGGTGGACGGCGTGGTGCCGGTTTCGGGATCGTAGGGACCGAGGCCGTGGAATTTCTTCTGCTTGTCGAGCGCGGGCTGGAAGCCGCGTCCTTTTTGCGTGATGGCGTGCAGCAGCACGGGACGCTCCTGCTGCCTGAGAAACTTGAAGGTCTCAATGAGCAGGCCGATGTTGTGGCCATCGACCGGGCCGTAGTAGGTGAGGCCGAATTCCTCGAAGAGGAACGACGGCCACAGCATGCCCTTGGCGGCTTCTTCGGCGCGGCGCACCACATGCAGGGCTCCCTTGCCGCCGATGCGTTCGAGCAGGCGGGCGGCGCTGTCATGCAGCTGGCTCACGTGCTGGTTGGTGACGATTTTGTGGAGATATTTGGCGATGGCGCCCACGTTGCGATCGATGGACCACTCGTTATCGTTGAGCACGACGATGAGGCGTTTCGTCTGATCGGCGATGTTGTTGAGGGCCTCGAAGGAGATGCCGTTGGTGAAGGCCGCGTCGCCGGCGAGGGCCACGACATGCTCTTTGCCGCCGGCCAGGTCGCGCGCTACCGCCATGCCCAGCGCGGCGGAGAGCGCCGTGCCCGCGTGGCCTGCGCCGTAGCAGTCGTGCTCGCTCTCGGTGCGGAGCATGAATCCGTTGAGGCCGCCGGGCTGGCGCATGGTGTCCATGCGGTCGCAGCGGCCGGTGAGCATCTTGTGGACGTAGGCCTGGTGGCTCACGTCGAAGACGAACTTGTCGTGCGGCGTGTCAAACACATAATGCAGAGCCAGGGTGAGCTCCACGACGCCGAGGTTAGGGCCCAGATGGCCGCCGGTCTTCGAGAGGGTGACGATCAGCCGCTCTCGAATCTCCTGCGCCAGTTGTTCCAGCTGCGGCACAGAGAGCTTCTTGAGATCGGCAGGGGAGTGAATTGAATCGAGTCGATTGCCCATGAAGATTCCAGAGGGGTCCGCCTTTATGAAACCCCAGGAAGGGCGGCCTGTTGCCCGGGAATCAAAAAAGACCCCTGCGGGCCTTCGATTTCCGAAACAACCTCCGAATAGCTAGTATACCGGGTTTGTTCAGAATCAGTTACGTGACGCAATCATGGGTGGCGCCGCTCAGTTGATGCGGATGCGCAGCCGCTCGATGGCTGCCACCATTTCTTCGGCTCTGCGCTCCAGGCCATCGGCGCTTTCCAGCATTTCGCTGCGCAGGGTTTCGTCGGCGACTTCAGGCGCAGAGGCGCGCACGTGCCGCGCCAGCTGCAGCAACGCCTCCGCGGTCTCGTCGAGCTTGCGGATCAGCGCCATGGGCGAGTCTTCGGTCATTGCGATTTCCCCGGGAAGAGAAAGCGCAGCATCGGCCCGACGCGCTCGGCCCAGGCCGCTTCGTCGTGGGTTCCACCGCGCACGCGCTCGAAGTGCAGGTCGGCGCCGTCTCTCCAGCCGTGCGCCCTGAGCCGCGCGGCCAGCAGCTCCGCGTCGGCCAGCGTCCGGCGGCCTTCAGCATCGCCGACGTCGAGCCAGATGCGCGGCCGCTGCTGCAGTTCAGGCGCGCGGTCGTTCACATAGCTCACGATGTATTTGTGGTTCCACCAGACCGAGGGCGAGAGCACTGCGAGTTTGCCGAAAACTTCAGGATGCCGCAGGCCGAGCCACAGGGACGCCAGACCGCCCAGCGACGAGCCGCCGAGGCCGGTGTGGGCGGGGCCGCTGCGCAGGCGATATTCTTTGCGCAGAAATGGCAGCAGCTCGCGCTGGAGCATCTCGCCGTACTGGCCGGCTTCTCCGCCGCCCATCTTCCAGTCGCGGCTTGGGGTGTACTCGGCAAGGCGCCGCTCGCCGCCGTTGGCCACGCCGGCGATGACCAGCGGCTCCACGGCGCCGGCGGCAATCACTTCGTCCGCCGTCTCCGCCACGCGCCAGGTGCGGCCGCGAATGAACGAGGTTTCCGGGTCGAAAAGGTTCTGGCCGTCCTGGAGAATCAGCAGCGGCCAGGCGCGGTCCGGCTCCTCGTCGTAGCCGGGCGGGAGGTATACGGTCACATCGCGAGAGCTTTTGAGAATACGGCTGCGGAAGCCCTGGTGCCTGCGGGTGCGCGCGTGCCGGCCGCCGCTATGGGCTGGAATGCTCTGCGCCCCCGCCTGCGTTCCCGTCTGACTCTGCGTGCCCAACCTGCTCCTCTGGGTGCTGCACCGCTCGCCGCCGTCGGCCATTGGAGATTCCGATGCTTTACGATACCGTAACCTCTGGTCGATAAGACGATGAACCGCGAATATCACAAATGGTGGTCCTGGCGGCTGGGACGCGACATGGAGCTGCTGGTCTTTGGGCACGGCGGCCTGCCGCTGCTGGTCTTCCCTACCTCGCAGGGCCGCTTTTACGAGTTCGAAGACCGCGGCATGGTGGGCGCGGTTGCGGGGAAGATCGAGCGCGGCGAGATCCAGCTCTTCTGCCTCGATTCGGTCGACGCGGAAAGCTGGTACAACCGGGCGGTGCCGCCACGATGGCGTATTGCGCGGCACGTGCAGTACGAAAACTATGTGATGGAAGAGGTGCTGCCGCTGGTCCGGCTGAAAAACGGCAACCCGAAACTGGCCAGCCTGGGCTGCAGCTTCGGCGGCTATCACGCGGTGAACATCGCGCTGCGGCATCCCGACCGCATTACGGGATTCCTTTCCATGAGCGGCGCATTCGAGCTGTCGAATTTCCTTAACGGCTTCTACGATCAGGACGTTTACTTCAACCTGCCGACACACTACCTGCCCAATCTGAACGATGCGTGGTACTTCGAGCGCTATCGCGGCAACAACTACGTGCTCGCCACCGGCTGGGACGACCAGTGCCTGGGCCAGAACCAGAACCTCGCGCGCATCATGGGGGCGAAGGGGATCCCGCACAACCTGTACATCTGGGATGCGTGGAACAGCCACGACTGGCCGACGTGGGCGCGGATGATGAACGAGTATCTGTAAGGGAAAATCGCAGACGCAGCGGCGCCCGGCCCCCGCTCGCAAAATAATTTGTGCAAGCTCTGCGCCGGTCCCCGTTCTCAATACAGAGCGGGATCTCCCGGCGCTCAGGCTCCGGGAACCTTTCTCAACTTTCTGCGTCTATACCGCACAGCCCACACGTAGTACTCCATGGGAGGTTCGCGTGCTCCTGCGCCGGCTTGTTGTTGCGTTGCTTGTCGTTCCCTCTGCCGTTCTCGCCGCCCAAGCGCCCGCCCCGGCGCACAGCGCGCAAGCCGCGCCGGCCTCGCGGGAGACGGTTGACCTGCCGGTCGACCGCGTCGTCCTCTACAAGAACGGCGTAGGCTACTTCGAGCATGAAGGGCGCGTGAGCGGCAACGAGGCCGTCACCATCGACTTCACCTCGTCGCAGCTGGACGACGCGCTCGAGTCGCTCACCGCGCTCGACCTGGGGGGCGGACGCATCACCGGGGTCAGCTACAACTCCAACACGCCGGTGGAGCAGCAGCTGAAGAACATTCCCCTCGGGCTGGGCCAAAAGCCCACCACCAACGACCTGTACGCAGCGCTGGAAGGCGCGCGCGTCGAAGTCTCGGGGGCGGGTGAAGCGGCGGTTGCGGGCCGCATCGTGCACTACGAGATTCGCTCGGAGAAGACGGCTGCGGGCGGCACGGCCAACCACCGGGTGCTGACCATCGTGACGGATGCCGGGGCCATCCGCTCGATCGAAGTCACGCCGGCGACCAGCGTTCGCATCGTCGACGGCGATCTGCGCCGCGATCTGGACGACTACCTGACGCTGCTCGCTTCCACGCAGAGCCGGCAAACGCGCCACCTGACACTGCAGACGCAGGGCACAGGCACGCGCGACATTCGCGTGAGCTACATCAGCGAAGTGCCGGTGTGGAAGAGCACCTACCGCATCGTCTTCCCCGGCGACGGTGCGCAGCCGTCTGCGCCTGGCGATGCTGCAAGCGCGATCCTGCAGGGATGGGCGGTGGTGGATAACACGGTCGGCTCGGACTGGGACAACGTGCAGCTGTCGCTGGTTGCCGGCGCGCCGCAGAGCTTCATCGAGCCGCTCTCTCAGCCGATTTACACGCAGCGGCCCACGGTCGCGGTCCCCGAAGCGGAGAACGTGGCACCGGTGACCCATGAGGGCGCGCTGGGCATGAGCCAGGTGGAGGCCGCAGCACCCTCCGCGCAAGCCAGCCAGCCCGTGGAGGTCAACGGCGCGTTCCCTGCCGCGCCGCTAAGAATGTCCCGCCAAGGTCTGCATGGCTCCGGCGGGGGCTACGCTGGCGGCGTCATGGGCGGCATCGTCTCCGGTCCTGTAGCGGCTCCGCCTCCGGTTCAGGACGAAACTTCGAGCGCCACCTCCACTGCCTTCGACGATTTCTTTGAATACACGGTCGCGCAGCCGGTCACACTGCACAAGAATCAGTCGGCGCTGGTGCCATTTCTGCAGACGGACGTTCAGGCCGAGCGGGTGACGCTGTGGAACGCCGAGAACCCGGCGCCGCTGCGCGCGCTGTGGCTCACTAATTCGAGCAAGCTGACGCTGGACCGCGGCAGCTTCTCTGTTTTCGAGAACGGCGAGTTCGCCGGCGAGGGCCTCACCGACCCGATCCACGCGGGAGAAAAGCGGCTGCTCTCCTACGCCGTCGATCAGGCGGTCCACGTTTCCACGGAGAGCAACCTCGACTCCACGCACCTGCGCCACATCACCGTCCACGACGGCTACCTGACGGAGCGCAGCGAGGAAATCCGCGAAGTCACCTATGTTGTGCACAACGCCGCGGCCGACGCGCGCACGGTCATCGTCGAGCACCCGGTGGAGGATGGGTGGACGCTCAACTCCGATCCCAAGCCCACGGAGACGACGGCATCCTATTATCGATTTCGAGTGCTGACGCAGCCGGGGGAAACCGTTCGCCTGCACGTGGGCGCGACGCACATGGAAGGCACGCGCTGGCGGCTCACCGACGTGGGCGACAACCAGCTGCAGGTGATTCTTAACGGCGCCGGCAACCGCGCCGCCGTTGAGCAGGCGCTGGCGCCGGTGCTCGCAGGCGGCGCTAAAGTTCACGATCTCGACACGCAGATCGCCGCCCGGGAGGGGGATATCGAGCGCGCAGAGGCCGACTCGACGCGCCTGCACACCAACATCCAGGGATTGAAGGACTCGCCCGAAGAGCGCGCCCTGGCGCGCCGCTACGCGGGCGAGATGAACAGCGACGAAGACAAGCTCGAGACTCTGCGCAAAGAGCTCGCCAGCCTCGAGCAGCAGCGCGTGGCCGCGCAGCAGGCGCTGAGCGACGCGATTCGCAATCTGAGTCTGGACGAGGACGTGTAGAGCCGGACCACTCTAAGCAGAGAAGCCGGGTTGTCCACGCCGAGCTTCTCTTGCTACGCGCTGCCCGCTGCCTTTACGGCGCTTCGATCAGCTCCATTTTGCCGTCGCGTTTGCGGTGCAGGACGCAGACCGTTCCCTCGAAGTTGCGGAAGACGAAGACGTCGCGGTCGCGGAACTCGGCTTCCTTCACGGCTTCCTCGATGGTCATGGGGCGCAGCGCGACCGAGTCCGCCGAGCGCACGATGTGCGGCTCCGCAATCGGGGATTTCGCGGGAAAGGTATGCACGGTGACGGGCAGAACCGCTTTCGCGGGACGGCGGCCGTTGGTTTTCGCCACGGGGACGGCGGTCTCGGGTTCGGCCGATTCGGCGCGGGTCCGGCTGACGCGGCGCGGCCGCACCGGCAGCACTTCGTGGGGAAGCTTCTCTTCCCGGGGCTGGCGCTTGATGGCGTTGAGGCGCTTCCGCCAGCGGATGGCCTGGGTCTCGGCCTTGCCCAGCGCTTCGCGGAGCGCGGTTTCCATGTTGTTGGACTCGGAGAAGCCGACAATTTTGCCGGCGCGCAACCTGACTGTCACGTCGGCGGTCTTGCGATATTTCTCGGAGGTGAGAACAATGTGCGCGTCTACCAGGCGAGGGAGCAGTTTGGCGATGCGCTCGATTCCCTCGTCCCCGATGCGGCGAAGCGCCGCCGCCACTGCAACCTGCCTTCCTGTGTACTCAACCTGCATGGAAAGCTCCTTTCCGGAATGACGGCCAGGAGAGCCCTGCCGTTGCAGCCGCGCATTTGCTTCTAGCCGCGAATGCGCCGCTGGTGTGTGCTGGGAATCCGCATATCTTCGCGATATTTCGCTACCGTCCGCCGGGTCACGTCGATTCCCTGCCCCTGCAGGAGGCTGGCAATCTGATCGTCGGTGAGGGGCTTGCGCGGGTCTTCGTCCTCGATGAGTTTTTTGACTTTGCGCTTGAGCAGCATGAGCGGCGTGCCGGCGCCTTCCGGCCCGTTGACGCCCTCAGAGAAGAAGAAGCGCAGCTCGTAGACCCCCTGCGGGGTGTGGACATATTTGCTGGAGACGGCGCGGCTCACGGTGGAGGGATGCACGCCGATTTCCTCGGCGACTTCCTTGATCATCATCGGCTTCAGGGCATCGACGCCTTTCTCCAGGAACTCGCCCTGGCGGCGCACAATGGCTTCGCAGGTGCGCAGGATGGTGTTCTTGCGCTGCTCGATGTTGCGCATGAGCTGCAGCGCGGAGCGGTAGCGCTCCTTCACATAATCCCGGACGTCCTTCTCGGCGCCGTCCTGGGTGAGCAGGCGGCGATAGCCCTGGTTGAGACGCAGGGTGGGCAGATCTTCTTCGTTCATGGCCACCACCCACTCGTCGCCGCGCTTGACGAAGGCCACGTCGGGCTCGATGAGGCGCGCTTCGCTGCGGTTGTAGCGCTGGCCGGGCCGGGGGTCGAGGGTGCGGATGAAGTCGATGGCGCGCTGCGTCTCCTCAACGCTGCGACCGACGACTTTGGATAGCTCGCGCGGATCGCGGCGCTGCAGGAGCAGCATGTGGGTATCGATGATTTTGGCGGCCAGATCGAAGATGGCGAGGCGGCCGGCCTCTTCGGGTGTCGCGGTCTCGGGCCTGGCTTCGTCCGCCTGAGCGGCGCTGCCGTTGGCCGGCGCGTGCTCGGGATGGCGGCCGTTAGCGGCGGCAATCGGGCCGGGCGCCGAGTTGGGCGCCGAGCCACCGGGGGCCAGGCGCGCGGTCCTGCCGTTTCCGGAGGAGCGGTTGAAGATCAGCTCGAATTCCTTTCGCTGCGCTTCCACCTGGACCAGCAGGCACTCGCGCAGATCGCGCGTGCCGACGCCGATGGGGTCGAGCTGCCGCACCACATCCATGGCGATGGCCAGATGGCCGCGGGCGCGGTCGGCGATGGCCGGAGGCAGCTCGGCCACGCGCGTGTGCAGGTCTCTGGCGGGCTCACCCTTCGCCGCGTCGTGCGTGTCCGGCTCCAGCTGCTCGTGCAGATAGCCCGCCAGCAGCTCCTCGTCGGTCGACGTGAGGTAGCCGTCCTCGTTCAGATTGCCGATGATGTACTCGGCGGCCTCGCGCACGGCGGGCGAGAGGCTGAGAGCGCCGAGCTGCCAGAAGAGGTGATCGGTGAGCGTGGCCGGCGCGGAGAGGAAGTTCTCGATCGACGGTTTTTCAATCTCCTCGTAATTGTTCGGCGAGCGGAATCCGGGGTCGAGATAATCCTGGAAATAGCTGCCGAAATCGATCTCATCAAAAGGATCTTTCTCTTTGGCCTCGCCCTCCGCGACCGGCTGCGTCTCCACCGGGCGGTCGCGGTCTTCTTCCTCGCGGGCCACGTCGTCGAGTAACGGAACGTTCTCTTCCATTTCCTCGAGGACGGGATTCTCGGCGATCTCGGCCTGGATCATTTCCTTCAGCTCCAGCTTGTTCAGCGCCAGCACGCTGACCATCTGCATGAGTCCCGGCGTCAGGATCTGGCGCTGCGCGACCTTGAGGCTCAGTTTTGGCTGGAGTAGTGACATAATCCGCTGCTCGACAAAATGCGTTGCTCGACGAAGCCTGACCCCTCAGATGCCTCAAAGTGTACATCCGCCAGACGGCGGTGAGCAGCTTTCGCGCTGCCTGCCGGCTTACCCTCGTTTTAGCCGAGGGAGAAGCTTTCACCCAGATAAATCCGGCGCACTTCCGGATCGCTGCCCAGTTGCTCGGGGGTGCCGTGCCGGAAGATTTGCCCCTCGTTAATAATGTAGGCGCGGTCGGTCACCGAGAGCGTTTCGCGAACATTATGATCCGTAATGAGAACGCCGATACCGCTGGCCTTGAGATCGAAGATGATTTCCTGCAGATCGAGGACCGCAATGGGATCGATTCCCGAAAAGGGCTCGTCCAGCAAAATGAAAGTGGGCTGGATGCACAGGCAGCGGGCGATTTCCACCCTGCGACGCTCGCCGCCGGAGAGGGCATAGCCGCGGGTCTTGCGAATCTGGCCGAGATTCAGCTGCTCGATGAGCTTTTCCGCCCGCGCCCGGCGCATCTCCGGGGGGATGGGCTGGACTTCCAGGACGGCGAGGATGTTCTCTTCCACGGTGAGCTTGCGGAAGACCGAGGGCTCCTGAGGAAGATAACTGATTCCATATTGACGTGCGCGTAAATACATGGGGACCTGGGTGATGTCTTCGCCATCAAGCAGGATGCGGCCGCCATCGGGCTGGATGAGGCCCACAATCATGTAGAAAGTGGTCGTTTTACCGGCGCCGTTCGGGCCCAGAAGGCCGACCACTTCGCCTTCGGTCACTTGTACGCTCACGCCACGCACCACCTGGCGGCGCTTATACGACTTGTTAACCTCTTCGGTTGACAGCTTCTTCATTACTTCGGAGCACGCGTGTCCGTCACGGCGCTCGACTTCCCCCCGCTCACCTCGACGCTATCATCCTGACTATTGAAAAGCAAAGCTGTGCCGGTGGTGGTTCCGTGCACGCTGTCCCACAGATGCGGGGGCGCCTGCGGCGTGCCGGTCAGCACGTATTGGCCGTCGTCCGCGGTGTAGACCAACTTCGCACCTTCGCCTTTGCGACCGGGCTGGGTGAGGACGACATGGCCGGTCGCGATGAGATGATCGATTTGCGAATTGCCGCCCTGGGAATTGCCCGCCTGGGCGGTACGGCGGGGAGAACTCGCGGTCTGCGTGCTGCTGGCGGGCGAGGTTTTTGCGGGATTGCCGGCCGCGCCCGGCGCCTTGCCGCCAGGGGCCGCGGGCTTGAGATAGACCAGCTCGTCGTCGGCGTGGACGGCGCCATCCGCCTGAACCATGGTGACGGCTCCGCGAAAATCTGCGACGCGGTCTTTGTCGGAATAGACCAGGGTCTGACTGTGTATGCCGGCCAGGCTCTGCTGGTGCTTCGCTCCCATGGCCGAGGTGAAATTCGCCTCCACCACCGGATCGGCGACGGCGCCTTCGCCCCAGGCGCGCAGCACGTTTTTGTTGCGATCGATCTCGATCACGGGCGCCCGCAGCGAGTCCGCGTCCTGCCAGAGGCGGGCCGGGTCGCGCTCGGTTCCGTAAAAGTCGCTCTGGTTGCTGGCATGGTGCAGGGCCGCGCGTTCGGCAATCACGTGCACCGGCTGGTTGCCGCTGCCGAATCCGACGGCGGGCGGCGGATGCTGGCCGGCCGGGGCGCCCTGCGGCTCCGGCGCCTGCCGGTAGGTGGCCCTCACGTTGCCGCTCGCCGCCGCGTCCTGGGTGTCGCGGTGATAGTCGATCAGGTCGCCTGCCATCTGAATCGTCTGTCCGTCGCTGATTCTCGGGCTTCCGCTCAGGTGCAGCACCTGGTCGGCGGCATGATACTCGGCATGCTGCGCCCAGCCCGTCAGCGTGGCGGGCTGCGTGCCGGCTCCGGGCTTCTTTGCGGGCGTCTCGGTGAGAACGACGTTGCCATCCTGCGTGGCAGTTTCGAGCGTGGTCTGGGTCTTCGCTGCTGCGGCGGCGGGCGGGGTCTTGCCGGGTCGGTTCACGGCATGCGCAGCCGACGCAGCGACCTGCGCAGCGTGTTGTGCGGACGGCGCCTGTTGCACGAACGTTGTGTGAAGCAGGTCGCCCTGACTCGTGTCCCGCGAGCCGTCGGTGGATTCATCGACGATTCGCGTGTGGCCGGAACCGTCGAGCTGGCGGAGCACGTTGCCTTCGCCCAGCAGGGCGACGAGACGATCGCCGCTGATGCGGGTGGTTTGCGCCGGCCCTTTGGATGGCATCTGCTGCATGGTGACGACCGGGCTGCCCTCGGCGATGGCCTGGCGGGCTTCGGTCTGGTGCGCGCCTGGCGCGGTGGCGAGATCCACGTCGAGTTTCTGCGCCTGCAGGTGTTTTTCGGCGCGCCCCCGCGGGTCCCTGGCGAGTCCGGCGATAGCCTCGGTGAAGAGCACATCGCGGCGGAACTCGGCGTGGCGCAGCTCCGTCTGCGATTTGCCACCCCCGGCGGACAGGGCCGCAAACTGCAGCGTGCCCTCGATGGCCGACCCGTGCATGGTCTCGTTGCCGCGCGTGGACGCAAACTGCACGCCTCCGGCCATGTCGGCCTGGGTTGGCTGGCTCTTCGCATCCATCTGGATCACGGCCGCGGCCGACTGGACGGTTGCGCCGGTGTCGGTGGTCATGTGCACGTGACCCCTGGCGTCGATTTTTTCCGTGGTGCCATCTTTGCGGAAATAGACGGTTGCCCGATCGGAGCTGCCGTCTTCGGTCTGGTACTGAATGGAGTCCCCGGTGAGGTCGGCCTGCATGGTGGCGCGCAGCAAGGTCGCGTGAGCGGCGTGGATGACGGCCGACTTGCCGTTGCTGCTGGTGGTGATTGCGACCTGGCTGTCGAGCACGAGCACGCCGGTCTTCGAGTTGTAGTGCGCGCCGACCGAGGTGCCGGCTGCGCGCGGCAGCTGGAACTCCACGGCCTGGGAGGAATCCGCCTCGCCGGTTTTCTGCGCGAAGGTGAGGCCGTGGGTGCGTACGCGGATGGTGTTGCTGCCTTCAGAGGCTGCGGGCGATGAGCCGTTGATGCCCGACAGCTCGATGTTGACCTCGCCCTGGCTGGTGGCGACTTCGCTGTTCTGGTCGTACTCGAAATCGCTGCCGAAGATGCGGTCGGCGCGGCCTGAGCCGGGCGGCCCGTACATGGTGATGTCGACGTCGTGCAGGAGCACGTGGCCGGACTTGAGCTGGATCTGTTTGGCGGCTTTCAGGGTAAAGACGGTGTGGCCGCCGCTGGCCTGAGAAAAGGTGAAGCCGCTGGCGGTCTGCTGGATGTTGAATCCGAGTCGCCCGGGAAGGTCTTTCTCAATGCGCCGAAAGCGGTAGCGCCCGTAAAAGAAAAAGCCGATGACCACCACCAGCAACAGGCCCGCCGTCCCGGCAATCCACCGGCGCAGCCTCTTGATCGTTACGCGCATACCTGCTTCATCTTCTCATTCCCGCCGCGTGGCCGATGATTCCCGGTCGCTGCTCCCGGTCGCGAGCACGATCTTCCCGATGTGCTCGCCGGACTCCATGCGGCGCTGCGCGGCGGCGGCCTGTTCCATGGGATAGACGCGGTCCACGATGGGCCGAATTTTCCCGGCGCGCAGCAGCGGCCAAACGTGCCGCTCCACGCCGTCGCGCAGGCGCGTCTTCTCCGCAACCGATCGCGAGCGCAGGGTGGAGCCGGTAAGGGTCAGCCGCTTCATCATCAGCTTGCGCAGGTCCAGCGCCACCTCCGCTCCGTGCACCGTGGAGATATGGATGAGACGCCCATCGCGGGCCAGAAGCTCCACGTGCCTGGCGAAATAATCGCCGCCGACCATGTCGAGGATCACATCGACGCCGCCGTGCTCACCGGCCCACGCGCGCGCGCCGGCAACCCAGTCGTCGGTGCGGTAATTCCACGCCCGTTCGCAGCCCAGTTCGCGCAGGAAGCGGCATTTCTCCCCGGAGCCCGCCGTCGACGCGACTCGGGCTGCGAAGGCCAGCGCCATCTGGATGGCGATGGTGCCGATGCCGCTGGCGCCGCCCTGCATGAGGAAGAGATCGCCGGCGGCGAGACGCGGCGCAAGGATGGGAGTGGTTGCGAAGAGATTGGCCCATACGGTCATGACGGCTTCCGGCAGGGCCGCGGCCTGCTCCAGAGTGAGCCCTTCCGGCATGGGGAAACAGCATCCGCCGTAGGCGACGCAATACTCGGCGTAACCGCCGCCGGGCACCAGCGCGCAGACCTTGTCGCCGACGCGCCAGCGCTCCTCGGCGCCCGGACCGCGCTCGACAATCTCGCCCGCGACCTCCAGGCCGAGCACCTCGGATGCACCCGGCGGAGGAGGGTAGTTCCCCTGGCGCTGGTGAATGTCGGCACGGTTGAGGCCGGCCGCGGCCACGCGAATCAACACCTCGCCGGCGCCGGGATGCGGCGTCTCGGCTTGCGCGATGCGCAGCACTTCAGGGCCGCCGAAACCGTCGAGGGCAACGATCTTCATGTCTTCAGGATAGACGGCGGGGAAGAATCCGGCGGCGCAGGGTCTCGCGGCGCCTCGCCGCCCAGGGAGGAAAGCCGATCGGTGTTCGCTGATGCCGGCGTTACTCCGCGCGCAGCGTTTCCGCCGGGTGGATTCTCGCGATGCGCAGCGCCGGCAGCACGCTGGCTGCGGCCGCGATGGCGAGCAGGAGCAGGGGAACGGTGGTCAAAGTGACCGGATCGTACGTCGACACGCCGTAAATCGCGCTCTTCATCACCTGCAGCACGAAGAACGAGCACACCAGCCCGGCTGCGACGCCGCAGGATGCTGCCAGCAACCCCGATTGCGCGATGTGACCCATGGCCTGACCGAGAGTGGATCCCAGCGCGATGCGGATGCCGATTTCGCGCGTGCGCTGCACCACCAGGTTCGATACCAGGGCGAAGATGCCCACCGCGGAGAGCAGCAGCGCCAGAAGGGCCAGCGTGCCGAGCAGCATCGATTCGATGCGCTGCATTTGCAACTGCTGGTCGAGCACATCCTGCATGGAGTAGAAGCCGGAGAACGGCAGTCCCGGATTGGCGTCGGCGAGCGCGCGCTGCATGCGGGCGGTCAGGCCCGCGATGGGGCCGGAGGTGCGGACGATCCAGGAGGGCTGGAACCACTCGTTCGCCAGGTTCACGATGCGCTGATCGATCTGCGTGGCGGACACGTAATACAGCGGCTCGGTCGCCAGCGGCGCGCCCTGGGTCATGCCCAGTTGTTTCACCACATCGCCCACTACGCCGACGATCGTGTAGGTGGTTCCTTCGCTTTCAAAGTGACGCCCGATGGGGTTGGTGTCGTAATAAAAGACACGCCCGAAGTCGGCGTTGACCACAGCTACCGGCTGCGATGTCGCGGTGTCGCTGTCGCGAATGGCGCGGCCGCTGCGGATGGGGATGCGCAGCGTCTCGAAAAAGCCGGGCGTAACCCACGTCTCGCTCGAGCCGTACTCGTAGCCGGCGCGCTTGCCATCGAGAATGCGCAGGCTGTCGTTGAGGCCGCGCTCGTAGGGCAGGCTGAGCGCAACCGCGGCGTTCTCGACGCCGGGAATCCGGCGCATGGCATCGAGGCTGGTGCGCAGCAGGGCATGGAAAGCCGCCGCATTGTGGTAGCGGGCATCGTCCAGCGAGGCTTTGGCGGTCATCACATTGTGGCCGTCGAAGCCGGCGGGCAGAGATTCCAGATGGGCGATGGTCCGCACCAGCAGGCCGGCGCCTGCCAGCAGGACGACGGTGAGAGCGACTTCGGCGGCGATGAGCGCCTGGCGCACGCGGCCCGATCCGCCCGCCACCGTGCGGGTTCCCGCGGCAATGGAGCTGCGCAGGTCGACGCGGCGCGTCTCCAGCGCGGGCAGCGCGCCGAAGAACAGGCTGGCGAGCACTGCGGCGCCCATCGCGAAGGCCAGCACGCGGCCATCGAGCGCGAAACCGCCGATGGGAATCATGAAGTCCGGGAGCAGGTTCTTCATCACCGGGAAGAGGCCGAGAGCCACGGCCAGCCCGGCGGCTCCGCCGGCGAGCGCGAGCACCAGGTTTTCGATCCACAGCTGGCGCAGAATGCGCACACGCGATGCGCCCAGCGCCAGGCGGGTCGCGATCTCCGGCGTGCGCCGATGAATGCGCGCCAGCATGAGCCCGGCGAGGTTGGCGCAGGCGATGAGGAGGATGAATGCAACGGCCAGCATCAGCGCCTGGGTCTGCTGCTTCATGGCGCTGCCCGCGTAGGCATGCAGGAGGCTGGGGAAATACCAGACGTTCTCTTTGGCCAGGTTGGTATTGCGCGGCGGCGGCATATGCGCCAGCTGCGCGCGCACCTGGGCCCACGTGGCGCCGGGCTTCAGCCGCATGAGGATGAGGCAGTTGTTGCCCACGCACACGCCATGCGGATCGTCGGGCATGAGCGGCGTCCACACGTCGGCGGGGTTCGGCATCTGCGCGCCCTGCGGCAGCACACCCACCACGGTGTAGGGTGCGCCCTTCAGCATAATCTGCTGGCCAAGAATCTTCGGGTCCCGATGGAACGTGGTGCGCCACAACGCGTAGCTCAGCACCGCGGCATTGCCTGCGTCCGGGCGATCTTCGTCTTCGGTGAAGCCGCGCCCGAGCAGCGGCTCAATGCCGATGACCTGAAAGTAGTGGGCGGAAACCCGCGCTCCATGCACGTAGCTGGTCGCGCCGCCCTGCGCAGCGCCGGCCTCGAGATTCACGCCTTCGGAGTCTCCGAACGCGTCGCCCCCGATGGCCGCTGTCACGCCGGGAACACCCTGCTGGACTGCGCGCCAGGTTGCGTTGTCGGATGAGTCGTCGTCTTCGAAGTTCGCGGGGTTGCCCTTCAATTCCTGGTGCGACTCGAGCACCGCGAGCCGCTCGGGATGCGGATAGGGCAGGCTGCGCAGCAGGAACCCATCCAGCATGCTGAAGACCGCGGTATTGGCACCGATGGCCAGGGCGAGGGTGACCACGACGGCGGCTGCGAATCCTGGACTCCTGCCGAGCTGGCGCAAGGCGAAGCGAAGATCTTCGACCATGCAACCTAATTACGAAGGCCGGCGCCTGGTTGTTCCCGTTCCACCAGCGATGCGATGCTTCACTCCGTCCGCAGCGCCACCATGGGATCCACCGCCGTGGCCCGCTGGGCGGGCAGCGCCGACGCCATCGTCACCGTCACGGCGGTCAGCGCCACGGCGGCGAGCAGCGTCAGCGGGTCCCACGTGCTCACTCCGTAGAGCTGGCTTTGAAAGAAATGCGCCAGCCCCACCGTTCCCGGCAGCGCCACCAGCGTGGCGATACCCGCTATCCACGCCATCTCGCGGACGACCAGACCTACGACCTTGCTGCGCGGCGAGCCCAGCGCGAGGCGCACGCCAATCTCCCGCGTCCGGCTCTGCGTGGAGTAGGCCAGCACACCGTAGAGCCCCACGGCTGCGAGCAGCGCGGCCAGGGCGGCAAAGCCCAGCGCCAGCATGGCCAGCGCGCGTTCATCCGCCGCAATCATGTCCACCTGCGCCTCCATCGTGCGCAGACTATCCACCACCAGCGTCGGATCGAATTCGTGCATCGTGAGCTGAATCGGCATCTCCGCCGCTTCCGGATCCTGCAGCGTCCGTACGTATACCTGCACGCCCACCGGATGCTTCATCTGCAAAAACGGCTGATACACGCCCGGCCCCATCTCCGTCCGCAGGTTGCTGTGCTTCACGTCGCCCACCACGCCGACAATCGTCGTGTCCGCTTTCCTGTTGTTGTCATCTTCTTCGCCGATCAGCCGCCCCAGCGCGTTCGCCGCCGACCCGTAAAACTGCTTCGCGAACGCCAGATTCACAATCGCGACCTTCGGCGCGTCCACCGCGTCCGCCACCGTAAAGTCGCGCCCCACCAGCAGCGGTTGCCGGATGGTCGCAAAATACCCCGGCGTCACGTACAGAGATTCGAAGTCATTTCTCTCGCCCTCCGCAAACTTGTGCCCCTGCACCAGGTATCCGTTCCACTCCGTATCGTTCTCCAGCTCCCCGTCGGTGTTGCCCGCAGCGCTCGTCACACCCGGAATCTTCCGGATCGCGTCCAGCGCCCCGGTCACAATCCGCGGCGTACGGTCTTCGCCGTAGCCCGAACTCGTCGGATCCAGGTTGAACGTCGCCATATGGCGCGTGTCGAAGCCCACCGGCTGACTGCGCAGGTTGGTCAGGGTGCGCACAAACAACCCCGCGCCGCCCAGCAGCAGCACGCTCAGAGCGATCTGCACGCCCACCGCGAGCTTGCGGAAGATCTGAGTCTGGCGCGTCGCCGTTCCGCTGGTCTGGCGCAACGCGCCCGCCAGATCCGGCCGCAGATAGTGCAGCGCCGGCGCAATCGAGAACAGCACGCTCGTCGCCAGCGCCACGGCCAGGGCAAAGGCCAGCACGCGCCCGTCCAGATGCGCCGAGTACGGCTCGTTGCCCGGCTCCGCGCTCGTCATCAGCCGCACCAGAATCTGCGCCAGCACCGGCGACAGCGCCAGCCCCGCGGCCGCGCCCAGCGCGCCCAGCACGCCGCCCTCCAGCAGCAGTTGGCGCACGATCCGGCTGCTGGTCGCGCCCAGCGCGTAGCGCATGGACATCTCCCGTACCCGCGCCGCCGAGCGCAGCAGCAGCAGCGTCGCCACGTTCAGCCCGCACATGGCCAGCAGCAGCCCCGCCATGCTGAGCAGGATCACCAGCGGCGTCTGCAAATCCGCGCGGTTCGGCGAGAAGCCCCGCGAGTCGTCGATCACTTTGATCGTGGTCTTATCGACAAAGCCCTGGCGGAATTTCGCCGACGCCGTGGGATACAGCTTCACTTCCTCGGCGCGCAGGTCGTGCCACAAGGGCGCGATGCCTGCCTGCGCCTGCGCAATCGTCACGCCGGGCCTGAGCCGCGCCACGATGGTGAGCCAGATGTTCAGGTGGTTGTCGAGCCGATGGCCGGGCACCGTCCACGGCATGGCAACTTCCACCTCGGTCACCGGCAGGAACAGCTTTGGCCGGTAACCGCCGATCGCGGTGCGAAATCTCTCCGGCGCCACGCCCACAATTTGAAACGGATGGCCGTTGATGGCCAGCGTCTGCCCCAGCACGCTCGGATCGGCGGCAAAATGCGTGCGCCAATAGTCGTAGCTCAGCACCGCAACCGGGTTCGCGTTCTTCGCCGTCTCATCGGCCGCGGTAAAGAGCCGCCCCCTGAACGGACGGAGCCCCAGCACCTCGAAATAATTCCCGCTCACCAGCTCCGCGTCTTCGTCTTCCGCCTGGTTGTGCCAGTCCACACCCACGTTCGCGCGCACCGCCGCCAGCATCCCGCTGAATACCTGGTTCCGGTCGCGCAGGTCCTTGTACATGGGATACGAGTAGTAGTTCCCGACGTCCCCGCCAAACGAACTCATCGAGCCTGAGAAGCTTCCGTGCCAGTCCATCCGCACCAGTTGCTGCGGATCGGCCACCGGCAGCACCCGCAGCAGCACCTGGTCGAACAGCGTGAAGATCGCCGTGGTCGCGCCAATTCCCAGGGCCAGGGTCACAATCGCTGTCACTGCAAAGCCCCGCGACTTCCTCAGTTGTCGCAACGCGTATTTCAGATCTGCCAGCATCCGTCTTTCTCCGTGCCTTTCCCGGCCTTCCGTCCTTCGCTGACTCGCTAACTTGCCGACCCGCTGATTCGCTAACCGCTTCTTAGCTAACCAGCTCTCAGCCGACCGCTTCTTAGCCTCTTCATTCGTTCCGCAGCGCCACCATCGGCTCCAGGCTCGCCGCCCGTCGCGCCGGCAGCCACGCCGCCAGCAGCGCTACCAACAGCACGCCTGTGCCCGCCAATGTCAGGCTCACCGGGTCGTGCACCGGCAGTTTGTACACCATCGACGCCATCACCTTCGACCCGAACCATGCCAGCGGCAATCCCACCGCCAGCCCGGAGGCCACCAGCACGAGGCTCTCGCGCAGGATCATCCACAGCACGCGTCCCCGCTCCGCGCCCAGCGCCATGCGCACGCCAATCTCCGTCACGCGCCGGTTCACGCGATACGCGAGCGTCCCATACAGCCCCACCGCCACCAGCAGCGCCGCCAGCGCGCCGAAGAAGCCGCCCAGCCGCGCAAACAGCGCCGGCATCGCGTAGGTCTCCGCGAACTCCACCGACAGCACCTGCGGATCCTGCCCCGGCGCATTCGGATCCAGATCCCGCACGATGCGCCGCGCCCCCGGCAGGAGCGCCATCGGATCGCCCGACGTCCGCACCTCCACGTCCATCGCCCCAATCGAGTCTGTCTGCTGATAGCTGTACCAGGCCATCGCCACTGGCTCCTCGTCCACTGACGAATACTTGTTGTCCTTCACCATCCCCACAATCAAAATCGGATGTTTCGGACTACCCAGCGTGTGTCCCACCGGCGAGCGTCCCTGCAGGTACCGCTGCGCCAGCGTCTCGTTCACCACCGCCACGCGCGCCGCCTTCTGCGTGTCGGCCGCCGTGATCCCGCGCCCCGCCACAATTGGTATTCCCAGCGTCTCGAAAAACTCCGGTCCCACGTCGTTGCTGCGCAGGTCGTTCTTCCCGTCGTCCCACAAATACACATGCCCGTCGATCGCCAGTTCATTGTTGTCGCTCCACGTCGATCCCGGACGGTTCCCCGCCACCGTCGCCGACCGCACTCCCGGCAGCGCCCGCAGCCGGTCCGTCAGTTGCGTGTAGAACGCCAGCGTCTGCGCATAATTACTCGGCCCCACCGGATGCGCGCCGAACGCCAGCACCTTGTCCGCCTGCATCCCCAGGTCGATCGTCTGGTAATTCCACAGCGTGCGGATCAGTAGCCCCGCGGCAAACAACAGCGCCACGCAAAACGCCATCTGCGCGGCGATCAGCGCCTTCCCCGTCAGCACGCGGCTGCGGCTCTCGGTCGCCTGCGCGCCCCCGGAGCGCATGGCCTGCAGCACCGACGCGCCCGTCGCGGCCCGCAGCGGAGCCAGCCCGAACACCAGTGCCGCCACGCTCGACACTGCCAGCGTGAAGCCCAGCACCGTCGCGTCCGGTGCAAGGCTCACTTCGATGCCCGACCACACGCCCAGCCAGTGCGTCGCCTCCACGGCAAACCCCCAGCCCAGCGGCGCGCCCGCGCCCACCAGCGCCACGCTCTCCGTCATCAGTTGCCGGAAGATCGGCACCCTTCCTGCGCCCAGCGCCATGCGCATGGCAAACTCGCGCTGCCGCGCCGCATTCCGCGCCGCCAGCAGCATGGCAATATTCACGCAGGCAATCAACAGCACCAGCGCCACCATACCCATCAGCACGCGCAGTCCGTCTTTATAGCCATGCGCCGCCGTGCCCAGCCCACGCGCCGGAACCATCGTGAGCGTCAGCGGGGGCTGCGTGCCCTGCGCATTCTCCGCGCTCACCGTCTCCACTGCCGCCCGCGCAAACAGCGGATTCATCCGCGCGAGCGCCTGGGCCTCGGTCACTCCCGGCTTCAGCCGCACAATCAGCATCAGGTTCCACCAGTTGGGATCGCCGTAGAGAGTTCGCTGATTGCCCGGCTCCGGGATACCCCACGCATTCAGGTCGTGCCGGCTCTGCAGCGGCACCCACAGGTCTGTCGTCACCCCGTTCGGATCCACCCCCTCGAAGCGCGGCGCCGCCACGCCCACCACCGTCATGGGCACGCCGTTCACGTAGATCGCCTGGCCGATCACCTTCGGGTCGCGCTCGAACCGCCGCGTCCAGTAGCCGTAGCTCAGAACTGCCGCCGGCGTGTGCTTGTCTTCATCCGCCGGCCCAAATCCCTGCCCCGCGGCCATCCCCACGCCCAGTGCGGAAAAGAAATTCCCGCTCACCTCATCGGCCTGCACCTCTTCCGGCGTGTCGCCCACCCGCACTCCCGTCTTCGCAAACGAGAGCGGCACGTACGCAATCACATCGGAAAACGCGCTCCTGGCCGCGCGCAGCCGGTTATATACGTTGATCCCGAACGTCAGCGCCGGATCGCCCGTGTCGCCCACCCCATTCGGCATGTTTTGGTGTGTCAGATAGTAGAGTTGCTGCGGCTGCTGCACCGGCAGCGTGCGCAGCAGCACGGCATTCATCGTGCTGAAGATCGCGGTGTTGGCGCCGATCCCCAGGGCCAGCGTCACAATCGCCGTCACTGCAAAGCCCGGCGACTTCCGCAATTGCCGCAATGCGTACTTCAGATCACCGAACATATCTGTCACACTCTCTGTTACAAACCTCGTTGTACTGCCGGCTGCCTGTCACTCGCTCCTGAGCGCCTGCATGGGCTCCACGCCGGCGGCGCGGCCGGCGGGGACCAGGCAGGCGGCGACGCCGACCGCTGCCAGCAGAATTACCGCAACCGCGGCGATGCCCGGGTTATAGGGGCTCACCTCGAAGAGCAGGCTGCTTACGAGCCGCGCCAGTCCGAATGCAACGGCCATGCCCGCAACTGCGCCGACGAGGACCGGGAGCAGGCCGTCGCGCAGGACGAGCCGATAGATATTTCCGCGCTGCGCGCCCAGCGCCAGACGCAGGCCGATCTCGCGCTGCCGCTGCACGACGGAATAGGTGACCACACCATAGACGCCCAGCCCCGCCAGCAGCAGGGCGCTGGCCGCGAAGAGCAGAAGCAGATCCATTTCGAAGCGGCGGCTGGCCACCGAATCGGCCACCAGCCCACCCAGGGCGCGCACTTCGGGCACGGGCACGCCGGCGTCGACGCTCCAGATGGTCCTGCGGATTGCGTCCGCCATCATGGCGGGGTCCTGCCGCGTGCGCACTGCTAACCCCGCGTCTTCATCGCAGCGGAACCAGTAGGGCACATAGACGATCATGGGATCGGCCTTCGCCAGCGTCACCGTGCGCGCATTCGCCACCACCCCCACCACGGTGAAGGGAGGCTCACCGGTCGCACCTGCGCGCTGGAAATGCTCGCCGAGAGGATTCCGGCCATGCCACAGCGTCTGCGCGGTTAATTCCGTGATGACGGCATCGTTTGCTCCCCAGTCGCTCGAGCTGAAGAGCCGCCCCTCGACCAGGCGCAGGTGAATCGCCTCGAAATACCCAGGGCTCACCCAGCGAAACTGCTCCAGGGGCAGGGCCGTCCACGGACGCGTATCGCCGGGCAACTGCGCCATGTCGCCCCAGGCATCGCCGGAGAGGGGCAGGGCGTTCGTCACCGCCGCATGCTCCACGCCGGGCAGCGCGTTCAGCCTGGCCAGCACCTCTTTGTAGAAGGCGGCCCGCTGCTGCTTGTTCGTGTAGGTCCCCTGGGGCAGCTCAATGCGCGCCGTCATGGTGCGCTCGGCATCGAACCCGCGATCGACGCGCATCAGCCTGATCATGCTGGCCGTGAGCAGGCCGGTCATGAGCAGCAGCGCCACGCTCACGGCCACTTCGACAGCCACCAGCACGCGGCGCATCCGGCGGGCGCCGCGCGGTTCGCTGGCGAGGCGCGATTCGCTGTGCAGCACTTCCTGGGGAGGGGTGCGGGAGCCCATCCATGCCGGCGCGGCGCCGGCAAGCAGGATGGCCAGCAACGCCAGCAGCAGCGCGCATCCCGCGCCGGCCCAGTCCAGATGCAGCGGGCCGCGAAAATCGAGGGCGGGCGGCAAATAGCGCTGCATGGCCGGCACCAGCGAGGTTGCCAGCAGAATGCCCAGCCCGCCGCCGACGCAGGCCAGCACCACGGTTTCGCGCAGACCCAGGCGCAGCAGCTCCGCGCGGCTCGCGCCCAGCGCCGCCGCCACCGCCATCTGCCGCCGCTGCCCGGCTGCCCGCGCCAACAGCAGGTTGGCGATGTTCACGCATCCCACCAGCAGCAGGCCGGCCACGGCGGCCAGCAAAATCGTGAGCGGCTCCTGGTTGCTTCCCACCAGCTCCTGCTGCCACGGGGTGAGCACCGCGGACAAAGTCGACTTCTCGTCCGGAGGCAGGCTGGCCGCAATGGCATGCTGCTCGGCGTCCAGCTCCGCATTCGCCGCCGCAATCGTCACGCCCGGCTTGAGACGCGCGAGCCCGAAGTAATTCAGGTCTCCCATCGTCTCTTCCAGCAGGTCTTTCGAGAACGCTATGGGAACCACCAGCCCCAGCGGCGCTTCCCTGCTCGTAAAGGTGTCGGCCATGGTCTCCACCGGGGGCATGTGGAACGACTCCGGCATTACGCCCACCACGGTGTAGGGATAGCCATTCAGCGTGACGGTCTTGCCCACAATGGCGGGGTCCCTGCCGAACTGCTCGCGCCACAGGTCGTAGAGCAACACGGCTACATGCTCGTGCCCGGGCTGCGCTTCTGCCGGCGTGAAGGCGCGGCCGAGCTGCGGCTGCACATCGAGAACAGAGAAAATTCCCGGCGTGGCGGCGAGCACATCCACCTGCAGGGGACGCCCCTGCGCGCCGAGCGGCAGCGCGTATTCCTCCATCACCGCCATGGCGGCGAAGCTGCGGCTGTGCTGCTGCCAGAAGGTAAAGTGATTGGCGCTCACGGGCAGGGTGGGATACATGTTGGCCCACTCCGCCACCTTTTCATAAACCGTCACCAGGCGGCCGGGCTGCGCGAAGGGCAGGGGGCGCAGCATCGCGTCGTACACCAGGGTGAAGATCGCGGTGGTGGCGCCGATGCCCAGGGCGAGGGTCAGGACGGCGGTGAGCGCAAAACCCGGCGACTTCCGCAACTGCCGGACGGCGTACTTCAGATCGGCCAGCATAGTATGTCGCAGCCTCCGTTACATCATCTCCGGCTCTGCTCCCCGAGCGACTGCCGCTACTCGGATCGCAGCGCCTTGACCGGATCGACGCTGGCGGCGCGCAGCGCGGGAATGAGCCCGGCGAGCATGCCCACGGCCAGCAGTGCGAGCCCGGCCACGCACAGCGACGAGAATATCCCCGGGCCGAAATCGGTAAACATGCGCTGCAACAGCGCCCAGGCCGCTGCCGACAGGGCAGCCCCGATGCCGAGGCCGACGACGACCAGCAACAGCGCGTGCCCAAAAATGAGGCGCACAACGTCGCTTCGCTGGGCGCCGAGCGCCATGCGCACGCCCACTTCGTTGGTGCGCTGTGCAGTTACATAACTGATGAGGCCGTAAATGCCGACCACGGCCAGCAGCAGAGCCAGACCGCCAAAAACCGCCAGCATGCGAACGATCAGCCGGCGGCCGGCCAGCGAATCGGAGACCAGGGTTTCGAGGGGAATCATGGTGGAGATCGCCTGCGAAGAATCCACCGCAGCCAGGGCGCGCTGCAGCACCGGCGCCATGCGGCTCGGATCGCCATCCACGCGGACGAGAAAATCCGCCTCCGGCGCGTCGCCCTGCGCGAACGGGTAGTAGCGCATGCCATCGCTGGTGTCTTCTTCGAGCGAACTCAGGCGCACGGTGGCGACAACTCCGACAATGACCGCGGGGTTTTTGGTGTCGCCGCACTCGAAGGAAATGTGCTGTCCGATGGGGTTCTGGCCAGGCCAGTATTTCTTCGCCAGCCGCTGGTCGATGACGACGACGGGCTGGCTGCCGGCAATGTCGCCGGCGTCGATCCAGCGCCCCGCCAGCAGGGGAATCTGCATCGTCTTCAGGTAGCCGGGTGTAGCCAGGCTCAGCTGGCTGTGCGGGCCGGGGTCGCCGGCGGCCAGCACCTGGCCGACGATCCCGAACGAGCAGGAACCGCCGCCGTTGGGATCGAAGGGAAGCGGATTGACCGCCGCAGCCGCCAGTACACTCGGCTGCGCCGCCAGATTGCCGACCACGTTCCCCACCAGGCTGGCCTGGCGCGGCTGATTTTTGGCAAGGTCCTCCCCGGCATAGGGCACCATGGCGGCCATGACACCGTGCGGATTGAAGCCGGGATCGACCTTCTGCAGTTTCTGCAGGCTGGCCAGGAAAAGCCCGGTGCCGGCAAGGAGAAAGAAGGCAGCGGCCACCTCCGCGATAACAAAGGAGCTGCGCATCCGCTGCTTCTCCACCGTGGCCGTGCCGCTGCGGCCGCCCTCATGCAAAGCCAGGCGTCCGCGCGACCGCAGCAGGGTGAACGACGGTCCCACGCCCGCGATGAGCGCCGCCAGGATCGCCACCGCAGCGGTAAAGCCGAGCACTGCCGGGTCTGTGCGGACCATGAAGCCCGTGGCCAGATCGTGGGGCACCAGGTGCAGCAGCAGCCTTCCAATCGCCGGGCCGGCCAGCACTCCGGCAACAGCGGCGGCGCCGGCCAGCAGCAGGGTCTCGACCAGCAACTGGCGGACAATGCGCCGCGCACTCGCCCCCAGAGCGGTGCGAATCGCCAGTTCCCGGCTGCGCGCCGAGGTGCGCGCCAGCAGCAGCCCGGCCACGTTGGCCGCCGCAATCAGCAGCACCAGCACCACCACGCCGCACAGAACATAGAGCGGAGTGCGCAGCGGTCCCGCGGCGAATTCCGTCAGCTGCGTTGCGTAGATCCCCCATCCTGCGCTCTTTGCAAAGTACGTGCGCCCGGCACGGCGCAGATTCTGCCACATGGCCGTGCTGAGAGGGGCATTGAACTGTTGCAGGGAGACGCCCCGCCGCAGCCGCACCACAACATGCCAGGTCTCGTTGAAATCCTGGCTGGGTTGGAACGCGGCAGGCGCCAGGGCAATAGGAACCCACGCGTCGACCTCTCGCGGCCAGGCAAAATCGCTGCGCATGACGCCGAGCACGCGGTACGGCTTCTGGTCCAGCAGCAGCGTTTGTCCCACCACATCCTGCCTGCCGCCGAAGACCCGCTGCCACATGCCGTAGCTGAGGACGGCGACCGGCGCTGCGTTGGGCTGGTCTTCCTGCGCGGTAAAGGTGCGCCCCAGGATGGGACGCGCGCCGAACACCTCGAACCAGCGCGCGGAAACCTGCGCTGCCGGGATATGTTCCGCCTGGCCGTCGCGCTCAATGTTGAAGCTGGTGGTTAGTCCGATGGCCGCGGCCTCCACCTGACCGCTCATCGAGCCCGCCGTGGCATAGGTGGGCACAGAAACCACGGGAACATCGAGGGTGTATTGCGTGTACCGCGTATGCAGGACGGCGACCTGCTCGGGATGCTCCACGCCCGCCGGGTGCCGCAGCACCGCGTTCACCACGCTGAAGATCGCCGTGTTGGCGCCGATTCCCAGGGCCAGGGTGAGAACGGCGGTGAGCGCAAATCCCGGGGACTTCCGCAACTGCCGCAGGGCGTACTTCAGGTCGGCGAGCATGATGATCCTTTCGCTGTTCTTTCGATTACCCGGGTTGACTGTTCCACACGGAACACGTTGGCGAAGAGAACCCAATGCTGTGAAGAGCATGCGGCGGGCCACGGCGCGGCGAGGCTACTTCGTTGAAAAAGGTAGCTTTGCTGTGAGGAGTGAGGGAATCTTCTGTTCGGGACTGGTCGCTTCCGTCCGGAAGCGGACAGCGCAGCGCTGCCGGCAGCCTATTTCCTGCCCCGCTTCATGTCGTCCATGAGGATGATGGCTTCGGCGATCTCTTTGAGCGGCCGGCGCTTCTGGCGGCTCTGCTTCTGCAGCATGAGATAGGCGGCCTCTTCGTCGATGGCCAGTTCGCGCTGCAGAATGCCCTTGGCCCGCTCCATCACCTTGCGGGTTTCCAGCTGGTCGGCCAGCTGCGACTTTTCGTACTCCATGCGCGCCAGCTCGACCTCGGCGCCCACCAGATAGCCGATCATGGTGATCAGCCTGATTTCGCGCTTGGAGTGGTGGTGCTGCTCGCGATGCTGCATGTTGATGGCGCCGACCAGCTTGCCGCGGCACAGGATAGGCACGGCGAGAAAGGCCTCGAAGCGGTCTTCGGGCAGGCCGGGGATGCGCGCAAATCTTGGATCGGCCCACGCCTTCGCAGCCAGCGCCACGGTCTGCCGGTGCTCGGCGACCCAACCCGTGACGCCCTGGCCCAGATCGATCACCATGCGGTCCACCACGTCCTCGTGCGGGTTCTTGGAGGCGCGCAGCACCAGTTTGTCTTTCTCGAGCACGTAAATGAAGCAGGAGTCGCAGCGAATCGCGGCGGTGACCATCTCGATGACGCGCTGCAGCACTTCGTGGAACGGATCGGCCGCGGCCATACGGCTCCCGATCTCATGCAGGAGATCGATGTCCGTCGTCTCTTCGTGCGGACTTACAAGCTCATCCAACGTCTTCGCTCCCTGGAAGGCCCGGCGCGGAATTTCTGCACAGCTGTTTGTTTTTGCTCGCGCGTGTTTCAACAGGGTATAGCAAAACGGCCCTGAAGGTGATGGCCGAAGACCCCGAACACCGTTTGCGACGGGCGGGCGTCGCAGGTGACATCCATCGCGCAGGAAAAGGCGTGCTGCCCGGCAAGCAGCGAGCCCCGGCGGGCTTATTTTTGCTCCGATTTCCCGCAATCCTTGTGGCTCTATGGCGGAGGATTGCCATTCTTGATGCTTATGTTCGCTGCCGCCGTGCTCAACGCAGCAGAGGCCGTACAGGCCACAGCGCCACAGTACTGCGCCGAGACGGAATAGGTGTGCGCCGTCCCCGAGGGAAAGTCTGCGTACGCGTACGTGTAGCTGTAAGAGCTGGCTCGCGAGTCAACGCTGTTGGAGAGCACGTGCGGCGCCCGCGCAACCGTCGTGTCCGTGACCGTCTGGCCCAGGAGGCACCACGTGTGCACGTTCCTGGAGCACGTCGGGAACGCCCCATCGTTGTTCGTCCACTTCAGCGTGACGACGACCTTGTGCTGCGCCGAGAGTGGCATCGCCACCAGGAATAGAGCCGGAATCAGGGTCTTCAGGAGCATTTCCATCCCTCTGCGGACGGCAAGCGCAGTGTTTCTCGAGAACTGGTCTCAACTATACCGCTGCGGAGTCGGTGAAGAGCCTGAGACCCGCTTTGGAGGCGGGTCTCACTGGTGGGATCCCCCGCATGATGAATTGATGAGACCAGTTCGAGCTTCCTGTAACTGGATGCGCTCGGCAATGGAGACACCGCGCCCAACAATGATGGGATGCCGCATCGCATCTCCGCACGGTCCTTTTCCTGCAGTGCTGCGGCTTGCGTTGGCGGGGGACCAGGACCAGAGCGGCGAGCTTAGAGCAGTTTCGGAATACAGGTGAACTTTTTGAGGCTGGTACAGGGTGGCCTTTTCCTGATTAAAAAGCCACTTGAGCGTGTGCCTTCGGTCTGCACCAATTCCGAAACTGCTATAGCCCGTTTCACCGCTGGTGTGACCCGACGAGATAGCCCGGACGCAGCCGATCCAGCGCGGCCCGTTCAGTTACGGCGAATCTTTGCCCAGAGACGCGCCACCGTCGCCCCAGTACCCGCGGCAGGCTTCGCAGGCGAAGGTTTTTGCGCGCCTTTTGCGGGAGGTCCCGCTTGTGTGCCGGATTGTGCGCCGGGCGGTGCTCCGCTGTTTGCTCCGGGCGGTGCGCCATTGGGAGCAGCAGCCGGCTCTTTTCCGCCTCCCGTCGCCGCCGGCGGCGGAGATTGTGCACTGCCCGCCGTGGCGTTACCGGGCAGCGGAGCGCTTCCCGGCGGGCTCGCGCCGGGCACCGGCGGAGCATCGGCCGTCAGATACTGCACGATGAGGGAGATTCTTCGATTCGACGGGTCCATGGGATTGGAGGGCACGCGCAGCTTCTGGTCGGCATAGCCCCGCACCTGCGAGACCTGGTCCCTGTGCAGGCCCGAAGCCTGCATTAACCGCCGCGCGGCATTGGCGCGGTCGCTGGAAAGATCCCAGTTGCCGTAACCGTCCGGGCGCATGTAGGGCTGCGCATCCGTGTGTCCTTCGATCGCGATGCGGTTGGGAACGCCGCCCAGCTGCCCGGCCAGCATCTCCAGCAACTCCCTTCCGCGGTCGTTCAGGGTTGCGCTGCCGGTATCGAAAAACGTTCCGTCCTTCGTTTCCAGCAGCTCGATGCGCAGACCCTCGGGCGTGATCGTGATCTGGATCTGGTTCTGGAGCGCCTTGAGATCGTTCATTTTGTGGATAGCTTCTTCGATCTTCTGCTTCAGCTGCGCGATGTTGTTCTCGGTGAGCGCCAGATTGTCGCTCGATCCCGACTGGTCGGTGCCCGTCTGCGAGGTCATGCCGCGGGGATCGTTGAAGTATCCGGCCACGGCCTGGCGGACTTTCTGGCTGGTGTTCATGAGCCAGAGCACGATGAACAGGGACATCATCGCGGTGACGAAGTCGGCGTAGGCCACCTTCCACGCGCCGCCGTGATGGCCGCCGTGACTGCCTTTTTTCTTAATGACGATGATGGGTTTGTTCTGCTGCATCTGTTCTCTGCGTCGTTACGCCGCCGGTTGCGCCGCCGCTGCCGGGGCGCCCTGATTTCTGCAGGCTTCTTCCACTTCGGAGAAGGAGGGCCGCACATGGGCCGGAATGGCCCGGCGCCCCATCTCCACGGCCACCACCGGCGGCTGGCCGCGGATGAAGGCCAGCATGAGCACGCGCAGCACGTAAAGGTAGGCATGTTCTTCCGCCATGGACTTGGCCATGTTCTGGCTCACCGGCCCGACCAGGCCGTAGCAGAGCAGAATGCCGAGGAAGGTGCCCACCAGCGCCGCCGCCACCTTGCGGCCGATTTCTTCGGCGGGGCCGCCGAGGGCGCCCATGGTGATGACCACGCCCAGCACCGCGGCGACAATGCCGAGGCCGGGGAGCGAGTCGGCCATGGTGGCCAGCGCCGTCACCGGCTCCTCGGCGCCGTGGTGCTGCACCTCCATGTCGAGGTCCATCATCTGGTCCATGTCGAAGGCTTCGACGCCGCCGGTGATGACCATGCGCAGGGTGTCGCAGACGAAGTCGCGCGCGTGATGATCTTCGATGAACTCGGGATAGGCATTCAGGATGGGACTTTCGCCGGGTTTTTCGACGTCGATCTCGATGGTGAGCATGCCGCCGCGGCGCGCCTTCTGCAGCAGCTCGTACATCATGCGCAGGGTGGCGAGGTAGCGCGCTTTGCCGAAGTGCGAGCTGCCGAAAATGGCGGCGGCGCCGGCGGCGATTTTCCTGAGGATGCGCAGCGGATTCGCGATGAGCAGGGTTCCCATGCCCGCCCCGGCGATGATGAGCAGCTCGGCCGGCTGCAGCAGCACGGCGACGTGCCCATGCTCCATCAGATAGCCGGTCAAGACCGCGCCAAACACCACGAGAATGCCGATGATCGCGAACATGGGTGCTGCGGGATCCTCCTGCGCCCACCGTTCTCGCGCGCATCCGCGCACACCGCGCGACGCCGCCCGGTCGAACGGGCTTCTGTCCGTTTCATCGGCGGAATCGGGGCAGGCATCAACGGACCGCCACCGATGATGGTTGAAAATGACGGAGGGAGAATATGCATGGCGACGCTGCGCGGCAAAGTCGTTTCCGGAGCCGGCAATTTCTCGTTTTGGATCGACAAGCTCCACGCCCACTACCTGCGCAAAACGGGCATGAGCCTTTTCCCCGGCACGCTCAACCTCCAGCTCGATCAACCCTGGTCTGTGCCCCCGCGCCCGCTGCGCCTCGAAGCCCAGGAGTATGGCGGCACGGTCTCGGTGAACCTTGTTCCCTGCTCGGTCTTCGGCAGAGCCGCCTTCATCCTGCGCACGGACGCCAACGAGGATGGCCGCGGACACCACGCGAAGACCATTATCGAAATCGCCACCGAGGTGAAGCTGCGCGATTGCTACCACCTCGAAGATGGCGATATGGTGGACGTCCACATCCCATGAGCCAGCGCATCGCCGCCATCGCCCTTGTCGTCCGCGACTACGACGAAGCTATCGCCTGTGGGATCTGATCGAGCCGGCCGGCTGACGTTGAGCCAGGCGTTGGCGCTTCTGTCCCTTCCCGAACACTCCAGTCCGATATCGGACACTCGCTGCCACCCACTTCCCTTACGGAACAATCACTTCCCTCGTTCCGTATCTGGTCTCCAGCGTGCTGCCATTGTCCCCATCGCGCCCGAAAAAGGAGCCTCGCCGTGCTGCGTGACCTGAAGATCGCCGTCCGCCATTTGCTCAAAGCCCCAGGATTTTCTCTGATGGCCGTGTTGATGCTCACGCTCGGCATCGGCGCCACGACGGCTATCTTCTCCATTGTTGAAGGTGTGCTGCTGCGTCCGCTGCCCTTCCCGCACGCCGAGCAGCTGGTCGCGCTGGGCGATACCATTCAGGGCGCCGACGTGGGCGGCGGCAGCGCCGTCACCGGCCCCGACATCCTCAACTACACGCGCGACACCCGCAGCTTCTCCGCGCTGGGCGGCTACCAGCAAAACGGCGATGAGCTCTCGGGCATCGGCGAGCCCGCACAGATCAACGACGCGCGCATGACGGCCGGCGTCTTCGCGGCGCTGGGCGTCCAGCCGCTGCTGGGGCGCGTCTTCACGACCGAGGAGGACACGAGCGGCGCCCCGGTCGCGGTCCTCAGCTACGCGACCTGGCAGAGCCGCTTCCACGGCGACGCGAACATCGTGGGCAGGAAGATCCTGCTCGACCGCAAGCCTTACCTTGTGATCGGCGTCATGCGGCGCAGCTTCGAGTTTCCTCTGATCCCCGGCCATCTGAACCGCAGCGAGCTCTGGATCCCGATGAGCTTTAAGCCCGAGGAACTGACAGGCGGCGCCATGGCCAACTGGAGCTACCAGATGGTGGGCCGGCTGAAGCCCGGCGTTAGCGCCGCTGAGGCGCAGCAGGACTGCGAGCGCGTCGCCAAAGCCACCGAGAAAAGCTATCCCGCGTTCATGGCCAGCCTGCACATCGACGCCGTCGTTCAGGGTCTGCAGGCCGACACCGTCCGCCAGGCGCGTCCGCTCATCCGCACGCTCTTCCTCGCCGTCGCCGTGGTGCTGCTGATTGCCTGCGCCAACCTCGCCGGACTGCTGCTGGTGCGCGCCATCCGCCGCCGCCGTGAAATCGCGGTGCGCCTCGCGCTTGGCTCCGGCGCCACCACGCTGCTGCGCCAGGCGATCCTGGAAAGTTTGGTTCTCTCCGTCACGGGCGGCGTTCTCGGTCTCTTTCTGGCGGCCACGGCCCTGCGCATCGGCACCAGCCTGCTGCCGGAGACCCTCCCCCTCATTTCCAACATCTCGCTTGACTGGACCGTGGTTGCCTTTGCTTTCGCGCTGGCCATCCTCACCGGCGCCGTGTGCGGTTTGCTGCCTGCATTCGCTGCTATCCGCACCAGCGTGAACGAGACGCTGAAGGAAGGCGGACGCACGGGCAGCTCCGGCAGCGGCCACGCGCGGCTGCGCTCCTCGCTCGTCATCGCGGAGATCGCCGTCGCCATTGTGCTGGTCGCAGCCTCCGGCCTGCTGCTGCGCAGCTTCGAAAAGATGCGCGACGCCAACCTCGGCTACCGCACCGATCACCTCATCGCCGCCGGCTACAACCTGCCGCGCGAGCAGTACCCCTCGCAGACGGCCGTCGACAGCTTCAACCGCGCGCTGCTCGATCGCCTGCAGACGCTCCCCGGCGTGAGCCACGCGGGCCTCACCTCGTTCCTGCCCGCCAACGGCACCAACGGCAGCTCCGCTTTCGTCGCCGAGGGCTACGTGCCAGCCAAACCCACCGACATCGACCTGGGCACGCCCATCCTTATGCAGGGCGATCTGATCTCCGCCATGGGCACGCCGCTGCTCCGCGGCCGGCTCTTTACCGAAGCCGACAACAAGCCCGACTCGCAGCTCGTCGTGATCGTCAACAAGACGCTCGCCGATCAGTCCTGGCCGGGCCAGGACCCCGTCGGCCGCCGCATGCGCCTCGGCACCAACGAAATGCAGACGCCCTGGGCCACCGTGGTCGGCGAAGTCGCCGAGGTGAAGGAAGGCTCGCCTGACGCCAAGCCGCGCGAGCAGTACTACATCCCCATCGATCAGTTCGAGCGGCTCATCGGCACGCTGGGCAATCCTGCCACCGACCTCAACGGCAACGGCGGCTACATTGTCCTGCGCACGTCGATGCCGCCGGAACTGGTCATCAACCAATTGCGCTCCGCTGTGCGCTCGCTCGACCCGCAGCTTCCGCTCTTCCCGCTCGAGACCATGGACCACGCTCTCAGCGATTCGGAAGCGCCGCGCCGCTTCAACACCGTGCTCATCTCGTCGTTTGCCGGGGCCGCGCTGCTGCTCGCGATCCTTGGCATCTACAGCGTCATCGCGTTCACCGTGGCGCTGCGCGCGCAGGAGATGGCGATCCGCATGGCGCTGGGCTCGCAGCGCTCGGGCATCGTCGGCCTGGTGCTCACTTCCGGCGCGAAACTGGCCGCTGCGGGATGCATTCTCGGGCTGATCGGCGCGGTGGCCGCCTCGCGCCTGCTGCAGTCGATGGTATTTGGCGTCAAGACCTGGGACCCGCTGACGCTGGCGGTGGCGGCGGTGCTGGTGATGCTGCTGGCGCTGGCGGCATCGCTGCTGCCGGCGCGCCGCGCCGCCTCCACCAACCCGGTGGAGGCGCTGCGCGCCCAGTAATCTCTCGATTTTTACCTGTGCCTCAGGTAAATTGCGGCGGCCGATTTCTACCGATCGGCTGCCTTTTTTTCGCGGCGAAAGAACGCAGCACTTATCCGGCAATCTCCAAAGCTATCTGCATGCCAGGATGCGCGATGTCAATTAAGACATATTCGCCATCGATATAGTCGACGTAGCAATCGTCGGTGAGCACCCATTCCGACGGCCAGGGAGCGAGAAAGATAAACGTGTACCCGCCGTAAACGAACTGGGTTTGATTGGGGACGATTCTGGTCGTCGTAACCACCTGCCTGACCGTAAACGAGTGCGAACGCCCGAAGTGGGCCCGGTAATCGCTGTCGGAAATGCGGCCGTGCGCGCCCGCCCGCTGACCTTGCCCGTTCTGCGCCTGGGCGGGTTGCTCTTTTGCAATCTTCTGCTGGTTCCTGTCGGCCTTCTCCGGCTGCCTGGGATTCATCGGGTGCTGATCGGCTTTGGCAGGTTTCGCTGGCTTCGTTTCTTCTTTTGGCGGCTTTGCTTCGTCCTTCTGTTTGGGAGGGGTGGTCTGCTCCTGCTGCGCGGCGGATGCAGTCTCATGACCGTTCATCGGCTCGCCGGCAGTACGTGGGGTAAAGGCATAGGCCATAGAAGCCATGCCTGCAATTAAGAGTGTGCCCGTGAGATTTCTGATAACTCGCATTTGAGTTCCTTCCTTTTTCCTTTGTCATTGCCGTGGGGCAATGCCGAGGACTCTTTAGGCAGGTAGATGCAGGAGGCCGAGCTTGCGCTGTCGACGCCATAAAATGCGCAGAATCAGGTCAATGCTGTCGCCGAGCGGGCGGGCAAATTCCACCGGAGACAGGCAACCAGTACGGGCAGGCACTATCGGATCCGGTGCCGCTCTGAGGCCCACTCTGGTGGCGCCTGGCTGGGGCGCGACGAGGCGGCATCGCGGAGGCTGACGTGCAAAAACCGTCCGGCTGCCGGCAATACCACCTGCCGGCTGTCGGCGGCTCAGGCCGTACACTTTTCTCATGGCGCTCGAATTCACCACCTCGTATCTCGAAGACTCGCTCTCCCTGTTCGCCTACTACAAGAAGCTCGGCGAGCGCGCGATGGCCCAAGTCTCCGACGAGCAGCTGTTCGCGTGCATCGACGGCGAAGCCAACTGCATTGGCGTGATCGTGAAGCACATGGCGGGCAACATGCGCTCGCGCTGGACGGACTTTCTGACCACGGACGGCGAGAAGGCCGACCGCAACCGCGACTCCGAGTTCGAAGAACCGCCCACGACACGCGCCGAACTGCTCGACCTGTGGGAAGCGGGCTGGGACTGTCTCTTTTCCGCGCTCCAGCCTCTGACCGACGCCGATCTCACGCGCACCATTACGATCCGCGGCGAAAAACACTCGGTGATGCAGGCCATCAATCGCCAGCTTGCGCACTACCCGCATCACGTGGGGCAAATCGTCCTGCTGGCGAAGCATTTCGCCTGCGACCACTGGCAGTCGCTCTCCGTCCCGCGCCGCGGATCTGCGGACTTCAATCGCAGGGTAGCGGCAGGCGAGGCGAGCCAGAGATGAACCGAAGCTGGGAGCTGGGAGCCGGGAGCGGGGAGCGGATGGCGGCTAACTGCTATCTGCTGTCTGCTGGTCGCTGATTGCTGTCTGCCAACCGCTGTCCGTTGCTCCCTGTCCCCTGTAACCTGTTGTGATGCCGACCCTCCTGCGCGATCTTCGCTTCGGCGTCCGCATGCTGCTGCGCAATCCTGGCTTCACCGCCGTCGCCGTGGTCACGCTGGCCATCGCCATTGCGGCTAACACCGCGATCTTTTCCGTCACGAGCGCGCTGCTTCTGCGACCGTTCCCGTACGCGCAGCCGCAGCAGCTCATCAGCGTGAATCTCGAAGACAGCGGCCCGCGCCCCGGCAACCTCATCCGCTACGATCTCCTGCGCGAGCGCGCCCACTCCTTCACGCTCGCGGCCTTCACCACCGACAACCTCAACCTGACCGGCGCGGGCGAGCCCACACAGGTCCCCATTGCGCGCGTCACGCCGAATTTCTTCTCCGTGCTGGGCGTGCAGCCGGCACTCGGGCGCGCCTTCGCCGACTCCGACGGCCACCCGGAATCGAAGCCCGTGGTGCTGCTCAGCCATGAATTCTGGCGCACCCGCTTCAACAGCGATCCCCGCGTCGTGGGCACGACGGTGGCGCTCGACGGCACGCCCTCGACGGTCATCGGCGTGCTCCCCGCCAACGTTGCGTTCCCTTTCGTGGGTGCAGCGGATTTCTGGACGCCGCGCTACTTTGAGATTTCGCTGATGCCGGCGGCGCGCCTGCGCCTCGGCGTCGGCTACCTTACTTACCTCGGGCGCCTGCAGCCGGGCGCTACGCTCGCCGGGGCCAACGCGGAGCTGGCCGTGCTCAACCGGCAATACATCCAGCAGAACCCCGCCATGCCGGACGCGACGCCGACCACCACCATGGCCGCCGCACCGCTGCGCGATCTGGTGGTGGCCGACCTGCGCGCCAAGCTGTGGATCCTGACGGCGGCCGTCGCTCTGCTGCTGCTCATCGGCTGCGCCAACGTGGCGAGCCTGCTGCTCTCGCGCGCGCTGGCCCGCCGCCGCGAACTGGCCGTGCGCGCCGCGCTCGGCGCCAGCCGCGGCGCCGTGGTCCGACAGCTTCTGACGGAAAGCCTGCTGCTCGCTTCCGCCGCCGGAGTCTGCGGCATCCTTCTGGGGTGGCTCGCCGACCGCGCGCTCGCCGCCGGGGCCGCCGGGCAGCTTCCCCAGGGCGTGCCGGTTTCTATCGATGCTCGCGTGCTCCTGTTCGCCGTCGGCATCTCCGTGCTCACCGGCGTGCTCACTGGCATCTTCCCCGCCCTGCAGCTTGCCCGGACGAATCTGAACAGCACACTGCGCGACGAGGGCCGCGGCCTGAGCGGCAGCCGCTCGCGCGCGCGCCTGCGCAGCCTGCTGGTGGTCGGCCAGGTCGCGCTCTCGCTGCTGCTGCTGATCGGAGCCGGGCTGCTGTTGCGCAGCTTCGCGCGCCTGCTCCACACCAATCCCGGCTTTGCGCCGGACCACGTGCTCACGATGGAAGTGTCGCTGCCCACCACGAAATACGCGCAGCCCACCCAGCAGATCGACTTCTTCCGCGAAGTGCTGCGCCGCGTTTCCGCGCTGCCCGGCGTGCGCAGCGCGGCTATCTCCGCCACGCTGCCGCTCCAGTTCAAGCGCGTGACGCCGATGCTGCCGCAGGGCCAGCCCGCGGTGCCGCTGGCCCAGCGCCCGTTCATCGACATTGAAGCCGTGAGCCCCGCCTGGTTCGCGACCCTGCGGGTGCCGCTGATGGCCGGGCGCACCTTCACCGACGCCGACGACGCCCAGGCCCCCAAAGTCGTCGTGGTCAATCGCGCCTTCGCCCGGCGCTTCTGGCCTGGCTCGAACCCCATCGGGAAGACCATCCTGATCGGCCGCGGTCCCGCGCTGTCGCAGGTGGTTGGCGTGGCGGGCGACGTCCACAACCAGGGCCTCGCCGAAGATCCGCAGCCGCAGCTGTGGCTGCCCTTCCCGCAACTGCCGTGGGGCGACATGAACCTGCTGGTGCGCACCGCGGTCGCGCCCATGAGCATGGCCGCCGCGGTGCACGCCCAGGTGGCTGCGGTCGATCCGGATCAGCCGGTGAACGCGATGCAGACCGTCGACCAGCTGATGGATACCGACCGCGCGCAGCCGCGCCTGACCATGCTGCTGCTGGCGGCTTTTTCGGTGATCGCGCTGGCGCTTGCCGCCATCGGGCTGGCGGCTATGCTGGCGTGGACGGTGCTGCAGCGCCGCCAGGAGCTGGCCATCCGCCTGGCCCTCGGCGCGGAACGCCGCGACATCGTGTGGCTGGTGGTCCGCCACGGGCTGCTGCTGGCCGTTTCCGGGATCGCCGTTGGCCTGATCGCAGGGCTGGGGCTGACACGGCTGATGGCCAGCGTGCTGTACAAAACCAGCGCGCACGACCTGGGCGCATTCGCCGTCGCACCGCTGGTGTTTCTTGCTATTGCGGCGCTGGCCAGCTGGCTGCCCGCGCGGCGAGCAACAAAAGTCGACCCTATCGAAACGCTGAAAGCGGGATGAGCGCGAAGGATTGGAGTTCCCCGCCGCAGGGGGCAGAGGTTATGGAGGTTATGGAGGTTATGGCGGCGATGCCTTCCCTGCGGATTTGCGCAACCAATCCGCGCCTGGGCGTAATCTGATGAGAAGGAGTGGCATTTACAGAAGAGGAGCAATGCGATGAGTACCGCGAAATTTTGGGCAGCCTTTTGTGTCGGAGTCGCCGCGGGCGCGGCTCTGGCGCTGATTTATGCGCCGCAAAGCGGCGCCCGCACGCGCCGCCAGCTTCGCCGCGCCTATGACGACACCACGGGATTTGTCCGCGACACGGCTGACGCTGTGGGCGACTGCACGGCCAAGTATTTCAAGCGCAGCAAAGATGTTATGGGCGATGTGGTCGATTCCGCGCAGAACCTGGCCAACGCCGCCAAACGCGTGACCTCGTTTCGGTAAGGGCCCGGCGCCGACCGGCTGCGGGTGACCCGGTGGAACCGGGGTTATCGAGCCGGCGGCGGCGCACGCTTCCACCCGGGGGGTGGGTGGTTCTGCAAATCCTGTGTGAATGCCGTCGCCCGCGGTTTTCTGCGCGTGGCTTTTCAGGCATCATGATCTTCACCCTGGATTCTTCCCAGGATGGATGCGCCGATGCTCTGCCGCCGCTTGCCGCCGATCGTCTGGGCCGCCGCGTTTTGCTGCTCTCTGGTTGCGGCCCAAACAGCCGCGCCCGCGCCGCCCGCCCCCGCTGCGGCACCCGCTCAGGCTGTGCCGGTCATCCGCACCACGGCCAATCTTGTGCTGGTCGACGTTGTGGTGACGGATAAGGGCAAGCCGGTGCAGGGGCTGACCGCGCGGCAGTTTCACGTGCTTGAAGACGGGACAGAGCAGCGCATCACGATCTTCGAGGAGCACCGCGCCTCCGATGCGGCGCAGGCCGGCAACACAGCCGCGCTGCCGGCAAACGTCTACAGCAATTACCCGCGCTTCGCCGTGACCAGCGCGGCCAACGTCCTGCTGCTGGACGCGCTGAATACCCCGCTGTCCGATCAGTCTTACGTTCGCAAGCAGATGGTCGAGTACCTGCGGGGGCTTCCCGCCGGCACGCGCGTCGCCGTCTTCACGCTGGCATCGCGCCTGCGCATGATCGCGGGCTTCACAACGGACGCCGGGTCGCTGGACGCGGCGATCACGCACGGCAAGGGCAATCCGCAGCAATCGTCCGTGCTGGAATCGCCGGAAGACGAGGACGAGCTGAACGATGTCGTCAGCAGCATGAGCACGGTGGACGGCGGCGCGATGGAGCAGTTTCTGGCGGACACTGAGTCGTTTCAGACCGATCTGCGGGTGCGCATCACGCTCGACGCCATGCAGCAGCTCGGACGGTATCTGAGCACTATTCCGGGGCGCAAGAATCTCATCTGGTTTTCCGGCTCGTTCCCGCTGCAGATCGAGCCTGACACCACGCTGGATCGGCCGCAGGGCGGCTCGGCCAAACCAGCATCGCCGCCGGACTCGTTTTCGGCCCTGCGCAACTACTCCGACGAGGTGAAGCAAACGGACGATCTGCTTTCTGCTGCGCGGGTGGCGGTGTATCCGGTGGATGCGCGCGGGCTGATGGGACTGGCGAGCGTGGACGCGCAGCGCGGATTCACAACTTCGCAGGGGATGCCCTCCGTTTCCTCGCCGGGATCGGGACGGCGCCGCGGCGGGACCAGCAGCACGGGCGGGGGAAGCGGGTCCCACATGACGCCGGCGCAGAAGGCAGACGCAAAGTTCCTGGCGCAGACCATCAACGAGCACCAAACCATGGACCAGATTGCCGAGGAGACCGGCGGTGAAGCGTTCTACGACAACAACGGACTGAAGGACGCGGTCGCCAAAGCGATCGAGAATGGCTCCAATTACTTCACCATCGGTTACATTCCCGACGTGAAGGCATGGGACGGGACGTTCCACGCTATCGAGGTCCGCGTGGACGGCGGCAAGTACGGCCTGGGTTACCGGCGCGGCTACTACGCCGTCGATCCCGCGCAGGCCGGCGCGGAGACACCGGGCGCTGTCAGTCCCATGGTCGCGGCGCTGCAGCGCGGCGCTCCACCACTCTCGCAGATTGTCTTCGAAGCGCGGGTGCTCTCCGCCGACGACCCGGCGGCGAAGGCAGTGAAGGTTGCCGCCGGCCCGGCCGGCGAGATGGCACAGACGCTGAAGGCTCCGGTGCGGCGCTATCTGGTCGACTTCGCAATCGATCCGCACGCTATCGCGTGGACGGCGCTGCCCAACAGCGGGGCGCACGCAGACATTGAGGTCGCGATGGTGGCGTGGGACGCCGACGGCAAACGTTTGAACTACACGGACCACGCGTTTGCCGCCAACCTCGATCCGGCCGAATCAAAAAAGGCCCTCAGCAGCGGCCTGCCTCTGCACCAGGAGATCGACTTGCCCGCGGGCACGATTTATCTGCGGGTCGCGGTCCGCGATCGGGCCAGCGGGCGCATCGGGTCGATGGAAATTCCGCTGCGGGTGCCAAAGACATGAGAAAAATCGCGGACACGCGCCAGAAAATCTGAAAAAATATCTTCATGCCGACTACAACTGCTTCTGCACTCTTCTCCGACCGTATCGGGCGGATTGAAATCTCCGCCACCATGGCTGTGACCGCCGAAGCCGCCAAGCTGCGCGCGCAGGGTGCGAAGCTGGTGGATTTTGGCGCGGGCGAGCCGCACTTTGCCACGCCGCAACACATTAAGGACGCGGCCATCGCGGCGATCCAGGCCAACTTCACGCGCTACACCGTGGTCTCCGGCATTCCCGAGCTGCGCCAGGCGATCGTCGAGCGCCACAGCGCCGACTTCGGCTCCAGTTACACGCCCGACGAGGCCATCTTCACCACCGGCGGCAAGCTGGCCCTGTTCAACGCCATCCAGGCGCTGGTGGATCACGGCGACGAAGTCATTTTGCCTGTTCCCTATTGGGTTTCCTTCAAGGACATCGTCCAGTACGCCGGGGGCAAGGTGGTCTATCTCGAGACCAGCGAGCGAGAAAATTTCCGCGTCACCGCGGACGCCATCGAAGCGGCGATCACGCCGAAGACGAAGGCCATCATTCTGAACTCGCCGTCGAACCCGTCGGGCGCCGTGGTATCGCCCGCGGATCTGGAGCGCATCGTGCGGCTCGCTCACGAACGCGGCATCTGGCTGCTGCTGGACGAGTGCTACGTCTACCTGCAGTACACGGGCGCGCTGGTGAGCGGCGGGTCGTTCATCGACGCGAAGGAGCACGTTGTGGTGCTCGGCTCGCTGTCAAAGACCTACGCTATGACCGGATGGCGCGCGGGCTACGCGCTGGCGCCGAAGCCGGTGATCTCCGCGATGACGAAGCTGCAGAGCCAGTCCACGTCGAGCACGGCGTCGTTTGTGCAGAAGGCGGGCATCGCCGCGCTGCGCGGGCCGCAGGAATGCGTGGCGGAGATGCGCGCAGACTATCTGAGGCTGCGCGACAAGATCCTGGGGAGGCTGGCGGAGATTCCCGGCATCACCTGCACAAAACCGGAAGGCGCGTTCTACGTTTATCCGAACGTGTCGAAATATCTCGGCAAGGGCGGGGTGCCCAGCGCGATGGAGTTGTCGAAGCGGCTGCTGCACGAAGCGCACGTGGTGACGGTGCCCGGCGAGGCCTTCGGCACGGACCAGCACATCCGGCTGTCGTACGCGACCTCGCATGCGGATGTGGAAGAGGGGCTGGAGCGGATGAAGGGGTTTTTCGCGAAGCTGTAGATCCCGGTCAGCACAGAGGACACGGAGGGCGCAGGGGCCGTCATGACTGCGTCGTATCTGTGTCCTCTGTGCTTTCTGCGGTGAAACTGCGCGACGGCGGAGCCGGGGCGATGGTCACGCCTCAAGAGACAGGGCGGCTTCTGAGCTGTGCCCATCCGCATCCAGCTTCAGCACCAGCAGCGTCATGTCGTCGTGCTGCGGGGCGCCGGCGGTAAATTTGTCGGCGTCGGCGAACATGGCGCGCAGCACGTCCGCAGCGGCCCGATGCTGCACCACGCCCGCCGACGCGATCATGCGCTCCTCGCCCCACTCCTCGTCGGCGTGGGTCATGGCTTCGCTGATGCCGTCGGTATAGAGGATCAGCAGGTCGCCGGGCTCGAGGGTGAGCGCCTGTTCGGTGTAAGGCGCATTGGGCAGCAGCCCGACTACAGGGCCGTCGGCTTCGAGGCGAATCACCTTGCCCCGGCGCAGCAGCACGGGCGGATTGTGCCCGGCGTTCACGCACTCCAGCCGGCGCGTCTTTGGATCGAATGCGGCGAAGAAAAAGGTTGCGTAGCGATTCGACGCCGAGGCCTCGTAGACCAGCTTGTTGACCTTGTGCATGAGGTTGGCGAAATCGCGCGGGCTGTCGAGGGTGACGCCGCGCAGCGACGCGCGCAGACTGGCCATGAGCAGCGCGGCGGAAATGCCTTTGCCGGAGACATCGCCGACGGCCAGGCCGACGCGGCCGTCTTCCAGCGTGAAGACGTCGTAGTAATCGCCGCCCACGCCCAGCGCGGCCCGGCAGTGCCCGGCCATGGTGGCCCCGGGGAGATTCGGCATCTCCTGGGGAAAGAGCCGCTCCTGCACCTCGCGGGCAATCTCGAGTTCGCGGTTGATGCGCTCGCGCTGGGCTGCTTCCGCGGCCAGGGAGTGCGCCAGCTCGCTCACCTCCAGGGCAAGGCCGGTTTGCCGCGCCACGGTTTGCAGCACCTGCAGATCGGTGCGCGACCAGGCAGCCTCAGAGCGCTTGGGACCGAGGCACATAATGCCCATCAGGCGATTCCGGCCGGGCAGGGGCACCAGCAGCTCGGCGTGCAACTGATCGAGCATGCGCCGCTCCGCGGTGCCGGCCATCAGATACCAGGCGTCGGGGTCGCTTCGGTACAGGCGGGCGGGCTGGTTGGAGTTGAGCAGAAAGCGGACCGAGGAGGACTGCGCGGGCAACGCCAAAGAGCCATCCGACGCAACGCCGATCGCCTCTTCCAGGTAAAACGATTCGCCGCGGCGCAGCAGCATTGCAATCTGGCCGATGTGGAGGGTCTCGCGGATGCGCTGTGCCACGGTCTCCAGCAGCGGTTTGGTCTCAGTGAACCGGCGCACTTCGTCGGAGAGCTCGGTCATCATCAGTTCCGCGTTGTAGGCTTCGCGAAAGAACTGGCGGTCGAGCCACTGCTGCAGGCGTTTGCGGACGCCGAAGCGCATTGCCAGCACCAGCGCCAGAAAAATCACGCTTCCGGCAATGGCCGAGGGCGTGGGCTCCCTGTCGCGCAAGGCGGGCAGCAGCAGCTTGAGCCCCACCCAGGACAGCAGCGCCACCTGCAGCACCCACAGCGAGGCCTTTGCCAGCGCGTAGCGCGAGCCGATGCGCAGGAGCACGCGGACATCGAGCGCTCTCTGCACCAGAACGACATAAGCGAGGGTAAGAGGCGCGACCATGAACAGGTAGGCGCCGAGATAGCGCACCCAGTAGTAGCGAACGTCATTCCCGGTGATGCCGAAGTGCGGGAGAACGACGAACACGACGATGAGAGAACCCATGCCAACGCACATGCCGGTGGTGAGCACGCGCAGGCGGCGGCGCGCATCGGCCGTGGAGGCGGTGCGGAGCTTGTCGAGCGTGAGCAGCAAATAGAGCGCGACGAACAGCAGGTTGAGCCCGTTGATCACGGTCGACGACAAATCGCTGGCGCGGGTGAGAAAGCGGCCGGTCCCCCCCGAGTAATACTCCGTATAAATGGTTGGGTATAAGAAGGCGGAACAGACAACAAAGAGGCCGAGGAGGACCCACTTGATCCAACGGAATCGCGCGTCGATGCGTGAGCGCTCAGGAAAATAGACGCCCAGCAGAAACAGCGCGGGCGCCCCGGCCAACTGGATGGTTTGATACCAGAAATTGCGCAGGAAAAGCGGCACGCCGGTGGCCAGGCCAGTGTTGACGAAAACGACGCTGGGGAAGGTGAGCAACAGCAGCGTGAGCCACGCATTGCGATCGGTGGGGCGGGACAGCACCACCCAGTAGCCGATGAGGAGACAAACCAGCGGCAGGAGGCCGGCAACGAAGAACTCTTTCCAGAAGAACATCATTGCCGACGAGTTGCCGAATGCGTAGGGCGGGCGCGCCAGAGTCAGCGTGCCGCTGGCGGAAGAGCCGTCGGGCCGAGAGAACTCCAGGTCGAGAATGTCGCCGGGATGGCTTTCGGAGAGCACCGTGGCCCACTGGGCGAGGCCGGAATAGGCTGCGCCATTCAGTCCGGTGAGGCGATCGTCCACGGCCAGGCCCGCTGCCTTCGCCTCCGTCTCGACGGCGGTAACGCGGCGCGAGTCGGCATCGAAGCGGAAAGGAATGGCCACCCTCTGGTCCCAGTGGACGCGAAGTTGCCACGCGTCCACCACGCCTGCGATCCAGTAGCCCAGACTGGCCAGCATCCAGAGGCCGATCAGGGTACGCAGAACATTGGGAGAGACTGTCTTCTTCCTGGGCTTCATCCGTGGAGTCATAGTATCCCGCCGTGCGCGATTTCGCAGCGTGGATTTTGGCCCACGATGGCGGTATTCTCGATACGCATTCCGGAGGGTTCCAGTTCATGCGTGTGAGTGTTTTCATTCTGTTTCTTGCCAGTTTTGCGTGCGCGGCGCAAACGCGGCCCGCTATCGTCGGCATCTCGAACATGGGCGTCTACACGAGCGATGCCGCAGCAGCCGAGCACTTCTACGTCGAGCAACTCGGATTGAAAAAAGGAACCGATCAGTACGACGCCGACGGCGTCCGTTATTACGTGAATCAGGAGCAGTTCATCGAAGTGCTGCCGCTGCCAGCGGACTCCGGAGTGAATCGGCTCGATCATGTCGGCTACATGACCGCGAATGCGGAACAGATGCGCCGCTACCTGAGCGCCAAAGGCGTCACCGTCCCCGAAGCGGTACAGCATGCATCGGACGGCAGCGCCTGGTTTGAGGTGAAGGACCCGGAGGGCAACACCGTTCAGTTCGTGCAGCCGGCGGCGAAACTGCTGGCGATGAAGGATACGGCGCTGCTGTACCACATTTCCGACGCCGATCCCATCGGGCGGCGCATCATCCATGTGGGCTTTGCGGTGCACAGCCGCGAAACAGAAGACAGCTTTTATCGCGCGATCCTCGGATTCCAGCCCTACTGGCACGGCGGCATGCAGCCGGACAGGACCGACTGGGTGGCGCAGCAGGTGCCTGACGGCCATGACTGGCTGGAGTACATGCTGACCGTCGGCTCCTCCCCGGCGCCCAGCGGCGGCGAAATCGCTGCGGCCGGAGCCGGCGCTTCTGCGCCCATTAGCCTGAACGCGCTCGGCGTGCTCGATCACTTCTCTCTCGGCGTGGTGAATATGGAGAAAGCCGTTACGACTCTGTCTGCAGGAGATCGCCTTGGCAGCGTGGAGGCGCGACCGCAAATGGGGAAGGACGGCAAGTGGCAGTTCAACCTCTACGACCCCGACCAAACCCGCGTCGAATTAATGGAGTTCTCCGCCGTCGAAAAACCCTGCTGCTCCAGCTTCACCGCCGCCAACCCCACCCCCACCGGCCAGCCATAGCCGCGTGAAGAGGCTCTTGGATGAACCGATCCCCCGAGTAGAACCCTGGCAAAGAGGCCTCTCCACCTTCAATTCGGAAACCAAATCCATATTTGCAATGTACAAGGGCGTGATGAATGCCCGAGCGCGGCTCACCAACTCGTTGCAAAAACCTGGTCAGAGGCACTCCGGCTAACCCCTCATCTCCCCTTCCTGCGGCGTTAACCCTGTTGCATCTTTGGAGCCTTCCGGGCGGCAGCGGAACCGATGGCATTTGCCTTGGAGCTTTGTCGTCTGGATTGTGAAGTTGATTCCTGACGCCGCGCCGGTTCAAGCGGATTTACATCTGCCTATACCCTCTTACGATTCGCTCGGTCGAGATTAGTTCTCGCTTATTTCTGAGCATTGGTCGCTTCTACCCCGTCTATCTCATGGTGACAGATGGAAAAATTAGACAATAGGTTAGTACGATACTTGACACAGCGACCGGTGATATGAGAACCTTTCGGCGCTTTACGGTAGTTAGGCTAACGCGTGGTAACCCATAGCAACATGAAGCCACTCACCATCTCGAAAGGAGCATTCTCATGAGAATGACAGGTCGTATGTTTATCACTCTATTAGTATTTGTCGTCGCTGCTGCATGCGCCCGGGGGCAATGCGTCGACCTTCAGGCTACGACGGTCTATTGTGGGGGTCCAGACGGCTGTCACAGTAGTGTCGCTGTTAATACGTTCATCACGACTCAATATGGTGTGCCGCCGGGCGACCCCATCTATGTCACATGCTGCCAACAGCAAATTCCGTCGCAGACGCTGGCCGATGAAGGTTGCCCTGACGTAGTGCTCCGCAATCCAGCGATTCAGGCAAAACTCGCTGACATCGAAACCACTCAACCGCTCCTTGTGGCAAATTGCGCCGGACGCTATGAGATAGCGGATAGGAGATCACAACTCAGGGATTGGAATCCGGATTCGCCGTCGCGCGAACTTCGCCTCAGCGTGAAATCAGGGATGTAAAGGGAGACCGACATGAAACTCTTCATTCTGTGTGCGTTGACGTTCCTGGCATCGGTTGCAGTAGCCCAAAGTGCAGCGACTGCAACCGACGTTCACTCTTCAGATGGACCAACCACGTCTCCTGCGCCGGAGATTCCCAGCAGGATGCTCGAGTTTAAGTCTGTCAAGTCTTCCATCGCTCCTGCGGTGTCGCCGGTGACTACCCTGCCACCGCAGTGTGTTTCAGACGGATCGCTCTTCCTGGATTCGTTGGACCCAAAGGACTTGACTAGGCATACCGTCATCTCGATACAGGCGGATAGAAGCCAACAATACCTGCCTTCCGCCATTCAGGGGCTGAACGATATCTCCGTGATGAATTTTTTCCCATCGGACTCCGTTGTTGGATTTCTTGTCAGAGCGACGAAGGAACCGGCCGGAGCGCCAGGACCTGGCAAATCCCCGGCAGGGGTCGCCTGGAAGGACTATCACTACTATATTGCTGAATTTAATCGAGATGGCAGCTTCGATAAGTCGATCGAACTGCCGGCGGATTACACGTTTTCGCGGTTCGCGATCATGGGTTCGGGTGAATTTCTTGTCGCCGCATACGACCGGCTCAACTCGGCGGCGCATTTGCTGGTTCTGGACCAATCAGGAAAGAAGTTGCGCGAATTGGATTACGCTCCTTTCCGAACAGCCCCCGACGGGAACGCTGCGTTTGGTTCAGCCCAATCGCTGCGGAATAGCAGCAAGTTGATGGGCTCCGTCCTCTTTACGCCCTATCGAGAGGACATTCTGGTATGGCGTATTAACAGCAGTGATCCAGTCCTTGACGTTAGTTCCGGGGGCAATTACCGGGAAGTACCCATTCAGGCGCCCGCAGGCATGACCTTCGCTAACATGGTTGCGGCAAACGATCGCTGGGTCGCTCTATTTCGCAGCAACAGCGTCGCCGACAATAAACCCCTCAATCAGGCCGATTATTCCTATTTTGAAGTAGATCCCATAGATGGCGGGCTCGGCCCAAAACTAACCCAGTCCCGCGATGTTCCTCCGCGATATTTATGGTGCGAACGAGACGGCACATACACCAGTTTTGAGCGAGATAAAGCTGGAGATTTTGTCCTGCTCAAGGCGAATTGACTCTGCGGGAGCCGGCCCGGGCTCACGATCGAGTCGAAGCCGCCGGCAACCGCAGTACCTCGCCCGCCCTCCCATCACCCAAACAACTCCGCCTGCCCCTCCTCCGCCCCATCCCCAAAGTTATGCAGCCCTACCCCGATCAGCCGATATCGCTGCTCCGACCCCAGACGCACCCGCTCCCGCAGCCCCAGCGCAATCGCCGCCAGGTCCTCCGACGACCCCACCGGCGCCGCCGGCGTCAAACTGCGCGTCAAAATCCTGAACTCCGCGGTCTTCAGCTTCAACACCACGGTCCGCGCGATGCGCGTCTCTTTGCGCGAAGCGGCCCACACTTTTTCCGCGAGGCGCCGGATCGCCTCTTCCGTTTCGCTCAGGGTCAGATCGCGGGCGAAGGTGTCTTCTGCCGAGATGGATTTGGTCAGCCGGTCCGGGACCACCGGGCTGTCATCGATGCCAAACGCCAGCTCGTGCAGCCGCAGCCCGTGACGGCCGTAATGGCCCTCGAGGAGGTGCAGTTCCATGCCGCGCAGGTCGCCCACCGTCGTGATGCCGAGTTGCGCGAGGCGCTCGGAGGTGACCTTGCCCACGCCGGGGAGGCGCTGCACGGGCAGGGGCGGCAGAAAGGCGTCGACCTCTTCGGGCTGGATGACGAAGAGCCCATCCGGCTTCTTCCAGTCGGACGCAATCTTGGCCAGAAACTTGTTCGGCGCGACGCCCGCCGACGCGGTCAGGTGCAGTTCCTCGCGAATCGCCTGGCGGATGGCCTTCGCGACCCTGGTTGCGGTGGGCAGGCCGGCCTTGTTCTCGGTGACGTCGAGATATGCCTCGTCGAGGGAGAGCGGCTCAATGAGGCCGGTGTAGCGGCTGAATATTTCCCGCGTTTGCCGCGACACCGCCCGATAGCGAACAAAATCCGGCGGGATGAAGATTGCCCCGGGGCAGAGCCGTTCCGCGCGCAGCGCCGGCATGGCCGAGCGCACGCCGAAGCGCCGCGCCTCGTAGGAGGCCGCGCACACCACCGAACGGTTGCCGAGCCACGCTACGACGACCGGCTTGCCGCGCAGCTTTGGATCGTCGCGCTGCTCTACCGACGCGTAGAACGCGTCCATGTCGACGTGGACGATCTTGCGAACGGCCATGCCCGAACGATAGCAGAATGTTCGCTTCCTGTTCGCCAGCGGTGCGAGACCACAACGATGAATTTTTCAGATTCGGGCATCGCCGTTGGGGAGGACGGCGCCTGGGGGTGCGGCGTGGTCTGCATCCGAAACGCAGTGCGCCGCAATTAATCAGAAGCCATCGGCGCATTCCTGGAATCTCACCGCTTGTGACGCGGATGGCGCATCGAACTTGTTTCGCGACGTCTTCGGCATGGAGAGGATACCGATTCGGCTGGCGATTCGGCGTCTGCCTGTGGGGATGCCGATCGAACTGCGGATCAACCGCGAGGTTGCCGAGTCGATCAGAGGACGCATGCGCAGAGTGAAATTGGTTCTCCAGAGACTGGCGAGCGCCGGCGTTGTATTGGGGGGCATGCTCGTCAGCAGCTCGGGCGCGAAGGCGCAAAGAAAGGACACAGCAGTGGAACAGCCGGTGTTTTATCGCACGGTGAAGGTCGACGGGCTTTCGATCTTTTACAGAGAAGCGGGGCCGAAAGACGCTCCGACGATTCTGCTGCTGCACGGTCTGCCATCGTCGTCGCGCATGTTTCAGCCGCTGCTGACGCGGCTTTCCGACAGCTACCATCTGGTGGCGCCCGACTATCCAGGCTTCGGACACAGCGACTGGCCCGACCCGAAGGAGTTCGCTTACACCTTCGACCACATAGCCGCGGTGATGGAGGATTTCACGCAGGCGCTGGGGTTGCGGCACTACACGCTCTACATGCAGGACTACGGCGGGCCGGTCGGCTTTCGCATGACGCTGGCTCATCCGGAGCAGGTGCAGGCGCTGATAGTGCAGGATGCAGTGGCGCACAACGGAGGCCTCGGAGCGAACTGGGCGACGCGGCGAGCCTTCTGGGCGGACCGGGCGGCAAACGACGAAGCGCTGCGCAGGAATCTGCTGTCGATGGCAGCCACGAAGACGCGCCATGTGGGAGACGATCCGAACGTCGAGCTTTACGACCCGGATCTGTGGACCGACGAGTACGCATTTCTGAATTCGCCGGGGCAGGCACAGATTCAGAGCGATTTGTTCTACGACTACCGCACGAACGTCGACGCTTATCCAAAATGGCAGGCATGGATGCAGAAGACGCAGCCGAAGCTTCTGGTGGTGTGGGGCAAGCACGATCTCTCGTTCGACGCCGGCGAGCCTGAGCGCTACCGCCAGGACGTTCCGAATGCGGAGGTACACGTGCTCGATGCGGGACATTTCGCGCTGGATACGAAAGCCGACGAGATTGCGCGCCTGGTGCGCGCGTTCATGCAGAAGCAGAAGTAAGCGGGAGACCTTCCGCGCCACCCGCTCAGCAGATTTGCACAACGGGAATCTCGAGCAGGCGGGCCAGCTTGCCGATGCGCGCGGCGATGTGGCCCACGCCCACTGCGCAATGATGCGCCGGACCCTGCTCATTCCAGTTCTGCACGAACTGCCGCGCACCAATGGGAAAGCGATACCGGCTGTTGGTGTTGCCGATGGCGAGCGTGGGGCCCGGCTGGGAAGTTGCTTCCGCTGCCAGCAGGCGGAAGCCGTGCTCGCGATCTTCGACGACCGAGAGCAGCGTGACAGGACCGTAGCGCACCGACATCTCCACGGAGAGGCCGCGGCCCACCTTGCCGTGATACACATCCAGCGGACGCACGCGCGTTTTGCCTTCGGCAATGGCGATGTGGCCCGGCCCGTCGTGACCCATCAGAACGATGTCGTCGGTCAGGTCCAGCGCGTAGTACTCCGTAAAGGAGCCGCCGGCGCCGAAGCAATCCATGATCTTCATCGCGATGGCGTTCTTCACTTCGTACTCGCCGGCCACCGGAATGTGGCGCGCGGTAAGCAGCGACGTGCCGAGGATGATGGAGCTCATGGTGTCTTCGTTGGCAGCAACGCCGGTGCCCTTGTAGTAGTAGGCCAGCGAATGCAGATCGTGATTCTCGACGAGCCGGTCAAGAGCGAGCGAAGTGCGCGCAGCGCGGGCTAACTCGGCGGGCGAGCAATCGGGCTGGATATCGAACTGATACCCGAAATCCTGCACGCGCTCGGCGATCGCCTGCTCGGAGACCTGCAGGCGCAGCGCGCTCAGCTCATCGGCTTCCAGCATCTCGATGTGGCTGCCGAAGGCGATGCTGACCTGCGTGATATCTGTCGCGACGTCGAGCATGCCGCCGTAGTAATGGCCCAGAAGGCCGAGACGATTTTCGGCTAGCGCGCTGCGCACCCGCGCCGCCGCCACCCACTCCTCGATTTCCTGCCAGGCCTGCGCGTCGGTGAGCGCGCCGGTGACCTGATGAAACGGGAGCCGAGCGCGCCGCAGCACGTTGGCGATCTCCGGCACGGGACACGCCGAGCACCACGCCAGCCACGCGCCGGTCATCGCTGTGCGATTCGGCAGCCGATTGAAGGCCGCATAATCGATGGCCGCGCCGGGCTGCAGGTTGAGCACGATCACGGGAACCCGGGCGCGCTGGACGAGCGGCAGCACGGTGCTCGAAAGCGCGTAGGTCGTGACGTAAAGGAACAGGATTTCGATGTCGGCACGGCGACAGGCGTGGCCGGCCTCGCGGCTGCGCTGCGGACTATCGACCAATCCCAAAGGCTCGACCTGCGCGCCCAGGCTCTCCAGCCGCGCCTGCACCTCGGCGAGCTGACTCTCGAGTTGCTCGCGCAGCCCCGTAAACTGCGGCCAGTAGGCGTCGAGCCCGATGCCGCACAGCCCCACCCGGAGCGCTTTCTCCGCCATGGCGCCTCGCTATTCCGTCTTCAGGACGGTCACCGCAAAGGGCGCGAGCGTCAGCTCCGTACCGCTCAGCGTGCCGGTGCGCGGCGCATCGTCGCCGGTAACTGCATCCACGGTAGCAAAATCCGCGTGAGCAAAGTCCGCGGGCACGGTCACCGTCTCTTCCGCGTTCGATTTGTTCACCAGCAGGATCTTTCGGCCCTGCGGCGTCGCGAATCCCTGCGCCAGCGGCTCGGCGCCGCCTCCCGATACGTCCGCCGAACTCTCCACCATCCGATCGCCGGGATGGAAGTTATCCACAATTAGCTTCAGGACCCAGTAGCGAGCGTTCGGCTTGCCATTGTTGTAATCGATCATCGAAACGCTGGGAAATTGCGACGGATATCCCACTAACTGCGACTCGCCGATCACATCCACACCCAGCTTCGACAGCTCCACAAAGAGGTAAGCATAGAGCGAGCCAGCCGCGTTCCAGTAGATATGCGGAATGCGATCGGGCAGCGCCTTACTGGCGTCGATCTCCAGGCCATCGGTCGGGAGAATCACGCCCAGCTCGTCGGTGTCGATCTTCGTTTGCGGCGACAGGCGGTCGCGGATGGCCAGAATAAACCGTGTCGTCGCGAGGAATCCGTTGGCCTGATCGAAGAACGTGTGCTGCCAGTCGCCGGGGCCTTCATCCATCGCCGGCGATGCGTAGAAATGGAACGAAATGAAGTCCAGAGGAATTCCGGGGCGGTGATTCTTCGGGTTGAGGAAATACTCGTAGTACTGCGGGTTTCCGCCGGTGTCGCCAAGAGCCAGCCCTACAAACTTTGTCTCAGGACTAACACGATGGATGGCGGAAACGATGTCGTCGTACCTGCGCGTGTACTGCTCGGGCGTCGTGTGGTGTTCGGAATCGACCTCGTTCAGCACTTCCCAATAGGGAAAGTGGTAGTGGTAGCCGGACTCGTGCAATTTACCGTTTTCGTCGGTGAAGCCGCCTTTCGTGTACCAGCTCACGAGGCGCGCGTAGTAATCGCCTAACTCCTTTCCGCTCGGATCGCGCAGCTCCGTTCCCTGGGTGTAGTTCCAGAAGACCTGGTTAGGGTCATCGGGGTAAGTCACCGGCTTTTCCGTCTTAAACATCCACGCCGGAATCGTACTGAAGTTGATAATCGTCGAATGTCCTTCGGTCGCCGCCAGGAAATCTTTTGTGATCGGGTCGATATAAGTGAAGTCCCACGAAGTACGATCCCTGGTTGGCGGCTGTAACTCGGCCACGGCCACTTTCGGATACGGCAGCCAGGGAACATAGCGCACATAATCGGCGCCCAGAGCTTTGAGCGCAGAGAAGGCGCCGTCGTGGATGGGCGAGCCCGGGTTCAGCATCGGGTTGGTGACCACCTGCAGCGTGGGCGTCGATTTCGAAACGCGCAGAGTGTGGTTCCAGTCGACCTTGACGACCGCCGGTTGCTGCGCCGCCAGCGTCATGCCGGCGCACAGCAGGATGGCGATGGCGGGGGAAAAAAGTGTTCTCGAATGCATTGCCGGGCCTCCCAGTGAAAGTCTCAATTACGCACCGATGGCGCTGCCGATGCTGCCGCGCTGGCGTCAAGTTGCTGCGGCGTTACCGCATCGCTGCCGACCGGTGCGCGCGGAGCTGCCGCAGCTGCACTGTGCAGCTTTTGGAACGTGGCCAGCGCCTTCGCCTGGCCTTGCCTGTTGCCGGTCGCGCGATCGGCCTGCGAGAGCCGCCACCAGGCCACCTCGTCGTCGGGCCGCAGGCGCGTGGCGTGCTCCAGCAACGGAATCGCGGCGGCGGATTTCTGCGTGGTCAGATCGACCCCGGCCAGGCCGACCAGCGCTTCTTCAAAATCCGGATAGCGCGCCAGCGCCAGGGCGAATTGCTTCCCGGCCTCGTCCAGATTGCCGCTCTGCGCCTGGATATTACCCAGCTCATAGGCCGCATTGCCGTTGGCGGGATCGACCGTTAACTCAGCGGTAAATTCGCGGAGCGCCGCTTCGCGATCCTGGGGATTTGCCGAGTCGCGGAAGCGCGCGAGATAGACGCGGCCGAGACGATAGTGGATGCCGGGGCGATTGGGATCAAGCACGAGAACGTGGTTGAAAGCGACGATGGCGGCGGCGTAGTTCTTCTGGCTCTCGTTGGCTTCGCCCTGCGCCTGCAGCATCCAGATGGAGTTGGGCGCCTTGTCGTGAAGCTTTTCCATGACTAAGTAAGCAAAGTTACCGTAGATGCGGCCGGTGTTGTAGAGCACCTCCGGATCGTCGGGATAGTAGCGGTTAAGAGCGAGCGCCGTTTCCACCGCGTCGGCGTCGCGGCCCAGGCCGGTGTAGGCGCGGAGGAGCTGCAAGCCGCACATGCGCCTGGTGTCAGGATCGGCGGACTGCCTGAATCCTTTCTCAAGAAGCGGCAGCGCATCCTGGTAGCGGCCGAGTTCGGACAAGGAAAGAGCCAGCAGGCTGTCGAGCCGGGGCAGGCCGGGCTTGAGCTTTTGCGCGGTGCGAACCTCGCGCACGGAGAGCTGATACTCGCGCAACTTGAAGTAGAGGGCGGCCAGGGTCGCATGAACCTCGGGAACCTGAGGGTAGAGTTTTGCGAGCTGCTCGAAGTCGGCGCGGGCCTCATCAAAATGGCCTGCGGCAAGGGCCTGCTGGCCGTCGGCGGCCAGCCGACCGGGGTCGTTGCCGGCGCCGGTCTGGGTGCGCGCCAGCGGGGGAGAAAGAGAGATGAGCGCCACGAGCAGGCCAACTCTCGACCAGACACAGATCATGGACGGAGTGTAACTCCCGGACGGAGGGGCCCGCCACGCTGCAATGGCGTGGCGGAGGGCTGAAGTGAAGCAACAGGAGACAAGTCAGAACGTGATCTTTCCGCCGAACTGAAGGATACGGGCGGAGGATGTGCCCGTGATCAGCCCAAAGTTCGATGCGCCTATGCCGGCCGAGACCGGTTCGTTGCCGCCCGATCCGGCCACCAGCAGGCCGCCCACGTCCTGCGAATACTGGTGATGGTTGAAGGCATTGAAGGCATCCACCTTGAAGGCAAATACGGCGTGTTCGGCGATGGCGAAGTTCTTACCGACTCCCATGTCCCAGTCGTTGATGCCGGGCTGGCTCAGGAAGTCGCGGCCGGTGTTTCCGTAGGTGCCGAGCTCGGGTTGCGTGAAACAGTTCGGGTTAAGACGGGCAAACTGAGCTAGCTGGCCGGTGTAAACATTCTGGTGAATTTTGCAGCCGGGCACGAGGTTGGCGCGGTTGCCGCCGGTGCCGGTAATGCTGTCAATGTCGCCCGCTCCCACACTGTACGGGAAACCCTTCTGGAAGGTGCTGATTCCGGTCAGCTCCCATCCGCCGATGGCCTCGTCGGCGGCGCGGTTGACTCCCGAGGCAAACCGCTTCCCGCGTCCAAAGGGCAGGTTGTAGACGTAGCTGGCCACGAACCGATAAGGCACGTCGAAGTCCGAGGGACCATAGTCCAGATTTGGCCGGTGGTTGTCCATGTAGCCCTCGTAGCCGGTCAGGCTGGCGCCAGCTCCGGCGGTCGCCGACTTATCATCGAGGCTCTTGGCCCAGGTAAAGACGGAAGTGAGGGCAAGGTCGTGGGCGCGATGTTCAAACTTGATGTTACCCGCGTCATAGTGAGAGTAGCCGTGGAAGTCGCTGTCGATGTAGATGTTGTTGAAGTTCGGATAGGGCAGCCGGCTGGAGTATAGGCAGGGGGCAACAGTAAGGTTGGTGTAGTTGCCGCTGGAATCCGTCTGATTGCAAAAAGCCACCTGCGCGGATGTGAGATCGTTTGCCTGGGCGATGTCGTGCCGGTCGAGCAGGTGAACTGAGTGGCTTCCGATGTAGTTCACCTCGAGAGTGGTGTTCCTTGCCATCTCGCGCTCCACCGACAGGGTCCATTGCTCAACGTAAGGATCGAGCGGGTTCTCCGACTCGATGACGGCGATGAACGACAGCGACGCCTCGGGGAAGGGCCCCAGCGCGGTATAGGGAATGAACAACTGGTTGCTCAGTTTGGGATCGAGAGAGGGTATCGGAGTGGTAGCGGGGCTGAGACTGTTGCGGATGCTGTAGGGATAGATGTCGGCGGAGTCGTCGATCTCGCGGCCTTCATAGGAGGTGTAGAACATCCCGAATCCACCGCGCACGACGGTCTTATCGGTCAGGCGATAGTCGACGCCGAGGCGCGGCGCGAAGGGAGTCTTCTGGCCGGCACGCGGCACCGATCCGCAGTAGCGAAGGACGGGGTCGGCTTGAGCCGGGTAGAGGATGCCGTGGCCGGGAGCGACTCCGTCGGTGGTCAGGGTGGGATCGGCATAGCAGAGACCGCCCAGCGGGTTTTGCGTGTCGAGCCAGAAGAAGTGATTCTGGGCGGCGTGGGTGGCGGCGCGGAAGTCCCAGCGCAGGCCGTAATTGATGGTGAGCTTCGGGTTAACCCTCCAGTCGTCTTCCGCATAAGGCGCAAAGTAGTCGTAGATGTGGGTCTGTGGGTTGCCGGCCTGGTCGCTCGGGCTGAGCGGACCGGGAACGAATCCACCGACATTGTTGTAGTAGCCGAGCATCATATCGGCCACGGCATTGCCGGTGCCGCAAAGGGAAACAGTCGCAGTATCGCCATTTTGCCCCGGTGTGTTGGGACAACTCGAGGTGCCGGCGCCGGGGTTGCCGGCCGGGATCGGCGCGCTGTTGGTCGTAATCGTCGACGAGCTGAAGCCCCAGTCGCCGTAGAAATCGTCGTCCAGATTGCGGGTGATGGTCCAGTGGCGATAATCGACACCGAAGCCCAGGGTGTGGCGGCCTTTGACCCAGGTATACGAATCGGCGAACTCCCATTGCGGACTGAATGAGCCGCTGTAGGAGTTGACCGGCCCACCGCCGCTCGAGTATGTCGTCAGGCCGACATTGGGCCACGTTTGCTGCAGGGCCGCGAACTTGGTAAAGACCCCGGTTTCGCCCAAAGCCGAAATGACCGAAGCAGGCGGCGCTGCGGAACCTTCCGGCGCATTCGCGGAGAGATATCCGAAGCGGAAGTTATTGACCTGCGACTGGCCCAGATTGATGGTGTGGGAGATCTCCCAGGATTTGCCAGTCTCGAAATATTCCTCGAGTCCAAGCACCGACGAGCCGGAGTTGTAGTTAGCCTCGTTTTTATAGTTGGAATAGGTGAATCGGCCGAAGATCTTGCCCACTCTGCCGAGGTCCTGGTCTCCGCGATAGGTCTGCTGGTTCTGGTGCAGGGGGCCCGGGATGGTAACGATGTAGTTGGTGACGCCCTCCGGCTGGTTGGCGACGGTGGGCTTGCCCCAGTAGTTGTTCTGCACGGCAAGCTGCCCGATTTTGGAAGTGAAGCGGCTGGCGGGAATTGTGTTGTTGGGGAACGGGTTGCCGGTGAGCGGGTCGACGGGCATGCAGTTGTAACCCAGCCCCAGCAGAGCCGTACACTGCGGTGTCCCGTAATTCGGCAGTGTGCCACCGGGGAGAAGAACGCCGTTGGCCGTTCCCAGGTTCGGATATGTCTCGTTGGCGAAATCGCCCTGCAGCACGGCGGGGTTGGGAACCGTATCTCCGAGAACGGTGCCGTTGTTCATGCGCCAGCCTTCGTAGTTGGCCATCCAGAAGGTGCGATTGCGCCCGTTGTACAGTTTGGGAAAATAGACCGGCCCGTCGGCAACGAAGCCGAACTGATTGAGACGCAGAGGAGCGAGCGTGGTAGGCGTGCTGGTGATGTAATTCTCCGCCGAGGGAAACGGCAGTGCGTCGAAGTTGTTGTCGCGGTAAGAATCGAAGATTGAACCGTGGAGCTGGTTGGTGCCACTCTTGCTGACGATGTTGACCTGGGTGGCGGAGAACCCGTACTCGGCAGGGTAAACGCCGCTCTCAACCTGGAACTCCTGGATCGCATCCTGGGAAAGAATGATGGCCGGGGTTTCCATGGCGGTATCGGTGTTTACCAGGCCGTCGAGGGTGAAGTTGTTGCCTTCAGGGCGGCCGCCGTTGACGCTGATGGCGTTGCCTTCGCCCTGGCGCATGGTGCCCTGCTCGCCGCCGATGGTGACGGCTCCGGCGCCGATGAACAGCAACTGGACGAAGTTGCGCCCGTCGAGGGGAAGCTCCTGCACCTGCTGCTGGCTCACCAGTTGCGTGAGCGCGGCGTTGTCAGTGTCGAGGGCGACGGATTGCGCGGCCACCGAGACGGTTTGGGTGACCTGGCCCGGCTTTAACACAACGTCGACGCGCACTCTCTGGTCGACCGTGAGGTTGATGCCGGTGGTGACCGACTTCTGGAATCCGGGGGCTTCCGCGGCCACCGAATAGTAGCCGGGGTTCAGCGATGGCGCCAGATAATCGCCGGCCGAGCTGGTGACTGCGTGGAAGGGAACATTGGTCGCTGTGTTGGTGATCGTGACTCGCACTTTGGGGATGACCGCACCGGTGCTGTCGGTCACGGTTCCCAGAATGGATCCTGTGGCTCCTGCCTGTGCGAACAGACTGCCGGCCGAAGCCAGCAGAAAGACGAGTCCTAAGCTCAATCGCAATGCTCGCATTTCCGGTCTCCTTGAAGGGGCTTCCAATATGCCTGGGGATGCAGACTACGTAGCCGATGCGGATCGTCGGAGGACAGCTCCGCGGCCGCCTTATCTCGATGCCGAAGAACAATACGCGCATAATTTTGGATGTGTCAAGGGAAACTTTGTTCCACATTAGAAACTTGGCGAAGCGACGATGGGACGGGCGGCTGACGCAGCGGTTCGCCTGGTTAGGCTGCGGGGTGAGCCGCAACTATAGCGATTTACCAAGAGCGGCGCGCCCGAGATAACTCGATGCGGCGGGTTGCGTTATTCCAATACATAAAAGACAGCCAGCTTCACCGAAACCGGTGAATCCGCTGCAATGCCCTGTTTTCAGGAACTTTCCCTGCGCGCGGCCGCCGATCGCGGAGATGACGGACGGTCTCGCAATTTGGATTATGGGAGCGTTTCAGGCGACAACAGAAACCAGCGAGAAAGCCCCCGGCAGCAAGCCGAGATCGCCGCGCACTTTGAGCGGAGCGGAGCATCACTTTCTTATCGCAATTGCCGGGCGCTGTGATTCAAGGGGTAAATAATTCTCTTTCCGATACTACGAGCTCTGTGCTAAGGTGTTTCGCGCATTGCGAAGCCGGGAACCAGACTGCCCCAGCGGACTGGCGCAAACGAGGCTTCAGTCCCCGCGGCGTATGGTCGTTGCGAAAGAAGGAGAACGGATGAACCTCCGTGAGAGATTGCCGATCGCGGTGCTGGCGATGGCCCTTGCAGGCACGATTGCAGCGCCCGCGCAGAGTGCGCCGGCTTCACCCTCCCCCCAGCCCCCCCGCGATTCGCTGAAGAGCGGTTTCGAGAATCCGCCCGCGGGGGCGCGCCCGCGGGTGTGGTGGCACTGGATGAACGGCAACATCACGAAGGAAGGCATCCAGCTCGATCTCGACTGGATGCATCGCGTGGGCATCGCCGGATTCCAGACCTTCGACGCGGCTCTTTCGACGCCGCAGGTGGTGAAGACTCGCCTGGTCTACATGACGCCTCCGTGGCAGGACGCATTCCGGTACGCGATCGCGACCGGCGACCACTTCGGCATGGAGATGGCCATCGCCGGCTCGCCGGGATGGAGCGAATCGGGAGGCCCGTGGGTTCCCCCCTCAGAGGGCATGAAGAAATATGTGTGGAGCAAGACTTATGTGGAAGGCGGGCAGCCCTTCAGCGGCACGCTGGCCCACCCGCCGGAGAACACCGGCGCCTTCCAGAACATCGGCATTCACGACAGCCTGGGAGCGGGCCCGGAGGCGAAACAGCCTCCGCAGTTCTATGCCGACTCCGTGGTGGTTGCCTATCGCCTGCCGGAGACGGATGTGGCGCTGGATTCGCTGCACCCCACCATCACCGCGAGCGGCGGGTCGCCGGATCTGGCGATGCTGACCGACGGCGATCTTTCAAAAGCTACCGACCTTGCCGTTCCTGCACCGGGCGAGAAGGCCTGGATTCAGTACGCCTTTCCCGAACCGGCTACGATCCGCGCCGTCACCCTGGTCACCGAAGATCCGAGCCGTCTTGTTGCCATAGTCTTCGGGATTGCGGCTCCTGAAAAAGCGCTGGAGGCCAGCGACGACGGGCAAACCTGGCGCACGATAGCGAAACTGTCGACCGGCGAGTCGCCCGAGACTACGGTGTCGTTTCCGGCCGTGACGGCGAAGTATTTCCGCGTCACGTTCCTGCGCGTGCCGCCGCCGCCGCCGCCGGCGTGGGCCGCGGGGCTCGATCCGAAGACTCTCGGGCTGCGTGTCGGCACGGCGCCTACCAGTTATCGAATCGCTGAACTCGTTTTGCACCCGGGCGCGCGCGTCAACCACTTTGAGGAGAAAGCCGCCTTCGTGCCGACGCCGGATCTCTACGAATTCGCCACCCCACCGGTCGGGGCCGACGATGCCGTGAAAAAGTCCGACGTCATCGACCTGACATCGAAGATGCATGCGGATGGCACACTCGACTGGACTCCGCCGCCGGGCCGCTGGGTGGTGCTGCGCTTCGGCTACAGCCTGCTGGGCATCACCAATCATCCAGCCACCGCGGAAGCCACCGGCCTCGAAGTGGATAAGCTGAACGGCCACGATGTGCGGCAGTATACGGAGAACTATCTCGACAGTTATAAGAAGACGGTGGGCGCGGACATGATGGGCACGCGCGGCATCCGCTACGTGGTGAACGACAGCTGGGAGGCCGGCTCGCAGAACTGGACCAACGACATGATCGCGCAGTTCCGGCAGCGCCGCGGCTACGATCCCGTTCCCTGGATGCCGGTACTGACCGGAGAAGTGGTGGAAAGCGCCGCGGCCAGCGATCGCTTCCTGTGGGATTTCCGCAAAACCATCGGCGACCTCATCGCCGACGAGCATTACGGAGTGCTGGAAAATGTGCTGCACGAGTGGCACATGGGCCACTACAGCGAATCGCATGAGAGCGGCCGCGCCTTTGTCGCGGACGGCATGGAGGTGAAGAAGTTCAGCGAAGTGCCCATGAGCGCGATGTGGACGCAGACCCCGGGCGTGAACAATATCCAGTATGTTTACAACGCCGACGACCGCGAATCCGCGTCGGTGGCGCACATTTACGGGCAGAACCTCGCGGCGGCCGAATCGATGACCGCGGCCGCCGCACCCTGGGCGTGGTCGCCTGCAACTCTGAAACCGACGGCGGACCAGGAACTTCTCAACGGCATCAACCGCTTCTGCATTCACGAGTCCGCCCACCAGCCGCTGGTGGACAAGAAGCCGGGACTCACGCTGGGGCCCTTCGGCCAGTGGTTCAACCGCAATGAGACGTGGGCCGACGAGGCGGGCCCATGGGTGGATTACATTGGGCGCAGCAGCTACCTGCTGCAGCAGGGCCACTTCGGCGCGGACCTTATTTATTTCTACGGCGAAGACTCGAACCTGACCTCAATCTACGAACATAAGTCGCCCAACGTTCCCGCAGGCTACGGGTTCGACTACGTCAACGCCGACGCGCTGATCCACGAACTGAAGGTCGGGCCCGACGGACGCATCACCACGCCGGGCGGGACCACGTATCGCCTGCTGGGGCTTGCCGAGTACAGCCGCCATATGTCGCTGCCGGTGCTGCGCGCCATTCATCAGCTGGTAATGGACGGCGCCAGCGTTGCCGGCCCCAAGCCCGATGACGATCCCAGCCTGGCCGACAGCCTGAGCGAATTCCAAACACTTAGCAACGAGCTCTTCGGCGACGGGAGCGGCGTGCATCATGTCGGCAAGGGCACGGTGTATGCGGGGCAGACGGCCGGCGAAGCTCTGACTGCCATGGGCGTGGCGCCGGACTTCGACTACACGAAGCCTTCTCCGGACACGAATCTGCAGTTCCTGCACCGCAAGCTCAGCGACGGCGACATCTACTTCGTCGATAACCGCACGGACCAGGATGCGCAGGTGGATGCGACCTTCCGCGTGGCCGGCAAAGTGCCGCAGCTGTGGTACGCGGACACGGGCAAAATCGAGCCGGTGTCGTACACCATCACCGACGGACGCACGACCGTCCCGCTGCAGCTTGGGCCCTGGGGCACGGTCTTTGTCGTCTTCCGCAGGCATGCCGCGCAGAGCTCATGGACTGCACCGGCGCAGGAGAAGACGCAGCTGACCACAGTGGAAGGGCCGTGGAAGGTATCGTTTCCGCCAAACTGGGGTGCGCCGCCCTCGATCACTCTCGACACGTTATCTTCCTGGAGCACTAACTCCGACGACGGGGTGAAGTATTTCTCCGGGACCGGCGATTACACGAAGACGATCGACGCTCCGAAGTCATGGTTCGGACACGGCGCGCACATCTGGATCGATTTGGGAGATGTGAAGAATCTCGCCGAGGTGAGCGTCAATGGCAAGTCGCTCGGCATCGTCTGGCACACGCCGTATCGCGTCGATGCAACGCTGGCGCTGCATCCGGGCGCGAACGAACTCTCCATCAAGGTGACCAACGCGTGGGTCAACCGGCTCATCGGCGATCAGCAGCCGGGCATCACGAAGCCGTATACCTTCGCCGATGTGAAACCGTATCGCGCAAACTCGCCCCTGCTGCCCTCGGGCTTACTGGGGCCAGTTACTCTGGATTCAGTGGTAACCAAATAGGAAGTTCATTCAACAATTCGACGCGTGGAGGTGGATCTAAGAACATCCCTGAGGGGCTAAAGGCCAACGAAGTTTCAGCCGCCTACGGCACGACTGAAGTCGTGCCCCGATACAAAACCAACGAACGAATCCTTGACGAACTTGTAAGACAGGGCAACAGAGGAGGCATCGTCGCGAGGCTGGAAAGTGCCGTCAACCATGTCAAGTAAAATCGTTTCATTAGGAATCCTTTTTCATATTGCGATTCCGCAGGAGCACAGCTGTGGATACCAGGAATGAGCGGGTTAGCCGGGCTCTCGATACACTCCGGATTGAGCTGCCCTCATGGGGCTTTGCCAATACGGGCACACGCTTCGGCAAGTTTCTCCAGGCGGAAGCGGCCACCTGCGTGGAGGACAAGTTCTCCGATGCGGCGGAGGTACACGCGCTGACGGGGGCGTGTCCGACGCTGGCACTTCACGTGGAGTGGGATTTCCCCAACGGCATCGCGGACGTCGGCTCGATCCGCACCCTCGAGCACAAGTACGGTATTCGCTCCGGCTCCATCAATCCGAACCTGTTCGAGCGGCAGGAGTACAAGTACGGCTCCATCTGCAACCCCGACCCGGCGGTGCGCCGCATGGCGGTGGATCACCTGCTGGAATCGGTGCGGATCGCCCGCGAGCTGCGCTCGCGCGACGTCTCCCTGTGGGTGGCCGACGGCTCCAATTACCCCGGGACGCAAAGCATCGCTCGCCGGATCGAGTGGATGGAGGAGGCGCTCGCGGCCACGCACGCTGCGCTCGACCCCGGGCAGCGCATGCTGATCGAGTACAAGCCGTTCGAGCCCGCGTTCTATCACACCGACATTGCGGACTGGGGCATGGCGCTGCTGCTGGCGCGCCACGCCGGACCGCAGGCGGTGGTGCTGGTGGACACCGGCCACCACTATCAGGCGCAGAACATCGAGCAGATTGTGGTGTGGCTGCTGCGCGAGGGCCTTCTGGGCGGGTTTCACTTCAACGATCGCCGTTATGCCGACGACGATCTGACTCTGGGCTCGATCGATCCCTATCAGGTCTTCCGCATTTTTCATGAAATCCTCTCTGCCGGCGCAAAGGCCGGGGAGGTGGCCTACATGATCGACCAGAGCCACAACCTGAAAGGCAAGATGGAAGCCATGGTGCAGACGGTGTGCGCGGCGCAGGAACTGTTCGCCCGCGCCGCCCTCGTCGATCGCGCAGAGCTGGCGCGGTTACAGGACGGCTGCCAGCTGGTGGAAGCGGAGGAGTGTTTCCGGCGCGCCTTCTTCACCGACGTGCGCCCCGCGGTGCGGGCGTGGCGGGTGGAGCACGGTCTGCCCGAGGATCCGCTCGCCGCCCTGCGCGCCAGCGGCTACGTGGAGCGCATCCGCTCGCAGCGCGCAGCCGCCAATGCCAGGGCTGTTTCGACGTATGCCTGACCGGCAGGGGAGCATGACCGCCGCGGCGTGCAGCGCGGGTGATACAAAAGAGGTGATTTTTCCCGCGAGGTTGTCGCTTTGCCTAAATCGTCGGTCAACCGGCTGTACCTTATTCCCGTTCTTTCCAAGGCGCTCGACGTCCTCGAACTGCTGCAGAAGCACGAGCGCCCGATGTCGCTGGAAGCGATCTACAAGCGCACGCATATCTCGAAGACCACGGTCTACCGCATCCTCAAGACGCTGGTGCACCGGGGCTATCTCGCGCAGTCGCAGGACGGCCTGTACCGCGTGGTCACCCGTCCGCGCAAGGTGCGCTTCGGATTCGGCAAGCAGTCCGGCGAAATGCCTTTCTCTGAGGCGGTGGCGGCGAGCCTGCGCGACGCGGCCACCCAGGCGGGAGTGGATCTGATGATCCTCGACAACCGCTACGACGCGGCCACTGCTGTCCAGGTGGCGGATGAGTTCGTCCGCAGCCGCGTCGACCTGGTGATTGAATTCCAGATCGACCAGCAGGTGGCGCCGATCATCGCCGACAAAGTGGCTGCGGCAGGAATCCCGCTCATCGCCATCGACATTCCCCACCCGCACGCCACGTTCTTCGGCGTGGACAACTATCGGGTCGGGGTCGAAGCCGGAGAGCTGCTCGCCGAGCACGCGGAGCGCCTGTGGTCGGGGAAGGCCGACTGGGTTCTGGGTCTCGACGTGGAAGAAGCCGGACCGATGGTGCAGAGCCGCATCACGGGCGCGTTCCAGGCCATTCGCGATCGGCTGCCGGACCTGCCGGTGGAGAGTTTCGTCCGCATCGACGGCCGCGGATTACAGGACAAGAGCGCCAAAATCGTCGCGCAGTTCCTCACCCGCCATCCGCGCGATCGCCGCATTCTGATTGCCGCGGCCACGGATACCAGCGCTCTGGGCGCGCTGGAGGCGGTGCGCCAGCTGAAGCGGGAAAAGCACGTGGCCATCGTCGGACAGGACTGCATCGCGGAGGCCATCGAAGAGATGCGGCGACCGGGAAGCCCGTGGATCGGCTCGGTCTCGCACGAGGCGGCCAGTTACGGCCCGCGCCTCGTGCAGCTGGGGCTTTCCATCCTGCGCGGCCTCACCATTCCTCCATACAACTTTGTGGAACACAAGTTGGTCAGGGCCGATGCTCTGCGCGAGCAGGCGGCCCAGGCGGTGCCCTAGCCGGCCGCCCTCATCCCAGGGAGACTTGCATGCCTTCGATCGTTGCCGGAATCGGCTGGCATATGATCGGCGCGGCAGCAGCCGCGTCCTTCTATGCCCCGATTGAAAAAGTGAAGAAGTGGTCGTGGGAAACCACCTGGGCGGTCGCCGGGATTTTCTCCTGGGTCCTGCTGCCGATCGGCGTCAGCCTCGTGCTGCTGCCGCACTTTGCAGCGTTCTACGCGGGCATCAGCACGTCCACGCTGACCAAAGTTTTCCTGTTCGGATGCATGTGGGGCATCGGCAACGTCAATTATGGGCTGACCATGCGTTATCTGGGGATGTCGCTCGGCATCGGGGTCGCCATTGGCGTCACGCTTATCGTGGGAACGCTGATGCCGCCGCTGATGCACGGCCAGTTTCTCGCCGTATTCACCAGCGCCGGCGGCGCGTGGACGATGGCCGGCATCGGCCTCGCGCTGTTGGGCATCGCCATCGTCAGCTGGGCCGGCCACCAGAAGGAACGCGCGCAGGGCATCTCTGCCGAAGAGTTCGATCTCAAAAAAGGCCTGATCCTTGCGATCCTCTGCGGCATCTTCTCTTCCGGCATGTCGTTCGCCATCGATGCCGCGCGACCGATGGCTGCCGCGGCGCAGCACATCGGGGTGAAGCCGCTGTATGCGGCGCTGCCCAGCTACGTCATCATCATGGGCGGCGGAGCGCTGGTCAATTTCGGCTACTGCTTCAGCAGGCTCGGCTTTCTGAAAAACCTGTCGCTGCGGAACGATTTGTCCCAGGGACCCTCCACTCTGCTCATCAACGGATGCATGGCAGCGTCGGCCGGCATCATGTGGTATCTGCAGTTCTTTTTCTATGCGTGGGGAGCGGCCAGCATTCCGGCGCGCCTGTTCTTCATCAACTGGATGCTGCACATGAGCCTCTATGTGCTGTTCGGCGGGCTGATCGGCCTGGCGCTGGGGGAGTGGCGCGGCGCGGGATCGCGGCCCATCCGCTGGCTGTGGGTGGGGATGGCGATTATCATCGCGGCCGCCAACTGCATCGGGCTGGGGGCGACATCATAACGGCGGACACAACCTGGCTTGTGGGATGTGAATGTATGTATAGGAATATCTGCTCTATTGATATATTTGGTATAGCCGGGAACGATGTGCAGAAGGGGGGAGACGGTATGAAGACGATCGCGGCCTTTCGTTATCTCAAGGATCTGTGGGATGAAAAGCTGGCTGCGGGTCTGGATGAGCCGGAACTGCTGCGCTACCGCTCCAACCTGCTGGGCGCGGACCTGCGCATCACCAACTTCGCGGGAGGCAATACCAGCTCCAAAGTGACGATGGCCGATCCGCTGACCGCGGAGCCCACGGAAGTGCTGTGGGTGAAAGGCAGCGGCGGCGATCTGGGCAGCATCCGGCGCGGCGGGCTGGCCACGCTCTACCTCGACAAGCTGCTGGCGCTCGAGTCGCGCTACCGGGGCGTGAAGGAGGAAGACGCCATCGTCGATCTGTACCCGCTGTGCACGTTTGGCGTGAATCCGGTGGTCGCGTCGATCGACACACCGCTGCACGGCTTTCTTCCCTTCCGCCACGTCGATCACCTGCATCCGGACTGGGGCATCGCACTGGCCGCAGCGGCCAACGGCAAAGAGAAAATGGCGGAGTTCAACCGCGAGTTCGGGCACCGGCTGGCGTGGGTGCCCTGGCAGCGCCCTGGATTTGAACTGGCCATGATGCTGCGGCGCACGGTCGAGGAAAACCCCGGCTGCGACGGCCTGGTGCTGGGCGGTCACGGACTTTTCACCTGGGGCGACACACAGCGCGAGTGCTACCTGAACACGCTGACGGTCATCGACCAGCTGGGGCAGTTCGTGCAGGATCACGTTACGCGCAAAGGCGCGGGCCTCTTCGGAGGAGCAGCCAGCGAGCCGCGTGACGATCGCAGCAGCCTGGCGCTGGAGCTGCTTCCCTGCCTGCGCGGGCGCGTCTCGCAGCAGAGGCGCATGATTGGAAGCTGGAGCGATGCGCCGGAGGTGCTGCGCTTCGTCAATTCGCAGGACGCGGCGGCTTTGGCGCATCTGGGCACCAGTTGTCCCGATCACTTTATCCGCACCAAGATTCGGCCGCTGTTCGTTCCGGCCGCGCCCGGCGACGATGCCTCCGCGTTGCAAGCGAAGATCGAAAAGGCTCTGGAAACCTATCGCGCGGAGTATGCCGCGTACTACCGGCAGCATGCGCAGCCCGACTCACCGGCGATGCGCGATGCGAACCCGACCGTCGTGCTCGTTCCGGGCATCGGCATGTTCTCGTTCGGCAAGACCAAAACCGAGTCGCGGATTGTCGGCGAATTCTATGTAAACGCGATTCACGTAATGGAGGGGGCGACCGCGCTCGCAGGCGGGGCTGCGGTGAAAGAAGTGCCGCAGGCCGGTCCGGCCGCGCCCTGCGAGGCTTTTCAGGTCTACACAAATTATGTAGCTCTGCCTGCATTGGAGGCTTTTCGCATCGAATACTGGGCGCTGGAAGAGGCGAAGATTCGCCGCCAGCCGCCGGAAAAGGAACTGAGCCGCAGGATCGCGCTGATTGTGGGCGGGGCGAGCGGGATCGGACGCGCGGCGGCGCTGCTGGCGGCGGAGCGTGGCGCTCACATCGCGATCGCCGACCGCGACCTGGCCGGAGCGGAGGCGGTTGCACAGGAGGCGCGCAGGATTGCCGGCAAGGAGGCCGTCGCCGCGGTTGTCGTGGATATTCGTAACCGTGAGGCGATCTTATCTGCGATGCGCGCGACCGTGGCGCAATTCGGCGGGCTGGACATCCTTATCAACACCGCAGCCATCTTCCCTTCCTCGCCTACCGGTGCCATCGGCGACGCAATGTGGTCGACGACGCTCGACCTGAACGTGACTGCGAATTATCTGCTCGCCGACGAGGCAGCGAAGCTGATGACCGCGCAGCAGCTCGATGGCAGCATTGTGCTCACCAGCTCCGCCAACGCTGTGGTGGCCAAGCGCGGCAGCGAAGCCTACGACGTGAGCAAAGCCGCGCTCAGCCATCTGGTGCGCGAGCTGGCGGTTGCGCTTGCGCCGCGTGTGCGCGTGAACGGCATCAGCCCGGCCACGGTGGTCAAAGGCTCCACGATGTTCCCGCGCGACCGCGTGATCGCCTCGCTGACGAAATACAGCATCGCGTTCGATCCGGCCGCCAGCGACGACCAGTTGCGCGACCTGCTGGCTGATTTTTACGCGAAGCGCACGCTCACGCATCAGCCCATCGATCCGGAGGACTGCGCGCGCGCCATCCTCTTCCTTGCGGGACCGCACACGCGCTGCACCACGGGCCATCTCGTACCTGTCGACGGCGGCCTGGCGGAGGCTTTCCTGCGGTGAGCGGAGCGGCCGGACGGACCTCTGGCTCGCAGGGGTCGCCCGGCGGGCCGACGCTGGTTGCTGTCGACCTTGGCGCTGAGAGCTGCCGCGTCTCGCTTCTGCAATGGCATCGCGGCGAGCCACGCATCGCCATCGTTCATCGCTTCGCCAATGCCCCCTGGGACCAGGGACGCGCCGGACTGCGCTGGAATCTCGAACGCATCCGCCAGGAGCTCGAGGCCGGACTTCGCTCCTGCGCCGATCGCGCTCCTGAAGGCATCGCCGCCATCGGCGTCACGGGGTGGGGAGTCGATTACGTCCGGCTGAACAGCTCCGGCCAACCGATCGAGCCGCCGTTCTGCTACCGCGATGCGCGGACCACTGCTGCCCTCAAAGCCGCGCACGCTGTACTTCCCGCCGAGCACCTCTATGCGAAGACCGGCGTCCAGGTGCAGACCATCAATAGCGTCTATCAGCTCTGCGCCGACAGGCTCGCGGGCAACGCGGCTGCACCCTGGGTCATGCTGCCGGAGTACGTTCTGCACTGGCTTGGCGCACCGCGCATTGCGGAATACACCAACGCTACCCATACCGCCCTCATCGATCCGGACACGCGCTGCTGGTGCGACGAGATTTTCTTTGCGCTGGGCCTCGACCGCTCCGCCGCGCCGCCACTGGTCGCGACCGGCACCGCGCTGGGTCCGCTGCGCGCGGATTTACGCAGCGTGCCCGCCTTTGCCAGGACGCAGCTCATCGCGCCGGCTTGCCACGACACCGCTTCGGCGGTCGCCGGTATTCCCTGCCCTGCCGGCGAGTGGGCTTACATCAGCTCCGGTACATGGTCTCTCGTCGGCATGGTGCTGCCAGACAGCCATCGCACACCCGAAGCCTTTGCCGCGAACTTCACCAACCTGGGAGCCGCGGGCGGCGGCGTCCTCTTCCACTGCGGCCTGGCCGGCATGTGGCTGCTGCGACAGTGCCTGGAAAGCTGGAAGAGCGAACGCGCATGGGATGTCGACGAGTTAGTCGCCGCAGCGAGAGGATTGCCGGCTCCGGATGCAGTGCTCGATCTCGACGATGCGGCGTTCGTCAGCCCTGGCGATATGCCGGCGCGCATCAACGCGCAGCGAGCGCGGCGCGGGCTGGCGCCTCTTCCGCAGGGCAGCGCCGCCGCGCCCCACTACGCGAATTTGCTCTTTCACAGCCTGGCGTCTCGCTACGAGGGTCTGATCGGCAGGATTACGGGCTTGACGCAGCGCAAGCCGGAGCGCATCTGCGTGGTGGGAGGCGGCAGCCGCAACGAATATCTGAATGCGCTGACCAGAGAGGCAACGGGGTTGCCCGTGGAGCGCTGCTCGGCGGAGAGCTCCACGCTGGGGAATTTTGCCGTGCAGTGGGCGCGGATCGATCAGGGAAGCGGCGAAATCTCCGCAGCGCAAATCGCAGCGCGGGCGCGCGATCTGGCTCAGGCCGGCATCGATTGCTGACCGCAACGCTTCGAGCTGTTTCACCGGGAAGCTCGGCGCCGGATCGGAGACGATCTCCGATCCGGCGCGGGTTGAGTCCGATCAGAAATCCAGGCGGAGAGCCAGTTGTCCGGTCCGATTGCCCCCCAGACCCTGCGGCAGCACGGCGGTCAGCGCGCCGAACGTGGCGGTATTGCTGATGTTGGTCTGCGGAGGCGCGAAGTTCGAGCGGTTCAGGACGTTGGTGAACGTCGCTTCAAAGCGCAGCTTATAGCGCTCATGAATGCTGACATTTCTGGCAAGGCCGCCATTGACGTTCATCATGTCGGGCCCCTCAAGGATGCCCACGCCGCAGTTGCCGAAGCGGCCGGCACCGGCAGGCGTTTCAGAGAAGGCATCCAAATTGAAGTAGACGCCTCGCTGTTCGCTGCGGTACGGATCTCCCGCGCCGCAATCCGGGCGGAGAATGGCCCCGCCGCCGGCGCGCACGGCCATCCCGGTATTCGACTGATCGAAGGCGGGACTGGTGGTCGGCGTGAGCCAGTTGCCCGACTGCAGCGTGGTTACAGTGCTCACATCCCAGCCGCCGAGAACGGCGTTCAGAGCGCGCGAGCCGTTCCAGAGCCGCCCCGGCCCGAACGGAAGCTGGTAGGTGCCGCTGATCAGCGCGCGGTTCCGCGGAGTGGCCACCACGTTGCCGCGGTTCGATTTCAGATCGAAACGATTGGCAATCTCCACCGCATATGCCTCTTCGCTGGCAAATACTGTCGGCGCGTCGCTGCCCTGCGCGTCGCTGAGGTTTTTCGCCCAGGTGTAGTTCGCCTGCAGCGCCAGCCCATGGCTCAGCTTGCGATCCACTTCGGCAACGCCCGCTTCGTAACTGGCCTGTCCATAATTTTGCGAAGACATGAGCAGAGTCCAGTTCTGATACGGCGCGCGCTTGTCGACAAAGGGACCCGCGGTGGCGCCGGTATCCCACGGAATTGTGCTGGCGGGAATCTGATTCAGGTCGACGGTGACGGGCAGGCGATAGTTTGACATGCCCACATAGCTGGCGCGCACGACGGTGTTCTGGCTGACCTGGCGCTCGACCGTCAGGTTCCACTGGGCAGCCTGCGGATCGCGAAAATGGGGATCGTTCGCCTGCTCCAGGCTTCCTCCTCCGAGCGTCACCGACGTGTTGGATGGAGCGGTCTGCGGGAACTGGAACGCCGCCGGCACCACGGCCAGCTTGCCGTTCGCACCCGACCCCGCATTCACATTCGTCAGCAGGTTCGACGTCGGATTACCCGCATTGTTGAAGGACATGGGCCCGAGCGTCGTTTGCGTGAAGATGCCGAAGCCGGCACGAATCACAGTCTTGTCGTTGCTGAAGGGGCGCCAGGCGAGACCGATGCGCGGATCCAGATCAAGCTTGTACAGCTCTCGCAGGCCCTGGGTAACGTGGTCCTGGCTGGCCGTGGCCACGTTGGAGCATTGCAGCGCCTTGTTGCCGAGCGGACAAGCGTTAAACGTATCGAGGAATCCGGTGTAGACCGTCTGAAGGGCCGGATCTTTGGTTTGCGTCGGGGACGCCAGAAACTTATCCGGAACCAGCACGCTGTTCGTCTTCGGATCGAAGCTGCCGAGATCGCCACGGCTCTCCACAAACGGCGGGAGCAGTTCCCAGCGCAGACCGAAATTGAGAGTCAGGTGGCTGCCTACCTGCCATTCGTCCTGGCCGTACACGCCCCACTGCGTCGAGGTGGCATTGATCTGCGGACTCGTGATCGCGAAAAACGATTCCTGGGGCAGGCCGAGGAGCAGATCGCCGAGAGCGTAGTTCGTGAAAAGGCCAGGGTAGAACGTGAAGTCGCCGTAGTCATCGGACGGCTGGAAGAACATCAGCGCGTTGTAGCGGACGTGGCGCGCATCCACGCCAAACTTGAGGGAGTGCCTGCCGATCATCCAGGAAAGATTGTCGGTGAACTCCATGGTGTCGGAGATCGTCGTGCCGGTGCGATCCTGCCCGATGCTGGAAAATGTCCCGTCGCTGAAACTGAAGGTGGGGAAAGCGTCGCCGGTGGGATGGGAGCTGATATTGATTCCCTGCAGGCCCAGAGCCGCAATGGCCGCGCTTCCCTGGATGGGAAACGTGTCATTCTCTGTAAAGTCGGTAAAGCCGAACCTGAATTCGTTGACGAGGTTGTTGCTGAGAACGTAGTTATGACTGGCCAACAGGCTGCGGTTCCGATCGTGAGCCGCGACGTTGGGCAGAAATTGATTTGCGGTCAGCCCGCTCGCTCCCTCGCTCGTGAACAGATTCTTCCAGCTGAAGCGTGCGTAGACGCTCTGCTTCGAGGTGAGCGTTTGATCCATTCGAAGATCCCAGCCATCGGTGCTGGATGGGATTGGCACCAGCGTCTGGTAGTTATATCCATTCGCGTTCGCATTGGGCAGCGGATAATACGCAAGCAGGGCCTTCGCAACAGGATTGATGGCCGGGATGGTGTTATTCGCCCAGGCCATTCCCGTGAACGGGTCGTTCACTGGCGCTCCCTGCCCTGGTGCATCGACGAGCGCGGTCAGATTGCCTTCCCGCTCGGCCGCCGTGGGGACGAGAAGTTCCTCGGGATAGGACTGGGTTTTGCGATTGCCTTCGTAATCGAAGAAGAAGAACGTACGATCCTTCAGAGCGTGAAGTCCGGGAAAGATAACCGGACCGCCGAGAGATCCTCCGAAATCGTTGAAGTTCTTCGGCGCTTTGGAGTTGAAGTCGTAGATGGTCGCGTCGAGCGCGTCATTCTGGAAATATTCGAATCCGCTGCCGTGCCATTGATTCGTGCCGCTCTTTGTGGTGAACGTCACGTCGCCAATCTGCGCAAATTCTGCGTTGTTGTTGAATTCCGTAACTTTGGTTTCCGAGATTCCCTCCGAAGACGGGTAGGCATCATGGAGCGCGCCGTTGGAGCGGACATTGGCGGTGGAAACGCCGTCGACGGAGAAGCCCACCTGGGAGGAGGTTGCACCACCGACGGCGATGTTTCCCTGGCTGTCGGTGACGACGCTGGGAGAGATGGCCAGCGAAGCCAGGGGGCTGCTGGATACCGCGCGCGTGTTCATCGGCAACTGGGTGACACTTTGCTCCTGCAGCGTGTTGCTGACGGTTCCGTTCTCCGTATTGATCTGCCCTGCGTCGGCCTGTACTTCCACGGTGGTGGACTGGGCTGCGATGCTGAGCGTTATGGGAACGCGCAGGTCCTGGCGCGCATTCAGTTCGACGCCGGCGACAACCGCACGGGTAAAGCCGCTGTGCTCCACGGTGACGGAGTAGTGGCCCGGCTTCAGGTTCCCCACAACAAACTCGCCCGCGTCGCCGGTCGTAGCCTGGCGGTCGAAATTCTCGTCGAGCGAATGCACCGTGACGGTCGCACCCGGAATGACCGCGCCTGAGGCATCGGTAACCGTGCCGTCGATGCTCCCAAACGTCGACTGCGCTTTCGCGCTCCACACGCTGAGGGCGAGGACCGCCAGCAGGAGCAGGGCCGAGCGCATGGCACGCTGCAGAGCTAAAGGTTGTGGCGAAGACCGGGCCGTCGATCGGTTCCGGCCCATGGCCTGTTCATGGCAATCGAGCGTGCGCTCCGAATGGAGGCACACAAGGGTATGAGCACTGGCGGAAGAAGAGAAACAGGAAGCACTTGATTTGACCATTGCGTTCTCCAGTCAGGTGGCGAACTGCTTATGGTCTCGATTGAACCGTGGCTTCCATAACTGGCGGATAACTAGTGGACGCGTTCTTACACTTTCCTTACAACTTTCGCAAAGCGGTGACGCGCTCGCCGGGCAGACAGCCCCGGTCTTCGCTCCGCAGCCATCAACGGAACGGCCCCGCCCGCTGCATGCGCAGAGCAGCTGGCGGGGCCATGTGAGCCATCGTCGTGCGCGTAAGGGCCGATCAGAACATCACGAGGATCGCTCCCGTTACCCGGTTCTCGCTGTTACGCAGGTCGGGGAACCACTCCTTGCCATTGGGGAGGTAGACGATCGATCCCGGCGTTCCCTGATCGCCGCCGGGCGGGGTGATTCCACCGGGACCGGTGAAATACGGCACACTGGCGACGCGATGGTCGTATTCCAGCCTCCAGGTGATGTACTGGCTGGGCATGTAGTCGACGGTGGCGGATGAGTCCCATGCCTTGAATCCGTTGCCCGGATTCTCAGTGAAGTAGGGCGTGCCGGAACTTGCGGTTGCGCCGTTGATGGGCGGGAGAAGGACGAGGTAACGGCCGGGATTATCGATGCCGCCTCCACCGAGAGTGAGACCGAAGAGGTTTCTGTCAAACCACAGACGGTTGTAGATCATATAGCCCAGGAAGCTCTGCTTCGGTCCTTTTTTCGAATCGCCTGCGCAACTGACTCCGCCTCCATGCTCGCAGCCGGCATCGCCGGTGAGCGAGAAGGCGGCCTGACTCAGATGGCGGCTGGAAGGATTGCCATAGTACTTGTACTCAACGCTGTCGTCGGTGTGGTAGCGAACGCGCCCGGGATCCCCCAGCGTGTCCTCACCCAGAGCGTATTGATTGCCCAGAATGGAGATCCGCCCGGTCGGACGCCACAGAATTTGTCCGCCGATGCCGGGGCGATTGTTGTAACGGCCGTAGGACTGCCATCCATTCACAAACCAGGGTTCGATCTTCAGCTTGTCGGTCAGAAAAATCTGGGTGCGCTCGCCGGTAAAGAACCATGGCGTGTTGGAGGAGACATAAGACGGCTGATAGGCCCAGTTGTCGAAGTTGTAGTAGCTGAAGAGGCCCACATAGGACATGAAGATTCCGGCATCCACGTTGATTCCATGAAGGGCATTGAAGTGGTAGCCGCCATATGCCTCGGACAGGTATCGATAAGCGTCGGCAATATCCCAGTTGCCGCGGGAATAGCTGGCATCGTTGCGCGGCGTGGTCGTCGAGTACATGCCGAATTGCGTCATCAGGCGCGCGCGGACCTGATCGTAGTGGAAGTCACCGCCGACGCCCAGCTGGGTCAGCTGAACTTCGTTCGCGCGAAACACCTCGCTGGATCCGCCAATCGTGTCGTCCTGCGGATGCCGAAAATCGTAGGTGTAATCCACGTCGGAGCGAATTTCGGGGGTAAAGAACTTGGTATCGTAGGGCACCTGCTCGATGCGCGGGTTGCCGTTGAGCCAGGTAAAGTCCGCAAAGGCAAACGGCTCTGCCTTCTCGTACCGAGCCGGCGGAGCTACCGCCGCGACGGTCGCCGGGGGCGCTGCGGAGACGTTCGCCGACGCGATGTCGGCGGGCGGATCGGATGGCTTGCCCGAGTCTGTCAGCAGAGAGTTGCGCGCCGCCTGTAACGTTCCGGCGGCATCGGCGGGGGCCGCGACCGTGGCCGCCTGCTGCGACCGCAACTGGTTCTCGAGCTCGGCGATCCGCTGCTTCATGGCCTCCAGCTCCTTCAGAATGTTGGCGTTGGATTCGGAAAGCGCGCTCACCTGTCCGGGAGACTGCGCCGCAGCGCCTGCGCCCTGCTGATTTGTGCCAGTCTGAGCCACGCCGGCAGCTGAACCGATGGCGATGCAGATGAGAAGCGCGGTAAGACGTCCACCTTTCCGACTGGATAATCCTGCACTGAAAAAGACTGTTGGCATAATGTCCTCGAAGTCTGCCTGGCACTGCGGTTGCGAGATTGCTGACAGCACCAGGCAAACTCCTCAGCGTAGGACGGCGGGCATAAGGAAGGCAGATCGGGGGCGTTAGGAATTCGTAAAGGATCCGAGCGTAAGAGGTAATTGCGCGCAGAGCGATGAGACCTTGCCGTGCTGATCTGTCATTTATGCCTTGCTTATGCGCTGAAGGTTATGCTCTGCGCCTAGAGGCTGTTATTAACTTTCCCACGGCCGGCGCTGGGAGCCCATTTTTCTCAGTTCGAGGAGCGAGGAGCGACGCATACCGGATGTCTGCGAGCGACGAGCGACGACGAAATGGGGGAAATGGGCCCCAGCCCTCTGGGTTGCGGGGCATATCGGGCCATACTTCATTCTCGCCCTCGACGGTGGACCCGCCACAGCCTTCGGGCTCGGCTTCGTCTGGCCCGATTTTCCCTCGCAACGCCGGCCGCGCGAAAGTTAATGACAGCCTCCAGAGATCATGAGTCCGTCGCGCACAGTCCGAGGCCTGCGCCTGGCCGCCAGCTTAGGGGTGATTGCCCTGGTGACCGTGGTTGCGTACGGATGCCACGCCAAGGCATTCGTGGCCGGGTTCCTTTACCTGTTCCCGCTGATGGTGATTGCGTTTCGATGGGGGTTGCTGGAGGCCATCATCGCTTCGGTGGTGGCTGCCGGGTGCCTGGACTTTTTCTTCACACAGCCGTTGCTGCATCTGTACATGCAGGACGTTCAGGACCGAATCGCGCTGGCGTGTTTTGAGGCAACGTTCCTGGTAACCAGCTGTTTGGCGGACCGGCTCCGGCGCTATGCAGCGTCGACGGAGGAGCAGCGGCGGCAACTGCAAATGCTGTACCAGATGAGCCGGGAGATCCTGTACTTCGATCGCCGGAACGCGATCGGAGCCAGCCTGGCAAAGCTGATTGTGGACGTGTTTCAGGTGGAGGGCGTGTCGCTGTGGGGTGCGAGCGAATCCCGGCTGGACAGCGCGGGGACAAACTGCGTGCCTGAGGACGAGCTTCGTGCCATCCCGGGTCACGGCCGCAATGAGGACGACCTGAAGAACGGCAGATTCCTGCGCGTCCTGCTCATCGGCGCCAGGACAGTCGGCTCGCTGGGCATTGTGAGCCGACGGGAAGGACCCGCTTTGGATGCCCGGACCGCGGACGCCATCGCATCGCTGGCGGCAGTCGCTCTGGAAAGGTCGCACTCATTCCTGGCGGAGGCTGCTGCAGAGGCCGCCCGGCAGAGCGAGCGCATGCGTTCGACGGTGCTGGATGGACTGGCGCACTCGCTGAAGACGCCGCTCGCCACCGTACAAACCGCCAGCTCCGGCCTGATGGAAATGAGCGGACTCAGTGCCGCGCAGCTGGAACTCGCATCGCTGATCAACCAGCAGTCCATCCGGCTAACCGAGCTTACGAACCAGGCACTGCGGACGGCCAAAGCAGACCACGGCCAGGTGAATCCGCGAAAAGAAGCCGTTCCCGTGGCAGCGTTTCTGAAGGAGTTTCGGGAGGAGTGCGCGAACGACTTCCCCGAGCATCGCGTGGCCATCCATCACGAGCCGACGGGCGCGAGGGTATGGGCGGATCGACGGCTGCTGCGCATGGCCCTGCTGCAACTGGTGGACAACGCCGCGAAATACGGATCGCCTTCGGCTCCGATCCGCATCAGCGCGTGCGCGTCCGGCGCGGAACTTGTCTTCTCCGTCCGCAACGAAGGCTCGTATATCGTCCCCGAAGAGCGGATGCGCATTTTCCAGCGCTTCTACCGGTCACCCGGTTCGGAATCGCGAGCGCCCGGCACCGGCATTGGGCTGTCGATTGTGAGGCGAGCAGCCGAAATGCACGGAGGGCGGGTGTGGACAGACAGCGAACCGGAAACCGGCACGATCTTCTATTTGTCCGTGCCTCTCAGGGAGCCTTGCGTTGGACACGCCGCAGGATAAGAATCAGGGCACGCTGCTGGTCGTGGAAGACGACCCAGCGCTGCGCCGCACCTTGCGTACCACCCTGGACGCTTTGGGATTCGACGTTGGGGAGGCATCCAACGGAGAAGAAGCGCTGCTGCGCCTGCGCATGGTGGATTACGAAGCAGTGCTGCTCGACATGAATATGCCGGGAATGGGCGGCGTCGAGACGTGCAGGCGCATCCGGCGCAGTTTCACGAGACTGCCGATATTGATGCTCACGGTTCGCGACGAAGAGGACGACAAGGTGGAGGCGCTGGATGCGGGAGCGGACGACTACATCACCAAGCCCTTCCAGATCCGGGAGCTGACCGCGCGACTTCGAAGCGCAATCCGGAAGTTCCGCGCGCCGGAAACTCCGTCGGAGATGCCCATCACAATTGGGGCCATTACGCTCGACCCCGCTCGCCATCGCGTCGAACGCGCAGGCGTGGAGGTGCGGCTGACGCCGCGGGAATTCGATGCATTGCGGTACCTGATGGAGCGCGCCGGACGCCCCGTGACCCACGCGCAGCTGCTGGCGGCTCTGCGCGGTCCGGGCTACGGTGAAGACCGCGAATACCTTCGCGTGCTGATCGGCCAAATCAGAAAGAAGCTCGAAGACAATGCAGCCAATCCTGCTTACATTGTCACCGACAGTTTCATCGGTTACCGATTCCGTCAGGATTAGGCAATTCCTGAGCTCCTGTGGCTTTTCGGATTCAGTGCAGGGTCGCCGCTCCCTGAGGGCCGCGTCGACCTGAGTGCGGCGGCTTGGGGATACACCGACTCAGGAATTGCGATAGCGGCTTGCTGGTTGCGCGACGGGAGAGGCTGATGGGAAGCACAAGCCCCGTCGGCGGATGAGGCCTGTCCCGGTTGTCCTCATGCGGAGAGCACTCGCACCGCACGCCGCATTCGGCTACTTGCGGAGAAATGCGAGAAGCTCCTGATTGATGACATCTGCGTGCGTTGTGCATAGCCCGTGGGGGGCGCCGGGAATCACCTTCAGACTGCCGTTCTTCACGATCTTCGCGCTCAGCCTTCCCGAATCGTCGAGCGGCACAATCTGATCGGCATCGCCCTGCAACACGAGCGT
>JASHNW010000041.1 GCA_030041435.1 Acidobacteriaceae bacterium
GCTTGATCGTCTTGTGCTTCGCAGTGTTGCCCGTTGCCTTCATCGCCGTGGGATAGGCATTGAATTCGTCCGTAACGATTACGTCAACGTCTTCGCTCACATTCTCGCGGATGTACTGCGCCAGTGTCCCGCTCTTAGCGTCTTCGGCATGAAAGAAGCGTGTCTCACCTCCGCGCTGGCGGAGGCCAATGACGATCTGTTTTGTGCTCTGCCCGTGTCCTGGCTTGTTTTGATGGCCGCGTTGAATTCCGCCGACGTAAGTCTCGTCCATTTCCACGGTCCCAAACATCATCGACTTTTCCGCCGACGCCATGGCAGCACGAATGCGATGGCAGAGATACCAGGCTGTCTTGTAAGAGCCTTTGTGCTCACCCCAGATCATCCGGCGGAGCTGATTCGCGCTGATGCCCTTCTTCGATTCGCAGATCAGCAACACGGCAAGAAACCAGATCGGCAGTGCGAGGTGGGTATCGTGGAAGATAGTGCCGCTCGTCACCGTGAACTGGTATTCGCACGCGGAGCACTCAAAGCGGGCGTAATCCGCCATGCGAGAGATGCGACGATCCTTGCAGCGCGGGCAGGTTACGCCTTCGGGCCAGCGCAAGCGCTCCAAAAGTTCGCGGCAGCGGTCATCCGTGGAGTACAGCTTGTTAATCTCAGGGAGTGTCATGGCTAGCAAATCTCCTAAAGCGAAGTCGCCTTTGCAGCGCGTACCGACCCGAAAGCTGATTGCGTCAATAAAGCGCGATCTGCGAACGATACTCCGGCCCACTGATTCATTGAAACCACAGAAAGGACAGGAGTAACGACCAGCATGAGAACATCATGGCAGAAGCGCTACCCTTTGTCAAGTGAATAATCTTGACTGAAGTCGTGCCGAAATCGCGCCCTTTTAGGATGGGGCTTTAGCCCCTGCGGCTTTGTTAGCCCTGAGTGTCTCGAAGCACCATGGATATGTTTCGCCCGTCTGCACCAGCCCCGCCCGCACCGGGTTCTGCGCAATATACTCCCGATGCCGTTCGAAGCTCTGCCGCCCATCGACGCGCACCTCGGAGAATCCGCGCTGCCACACCTCGCCGCTGAATCCCAGCTCCTTTTTCACGCGGTAAGAAAAGCCGCCTTTGATGAACTGCATTGCCTTTTCGATCGATACGTCTCCACGAACGCTGACGAGCAGATGAACGTGATCGGGCATCACGACGAAATCGTCGACGCGAAAGCGCCGCGCGATCATGCACGAGCGCAATACGTCGACGAATAATGCGGCAAAGCGGTCCGATTGCAGAAGCCGCCGTCCCATGCTCGTTTTTGTTGTGACGAAGAAGGTGCGCGTGTAGGGCGCGGTATTCGCATCGTTCGCATTGCGCGGAGGGATGGCCATCGCAGGGGCTAAAGCCCACCCTTTTTATAGGCCGCCTCGGCACGACTGAAGTCACGCCCTGATACAAAAGCAAAACCGAAGTCACGTCTTGATCGCGAGCCTTCGCTGCCGAATGTCTCGTCACGCTTCGACGTGTTCTGATCCACAAGCGACTCGCTCCACGCTCATCGTCCACAGGCGGCCAGGACAGAATTCCGCTGCACCAATAATCCCAGCAATTCCCGCGCCCATCATCACCGTCTTTGCTTTTGTAACAGGCCTCGACCTTGGTCGTGCCGTATAGGCTTCGAAATACGTCCGTTCGCCGACCGCCGACCGCCGACCGCCTCACCGCTGACCGCTGACCGCCTCACCGCTGACCGCTGACCGCCTCACTGCTGACCGCCTAACCGCCGACCGCCTCACCGCTGACCGTTTCATCGCTGCCTGCTCCGCAGTACCTTCGTACCCCCCACCCCGCCGATTTCCGGTACTGTCCTAATCTCCCCCTCCCTCCCGCACGGAATGGCAGGTTAATTGCCCTCGTCTTTTGCTCGCCTCTCCCGCTCCTCCAGGAACTGCCGCGTCCTTTCCTTCTGGCGCTCCACAGGGCTGGGAGTGGGTGGGGGCAATAAAGATCGGCGCGGTTCGTCTGTCCTGAGTCGCGCCACCTCCTCCTTCAGCTCATCAACCCGCGTATTGAGTTTCCTGATCCTGGCAGAGAGCACCTCAAGGCCAACGGCTGCGAACATATAGGGAGCAAGGTCTGCGATGGCCGTGGTTATGGAACTCATAGACGTACCGCCCTGTTGGCAGTATATTGCCGCAAGCAAAAACCCCGCCTGCCGGGGCGGGGTTTCAGTGAAACCTTTGGAATGTAGGGATAGCGGACTGAAGCGCCACCCCCTTGGTGAAGATTTTCGCACAAGGGGGTGCTTTTATGGAAGGTATTCATCGTCTTGACGAGCAATCGGCACAACTGAAACCCACGATCGCTCATCCTTCAAATCCTTCACACACTGTCGATGCTGCCCGTGTTCACATTCCATTTCCCCAACGAATTCGAGTGCGCGCTGTCGTACATTCCCTTCTCTACCGTTATCGTCGTACCCAAAATATATGGGCCTCAGCTTTCCGCAGTTTTCGTGGACACATTCGCCTTCAATACGACAAAGGACCGGATGTAGGAGACCTCGGTCCTCTCGTGCATATTGAAACGGACGGAAGTCTGGCGGAGAACAAGGAAACTGCGACCCGCATACGATACACAGAAAAGTTGCTTTCGGTATGTCCGTGGGCGGATATGGCGGACCGGGAAATATTTTTGATGGGGTTTGACGCGGCACAAGAATTGTATGGCCCTCCGGGCATACGATCTGACCGCAGACGTGTGTGCCGAATGACATAGGACCTTCTTTCCGGGTGGATAGCCATCATATCCCCAGCAACTCCCCCATGCTCCAGACATGATCCGTCAGCCCCGCCGCCATCGCGGGAGTAATCCTCAAACTCGAATGCACGCGCACGAAGTTGTACCAGGCAAAATGCAGCGCCACCGCCGCCTTCAGGTTCCTTAACTTCTTGCTGAATCCGTTCGTCAGCCGCGTAAACCGGCGCATCTGCATCCGCATGGTCAGATTCTGCCGCTCCACATGACTCGTGCAAATCCGCGCCGGATCGGGATTGCCATCGAGCACTCTGGATATAACCTCGATGACCTCGCCTGGGGAGTACCGCTCATTGCCGGGCTTGTCGGGTGCCTTCCCATAAACCTTAATCAACTGCGCGTAATCGACCTCGTTGAAGTCGAACGTGTCCTGCACTCCGCCTTCGTAATACCGAAACCCGTCCGTGGTCAGCTGAAACCTCCAGCCCCGCCGCAACCTCTCCCGCAAGTCCGACAGCAGCGCCAGAGTGTTCGCCTGGTTTCGCTTTCCAACCACAAACGACGCCACCAGCTTCGTTTCCTCGTCCATCGCCACAAATACCCACTGGTCGCCTACTTCCGGCGGATCGTCCGGGCGGCGGTGCCGATCCTTTTTCCCTACGAAGCACCATATCTCGTCCGCCTGCACATACCTTGCCCGCACGTCGCGCACCCGCGCGTCCAGCACCCCCGCGCAGTGCTCGCCCGTCTCCACCAGCAGCCGGCAGACGGTATCCCGATGCACTCCGGTCATGCGCTCGGTTGAACGGACCGAATTCCCCTCCAGCAGCGCAGCCAGCACCGCCAGCTTCTTTTCCCTTGCGAGTGTGTACATGAACCTGCCTCTTGATCTTTCGGGTGAGGCAGGCCAGAATGGTGATTGAGGATCGGCACTCTGGCCTGCCAGGTTGTCGGTTTCAGACCCGCTGGGAGCTCTAACTCTCAGCGGGTCTTGCTATTTGCGCGTGCCTGTGGTGGTGGCGGGCGTCGTGCCATCGTCCTGATCCTTTCCGAGCGAAATGAGTTTCTGGCCCCCCTGTCTGCGGGTTATGAAAACTCCGGGGTGCCGCTTCAGCGCGGACTCCATCGCCTGCCGATTGGCTCTCTCGTAGCCGACATGATCGAAAAAGGCTTCCATCTCCGTAATACGTGCTTCAGGAACAAACCGCAGATATTCCTGCATCGCACGCCACAGCGGAAACCCGGCTCTGACCCGATCCGCATCTTCTGCATTGCGGATGTCGATTCCAAGCAGCCTCATGGCTTCATGCTCCCGATAGTCCGGATCGGGTGATTCCCAGTCCCACGGGCCGATGACCGTCAGCAGGTTTTCAATTCGTTCCTTGCGCCGCGCGTTTTCATCGCGCAGGTCCAGATACTCGTTGTAGGCTGCCGTTAGTTCTCTCATACGCGATTCAGCTTCCCGCGCTCTTCCAACTTCATAGCGGAGCCGATCCCGCATGAGCCGTCCCACCGGATGTTCTGTCGCCTTCACAAAAAGAGTCTCGCACAGAAAAATAACCGCGTCAAGCCACTTGGTTATGTTTTGGTTTTTCGCGTCCCTGCGTATGCACCTTCTGACTCTCATACCTTTTGTCCTTTCAGATTTCCGGCTTAACCCATAACCTCCGCCGCGACATCTGCGATCAGAATCGGGCCGGGGATCGGGTTAGCCATTTGTTGACTTAAAACCAACTTGGCAAATTTCCACAGGGCGCGGGTTACGGGAGATTAGGACAGCACCCGATTTCCCTTGCCTCCCAATCCCCGCGCAACCTACCCTGAGACTACCGAAAGCCCTGTTCAATCGAGCAGGGCTTTTGGTTTTTGTGCTCCGCGCTCTTGCTCGCCCCGGCCCAGGCCGGCACGCCGCCGCTCTTTGAGATCGCCGCTGCTGTTTCGGGCCCCCACCATTGCCGGATCACCGCTCCCAGCTCCCGGCTCCCGGCTCCCAGCCGCAACTGCAGGCATAACAAAATAAAGTGCTTGCCCCCATGCACTTTGGAATCAAATGCTTGCGCTGCCGGAGCCCTCCGTCAGATCGAGCAGAATCAAATGCTTAGGAGATTTTCCCGCAGAGGAAGAGGGGAAATCTCACACTGCGGGCTATCATCGGTCGGGAGGGACCCCCATGCCCAACCCAACCCAGGTCACTCGCAGCCGCTTCGAGATCGAGCAGGATGGCCAGACCAGCTATCTCGAATTCGAAACCGACGCCCAGGGCTGGATGACCCTCTGGCACACTGAAGTGGCCGAGTCGCAGCGCGGAAAAGGCATCGCCCTCGAACTGGTCACCACCGCCTTTCAGTACGCCAGGGACCATTCCCTCGAGGTCGACGTCATCTGCCCCGTGGCGCTCCACGTCCTCGAAACCCACCCCGAGTTCCAGTCCCTGGTTCGCCCCAAATAGCCACGCGCAGCAGAGCTGCCCACCTCGATGCCGTGCCCTGCCTCTCCCTACTGCTTCGCCACGTCCAAATCGATGGTCAGCTTCACCTCGTCGCCCACCATCGCCGTTGGCATGCCCGGAGCAATTCCGA
>JASHNW010000003.1 GCA_030041435.1 Acidobacteriaceae bacterium
ATCGTGTAGAAGTCGCACGGCGCCAGAAACCGATCCACCGTGGTCAGGTTGATGTGGTCTGCGTCGCAGTAGTACGGCTTCTTCCACCCCAGCGCCCGCACTGCCGCATGGGCCGCCGCCCGCGTGCTCGAAGGCTCCGACCCAATGATGTTGTGTTCGCGGTTCGACTTGTTCCACACCGGAATCACATCTACGCCCGCCTCTGCCGCCTGCACGCACGCCTGCAGCTGCGCCCTGGCCTGGTGAGCAAAGCGGTCACCCACCCCAATCGAGAACTTGCCAAGTTCCAGTCCGCTCATTTTCCTCATCTCCTCAGTGCACAAACCGATCGCGATACGCCCAGAGCCCCAGCCCCGGATTTGCGACAAAGAAAATCTCTTCCCCGTCCATGCGATTGAACCCGTGCGTCAGCTTCGCCGGATCGTAGCGGCGCAGCATCTCGCCCAAATCGCCATAGGCGAACCCCACGCCCTCCACTTCTTCCCGCGTCAGGTGCCCAGGGCACCACGTGATGGTGAAGCGCCCCTCCGACGATCCATGAATCAGGTGCGCCGCCGCGCTCAAATCCGCCGCCAGATCGGCATTCCTCGCCACAGCCTCCAGTGTCGCCGGCGTGCCGCGATACCCGTATTTCCGGATCAGCGCATCGATCCCCCGATCCTCGCCGAACTCCTTCACTGCCGGCGCCAGCACGATTAGTTCCGCTCCATCCGCCAGCGCCATGCGCGTGCGATACACCGCCTTGTTCCCCAGCCACGTGCTGTGAAACTCCTGCGGATCGAGATACACCACCGCCTTGCGTAGCGGCTTGTCCATCATTTCGAAATTCACCTTAAGGCTCAGCGCCGCCGCGCGCTCGAAGCACTCCGCATCGTCTCCGATAAACACGCCGCGCAGCGCCAGCCCGCCGTCCCGCGCGCGCCCCACCACCGTCTGCACGTAAACAATCGGCAGCTGCCGCAAGTACCGGTCCGACGCATAATTCAGCACCCGCCGCACCGGCGTATCGGCGCGCCCCATGATGCGCTCCATGCCGTACACCGCGCCCAGGTAATGGCTGCGGTTGATCCCCTCGCGTCCCCCGGTTCCGATCAGAATGTTCTTGTTGTAGTTCGCCATCCCGATCACTTCGTGCGGCACCACCTGCCCCACCGACAGGATCAGATCGAAATCGCCCCTCAGCAGCAGGCGGTTCACCTGCGCCGGCCACGAATAATCCAGCTTCCCTTCCGACTGCTCCCGAATAAACTCCGCCGGAACCTCGCCAAGCGTCTCAATATCCGTCCGCCAGTTGTGAATCTGTACCAGCGACTGTGGCAAATCCCCAAACATCCGCGTCAGCTGCTCCGCCGACATGGGCGCATGCGTCCCCAGCGCCGGCAGCACCGCCCGCAGCCGCTCCCCGTAGTATTCCCACGCATAACGCGTCAACTCGCCGGCCTTCGAATGCAGCCGCGTGATGTCCGGAGGCACCACCAGCACCCGCCGCCGCTCGCCCAGCTTCCCCAGCGCCTCAAACAGCAGCGATCGCAGCTCGGCCGGAGAAATCTCCAACTCGCACCCGCCGCGCTCCACAAACAGGCTCATGCCGCGAACTCAGCCTTTCTCAGCCCCGGCGCCAGCGCCAGAATGATCAGCAGTGCCAGCAGATACACGCTCGACGCCAGGATGAACAAGCTCACGTAGCTGTGCGTAATTTGCAGAATCCACCCCGCGCTCGCTGCCAGCAGCATCCCGCCCACCGAGCCGCCGCTCGTGCCAATGCCTACCACGGAACCAACCGCGCTCTTCGGAAACATGTCCGACGCCGTGGTGAACAGATTCGCCGACCAACCCTGGTGCGCCGCGGTCGCCAAACTCAGCAGCCCAATCGCCACCCATTCCGAGTGCAGCCGACCCGCGGTAAAGATCGGCACAACAGCGCACGCGCACAGAAACATCGCCGCCAGCCGCGCCCGCACCGGCGACAGTCCCAACTTCCGAAATGGCATCGGCAGCCAGCCTCCGCCAATGCTGCCCACCGACGACATCGTGTAGATGATGATGAGCGGCAGCCCCAGATGAGCCAGGTTTAGATGGAACCGGCTGCTGAAATACGACGGCAGCCAGAACAGAAAAAACCACCAAATCGGATCGGTCAGAAATTTCCCGATCGCAAACGCCCACGTCTGTCGATACCCCAGCAGCCGCACCCACGGCACCTTCGGCCCCATCTGCGCGGCAGCCTCTTCATAGATATGCCGCAGCTCCGCCCCGGTCAGCGTCGGATGATCCGCCGGCTTCCGGTAATTTCTGTACCACCAGAAAATCCAGCACATGCTGAAGAATCCGGTCACCAGAAACGCCGCGCGCCAGCTGTAGTGCAGCGCCACCCACGGCACAATCAGCGGAGCCAGCACCGCGCCCACGTTCGCCCCGGAATTGAAGATCCCCGTCGCCAGCGATCGCTCCCTTTGCGGAAACCACTCCGCCACCGTCTTGATCGCCGCCGGGAAATTCCCCGACTCGCCCAGCCCCAGGCAGAACCGCGCAATCCCAAATTCAAACGCGCTGTTGGCCAGCGCATGCCCCATCGCGGAAAGGCTCCAGATGCCCATAAACAGGCAATAGCCAATCCGCGTACCCAGCTTGTCGATCAGCCATCCCGCCGCCAGCACCCCCACCGCATACGCCAGCTGGAACGCGAACACCACATACCCGTAATGCACCTCGGTCAATCCGATCGTGTGCTGCAGCGTCGGCTTCAGGATCGCGATCACCTGGCGGTCCATGTAGTTGATCGAGGTCGCTGCAAACAGCATCGCGCAGATGGTCCAGCGCACGCGCCCCAGCCGAAACGTGCCCGTCTCCTCCGGCCCGCTCATCACACCCGCATTGCCAGCGTCTCTCATGCCGGGAATTGCATTCCTCTCAAGCCGATCAGCCCTGCGCGACCATGGTAATCTGCGCCGCAGCAGCGGTCTTCGGCCTCATCGTAGTCTCAAAGCAGACGCGCCAGGCGGACGCTCCCCAAGTGGTCCGACCACTAGAATACACGCCCCACCCAGGGCCAAAGGATGCCGCAAAGAGTACACCAAAAAGACCGTGCGACCATGAGATGAGCGCCCACCAGTCAGATCGCCGGATCGCAGTCCTTCACACCAGGTGGTTGATCGCTGCTCCAGGTTCTCGTCCGGCATTGCGAGCATCGCTGACAGTGGTCACCGTCCTGGGCACGCAAATCCGCCCAAGCCTTCGAGCCAGTCTGTAGGGTGTGTCCCGGGCTGCTACGAGCCCGTCCGCGCCGCTCGGTTCAACTCCCGCGCCGAGCGCACCGGCTTCTTCTGCGAGCGCACCAGCTTGGGCTCCGGAGCCTCTTCCAGGCCTGACCGCCGGTCCATCCACTCGTCCAGCCGCGACTTGCGGAACCGCCACCGGTTCCCCAGCCGAAATGCCGGGATAAATCCTGTGGCTGCATAGCGATACAGACTGTCCGCGCTGATGCCCAGATAGTGGGCCGCCTGGCGGATGTCCATCACTTCCCGTACTTCCGACTGCGCAAGCGCGGCTTTCACGGCTCCTCCGATCAACTGGGGCATCGCCATGTATACCACGGCGCCCCGGCCGAAAGAAACAGCCATTTCCCAGGGAAACCCGAAAGCAAACCCCACCCTGCCCATCCGGGCGGACAGGCAGAGCGGGGTCCGATTTGCCTACAGCTTCGGCTCCAGCCCGCTGATGATTTCGAGGAAGCTGTCGTCCACCGTGCGGTTCTTCGCGATCGCTTCGGCCAGCGGAATGTCCTCGATCTTCGTCCCGCGCAGCACCACCAGCCGCCCGAACTTGCCTTGGTGCACCAAGTCGATAGCTGCCAGGCCGTAGCGTGTCGCCAGCATCCGGTCGTACGCCGTCGGCGTTCCGCCGCGCTGCGTATGCCCCAGGTTCACCGAGCGCGTCTCGTAGCCGGTCTTCTTCTCGATCTCCTCCGCCAGGTGCTCGCCAATCCCGCTCAGTTGCGCGTGCCCGAATGAGTCCACCTTGTTCCCCTTCGTTGCCTGCGCGCCCGAGTCCGGCAGCTTCGCACCCTCCGCCACCACCACAATGCCGTACTTCTTCCCGTGATCGTAGTTATGCTTCAGGATCGCACACACATGTTCCAGATCGATCGGCTTTTCCGGCACCAGCACCACGTGCGCCCCTCCGGCTACGCCCGCCGTCAGCGCAATCCACCCCGCGTCGCGGCCCATCACTTCGCACACGATCACGCGCTCGTGCGACTCCGCTGTCGTATGCAGCCGATCCACCGCCTCGGTCGCAATCATCACCGCCGTGTCGAAGCCGAAGCACACATCCGTCCCGTTCAAATCGTTGTCGATCGTCTTCGGCACGCCCACCCCCGGCACACCTGCCTGAATCAGCGCATTCGTCACCGACTGCGTGTCGTCGCCCCCGATCGCGATCAGCGCGTCCAGCTTGTTCGCCCTCAGCACCTGCACGCACTTCTCGATGCCGCCCTCGATCTTCCGAACGTTCGTGCGCGACGTCCGCAGGATCGTACCGCCCTTTTCCAGAATTCCGTCCACCTTCTCGAGCGTCAGCGGAACCGTCTTGTTCTCCAGAACCCCGCGCCAGCCCTCCAGAAACCCGACGAACTGATCGCCATAATGAATGATGCCTTTTTTCACAGCCGCATGAATCACGGCATTCAGACCCGGGCAGTCTCCGCCGCCCGTCAACACACCGATTCGCATCGCTTTCTCCCTGTTTTTGGAATTTCCCTGAGACCGCCGGAACCCTGCGCGCAGAGTCCGCGAGCCGCCCCGCTCGTTGGCGCGGCAGCTCCGCTCAAACGTGTGACCTTTACCTCGATGATACGGTCCGCACGTCGGCTGGTTCAAATGACGAAAATACCTTCCCCTGCGCGCCATGTGGACGGATAATGGGGCACTATCATGCCACGGCTCCGGTTTTGTTGTTCTTTTTCGCTCCTGCCTCTTCTCTGCCTGCTCGCCTCCGTATCTCTGGCCCAGCAAAAAACATCAGAGGAGCCCAAAATCGTTACCACTGTCGAGGTGCAGCCGGAGAAACCCGACTACTCCAAAGAGGGCGCCATCTTCGAGAAAGTCGCCACCAGCTTCGACTTCAACGCCGACGGCACCGGCACAAAAACCATCGAAGTCGCAGCGCGCGTCCAGTCTGCAGCCGCGGTGCAACAGTTTGGCGTCATCACTTTCCCCTACGCCTCCGGCAACGAGCGCATCGCCGTGGACTACCTGCGCGTGTGCAAGCCCGACGGCTCCGTCGTCGAGACGCCCGCCTCCGATGCCCAGGACATGCCCACCGACGTCACCCGCGCAGCCCCCTTTTACAGCGACCTCAAAGAGCTGCAGATTCCCGTCAAGTCCCTCAGCCCCGGCGACGAAATCCAGTACCGCATTCATTTCGACATCTTCAAACCCGAGGCGGAAGGACAGTTCTGGGGCTCCAACAGCTGGATTACCACCAACGTCGTTCTCGACCAGACGATACAGCTCTCGTTCCCGAGCAACAAATACGTCCTCGTGCTCAGCCCCTCCCAAACGCCACAAATCTCCGAGCAGAGCGGCCGCAAAACCTATGTTTGGAAATCTTCGCAGTTGAAGGCGACCGGCGGCGACGACAAGGGCACGCCCGATCCGGACGCCATGCCCTCAGTCGCCTGGACCACATTCCATAGCTGGCAGGAAGTCGGCGACTGGTGGGCATCGCTGGCCAAAGATCGTGCCGCCGTCACGCCGGAGATTCAATCGAAAGTCCAGGAGCTGCTGCAGGGCAAGACCACCGACGAAGAAAAGATGCAGGCCATTTACAACTTTGTCTCGCTCCAGGTGCGCTACATCGGAGTCGCCTTCGGCGTCGGCCGCTATCAGCCCCACAGCGCCGAGGAAGTGCTCGAAAACCAGTACGGCGACTGCAAAGACAAGGACACGCTCCTCCAGGCCATGCTGAAAGCCGCTGGCTTCGATGCGTGGCCCGCCCTCATCGGGAGCGCGCACAAGCTGCATCCGGAGCTGCCCTCGCCGGAGCAGTTCGACCACGTCATCACCGTCGTTCCGCGCGGTAACTCCGTCATCTGGCTCGACAGCACCCCCGAAATCACTCCCTGGGAGATGCTGATCGCTCCCCTGCGCGACAAGCAGGCCCTCGTCATGCCCACCACAGGCGAGCCAAAGCTGATGCGCACCCCCGCCGACAGTCCGTTCCCGTTCCTCACCACCTACACCGCGATCGCCAAGCTCGACAGCGACGGAACCCTCTCCGGCCACATCTCCCTCACCATGCGCGGCGACTCGGAAATCGTCTTCCGCGAGCTCTACCGCGCCACGCCTCGCGCGCAGTGGCAGCAGCTTGCGCAAAACATCTCCCAGAACCTGGGCTACGCCGGCACCGTGAGCAACCTCGACGTCAGCCGCCCCGACCGGACCGACCAGCCCTTCCAGACTTCCTGGGACTACGACCGCAAAGAATATGCCGACTGGGCCAACCACCGCATCCTGCCCCTCATGACGGTCGTCGATCTGCCTGCCGCCGGTGATTCCGGCAAGCCTGTCGACCTGCCCTCCAAAGAAACCGAAACCTTTCACTCGGAAATCACCCTCCCAGCGCAGTACACGGCTGTTCTGCCGCAATCTGTGAAGTACGCCTCGCCCTGGGCCACCTACGAGACCACCTACAAACTCGACGGCAACAAATTCATCACCGATCGCAAAGTCCAGATCCTCGACTCCAAAGTTCCCGCAGATCAGGCGCAGAAATACAAAGACTTCATGGACAAAGTCTCCACGGACGCAGGCCAGTACGTGCAGCTCGTGGCTGCCGGCGGCCCCAAACCCGACACCACCCCCAGCAACCCTGACGCTGTGGGCCTCATCCAGGCGGCGTGGGCGGAGCTGAACAATCACAACCCGTCCGCCGCACGCACCGATCTCCAGAACGCCGAACAGCTCAATCCCCGCGAGCGCGGCCTCTGGGCCGAGTACGGCGCCCTCGACATGATGGAGAACCGCCTCGACGACGCCCAGGCCGACCTGCACAAAGAAATCCAGTACCATCCGGACAACGCGCAGGTTTACAACATGCTCGCGGCCCTCGAGGTGCGCATGAAGAACACCGACGCCGCCATCGCCACGCTCCAGGATCTCCTTAAAGTATTTCCCGATGACGTCTCGGGCGAGATTAGCCTGGGCTCTCTGCTCGTGCTCGAAAAGAAATACAACGATGCCGCGACCCTGCTCGAGGGTGCGGCGAAAAAATCCCCGGCCAACAAAATCCTCGACATCCAAGCCGGCCACGCGGACATCCTCGCCGGCAAGCGCGATGCCGGTGCCGCCCTGCTGCACAGCGCCCTCGACGGCAGCGACTCTCCCGAGATCCTCAACGACGCCTCCTACGAGATGGCCGACGGCAACCTCGATCTGCCCGCGGCGGAAGCTGGCTGCAAAAAGGCCCTCGACATCCTCGACAAGCAGACCTCCGCCATCACCCTCGCCGGCCTCACCCGAGATGACATCCAGCACGTACAGCTGCTCACCGCCACCTGGGACACGATGGGCTGGATTTATTTCCGCGAAGGCAAAACGGATTTGGCGGAGAGCTACGTTCGCGCCGCGTGGTTCACCTCTCAGCCCAGCGAAGTCGGCGATCACCTCGGCCAGATCTACGAAAAAGAGGGCCGTCTGCAGGATGCGGCCAACACCTACGCTCTCGCTGACGCAGCCGGCACGTTGAGCCCGTCGCCGCAAGGCAAAGAAGACGTGGCCAACCGCGAAAAAGCCCTCGCCGCCAGGGGATTTCATGCAAAGTTCCGCGATGCCGGCGAAGAGCTGGGCAAGCAGCGCTCGGTCTACCTCCCGCGTATCACCAAAGATTTCTCCTCCGCCGACTTCTTCGTGCTTCTCTCCCCCGGCAAGGTCGAGGACGTCAGCTTCATCAAGGGCGACGAACGCCTGAAGAGCGCCGCCGATCTCCTGCGCAAAGCCGATTTCGGCGCGCAATTCCCCCAGGGCTCCGACGCTCGCCTCGCCCGCCGCGGCATCCTCGCCTGTTCCGGCGTAACGGATCAGTGCCAGTTCACTCTGCTCCTGCCCCAGTCGGTATCGATCAACTGAGGACTCATCCCCGGATTCGTCCGCTGCGATTCACAACATGTGCATCGATTCCCGAAACACACCCGGTAGAATCTCCCCATGTCCCTCCTGCAGGTGATCCTCCTGGCCGTCATCCAGGGCCTCGCTGAACTTCTCCCTGTTTCCAGTTCTGCCCACGTTGTGGTCGCCGAAAAGCTGATGGGCCTCGACCCCTCCTCGCCCGCCATGACCCTGCTCCTGGTCATGCTGCACACCGGCACCATGTTCGCCGTCATCGTTTATTTCTGGAAGCAGTGGCGCGCCACCTTCTTCTCCAGCGCCCAGGAGTTCAAACGCTTCGCCTGGCTGGCCATCATCGCGACGGTGCTCACCGGCATCGTCGGCGAAATCATCATAAAGATCATCGAAAAGACCATCTTCAAAGGCGTCCCCCACGCGCAAATCGAAGACCTTTTCAGCCATCTCGGCATCGTCGCTCCCGCCCTGCTCGCCGCCGGCATTCTCATCCTCATTGCCGGCCTGCTGGAAGGCCGGCAGCCGGATTCGTCCGAGTCGAATGAAATCACGACGTCGCAGGCCTCCGTCATCGGCGCCGTCCAGGGCCTTTGCCTGCCCTTCCGCGGATTCTCCCGCTCCGGCGCCACCATCTCCGTCGGCATCCTCCAGGGCATTAAGAAGGCGCGCGTCGAAGCCTTCAGCTTTGCCCTTGCCGTCATCCTCACCCCGCCGGTCGTCGCCCGCGAAGCGCTCCGGCTCCATCACGCCGACCACAGCGGATTCGCCGCAGCCGCCTTCCCCAGCCTGCTCGGCGCAGTCTTTGCATTCTTCGCCGGGCTGCTCGCGCTCCAGTGGCTCAGCTCCTGGCTGGAGCGCGGCCGCTGGTACTACTTCGGCATCTACTGCATCCTCGCCTCCATCGCTGTCTTCTTCCTCCACCACCACGGCTATTGAGGATGCGCGCAGCGCGCTACCAGCTAAGCTCTGAGCCCTGAGCCCTGTACCCTATACCCTGCACCCTATACCCTGTCTTTGTGTTCCTCCGCCGCCTGCGCATCGACCGCATCACCACCCAAGGCGATCCCATCCCGTGCCCCATCGCCTGGATCGACAACTTCGCGATGCGCAACTTCACCAACGACGCCATCTTCGACGATACCCTCCCCGTCGCCGACGGCCTGCTCGAAGCCGGCTTCCGTGTCCCCCTCGATCGCCTCACGCCCGCCATGGAAGACTGGTTTCGCCGCAAGGGCTATCTCGCCCCCGCCGAAACCCTCCGCATCGAAGAACTCCCGCGCTGACCTGCACCGCGCTGATCGCGCCGCCCGCCCCGTCAAAGCACCCCGGTGACGACAGTCACCGACAACTCCTCCCTGCCGCACTACACTGCGCGCAGCATGGCGATCCATTCCCTTTCGGCTTTCGCCGGGGAGGCGCTTGCGCTCGGACTCGCCACTGGTCCAGTGTGCCTGGCATCGTGCGGCCCAGTCGTCCTGCCATGGATGCTCGTCCAGCCGCGTGGCCTGCGCACCCACAGTACTCAGCTCTCGCTCTTCCTCGCCGCCCGCCTCGCGGGATACCTCCTCTTCGCCGCGGCTGTGTGGACCGCCGGATCCGCCATCCCTCACGCCTGGGTCGGCCGCTCCTGGCTTCTCGGAGGCACCCAGCTCCTGTTGGCCGGCGCTCTGTTCGTCTATGCAGCCGGATTTCCGCATCCCCGCTGCGCGCGTTCCGCATCCGCCGCGCCCCTCGTCCACATCGGTGACTCGCCCCATCCCCGCCGCTCTGGAGCCGCCACCCTTGGCTTTCTCACCGGCATCAATCTCTGTCCGCCCTTCCTCGTCGCCGGCGTCCGCGCCGCCCTGCTTGCCACACTGCCCTCCGCGCTCATCTATTTCGCGTTCTTTTTCATCGGGACGTCGGTGTGGTTTGCGCCCTTCCTCTCGCTGAGCGTCGTGCGCCGCACACCCTCCCTCGTCACCGTAGCCCGCATGGTCGCGGTCCTGCTTGCCTGCTGGTACGGCGTTTCGGGAGCTCTCATCCTCATGGAGAAGGTGGTCTATGGCTAGCCGATCCTCTGCCGTCCTGCACCCACGCGTTTTTCGCAGCGTTGGCCGCTCGCTGCTGCTCACGCTGCCCATGGCCCTGTGGTCGCTGCTGATGTTCACCCCTTCGCTCCGCCAGTCGCGTCGTGACGTCACCATCGGCTCGGCGATTGTCATCGCTTTTATGACCACGCTTTTCTACCTCATGGTCCGCACCGGCAACACCTATCGCTGGCGCCGCTGCTTCTTCGTTGCCCTCGGTTTCCTTTTCCCCATCGGCTTCATTTCTGCGCTGATCGCGGTGCGCGGCACCATGAGCATCCCCATCGAGCGCATGGTCTCCGGCGATACGCCCTTCTGTTTTATGGTCACGCCCATGCTGGTCATCCCGGCGGCTTTCACCCGGACCATCATCTTCCCCGGTTCGATCCTGCCCACCTCCAGCAACCCACATTCCATCGCCGTGATGATCGGTCTCTGGCTCGCCATGACACTGGTGCTCGGCAAGGCCTGGTGCAGCTACGGCTGCTTCTTCGGCGGCATAGAAGAAGGTTTCGCCGCTGTCCGCAAACGCGCAAAAATCCGCCGCACGGTCGACAAATTCGCCCCGCGCCTCCGCCTCATCCCCTGGGCGCTGCTCATTGTTGTGGTGGCCCTCTCCGCCGCGCTCATGGAACCGATCTATTGCATGTGGCTCTGCCCTTTCAAAACGGTTACCGAATATCCCGCCGTCCATTCGGTCGAAACCGCCATCCAGATGGGTATCTTTATCGTCCTCTTCGCCGGCCTGGTAGTCGTCCTGCCATACCTCACGAAAAAGCGCACCCAGTGCGCCTTCTTCTGCCCCTTCGGCGCATTCCAGTCGATCTTCAACAAAATCAATCCGTTCGAAATCCGCATCGATCGTGAAAAATGCGTCGACTGCACGCTCTGTCAAACCACCTGTCCCACCATGGCTCTTTCCAAAGAATCAATTCGCGAGGGCAAGACCCTCATGAACTGCATGAAGTGTGGCGCCTGCGTCGACAGCTGCAACAAGGACGCCGCCGTCTGGCATCTGAAGGGCACCAGAGTCGGCCTCCACCCCGAGCGCGCCCGCCTACTGTTCCTCTATGGAGCATGGGCCATGGCCACCATGTTCGGCGGCAGCATCCTGGCCAACTCGCTTGCCACCATGATCCGTTTCCTGCCAAAGATCCACTCCATGCTCCTGAAGTGAAAGGACTCGTCATGCGTGCCAGCATCCTTGCCATCCTCGCTTACACAGCCGCGGGGCTCACTCTGGCCGCCGCCGCGCTGACTCCCTTTCTCCTCATCGGCGCCTTCAGCGCCGGCGTTGCCCACGCAGGTTTACATATCGACCCCGCCTACAGCGGCGGAACGGTAGCCCGCATCCTCGCCCGACCAGGTTACAACATCACCGTCTATCAGCCCGTGCGGCCGCATCTGCTGCAGCGCGTCGATCCCTTTGTTCAGGTCGCCTTTTCCCCCACCGGCTCCCTGCCTGCCCGCGTTTCCGACGAAGTCGATCTCGATGGCGACGGCCAGCCCGACGTGCGCATCAGCTTCAGGGTTCCCGGCGATCCGCACGCGCGCCCCCAAGGCGAAGTAGTCGCGCTGAACGACAGATACCGCTCCTTCTCCATGCCTGGCCGCTATTCCTTTTCGCAGCTCCTCGTCCGCTCCGGCGACGCGATCGTCGTCCGCGTACCCCTGAATAAAGCCAGATGACTCGGGATACCTCGCGTCAGGCGCCGGGCATCCCACCATCAGAACGTCCGATTCATGCAGCGAAACGAGCCGTCCGTGCGCGCCACGGGCCGGCCCCGCTATTCCACTGCAACCAATCCAACACAATGGAGAATCACCATGAAGGTTGAGAACCTGAGAGAGCTGCTGGTCGGCGAACTCCGCGACCTCTATTCCGCCGAAACTCAGCTCACCAAAGCTCTGCCCAAGGTTGCGAAACACGCGTCCGAGTCTGGGCTGAAGCAGGCCATCGAACACCATCTGAAAGAAACTGAGAACCACGTCAAACGGCTGGACCAGGTCTTCGAGCGCCTCCACCAGATTCCGAAGGGCAAGACCTGCGAAGGCATGAAAGGCCTGATCGCCGAAGCGGACGAGCGCCTGAAAGATGGCGGCGACCATGCCACGCTCGACGCCGGCATCATCGCCGACGCCCAAAGAGTCGAACACTATGAAATCTCCGCCTATGGGTCGGCGCGCACCTTCGCGAACCTCCTGGGCGAGCACGATGCGGTCCGCCTGCTCGAGGAAACGCTCAAAGAAGAGAAGGCGGCCGACATGAAATTGAACCAGCTCGCGGAAAACATCAACATAGCAGCTAAAGCAGCCTGAAAATAAGCCACTTACGCGACGGACCCAACCTTGAATCGAAGACGAAAGTCCAGCAAGTTTCCACAGGCTCGACAGGGGCCGTCGCGTAGTGTTCCCGTTCCTTCCCCAAGCCCTATTCAGGAGTGAATGCCGAGCCGCACGGAGCCACAAAACCTCCTATTGGGAGCCCTTGACAAGTATCCTGTTTCCAGCATCTGGCACTCGGAATCTGCACGTAAATCTTTCATATACCTGAGAGGCGAATACCTCAAGCAAAGGGTGGGGGAATTTCGTTCTCCGATCAGGCAGGCGATCATCGAATCGTTTGAAAGAATTTCAAGAAGCGCTTTGTTTTCAAGTACGATTGCGTGAAAACCTCATCCGACGCCGACGATCTCAGGCTAGCAGGCTCATAAAGAACAACTTCTCAGAAAGCCTCCGCCCCGTTGCCTGAATCCGGCAGCAACAGCAGCACGAACACGATCCCAACCACGGTGAACATGCGAAACGCGGCCGACTGTCCATTCCAGGTGGTCGACTGCCACATCAGGAACCACTCGCCGCCCACGCTCAGGAACGCCACCAGCCACATCAGCAGGCTCAGGGTCAGTCCGGCTACGGCTAGGCTCTTCGCCTGCCGGAACTCAGCCGCGGGTTTCCCGATCGCCCGCATCAGCCGCCACGCTCCTGCCCAGCAAACGGCCATGGTCACGATTTCCCAGGCGACGATCGAAGCGTAGAACAGGGCCTGAATCCATACCGGGCGGAGCGCTCGCCACATGCCGTGGTTCCCTGGGAACGTCGTGTCCATGGCGAGGACGTGATGGACGAACAGGTAGTTCGATCCGTAGTCCGTCAGATTATTGAAAACCAACAAGGTGTAGAAGAAGGCGACCGCCGCCACCAGCAGCGTCTTCGACCACCGGACGATCACGGCTTGCCCCCGGCGCTCTGGAAGTACGCCGTCAAAGCCGCGACCGTTGCGGCATCGTACTTCGGGTTCGCCGGCATGGTTGCTTCAGGATTAACTCTATTCGGTTGAATAATATAATTGCCAAAGGCTGAAGCATTGCCTTGGGCAATCAGCGCCAACTGTGGCCAGCCAAACGGAGATTTCGTCCCGCCGATATCTGCAGCCCGATGGCACCGGAGGCAGTTCTGGAAAGCAATCCGGTCGCCCTGCATCGTGGCGGCAGGAGCATTCGCCGGCGGCTTCAGCTCGGCAAGCTCCGCGTCCTGGGCGTAGAAGCGAAGCTGGACGATTCCAAGGGGTAGCTGAGCCTCATCGGCATGCGCGAGTATGCTAAAGCTGGGCTTGAAGAATGGGTGGGAAATGAAATATGGAGCATAGGGTTCCTGATCTGGACTTCTTCCCCACTGGCCCGGCTGCTTACCATTGAGTTTGAGCACCAGAAATGGATGGTGCACAGCCCGGTATTCCGCCGTGAAGTGACCCTCATACCCGTCCGTGCAGATCGCCGCAATCAGCTGCTTCCCGCCCGTAAACCCAAGCTCCTGAACCAGTTCCGTCAGCGGCACGCCGCTAAGCTGAACCGGACCGTCGAAGTTCGTGTCGTCCTTCACGGTGTAGGCCACCTGGGCCAACCCGGCTAGGTCGCCGTACCGCACAAACCGGCTCTGCCCCGCCGGAATGCCCGGCACGTCGCCTGTGATTTCAAGATCCTGTGCCGAAGTCCGCTGCGTCTGCAGCACGATCCGCTTTGGCCCAGCCGCCTGCAGCGAGGCCACCGCAACAACACCCAACAGCGCCAAACCAGCCACCACCAAGCCCAATCGCATGCCGCCTATCCTAACCCGGCCGGGCACGCGCCTCCAAAAAATCCGCCCCAGGTGCGAAGCACATCCCGCCGAAAAAACCACTCTTGTGCTGCTAATGAACGAGCCGGCACGGGCCCGGAGTGCCGCATAAGTGGAATCTATTTCCGGCATCACGATTTCCTTTTTTCCTCATATTTTTTCCTTTGGGAGCAACGTCCGCGCGGACTATGCTCTGCTGAAGTCCCCGTCGACAAGGCTCATCAGGTTCGCAGCCGCTCATGCTTCACAACCCAATGAAGGACTGCACAACGCAGCTGGCGCATTTCTCTGCCCCGGAGGCGCGGCCTAACGCATTTCTTTCTGGTGAGGAGGCAGTCACGAATGTTCAGGCGCTCGGCGTTCAGGTATTGTCTGTTCCTTGTTTGCTGCGTTGCTCTTCCTCGTGCATTATCGGCCCAGCAGACTCTCGGCGGTATCACAGGCGAGGTCACCGACTCCTCCGGCGCAGCGGTTTCAGGCGCAACGGTAACCGCCGTTGGGGATCAGACCGCGCTCACCCGTTCCACCACGACCAACGGAGAAGGTGGCTACACGCTGGTCAACCTGCCTATCGGCCCCTATACCATCAGCATCGTGAATCAGGGGTACGACACGCAGAGGTTCCCGGGCATCCTGGTTCAGGCTGATCGCACCGCGACTGTCAATGCCGTGCTCAAAATTGGCCAGGTTAGCCAGTCGGTCACCGTAGAAGCTTCGCCTCTGCTCAACACCACCGACACGACCAACGGGTACGTCCTCGATAAAGCAGAGATCGATTCCGTACCGCTCCCCACCGGCAGCTTCACCGGCCTGGCCATCCTGTCGCCTGGCGTGAACGCCGAACTGTCCGGCGGCACGGGCAGCAACAGCGGCCTTGGCAATGCGCCGATCTGGGCGAACGGGCAACGCGACACCTCGAATGCGTTCCTGCTGAACGGCGTCGACGCCAGCAACCTGTTCAACGGAAAGAGCACCAGCCAGGTAGAATCCGCCCGCGTGGTGAACAACACCGGCGGCAGCGCCAGCAGCGGCACCACCAGCGCCGGCGTCGAATCAAGCGCTTCCTCGGTTTATCTGTCCATCGGAAACTCCCTCCCGACGCCCGCGCCTGAGATGCTGCAGGAGGTTCGTGTCAACGCGTCCATGTACGACGCCCAACAGGGTTCGGCCAGCGGCGCACACATCGACATGAGCACCGGTTCCGGCACCAATGCCATGCACGGGACGCTGTACGGTCATCGGGGTACGAACTGGCTGAACGCCGCGCCTTTCTTCTTCAAGAACAACTCCGGGATCCCGGCAGCCGACCGGAATCCCGAACTGCATCGTTACATTGCCGGCGGCACATTCGCCGGTCCCATTATCAAGGACAAACTTTTCTATTTCGCCGGCTACCAGCATCTGCATATTTCCGACCAGGAAACCGGCGATACGCTGATCGACGTTCCGCCCGGACTCAGCGATACCAACCGAACCGCCTCGGGCCTTGCCACCATTGTCGACTGCAACTGGGGACCAGGCACAACCGCCGCGGCCTCCGACTGCGCCCACAACTATAACGATCCCAACGGCTACAGCAACAACGGTTTTACCGTCGCACCCTCCGACTGGGCTGCCAACCCCGTCGGGCTGGCACTGATGCAGGCCAAGCTTCCCAACGGAACATGGCTTATCCCGAACGACAACGGCCACATTCCCGATGCTCTCTCGCCTTCCAACGCTTTTGAAACGGGAACCTCCTACTTCACCGCGGATCAGGCGGTCGGCGACCTCGACTGGAATACATCGCCGAGGGATCTGGTGAGCCTGAAGTACTACTATCAGCACGATCCCAACACTTCACCGTACGGAACTTCGAGCGTCCCCGGATTTACCGAGCACATGGATGCCGGATCGCAGGTCGCGACCATTACCAATATCCAGACCCTGCGGCCGGCACTCAGCCTGACGGAATCGCTCGGCATCGTGAGGGAGAAGGCGTACAGCACGAACGATCAGCTCTTTACTCCGGAGCAGGTCGGGATGAGCTCCGCCTTCGGCAACTACTTCCCGGGCATCTCCATTATCGACGTTCTTGGAGCCTACGGGTCCAGCCTGGGCCTTCCGCAGCAGCCCCTCTACATTGGGCCCAGCGCCGCCAACCAGGGAGCCTTTACTGGCGTCTTCCAGAATCGGATTGAGCCATCGGCCAACGCTATCTGGACCAAAGGCGCGCACTCCATTACCTTTGGTGGTAACTGGTGGTTTACGCAACTCAACGTGCGCGACCTGCGCACAGGCAAGGGTGCTGTTTCGACCCCCGATTTCTCCACGTTTGCCATGAACTGGGTATCTCCCTACACCACGGACGGATTCGTGGCGACCGACTTCCTTCAGGGAGACGCCAACCGGTACTATCGCGCCAATCAGGTCGGCATGTATCTTGCCGATAAGTGGCAGATGCGTCCCAACCTGAGCATCACGGCAGGAGTTCGCTACGACTGGAATGGCGGGCTGACCGAAAAATACGGGCGCATCTATAACTTCGACCCCGCCGCCTATTCATATGATACGGGCCTCGACAAGATTACCGGCTCCGGAATCATCGTCGCCGGCAATAACGCAGCGAGCAAAGCTGTCAATGGATCCGAGAACGTCAGTAATACGACGCTCACCGGACGCCAGTGGGGGATTGCTCCACGCCTCGGCCTTGCATGGCAGCCGTCTGCACTGCGTGACAAGCTGGTTGTACGTGCGGGAAGCGGATTCTACTATGATCGCGGTGAGCTCTACACTTACTTCTCCCCGGGCTATGCGGCGGGTGAGATCGCGGGCGGCCCTTTCGGCGTGAGCCAAACCGCTCCCTTTGTCACTTCGCAGAGCTGCCCCTACAGCGCATCGCCCTATGGCAATACCAGCTTCCTCTACAACTACTACATCCCCATTTGCGGCCTTAGTCCCTTCTCGCCGGAGGACGGCAGCATGCTGTCCTATAATCTCGCTGATCCGTGGGGTCCCATGCGCAACTCTCCGCCCAGCAATCCCAGCGCCGCATCTCTGACCAACTATCTTCCCGATGCGGCGGGCATCACGGCCGGCGCGCAGCCTTTCACGCTGGGCCTCTACAATCGCAAAAACAAACTGCCGTACTCCATTAACTACACGCTGGATCTGGAGTGGCAGCCGAATAACACCATGATGATCGAGCTTGGCTATGTCGGCAATGTCGGCCGACATCAGGTTATTCCGCTGCCGTTCAACCAGGCCCAGATTGCCACTCCGTCCCGGCCAACCCACTCAGGCGGCACCGCACAGCAGAACTACACTTACGGCTATACAGTCTACGATCCCACCACTTTTGCCCCGATCTGCGTCAACCAGGACCCCAACTGCGCCTACGGTCCCATGCAGCAAAACTATGAAGGTGGCAACGTCGACCTGCGCGTTCCTTACCTGGGCTTTTCATCCGAGTCGGAATCCTACACGGCAGCCGGCATTTCTTCCTACAACGCGCTGCAGGCTCACCTGGAAAAGCGCCTCAATCACGGCTTCCAGACCGGGGTGTCATACACCTACTCGCACGCTACCGACGAGCAGAGCGCCCTCGGCCTCTTCTACAACGGAAGCAACCCTCTGGATTTGCGCAGCGGCTACGGTTCAGCCGACTTCGACCGCACCCACGTGCTTAACTTCACTTACAGCTTTGTTCTCCCCAAGCTCTATGGCGAGAGTTCATTTGCCGGGAAAGTGATCGACGACTGGTCGCTCACCGGCATCGGCATCATCCAGAGCGGTCAGCCATACAGCATTATCGATTTCTCCGGCGCGGTCGGCAGCCTGTACTACAGCACCTTTGACGGGATTACCAACCCGATCGTCCCCCTGGCGCCCGGCTGCACCGCCAAAAGCGCTCTGACCGGCCACTCCGGCGCTTTCTATAACAATGCAACGGGAGGCGGCGCAGCTCTCAAGGCGTCGTGCTTCACTTTGCCTCTTGTGTCCCCGGGGACGAACGGCGTCCCCAATGGAGATAACTTCGAGACTACTTTTACGTCCGGCCAGCGTAACATCTTCCGGCAAGCCTTTCAGAAGCGAGCCGACATATCCCTGGTGAAGACTCTGCAGTTCGGCGACAGGTATGGTATTCGTTATACCTTCGATATCTATAACGTGACTAATACGACCAGCTTCGATGTTCCGACGGACGAAGTGACTCAAAACGCCGGATACAACAACGCGCCCTACCTGGCCACCGCTTATAGCCAGGTAGCACCAACCCCGCAGCAATGCCAGTCCAACAGCGCGCCTGCCGGCACTTTCTACAGCTGCCCGACGGGGCTGGGGGTTGTGAAGCACACCATCGGAACTCCGCGCCAGATTCAAATGTCGCTGCACTTCAGCTTTTAACCGCGACGCAGCAGGGAAAGGGGGCCTGCGGACCGCTTCTGGCTTTGTGAGGAAGGTATCGCAGCCGCAACGAGGGAGCGGGCGCCCCTCTACAATGGGCCTTGATGACGACCGACCCTTCGCCGATTGCCGCACTGCTCGCGGCTTACCAGGCCGGCCTCGCCAACCCTGAGGCTATTTGCCGTGCTGCGCTGGATCGTGCCAATGGCAACACCAGCCGGAATACTTACATCTGCCGGAACCCCGCATGGACGATAGCCGAAGCCCGCCGCCAGGTGCAACGCTTCAACTCCGGAGAGCGCTCGCTGCCCCTCTTCGGCATTCCTGTGTCTTTGAAAGATTGTTTCGATCTTGCGGGATTCCCGACGAGCAGCGGCTCAAAATTTTACGCCGCACGTCAACAGAACGGATCGCCTGACGCGCGAGCCGATTCCTGGGTTGCGATGCGGCTGCGCCAAAGCGGCGCAGTCATCACCGGCAAAACGCACCTGCACCAGCTTGCCTACGGCATTACGGGCGAGAATCCCGAGTACGGCGACTGTCTCCAGCCAGCCGACGCTTCGGTGCTCACCGGTGGGTCTTCCAGCGGCGCTGCCGCCTCGATTCAGGAGGGCTCCGCGCTGGCCGCAATCGGCACGGACACGGGCGGCTCGGTGCGTGCGCCGGCCGCGCTCTGCGGTCTGGCTGGCTACCGCGCCTCGCTCGGCGTAGGCAACTGGAGGGGTGGATACCATCTCGCGCCCTCGTTCGACACCATTGGCTGGTTGTTTCGCGATCTGCGCGACGCACCACTGCCTGCCGCAGCGCTCTTCGACCTTCCGCCGGAACAGCCTGCGTCGCCCGAGGTCCGCGTCGGTGTCCTCACGGGTCCGATGGTCGAGGAATGCGATGGCGCCATAGTCGACGCCATGCAATCGTGGCAAGATCGGCTCCTGCGCGCAGGAGGGACCCTGCTTCCCGTGAACCCGGTGTTCTGGCCGGAGGCGTGGGATATCTACGCACCCATCCAAGGGCACGAGGCAGCACAACTGCACGCCGGGTACTTCGACAAGTTCGATCCACCTATCGCCGCGCGACTCGCGTGGGGCGCGTCGCTCAGCGCAGACACTGTGCGACAGCAGCGCCAACGCCACGCTGCTTTTAACGCACAGGTCAGGCAGCTTTTCGAGCCATTCGACTTCCTGCTCGCGCCGGTAACGCCTGTCAGTCGCCTGGTAGCTGGTGCGGACAACAGCGAATCGCGAGCGCGCATTCTGCGCCACACCACGCCAGCCAGTCTCGCTGGACTGCCCACCGTGGTCCTTCCCTCGTCCCCATGCGGCGTGCAACTCATGGCCGCACATAACGACGACCGTCGATTGCTGCGCTTCGCCGCCTTACTCGGAGAACGCCTCGCCGCCGAATCGCACCCAGCATGATGCAAGCTCCGGCTGGCGCGCCTGCCCGCCGTACCCTCGAACATGCGCCGACGAGAATGAATGCCAGATGCTGCAATGCTCAGTGAGCGCGCGACAAATCTGCCAGGGTGTGTGCCAGCACTCTCACGCCGGCGACGATGTCCTCCGGCGCAGCGTATTCATCGGGTCGATGGCTCACGCCGCCGCGGCAGGGAATGAAGATCATGGCCATCGGCGCAATCTGCGCCATGAAGGAGGAGTCGTGATACGCGCGAGCGACTATTCTGCGCGATTTGAGACTCTCCTGCTCGCACGCCCGCTCGATGATGGCGACTATCTCGGGCGCAGAGATCGCCGGTTCATCTGCGTTCAACATCCGGGTTTCGATTTGTAACTTCCGCATTTGCGCAATCTCCCTGACAGCCGCCATCGTGCCGCGCAGCACCTCATCCCTGCGCTCGCCGTCTGTATCGCGTAAGTCAACCCCGAGTCTGACGCGGCTGGGAATACTGTTGATCGCCCCAGGATGCACTTCGCAGATGCCCACGGTGGCAACTGTGTCAGTCGATCCCGTATTCTTCGCCAGCGATTCGATCCGCGTAATCAGCTCCGCCGCCGCGCACAGAGCATCGTGCCGGTCCGGCATCAGAACGCCGCCTGCGTGACCGCCCTGCCCTTCGAAGATTACAAACAAGCTCGCCGGCGCGGCAATATTTGTGACAATGCCAATCGGAATTCCTTCGCGCTCCAGAATCGGCCCCTGCTCGATGTGCAGTTCAACAAACGCTGCGTAATGGCTTCTGCTCAGCCGCACCGATGCGAGCCCACCCGAAAATCCAGCCCTTGTCCGCACGGTCCGCAGCGTCTCGCCATCGTCGCCGCTCAACTTCTCATCCGCCTCCGGTCCCAAAACTCCGCAAAGCAACCGGCTACCGATACAGCCTACCCCGAAGCGGGTCGGCTCCTCCGCTGTGAACTGAATCAGTTCGATGGAGCGTTCCGGCCGGAAGTCGCTCTGCTGCAGGGCGCGGATCGCCTCCAGTCCGCCGAGCACGCCCACCACGCCGTCAAACTTACCCGCGTGCGGAATCGCATCGATGTGCGAACCGGTGGCCACCGCAGGCAAGTCTGGTTGCAATCCCTTCCAGCGAACGAATGTATTGCCGACGGCATCTTCGCGGATCGTTAAACCCGCCTGCGCGCACCGCGCTTTCAGCCATGCCCGCGCGCGCAGGTCCTGGTCGCTGAAGACGACGCGCGTAACCGCGGGCGGTTCGGCGTCCGAAAACGCTGCAAGTTCTTCGATCTCCAGCGCCAGCCGTTCCGCATCCACTGCAATGGTCATCGCGCCCTCAGCGGATGCCGGTTCCAGTCCTTGTAGATCAGATACTTCGCCGGCGTTTTGCCCAACGCTCCAAACCACTGCGGGCAATATGGGGCCATCCAGATAAAATCGCCGGCGGTCACCGGATGCCAGTCGTCGTCGAGCCGATAAATCCCGCCGCCTTCCATCATCAGCAGGCCATGCTCCATCTCGTGAATTTCCACCATGCTCAGCGCCGCCCCCGGCTGATACGTCATCGTGTTGATGGCAAAATCGAACGCCATCGTATCCGGCAGCAGATTCCGCACCTGCAAAGCCCCATCGCCCATCAGCGGCTGCGCAGCGATCTCCGGCTCGCGGCCAACGAGCACCTCCGGCGCAGCGACGCCGGCCACCGCGCGGTACGTTTGCTCGATTACCGCAACCCGCGCCGCCTCCAACGCAACCACGCGATGATCCATCCCCTGCGGGATGTAGGCATAGCCATCCTTTGCCAGCGTGTACGTACGCGGCCCCGCTCCCAGCGTGATCGTTCCTTCCAGCACGTACACGAATCGTTGCCCGGCGGCATGGCCGAGCACGCCGCCCGCTTCAAACTCCGCCGAATACTGCGTGAAGCCGGCACCCACCGCCGGAGATACGTGCACGATGACGCATGCCTTGCTGCCCCCCGGAATTTGCGTGCGAATCAATGTGTCGGGGGATTGCAGCAGGTAGGTCGAACGCCGCACGCTGCGCGTGTGCCCCAGATTGTGAAGTCCGCTATGCATGCTGCCCGCCCTCTTTCTTTCCGATCCACGCTGCATACTCATCCAGGAAGCACAAGCCTGCATGCAGGCCCGCCGCCATATCCTGCTCCGCGACGCTCTCGTCAGGGTGATGGCTGATGCCTCCCGGATTGCGAAGGAAGATCATCGCCGAAGGCAGATGCGGGGCCATCACCATCGCATCGTGGCCAGCCCCGCTCGTCATGCGAATCGTCGCATAGCCGGCGCGTTTCGCCGCACGCTCTGCCATTGCGACAATCTCCGCAGCCAGGCGGACCGCGGGGTGCTCGTGATACTGCTCTGCTTCCACCGTTATGCCGCGCCGCCTGCCCACGACATGCGCTTCATCGAAGATTGCGCGCACCGCCGCGTCGCGCGCGGAATCCTCCGGGTGCCGGACATCCAGGCTGCAGCGCACGAAGCCCGGAATCACATTGACTGCGCCCGGTTCGGCCTCAATCTCTCCTACGGTCGCGACCGCATTTTCAAACCGCGACGCAATCGCCTCAACGCGCGTCATCCATTCCGCGGCTGCGGCCAGCGCATCGCTCCGCAACCTCATAGGCGTCGTACCGGCATGACTGGCTCGCCCGCGGAATACCACATTGCCGCGGCTCTGCCCCGCCAGGCCCTCCACGATGCCAAGAGCGAGGTTCCTGCTCTCCAGCACCGGCCCCTGCTCGATATGAAACTCGAGATACGCCCCGCTCCCCGGCGCCAGCGAGGCGTCCACGGCGTCCGTATGGGCAGCACCAAATTCCCGCAATGCCTCACCCACCGTCGCGCCCGCATGGTCGATGCGCTGCAGCAACGCGCCCTGGAGTTCGCCCACCACCGCCCGGCTGCCCAGAAACGGCGCTCCGAAGCGTGTCCCTTCTTCATCGCTGAAGCCAATCACTTCAATCGCAAAACCAGGCGTGCGGCCCGCCAGCGACTCCACGAGAGCAAGCCCCATCAGCACGCCCAGTACGCCGTCGTAGGCGCCGGCGTTCGGCACCGTATCCAGATGCGACCCGATAAGAAGCCGCGGCATGTCTGCATCGGCATCCGCCGGATACACTCCGCGCAGATTCCCCGCCCGATCCATGCCAACGGCCATGCCCGCGGCCTCCATCCATGGCCGCATCGTCCGATGCACTTCGTTCATGGCCGGCGAAACGAACGTCCGCAGAATTTGGCCGGGCTTGTCGGTGATCTTCGCCAGAGTCGCGCAGCGAAGCATCACCCTGGCCGCACCCTCGCCGGCCGCTGCCGCGTACGAGGCCTCGCGGATCGCCAGCGTGCTCAATTCGCTCGCCTCACGCATGCCTCAATCGAGCCATGCGGTTCATCGGTGGGCACAAAGATGCGGTTCGGGTTATCGAGCCCAAACGGCGACAGATCCACCAGGTTGCAATGCTTATTGGGCATCGATAAATGAATCTCCGCAATCCCCGTTTCCGCCTCCAGCGCAGCCTTGCCCATGGCATACAACGTCTGTTGCACCGATTGACTCTGGTGGGTTGCAAAAGTACTTAGCAGCGAATCCATGATGCGGTGGCGCGCAGCCTTATAGTCGACTCCCTCCAGCGAATATTTCCACTCGCCTGCCGCCACCGTGCCGAGCAGCCGGTCGTGCGTCTCTTGCAGCGTGGTCAGCTTGTCTTTGATGAATCCAGCAAATGCCGAGTTCGCAGTTTTCAGGATTGCCAGATCCCGAAATCCTCCGCACACGCTCGCCGCTTCGCCTCTGCGCCGGGTTACGGTCGCGGTGTCGGGTGCATTTCTGGCCTGAATAAATGCAGATCCATGCATCTGCCTGCCGTCCGACAGCGGCCCCCACTGAGTGGCGGCGATGCTGGCTCCCGCTTCTTCCACCTGTAGATTGTTTTCGAGCAAATACGTAACCAACTCCGTTGCAAATCCCTCGATGTGCTCCGCCTTCGACAGCCTGGCCAGGTAATACACCGTGTTCTTCATCGTATCTGTGGGCAGAATGCGGCTGTTATCGCCGTCTTCAAAACAGCTCCGGAAGTCTCCCCTGAGCCACACTTCCACGTTCCACTCCTGCACGCTGTGCGGTTCGCTCTCTCGCTCCACTCGCATCACGCGCACACACGATTTGCCGTATCGGTTTTCTCCCAGTTCGATCATCGCTTCTCAGCTTCCTCGATAGGTGGAATAACTGTACGGCGTAATCAGCAGCGGCACATGGTAGTTCTGGCACTCAGCCATCACTTCAAACACAATCTCAATATAAGGATGGAAGCATTTGCTCCCCTGTGCCCGAAAATAGGCTCCCGTTTCAAAGGCGAGGCGATAGCGCCCTTTGTGCGGCGGCGTCGCCGGCGGCAAGATGCTCCGAATCCGGCCGTCGGCATCGGTGGTGCATCGCGCAAGCTCCTGCCAGGTGCCGTCCTGCTCGCGTTCCAGCCGCACAGCAACCCCAGCGGCAGGCCGGCCGAGGGCCAAATCCAAAACGTGCGTCGAAATGCCTCTCATAGTTTCAGCCATTTCCGCAGCCGCAGCTGCGTGATCTGCCGCTGTTGTTCGGCCGTTTCGCGCAGTTCCGTCGCCTCATCGTTGCCGAGCCGCGTGCGCAGGATTGCCAGCACCTCCGCTGCCGATTTTCCCGTCGCGCACACCAGAAACACGCGCCCAAATCGCACCTCATACTCCGCGTTGCCGCGTGCCAACTCTGCCAGCGTCTCTGCATCGCGCGCGTCCACGCCGCTCTGCTCCTCGCTCGACCACAATGCGGATTGCAGTGTCGCCCCTACAGCCGCCCTGCGTTCGCCGATCCGCGGATGGCTCTGGAATGCCTCGTCCCAGTCCTCCCCGGTCAGCTCCCACCACACCCGGTCCGACACCGCAGACAACTCCGCCGTCGAAGCCAGCGGCCGCCGAGCCGCCATCTCCCGCGCCCAACGCGTCGATCCGCAGCAAGGCAGGATCTCCTCGGCAGCCTCCATCGCCGGCAGCGCGTTCCAGCGGGCCAGCACGGGATTCATTTGCTCGCCCGATTCTGCAAGAGACCGCAGAAGCTCCTCAATCAAATTCCCCGCTACCCATCGCCGGTATTCGGCGATAGAACGAATATCGTCAATCGGCGCAATCTCCGCATCGAGCGCCCGGCGCGCTTCCGCAACGACCGCATCGTCGATGCGACGACCCTCGACAGCCGCTTCGACGCCCCTCAGCCGTAGCGGAGTGGGCGCCACCGCACCCATGCCAATGCGCACATCGGCTGCGCGGCCGCCATGCAGCCGCCCTACGCCCGCAACACACACCTTGGAAATCGCCTGCGCATTGCGCGCGCCGGCTTTGCGCCCATAGGAAAAGTAACCGTCGTAGTGCTTTTTCAGGATCACCGACAGGATCAGCTCGCCCGGTCCCAGCGCCGTTTTCTTGTATCCGAGATGAAAATCCCGGTACGCGATGCGCCGCCTGCCGCGAGCCGAAACCAGCTCCAATTCCGCATCATAGGCCAGCAGCGCCGGAGGCGAATCGGCTGCCGGGGAAGCATTCGCGAGATTCCCCGCGATCGTCGCCCGATTCTGATTCGCGATACTGCCGGTCCACGACGCTGCCTGCGCCAGCAGCGGAAAGTGCACCTGCACTTCGTCCCAATGGCGAATCTGGCTGAACGTACAGCCCCCGCCCAACGTGAGCGTGTGGGCGTCTACACGGATGGTTCGCAGCTCCGGCAGATTGCCCACATTGACGAACCGCCGCGCATCCAGCTTCCCTGCGCCGAACATCACCATAATCTCGGTCGCGCCGGCCAGGGGCATCCACTGACCCGGCTCGTTGTCCAGCAGGCGCAACACCCCCTGCAGTGTGCCCGGCGACACAAGGTCGTAGTCCGCAGGGTGCGCCCTCATGAACGCTCCTCGCCCGCGATGGTCACTGCCCGCTCGACGGCCTCAAGAATCCGCATATATCCCGTGCAGCGGCACAGATTCCCGTTCAATCCTTCGCGAATTGCCTCGAGATCCGGCCGGGGATTCTTCCTCAGCAAATGAGCGGAAGCCACCAGCATTCCCGGTGTGCACATGCCGCACTGCCCGCCGCCGCAGGAAAGAAACGCGCGCTGAATTGCATGGAGACGGTCGTCGCATCCCAGGCCTTCTACCGTCTCGATCTCCGCGCCGTCCGCCTGCGCCACGGGAATCAGACAGCTGTTCACCAGGTCGCCATTCAGCAGCACACTGCACGCCCCGCACTCGCCCTCACCGCATCCTTCTTTTGTACCCGTCAGCTGCAGATCGCGTCGCAGTACGTCCAGCAGCCGCGCCATCGCATGCGACTCCACGGTCCGCGACTCACCGTTCACGCGGAGCGAGAATCTCTGCAGGGTCACAGCGCCACCACCGCCGGCTCGGGCTGGCGCACAGCCATGCGGAGGAACATATCCTCCGGCAGCAGCGGGACAGCGTCGAACTGCTTCCCGGTCGCGTGCGACACCGCGTTCAGAATTGCCGGCGCCGGCCCATCCATCGGCAACTCGCCGATTCCCTTCGCGCCATAGGCTCCATGTCCGAACGGCAATTCCGCGAAGAAGACGCGAATCGGCGGAATATCCTGCGTGGTCGGAATAATGTAGTTGGTCATCTGGTTGTTCGCCATCCGGCCGCGATTCCACACCACCTTCTCGTAAAGCGCCCAACCGATCCCCTGCGCCACGCCGCCCTCGATCTGGCCCGTCGCCAGCACCGGATTCAGTACCCGCCCCGCTTCCTGCATAGCGACAAAATCATCGATCGTCACTCCGCATGTTGTGAGATCGACCGTCACCTCAGCCACGTACACAGCCCAAGCATAGGCCGCGTACGCCTCTCCGCGATAGGTACGGTCGTCCCAGTGAACGCCCGGCGGGGCCTGATAGCGACTCTCCGCGCGCAGGCTGCCATGCTGCGCCACATATGTGCGCGCAGCGGCTACAAATTCCGCCGATGTGTATCCCTCGGCCAGCAGTCCACTCGCCAGCAGCGTCTGCTTCAGTCCGTGCGCTGCCGACTGCACCAGCTTACCCACCACCATCGACGTGCGCGACGCCACGGTCGGTCCGGAGTTGGGCACCACGCTTGTATCCGGAGGGCCCATTTCGACCAGGTCGTAATCGACACCCAGCGACTCGGCCGCGATCTGGCAAAGAATGGTATTCGTTCCCTGCCCGAACTCCGTGCTCGATACCAGCACGCGCGCCCTGCCTTCTGCGGTCAGATCCACCGCCACCAGCGAATTCAGATAGCGCTCGCCCGAACCCGTGAATCCCGAACCGTGCAGGAACGTCGCCAGCCCGATGCCCTTCTTCTTCGTCCCGGCGCCCGCGTTGACCCGGTCGAAACGCTTCCGCTTTGCGTAGTAATCCGACTCCGCCAGCGCGCGCTCCATCAGTTTCTCGAGATCCAGCGCCTCGCGAATTTCCTGGCCCGTGGCTGTCGTCAACCCCGGCTTCAGAAAATTCCTGCGCCGCACTTCTTCAGGAGGAAGGCCGAGCGCTTCCGCGATGTGATCCATGTGCCGCTCGACCGCAAACAGGCTCTGCGGCGCTCCAAATCCGCGAAACGCGCCGTGCGGCGGGCAATTCGTCGCCAATGCCTTCGACTTCACGCGAATATTCGGCCAGAAATACGGGCCGCCGGCATGAATCGTGGACCGCGACAGCACCGTCGGCGACAGCGTCGAATAAGCGCCCCCGTCCAGAGCGATTTCAATTTCCGCCGCCTGCAGCCTGCCGTCGCGCGTCACCGCCGTCCTGTGCCGAATGCGCGACGGATGCCGTTTCGTTGTCGCCGCCATATCTTCGGCGCGGTCGTAGACGATCTTCACCGGACGTCCCGACTTCATGGCCAGAAGCGCCGCGTGCGCACCGATCATCGACGGATAATCTTCCTTGCCGCCAAACGCGCCGCCCGTCTCCACCTGCACAATGCGAACCTTCTCTTCCGACAGCCCGGTCAATTTCACCAGCGACTTGTGCACGTAGAACGGGCATTGCAGCGAGCCCCACACCGTCAGCTGGCCTTCCCGCGAATACGCCGCGATCGCCCCGTTGTTTTCGATGTAGAGGTGCTCCTGTGCGCCGGTCGTGTACTCGCCCTCGACGATCACGTCCGCCGTGGCCCACGCTGCATCCACATCGTCCTTCTCCAGCAAAAACGACTTGAAGACGTTGTCGGTGCCCCACACAATCGTCTCCCCGCGCTCGCTCTCTTCGATCGTGAATATCGCGGGCATTTCCTCGTACTGCACGCGCACCGCCGCCACGGCCTTCGGCAGCAGGTGCCGGTCGGCATGCGCCAGCAGCAGAATCGGTTCCTCGGGATGATTGACGAATTCCCGGGCGAGGCACGGCCAGTCGTGGTTGATCAGCGCTATCTCGTTTTCGCCCGGGATATCGGTCGCCGTGACGATGACAAATTCGTTCCAGGGAATGCCAGGGCCGAACTCGATTCCCAGAATCCGCCCACGCGCAATGCTGCTGCGCACGGTGGCCCCGTGGAGCATTTCGGGGAGACTTATGTCGTCGATATACTGCGCGCGGCCGCACACCTTTCCCAGCCCCTCCTTGCGAACCGCCGCTTTGCCGACAATCTTCTCCTGCAAATCCGCTCCGCATCTGGCCACATCCGCGGGCCGGGAAAATTTCCTTATGTTACTACGGACGCCTGCTCGCCCCCAACGGGTAACTGAGCTGCTGGTGTCTCAGGGTTTACAATTGCGCTTCCGTCTGCGAGTCTGGTCAGCGCCGGTTATGGAGCGAAAACATGCGTAATCAAACGATTCACATTGCCGTATCCCTTCTTTGCTGTGCAGCCTGTGTGCTGCCCGCCGCCGCCCAGGCGCCCGTTCCTGACAGTCCCGCCATTGAGCAGCGCGTCGATGCCATGCTCGCGAAGCTGACTCTGCAGCAGAAACTCGAGCTCATCGGCGGTGAGGACAATATGTTCATCCGCGCCGAGCCGTCCGCCGGTTTCCCACGCCTCAAAATGAGCGACGGTCCCGAAGGGGTGCGCACTTGGGGCCCGGATACCGCCTATGCCGGCGGCATCGCACTGGCCGCTGCCTGGGATCCCGACCTGGCCGACAAAATGGGCGAGTCCATTGGCAAAGATGCGCGCGCCCGCGGCGTCAACTTCCTGCTCGGCCCCGGCGTCAATATCTATCGCGCGCCCATGAACGGCCGCAACTTCGAATACTTCGGCGAAGACCCATTTCTTTCCGGCCAAACCGCGGCTGCCTACATTCGCGGCGTGCAGGACGAAGGCGTCATCGCCACGGTCAAACATTTCGCCGCCAACAACGAGGAGTACGACCGCCACAACGTCAGTTCCGACATGGACGAGCGTACGCTGCGCGAAATCTATCTTCCCGCATTTGAAGCCGCCGTCAAAGAAGGGCACGTCGGCGCCGTGATGAATTCGTACAACCTCCTCAACGGCGTCCATGCTACCCAAAACAAGCACCTCAACCTCGACATCCTTAAGGGCGACTGGAAATTCAACGGGATTCTGATGTCCGACTGGATGGCTACCTACTCTGCGGTCGGCGCTGCGAACGGCGGTCTCGACCTCGAGATGCCCTTCGCCGAATTCATGAATCCCAAAAACCTGCTGCCCGCGGTGCAAAGCGGCCAGGTCTCCGAAGCCACCATCGACGATAAGGTCCGCCGCATTTTCCGCACCGCCATCCGCTTCGGCTTCCTCGATCGCGATCAACTCGACATCAGCGATCCGCAATACAGTCAGGAAGGCCGCGACGTTGCCCTGCAGGAAGCTTTGGAGAGCATCACGCTGCTGAAGAATGACGGCAATCTGCTCCCGCTCGACCCAAATCAGGTACACACCATCGCCGTTGTCGGGCCCGACGCATGGCCCGCCGTTCCCGGCGGCGGAGGCAGTTCGCATGTCGACGCCTTCGCGCCCGTCAGCATCATGACCGGCATCTCCAATGCCCTTGCGGGCAAAGCGAAGGTTCTCTATGTGCCTGGGCTTCCCACTGCCGACGATCTCTTCCAGCAAACCGAGTTCTACGACGCTTCCGGCAAACCCTCGGCAAACCCCTGGGTGGGTTCGCAGGTGAAGATTGAAAGCTTCGACAATCCGAACTTCAGTGGCTCTCCGACGGTCTCCTCGGCACGCCATATCGCCACGTTTCGCTCTGAAGAATGGACGCCGTCCTCGGCAACGCGCCGCAGCATTCGCTTCACCGCGCAATACATGCCGGAGAAAACGGAGGACTATCTCTTCCTGGCCGGCGCCGGCGGCTCCGACGCCTACAAGCTGATCGTCGACGGCAAGACCGTGATCGATCAGCCCTCACGCGAGGGACAGGCGCCCCGCTACGTCGAGTTGCCCCTGACTGCGGGCACGCCAGCGTCCATAGAGCTCGACTACTGGCCCGACGCAGGGTACCCCCGCATCGGATTGGGCATTCGAGGAGTAGACGAACTCGTCGCGCCTGAAGCGAAGAAGATCGCCGCGGCTGCCGATGCGGCCGTCGTCGCGGTCGGCTTCAATCCTTCTGAGGAAAGCGAAGGGTTCGACCGCACTTTCGAGCTTCCTTTTGGCCAGGACCAGCTCATTCAGGCTGTTGCCCAGGCCAACCCGCATACCATTGTCACCATCACCGCCGGCGGTGACGTCGATATGCATCGCTGGATCGACGACGTCCCTGCGCTGCTGCAGAACTGGTATCCCGGCCAGGAGGGCGGTAGCGCCCTGGCCCAGATTCTGCTCGGCCAGCACGATCCGGAAGGCCATCTGCCGGTCAGCTTCGAGCGCTCGTGGAGCGACAATCCCGTGCACGACAACTACTATGCCGCTCCGGTTGCGAAAGGCCGGACTCCGCACGTCGAATATAAGGAAGGCGTCTTCCTCGGCTATCGCTACTACACCACGTACGATAAAAAGCCGCTCTTTCCCTTCGGATTCGGCCTTTCGTATACCACTTTCTCGTTCTCGAACCTGAGCGTTTCGCCGCAGCAGGCCACGCCGGACGCTGCGATCACCGTCTCCTTCGACGTCACCAACACCGGCCAGAAGGAAGGCGCCACCGTCGCTCAGGTCTACGTCGGCGATCCATCCGCCAGGGTAAAGCGCCCCGTGAAGGAGCTGAAAGGCTTCGAGAAGGTGCGGCTCGCTCCAGGCGAAACGAAGCACGTTACGGTGTCTCTCGATCGCCGCTCGCTGGCGTACTGGAGCGATAAGAAGAACGACTGGCAGGTCGATCCCGGCCGCTTTGTTGTCTCCGCAGGAGACTCGTCGGAACATACTCCGCTCACGCAGGACTTCGAGGTCCAGTAAAGGCAGGGGCGGCCGCGCATTGGTTTTGCGCCCGCCGCCCCATGCTGTGCAACGTACCCGGCCGGACCATCCGTTCCGGAAGCCAGAGTCGATTCACTGAGCCCAACGTCAGAGGTCGTTAAACAAACTCTGCTTGCCCAGTGTGGCAATCACCTGGCTGAGCGCCGCCTGCTGCGTCTCCGCGGTGCTGAGCTGGGTCGCAACCTGTCCCACGTCTGCCTGCAATAACGTAGTTTGCGCCGATTCGAGCTGCGTTCCCTCGCTCTGCGAGTAATTCTCGGCCGCCGTCAGCCGCGAAATCGAGTTATCAAGCAGCACCCGCTGCTGCGAAACATAGCCCACCGCCGTTCCCAGGGCCTCCGTATCGGCAACCGCCGTCGCTGAGGGTGTCCCTGTCGCGAAATCGGCTACCAGCTGATTGAGCGTTCCCAGCACATCGCTCCCGGGCGCGGAGAATATCTGGCTGCCTGGCACATTCAGCTGGATCTTCTGCCCGTTCGGAGTTTGCAGATACTCCACATCGCCGTCGCCCTCGTACGTCGCCACCGCCGGGGACACAGTGGTGTCGAGCGCATATGGCGCTGTGCTTCCCAAGCTTCCGGAAAAGACATACTTTCCCAGGTAATTGGTATTCGCCATCGAGACTACTTCGTCGCGTATGCCGGCCAGTTGATTGGAGATCGACTGCACATCGCCGGCGTTCAGCGTGCCGTTATTCGCCTCTGTGGCCAGCGAAATGGCCGACGTCAGCTGGCTCACCACGGTGCTCAGCGCCGAATCGGTCACCTGCAGCATGCTCTGCGTTGTCGAGGCCGTCTGCGAGAAGGAATCGTCACTCGCGATCTGCGCGCTCAGCAGCACATTCTCTCCGGCCGCTACAGGGTCGTCGCTCAGAGAACTCACGCGCGAACCGCTGGCCAGTTCCTGCGTCATCTGCGCTTCCGCCGCCGACGACGCGTCCAGCGAGTTCACCAGGCCCGTCATGTATTGCGGATTGACCCGCATTCCTGTTCCTCCGCGGCTTCTGTCGCTGTTCCGCCTGCTACCCGCCTGCCAGCCCCTTAGGTATAGGTTGTCTCCACGCCCAGATTCAGCGCCGATGTCATCACCTCATCGAGCGAGGTGAACAGTTTCGACGCCGCCTCATACGACTGCTCCAGCGTCTCCAGCGACGCGGCTTCGTCGTTCAGGCTGACGCCCGACAACGATCCCACCTGATTCTGCAGTTGCGTCAGCGCCGACTGCTGGGCGGTGTTCTCGGTGGACACCTCACTGACGAGACTCCCCAGCGTCGTCACGAAATCCGAAAAGTCCTGCGCCGGTGTGGTGCCGTTGACAATTGCCTCATCGGCGATATCAGCCATCGCAATCGCATTCGTGCTGTCCGACGATCCGGCGCCGGTCGCGGCCGCTGCAATCTGCGATGGATCCGTCATCACTACCGAGAGTCCCGCGGCCGTCCCGGTCGGATCTGCGGCAGACGCACCCGCCGGTAAGCCGAAGATCGCGGCTCCCGGATTGCCGTTCAGATCGGATCCTGCCGCATTCTGGGTGTTCATCTGCGAGGCGACCGCATAGGCGAGCTGATCCAGAGAGTTCTCCACCTGCGGAATATCCTGGTCGCGCGCCGTCAGAATTCCCCCCAGTTCGCCGCCCCCGGCGGTCAGGTCCGCGGTCACGTCGTTTCCCTGCGAGTCGAAATAATGGGTCACGCCGCCGCTCTCACCGCTCGTCAGCTGAAAGACCTGGCCCTGCGACACCAGCAGAGTGCCGCCGGTTGTCGTCACCGTCAGCCCGTTGTTTTCCGTGGTTACGGTGCGGATGCCCATCAGCTGCGAAAGGCTGGTGAGGTCCTGCTGCCGCTGATCCTCGAGCGTTCCCGCGTCCGCATTGGGACTGGTGGTTTCGATCTGCAGATTGAGCTGCGCCACATCCTGGAGCAGCGAGTTCGCCTGCTCGACCACGCTCGCTCCCTGCTGATCGAGCGATGTTCCTTGCGCCTGGAGCTGCGCAGCTGTCCCGTTAAAGTCGGATGCCAGCGTGTTTGCCGCGCTCAGGACCTGCTGCCGCAGCGAATCGTCCGCCGGACTGCTCTCCAGCGACGACAGGGAATCGAACAGATTCGACAGGTCGCTGCCGATGCCGCTGGTTGCACTCGAATCCGTATCCGCGCCCGTAGCTCCGCTGAACAATGCCTGAATCTGATTGAGCGCCGTCAGCCGCGCGCTCGACGCGCTCTCCGTCTGCGTTTGCTGCTGCACCGCCTGATCCAGCACCAGACTGCGCTGCGACTCGGCGCCGCTCATGGTTGCACCCATGCCGAAATCCACGCCGCCCAGGGAAACCGAATCGTTCTGTTCCCAGGTCGGCATCTCCAGCGTGTACCCGGGAGTGTTCACGTTGGCGGTGTTATTCGCAACAACGTCCAGCGCGGCCTGATCCGCATCGAGCGCGCCCGTCGCAATGTTGAACGCTGTGCTGATCGTTGCCATCGCCGTTCCGCCTTCAGTGCCGCGCTGCGCCGTAGCCGCCAGGATCCCGGCCCGAACCTCGCAGCAGCCGCAGGTTGCGCCTCGTCAGCGCCAGCAACCGGGCAAGCGTCTTCTGCCGCTCCACAACGAATCGCAGTTCGGGCTCGGCGCGTGGAATCTCAGCCTGCTGCGCCTCTTCGGCGAGCCTCCTGAGCCGCGCCGCATCCGCGCGGGTAAGCGCCTCGATCGCTTCGCCGATTAGTTCCAGCGCCGAAACAGCCACCTCAGTGCCCCAGCATCCGGTCGATCATTTTGCCCGCCACTTCGCCCGACGAGACGTTGTAAGTGCCGGAGGCCAGCGCCTGCTGCACCTCGGCTACCTTGTCCATCCTTACATCCGAATCCGATGCCGCCTGCGACGCCAGGCTCGCTGCGTGGCTGAGCGTCGCTTCATCTGCCCCCGCAGCTGCCGCGGAGCCTGCCGCGTTCTGCGTTTTGGCGCCTTCCGCCCTGATCACCTGCTGGCTCGAAAACAGCTGCTGAACACCCTGGAGGTCGTTGTTTACATTCATGCCTGTGCTCCTCAACTTCAGTCATCGGCGGCTTCATCCAACACTTTAGTCACGTTTTCCGGCCCATTCTAAGAATGCGCTAAGTTTCCGGCTTTCCCGCCGAGTTTCCCCTGTTGCCCCCCGCAAAGTGGCCGATAATCTTTTCTGCAATTCCAAATCCGCCTCGCTCAGAGATGGCCTTCGCCAGCGCCTGTGATCCAAAGCTCATCAGCGCGCTGCTGCTGTTCTCGCTCTCGCCGCCATCGCCGTCTTCGCCGTCTCCGAACAGCGCGTCGTGCTGCAACGGCTCCAGAAACTCCTTCATCAG